>CAYZGR010000051.1:18063-22263 GCA_964478125.1 uncultured Chitinophagaceae bacterium | reverse complement strand
TCTTAATGGGGTAGAATCCAATTATTCTACCTCGGGATATTGCGTGCTTAAATTCTTTAATGAAGCCATTAAGGATGAAACCATTGGAAATTCGGATTTGAATCCGACTGATGCACCGGTGATACGCTATGGTGAAGTATTATTGAATTATGCAGAAGCGGCTGCAGAGTTAGGTAATTTAACACAGGCCGATCTGGATAAATCGATCAACAAATTAAGGGACCGTAAAGGAATTAATTTGCCTCATCTTGAAATAATAGCAGGCAAACCTGCCGTTAATGGTGTGGTTTATGACGACCCCAAAAGAGATCCTACTGTTCCATCAATTATATGGGAGATACGCAGGGCGAGAAGAACAGAGCTGATGATGGAAGGCTTTAGACTGGA
This sequence comes from uncultured Chitinophagaceae bacterium, assembly GCA_964478125.1. Taxonomy (GTDB): domain Bacteria; phylum Bacteroidota; class Bacteroidia; order Chitinophagales; family Chitinophagaceae; genus FW021-bin31. The sequence goes on along the minus strand of CAYZGR010000051.1, from coordinate 21,876 downwards.
TGATCTTCGCAGATGGAAGAAATTGAAATATACAGATACAAAAGCAAATCCTGATATTAACAGAGGGGCATGGATACGAAGGGCAGATTATCCTCAAACTTTAACAGTAACAATTGAAGATAATGCACCGGAAGGCTATATTATTCCTGCACCTAAAGCTGAAACCCAAAGGATTTTTGATGATCCCAAGGTATATTTAGCTCCATTACCGCTCGATCAGATAAAGCTATATAAAGACCACGGAGTTGTACTGGAGCAGAATCCGGGTTGGTGAAAAAGGCCGTTATAAAATTAAATCAGAAGTGCCGGATATGCTTTATGCTCCGGCACTTTTAGCACTTTTAAGCAATTAAGCAATTTCGTATTATGTCTAAACCCCTGTATGCTTTTTTCTTAATTTTCTTATTTTATCTTCCTTTAAATGCACAATCGGTCTTTCCCAAAAGAGAAGTAAGAAGCGCCTGGATTGCCACGGTAAATAACATAGACTGGCCGGATTCAAGTTTGAAAACAAGCGGAGAACAAATTGCAGCGCTGGTCCACATTTTTAATAAATTTCAGGAAGCCGGAATAAATACGGTTTTCTTCCAGGTGAGAACAGAATGCGATGCATTATATCAATCTTCCTATGAGCCTTGGTCCTATTGGTTAACTGGAAAACAGGGAAGAGCGCCTGATCCTTTTTTCGATCCGTTGGCCTTTGCCATTAAAGAGGCTCATGCAAGAGGAATGGAACTACAGGCCTGGTTCAATCCCTACCGGGCGATAAAGGAAGTAGGAGATTACGAAACAGCTGCCGGCCATATCACCCAAACCCATCCTGACTGGATATTGGATTTTGGGAAATACAAAATGTTAAATCCTGGCTTGCCACAGGTTACCCGTTACATTGTAAAAATAGTTATGGATGTAGTACAAAGATATGATATAGACGGCATTCATTTCGATGATTATTTTTATCCTTATAACCCTCATATCACAAATGAAGATTCTGCTACTTTTGAAAAGTATAAAGATAACTTTACGAGTATTGATGACTGGCGAAGAAATAATGTAAACCATATGATCGCCGCAGTATATAAAGCGATTAATCTAATTAAGCCGGGTGTGAAATTTGGCGTAAGTCCGTTTGGAATTGTAGAAAATAAGTATGCGGGTACTCATGGTTATGATTCTTATGATGAAATTTATTGTGATCCTTTAAACTGGCTTAAAAATAAGACAGTCGATTATGTTATTCCGCAGCTTTACTGGAAGATCGGTAATAAAGCAGCTGATTATAAAACGTTAGTAAAATGGTGGTCTACAGTAATGAATGGAAGACAATTATATATCGGTCAATATTCTAATAAAATGATGAGTCCTTCCTGGAAAGGCCCTGCGTCAGAGATAGGTGATGAAGTGAGGCTGAACAGGAAAACGAAAAATGTTTCAGGAGAAGTTTTCTTTAGTGCAAGATCTATCGTTGATAATTATTCAGGATTCATAGACACGCTTAAAAGCTTATACCCATATCCGGCTCTCCAGCCGGTAATGGAATGGAAGGATTCGATCGACGTACCTTCTCCTGTAAATCTGAAAGTGAAAGGAAATGGTGCGTATAGGACCTTAGAATGGGAAATGCCGGATGCTCTGGACCCGTTTGATAGGAAGTATAATTATGTGATTTACCGATTTAAGGCTAGTGAAGGCGTTAATATAAATAACCCTGCACATATACTTTATATCACTCATAATGGAGAAAAAACGTATCAGGACCCGCAAAGTTTAAAAAAAGGAATTCCTTATATTTATGTAGTGACTGCTATTGACTATATGCAAAAAGAAAGTGATGGGTATGCTAAGCATAAAATATATATTCCATAAGAACTCCCGACAAAATAAATAAGCGGCTATAGCAATGATGAGTGAGGAAGAAACTACAGCTTTTATTTATTTACTAAGGTGATTTTATGAGCAACTACTTGTACTATCGCTCTCTGTCTGCATATCCGAATACCTTCTTCAGCAGTGGCGTACTTCTTCCGGCAATATGATCTCTTACCTGAATTTCCTTTTGGGCTACCATTTTAAACAGGCCGTCAATGGCTTTTTGGGTAACATAGGCGCTTAAATCGGTGTTGATGGGTTGTACCAGGGGCAGTTTATTATATTGAGATGTGATGGTTCCCCAATATTTTGTGGCATCCACCTGATGCAAACTCTGGCTGATCACCGGTTGAAATTTCCCGGCCAGCTCGTTCGTGGTTTTAGTTCTGAAATAATGCGTGGCCGCAGTATCGGAACCTAACAGAATTTGGCTGGCGTCGCTGAAGCTCATCCCCTTTAATGCATTGACAAAAATAGGAAGCGCCTCTTTAGACGCATTTTCTGCCGCCCGGTTGACGGAAAGAATGAACTGGTCGCAAATACTACCCAGACCAATCTGCCTGAGCGTTTGTTCTACTTTTTGAGCCTGGGGTGGGAAAAGAATCTTGATAAGTGCATTTTTGAAAAATCCGTCTTTCTGTGAGACCTGTTTTACCCCTTGTTTAATGCCCATATCCAGAACTTGTTTCAGGGCAGAGGTGATTTCGCTACCGGTGGGAGTGGAGGCATTCCCGATGGTCCCGGAGGGAGCGCCCATCCCCCCGGTTATGGGTTGTAACGTATCGCAAGACACGACAAAGCAGCTGATCAGAGCAGCCGAAAGCCAAACAAAAGTTTTCTTCATGGTTACTTATTTTTTGTAAAGGTAGTGGAAAACGCCGGCCTATCGCCGAGCGTTTGCCGTATCGAAGGTCTCCTTTTCCATCAGGTCAATATCCCTGTTGATGAGGATCATTTCACCTCTTTGTAATGTATCTGTATTGGGGAAATCGCTTTCATATGATTTGGTCGCGATTAATTGCCCCTTAAAGACCTTGAGGGATTGGCCCGGGCTGTTGCTGTAAGCATTGAAATAAAAATCTGCATTCCGGGTATGGAGCTTCATCATACCCGTGTATATAATGATCGGGGTTTCATGGTGATCAACAGTAAGGCGTCCTTTCCCGTCTACCAGAAGGAGTTGCGTTCCATTTCTTAGGCTGTCCATTACTTTTACTGAGGATAGGGAATCAAGTATCAACCGAATGTTACCGGCTACGCGGAATGTTTTGGGCCGATTGGATTTATTGCTTACAACAGCATAAGTACTTTGATCGCGGAAGATCGAATCCGACTGATCGGATTTATTGCTGAAAGGCTGATGATCGGCAGATCCTCCGCTACAACTGAAAAGAAACAGGAGAAATAGGATAAAAATGGAGTCGATCTGTGCTTTTTTGGTCATAATTGGTTTCTTTTTGTTTAATACCGCTTCAGTTCCCGTTTCATTTGCCTTTCGGTATCCTTTTTCTTGATACTTTCCCGCTTGTCATAGAGCTTTTTCCCTTTCGCCAGTCCTATTTCGATTTTGGCTAACCCCTTTTGATTGATAAACAGCTGTAGGGGGACGATGGTAAAACCTCTTTCCTTGATCTTTGTCTGTAGTTTATGCAATTCTTTCTTTTGAAGCAGCAATTTGCGTTCCCGTAAAGGATCATGATTGGCGTAAGAACCGTGAGAATACTCCGAAATGTGAAGGTTTTTTAAAAACAATTCGCCTTCTGTAGTAAAGTAGCAATAGGCATCATTGAAGCTCGCTTTCCCTTCACGTATGGCTTTTATTTCTGTCCCGGTTAATACAACTCCGGCAACATATTTTGTCTGAATATGATATTCAAAATAGGCGGAACGATTTTTAATTTGCGTAATCATTTTTTTCATTTTTATTTTCCCGCTGATAGACGC
>CAYZGR010000051.1:0-17963 GCA_964478125.1 uncultured Chitinophagaceae bacterium | reverse complement strand
GATTTTTAATTTGCGTAATCATTTTTTTCATTTTTATTTTCCCGCTGATAGACGCGGATAAAACAGCTCGCTGATAGACGCTGATCTCAAATTTGCGAAAATCTGCTAATATAATTTGCGAAAACCTGCGAGAAATAAGATCTCCCCAAGGGAGAATTGATCCATATTCATTATTTTCTATTCCGAAAGGCTTAGGCGATGCTCAGTAACTCGATTACATCGCTTAACTTTTGTTTGAGATCTTTACGCGCTACAATAAAATCCAGGAAACCATGTTCGAGTAAAAATTCGGAGCGTTGAAATCCTTCCGGCAGATCCTTTTTAATGGTTTCTTTGATGACGCGAGGCCCGGCAAAACCGATAAGCGCTTCAGGCTCGGCTATATTCAGGTCGCCCAACATGGCAAAGGAGGCGGTCACTCCCCCGGTAGTCGGGTCCGTCATTAAAGAGATAAAAGGCAGCTTTGCATCTGCAAGCTGTGTGAGTTTGGCCGATGTTTTGGCCATCTGCATAAGAGAGAATGCGCTTTCCATCATGCGTGCTCCTCCCGATTTGGAGATGATCAGCAGGGGCGTATGATGTGCAATACAATGATCAATGGCCCGTGCAATTTTCTCTCCGACAACGGAACCCATGGATCCGCCGATGAAGTCGAAATTCATACAGGCAATCGTAATATCATGTCCGTTTATTTTCCCGGCGCCCACGGTTAAAGCATCTTTACGACCGGTTTTTTTCTGGGCATCCTTCAACCGTTTTGAATAGGCCTTTATATCGGTAAAGCCGAGAAAGTCTTTTGGAGCGATATGAGGGAAAAGCGCTTTAAACTTGCCATCGTCAAAAAGGATTTCGAAATACTCCCCCGAATTGATGCGGTTGTGGTAATTGCACTTTTCACATACGAAAAGATGCTCCTTAAGGTCCTTTCTTGTTACAGTGTGCTTACATCTTGGACATTTAAACCATAAGCCGTCCGGGGTTTCTTTTTTTTCCTCGGTGGAGGTGGAAATGCCTTTTTTAATGCGTTGGAACAAGTTTGGCATAATAAATAAGTCCTTGATTTATAAGGCGGTTCAATCAGGCAAAAAGACCACTGCAGCGGATTTCCGCAACACTAAGTTACGAAATATTTATATTAAGCAATGGTGATGGACTCGTCCAGGTATACATCCTGAATGGTGTTTAACATTTCTACTCCTTCTTTGAAGGGGCGTTGAAACGCTTTGCGGCCGAGTATCAATCCCATTCCACCTGCGCGTTTGTTCACCACGGCTGTGGATACGGCGTCTGCCAGGTCGTTATCTCCCTGCGATGCCCCGCCGGAATTGATGAGTCCTACGCGACCGCTATAGCAGTTTAAGATTTGATAGCGACATAAGTCAATAGGATGATCGCTGGTCAGTTTTTCATAAACCAGCGGATGTGTCTTTCCGTGTTTGGTGGCCAGATATCCTCCATTATTGGTAGGGAGTTTTTGTTTAATGATATCGGCCTGAATGGTCACTCCGAGGTGATTGGCCTGGCCGGTGAGGTCGGCGGAAGTATGATAATCGGTACCGGCTACTTTAAAGTCGTTATTGCGGGTATAGCACCAGAGGATGGTACTCATTCCCAGCTCGTGGGCCAGTTCGAATGCTTCGGCAATCTCTTTCAGTTGGCGTCTGCTTTCCTGAGACCCCCAATAGATGGTTGCTCCCACGGAGACGGCTCCCATGTTCCAGGCGCTCTTTACCGTTCCAAAGAGGGTTTGGTCAAAGGTATTGGGATAGCTCAACAGCTCGTTGTGATTGATCTTTACAATAAAAGGGATCTTGTGAGCATACTTTCTGGACATAATTCCTAAAACGCCGAAAGTAGAAGCTACAGCATTACAGCCTCCTTCAATGGCCAGCTTGATAATGTTTTCGGGATCGAAATAGATAGGATTGGGCGCAAAGGCTGAACCCCCGCTGTGTTCTATGCCCTGATCTACAGGGAAAATGGAAACATAACCGGTATGGGCCAGCCGTCCGTGACTGAGAAGGGTTTGTAGGCTATTAAGGGTCTGATTGTTTCTGTTGGAATTGATCCAGATGTCATCCACATGATCCGGCCCCGGCAGGGAAATGGTGGATTTATCAATGGTAGTACATTGGTGATCCAGCAGGAAAGCGGCCTGATCTCCCAAAAGGTCGGTTATCTTCTTTGATGCCATAGTCTGTTAGTTTTTTTAATTGGAGTGCAAAGATACTCAAACATGCTCAAGTTGCTATATTTTTATTGATAAAGCCGTCAAACTATTGATTAATTCAAAAATAATTCGGATATTTAATCAAAAATTACACTATGGTAGACATTCATGATGTCCATCTGGGAAACTGGGTCCAGGTGGAAGTCGAAGGAGAACGCCTTGCCGGAAAAGTAGAGCGCAAAAGCGTTGAAAGAATTGGCGTCAAAGTCAAAAAGGAGCTGGGCTGGTATTTTCCCAAAGACGTTTTCCCAATTGCTCTGGATGAAGAGTGGTTAAAATATTTTGATTTTGTCCTGGAAGAGGATCAAAACGGATCACTGGTATATAGGCACGGTCATACCACTTTTACGCTCACTTATCCGGATAAGGAAAATAAGAATAGCATTGTTTTGGACTGCCATGGCGCTCATCTACGGGAATTTGAAGAGGGGTTGTGCGTACATGATCTTCAGAATCATTATCATGGCATGACAAAGGTGTTTATCGAGTAAAAAATTGTTTGAAATAATTTGGCGCCTGCAACAGCCGGCTGCCATACCATGAAAACATTTCTCCATCTGCCAGCCGGATATCCGTTTTTGGAAAATATTCGGAGAGTTCTGCTATATGTTTTTCTTTAAAAGGGTAAGGTTCGGAAGAAAGGAGAATCATCTCACAATCTGCTTCACGCAATTGTTGTAAAGTTATTTCCGGATAGCGTGGGAGATGTTCGAAGCAGTTTTGCAGCCCGCAGCGCTGCATCATATCCTGTATAAAAGTGTTATCGCCGGCAACCATCCAGGGATTTCGCCATATAAAATAAGTGGTTCTTATTCCGGATCGTTTTGTGTTACCCCGACTTAATATTTGGAAACGTCTGTCAATTTCGGTTGCCAGTTCGGCAGCTTTTTCTTTTTTTCCCGTGAGGACGCCGACCGAGCGGATCATTTCTAAAGCAGCCGGCAGTGTATGCACATCGCTTACCCATACGGGGAATTCCGCCATAAGCGTTTCCAGCGAAGCTTTATCATTTTCTTCTTTGTTTGCTATGATTAAATCAGGCTGTAACAAACGGATCTGGTCGAGATGCAGGTTTTTAGTTCCTCCAACACGGGTTTTGTTTTTAAACCAGTGTTGCGGATGTACACAAAATTTGGTGATGCCCGCCACCTTCTCTTGCAATCCTAAATCCGCCAGTAACTCTGTTTGGGACGGAACCAGCGATACAATCCGCTTGGGTAAAGCGGGAAGCTGGATATTCCGGTTCAATTGATCTGTGAAAGAGTGCATTTAAAAACTTTTGTCATCTGCCGAAGGCCCGTAAATAGAGGGAACGGCAATATCATTGAGTCGCATATATACCGTTAACTGGCCTCGATGATGAACCATGTGATTAATGGAAGAACTGATGTTTTCTTTTTTGGGAGAGCTGTAAAGCTCCTGTCCATTAGCTTTAAGAAAGAAGGTTTCTTCCAGGGTCCCGTCTGTGACAGATTGCAATGCTTGTTTAGCGCTTTCCATATTTTCGTCAAAATGACGAACCAGTTCTTCTGTCGTTTTGGGTTTGAAGTGAGGGAAGGCGACAAAATCAATAGTTGTTTGCTCTACCATGTGGGTGACCCATTTTGGAATTTCGGCCACTATCAGCGCGAGGTACCCCATGGGCAGGGATCTTTTATGTGGTTTCCAGTTAAAAAGTTTTGCAGGGATCCTTTCCAGACATTTGCGGGTAGCGGGAGCCTCGGCTTCCAATTCTCTTAAAAAAGCGGTTCCTAATGATTGTGTTTTCATACATATCGTCTTTATCCATACAATTCCTGGTGGATGGCTTTTCGGTCATATCCCATGGCTTTAATTCTTTCCCGGGCCTCCCGGATCATTTCTTTCCAGCCGCAAAGATAAAAGTGAATGGGACGCCTGTTTTCAGCAAGTCGTTCGTAAATGGGATGTACATAGCCTGTCTCTCCGTCCCATTTTTCGCGGGAGAGGGTAGGTATATAATGAAAGTTTTTGAGATCTTTTTCCAATTGTCTCATATCTTCAGGATATAACAGGTCTTCCTGCCGCCTGGTGCCAAAGATGAGGTAGATGTGGTGATGCAGGATGATATGGTTATCCCGGATATAGAGCAACATGGAACGAAAAGGGGCGATCCCCGTTCCCGTACAGATGAAAAAAAGGTCCCGGTCTATTTGTTCGGGAAGGGTAAAAATGCCCTGCGGGCCCCGGACCGGCACTTCTTGGCCTACCTTTATATTATTAAACAGGTAATTGGAGCCGGCGCCACCCTCCAGGAGTACGATCACCAGTTCGATCTCACTGCTGCCGTTGGGGGCGGAGGCGATGGAATAACTGCGCCAGCGGCGGGCGGGTCGCTCATGGATGGGCAGATCAAGTGTTACAAATTGCCCGGGTTTAAAATCAAAAACCTCTATTCCCTCTAATTTTATGAAAAATAGTCGGGTGTTAGGGGTTACCTGCTTGATATGGGAGAAGATACCTTTATTCCACGGTAAGGCCATTCTGTTTTTGGTGAAAAGGTAAAGAAAAATCCCGATTGGCCCAATTCCTTATTTTAGAGCGGATGGAAAACCTCCAATTGTCAAAAAAATAACAAGGTTTGCTAAAATAACATCAGGGAATTTGCAGGATTATGAATACTTTTAGCCCTTTAAAAATAAGCCGATAACAACTATGTTTGATTTATCAGGAAAAACTGCCGTTATTACCGGAGGTGGAAGCGGTATTGGCCAGGCTGTAGCACGCACCTTTGCCGATGCAGGAGCAGGAGTCAGGATTATAGAACGGAACACAGAAGCGGCAACAGAAACAGCCCGTCAGATAAAAAATGCCGGGGGGCGGGTACAAGTCTTTGCAGCCGACGTGTCAGATCAGGGCCGGGTGATGGCCGTTATACAGGAGATCATTACCCGGGACAAAAAGATGGATATACTGGTTTGTTGTGCAGGGGTAGCTCATGTTGGGATATTGGGTAACACCACGGAAGCAGATTTTGATCGCGTGTATGAGGTAAATGTGAAAGGCATATACAATTGTATGTATGCCGTGATCGGACAAATGGTGCAGCAACAGAAAGGCGTGATCCTAAATATCGCCTCGGTGGCTTCTCATGTGGGAATTGCGGATCGCTTTGCCTATTCTATGAGTAAAGGAGCAGTATACACCATGACGCAATCTGTGGCCAAAGATTATATTGGTAAAGGCATCCGTTGTAACAGCATTTCGCCTGCCCGCGTGCACACGCCCTTTGTGGATGGTTTTTTGAAAAAAAATTATCCCGGAAAAGAAAAAGAGATGTACGATCAATTGAGTAAAACACAACCTATCGGGAGAATGGCGGAGCCTGGAGAGATAGGTGCATTGGCCCTATATCTCTGCTCGGATGAGGCGTCTTTTATTACGGGCACAGATTATCCCATTGACGGGGGATTCATTAAATTGAATACCTGAAGGGGCGAAGAGGCGATGGGACGACTCATAACTTAATTGACTCATAACTTATGAAAAAACGTATTGTTTTATTGTTTTTGATTTGTGCTTATCTAACCGGCTATGCGCAGGAAAACTATCAGCCATCCAAATCAAACCTGGAGGCGCGTGAAGATTTTCAAGACCGAAAATTTGGTATGTTCATTCACTGGGGAATATACAGCATTTTAGGAGACGGTGAATGGGTTATGCACAATCAAAAAATACCTTATAAAAATTACTCCCGCCTGGCATCCTGTTTTTATCCCTCTCAATTTAATGCAAAAGAATGGGTCTCTTTGGCTAAGGCAGCAGGTATGAAATATATCACCATTACTTCGCGTCATCATGATGGTTTTAGCATGTTTGGTACGAAGGCTTCTCCCTATAATATTGTGGATGCCACTCCCTGGGGAAAGGATCCTATAAAAGCGCTGGCTGAAGAATGTCATAAACAGGGGATTAAATTGTTCTTTTATTATTCATTGCTGGATTGGGGCCGTCCCGATTACGGCTTTGGGCATAAAATAGTGGATGGTAAACCTGTAGATGCGGACTGGGATCATTATATTGCCTTCATGAAACAGCAGTTGACAGAATTGCTGACCCATTATGGCCCGATAGGAGGGATATGGTTTGATGGAGAATGGGAGCGGGAAGATGCGGACTGGCACCTGGATGAAATTTATGCACTCATTCATAAATTACAACCTGCCGCTCTTATTGTAAACAACCATCATCATACACCAAGGGCGGGAGAAGATGTGCAGGAATTTGAAAAAGATCTTCCGGGCGGCAATTCCCATGGATGGAATAAAGGAGGCGTGAGCGAACAACTGCCCCTGGAGTCCTGCCAGACCATGAACAACAGCTGGGGATTTAATATCAATGATCGTCATTACAAAAGTGTAAAAGAGCTCATTCATTTTCTCGTCCGGGATGCGGGGATGAACTCGAACCTGTTATTGAATGTGGGCCCCATGTCCAATGGTAAAATCCAGCCTGAATTTGTGGATACTTTGAAATTAGTGGGAAGTTGGATGAAACAATACGGCTATACCGTTTACGGGACCCGACAAGGCTTTTTAGCTCCGCAGGAATGGGGCGTCACTACCCAAAAAGCAGGGACACAATATATTCATGTATTGAAGTATCCTGAAAACGGATTGTTATTTATACGGGGCGTCAGCCAAAAAATTACTTCGGCAAAATATTATAAAGGAGCGAAAGTGAAATTTAAGCAAATGCCGGAAGGGGTGTTTTTCTATATGCAGAATGCGGATAAAAGTAGTATTGATAATATCATTGAAGTAACCTTTGGGGACCGTTTGATAAAAGCGCCTCCAAGAAATAAATGGATCATGAAGGAGAAATGATGAGGAAGCTTTTAATTGTAACTGGATTGCTTTCGTGCATGGGCTTGTTTTCGCAATGTCGGTATTTTGAGCGTGATCAGAAAACGACCGGCGGGGATACCGCTAATCAAATGTATCGGGAAAAAGAAAAGACGCCCGGCTCCGTGCCTGAAAAGAAAAAGGCGGATCTGAATAAACCGGTAGCCGTTTTCAGTGCAAATAAGGCTGACGAGGTAACAAACAATGATTTCATTGTGCGGGTTTTCCCTACCGAAGATCCTCAAGAGTTTAAGGTGGAGATTCAATTTGGAAATAATAAAGCGCAGGATAAGGTGAACTTCCCACCTCCAAAATATATGAAGAAGGTAGTACTAAAAAAAGGCAGCAGGGAAAATACCTGTATTTTAGGCTTTATGGGTAATGAGGGAAAATTTAATGAAATGAAAGAGATCGTGTGTACAACGACAACCATAAAAATTAATGCTTTAAAAGCATATTATTTCACAACAAAATAAAAGGACATAAGCAACTATGAAATTAGTTAGATTTGGAGATCAGGGAAATGAAAAAACAGGCTTACAGAAGGAAGACGGCATTTATGATGTAAGCGCCTTCGGTGAAGATTTTACTCCGGATTTTTTGGCTTCAGACGGTATCAACCGGTTAAAAGCCTGGTGGGAGCAAAACGGATCCCACTGTGAAAAGGTAGAGGAGGATATCCGCCTGGGGACGCCCGTAAATAATATCTCGAAAATTGTTTGTATCGGCCTGAACTATGCAGACCATGCAAAGGAAACCAATGCTACCCCCCCCAGAGAGCCGATTCTGTTTTTTAAAGCCTCTTCTTCTATTACCGGCCCGAATGATGAAGTGATCATCCCCAAAAACAGTTCCAAAACCGATTGGGAAGTGGAGCTTGGCGTTGTTATTGGAAAGAGGGCCTCTTATGTTTCCGAAGACGAGGCGATGGATTATGTAGCCGGTTACTGCCTGCATAATGATTACAGTGAACGGGAGTTTCAGATTGAGAGAGGCGGGCAATGGGTAAAGGGCAAAAGTTGCGATACGTTCGCGCCACTCGGTCCATGGCTGGTTTCAAAAGACGAAGTTGCCGATGTAAATAACCTTCGTTTATGGCTTACCGTTAATGGAAAAACCATGCAGGACGGCAACACCGGCAATCTGATCTTTAAGATCCCCTTTCTTGTTAGTTATGTCAGCCAGTTTATGAGCCTGCTCCCCGGGGATATGATTTCTACAGGGACCCCTGCAGGGGTGGGGCTGGGAATGGATCCCCAGGTGTTCCTTAAAGAGGGCGATGTGGTAGCCTGCGGAATAGACGGATTGGGAACAAGTAAACAGGTTTTGAAGAGGTGGCAGCAGCAGTAGGCAGTGGCAGGGGGGCAGTAGTGATCATATATGGAGTAACCCTTCCTATATAGCAAGCAGCGGGAGGCAAATGTGGAAATAGAAGCTAACAAAACAAATATTTAGACATGAAACGATATTGTTTAGCCTTGGATTTGAAAAATGATCCCGACCTGATCGCAGAATATGAACACCATCACCAAAATATCTCTCCGGAGATCAGGAAAAGCATTGAGGATGCAGGCGTAGAGAAGATGGATATATACAGGATAGGGAACCGCTTGTTCATGATCATGGAGGTAAACGATTCTTTTTCATTTGAGAAAAAAGAACAGATGGATGCTGCCAACCCTAAAGTTCGGGAATGGGAGACCTTAATGTGGAAATACCAGCAGGCGCTCCCTTTTGCGGCGCATGGGGAGAAGTGGGTGCCGATGAAGAAAATATTTGAACTGAACGGATAGCGTAACGGGAGGCAGTAGGGAGTGGCAGGAGGCAGCGGGAGTAAAAGAAGTAGTAGGTAGCAGCAATGAAAATTTCAAATTCTAAACCCGGGAACAATAGAACAATGAAACTCTGGGACAATGCAAATAGATTCTCATCATCATTTTTGGAATTACGACCCCGGACGGGATGATTGGATCACAGAAGACATGGAGATCATTCGCCGGGATTTTTTACCGGGGGATCTGTTCTCGGTATTGAAAGAAAATGGCATGGCCGGCAGCGTGGTCGTTCAGGCCGATCCTTCTGAAAATGAAACCCGGTTTCTTTTGGATATTGCCGGCCGGTATGATTTTGTCAAAGGGGTTGTAGGTTGGATTGATCTTACCGACGAAAGGGTAGAAGAACGCATTGCTTTTTATAAGGAGAAGGCTCCCCGGTTGAAGGGCTTCAGACACATTGTGCAGTCGGAACCGGATGACCGGTTTTTATTAAGGAAAGATTTTTGCCGGGGGATCAAGTTATTAGGACAGTATGGTTATACCTATGATATCTTGATTTACCCTAAGCACTTGCCTGCCGCCATTGAATTCGCGGCGCGTTTTCCGGAGCAGAAGTTTGTGATAGATCATATGGCAAAGCCCGACATTAAGGGGAAAAAGATGGATCCCTGGGCTGCACAAATGAACATACTGGCACAGAATGAAAACGTTTGGTGTAAAGTGTCCGGAATGATTACCGAAGCGGATTGGGATAGTTGGTCGGAGGATGACTTCGCGCCGTACCTGGAGGTGGTTTTTGAAGCATTTGGTACAAATAGGTTGTTGTTCGGGTCTGACTGGCCGGTATGTCTTGTAGCCGGAAATTATGCAAAAGTGAAGCATCTTGTCGTTAATTATATGAAGCACCTTGATGTAAAAGAGCAAGAAGCCGTTATGGGGAAGAATGCAGTAAAATTTTATCAATTGACCGTTAACCATTGACAATTAGCAATTAACCATTAATTTATGGATCTGGGATTAAAAGAAAAAGTGATCATCGTAACAGGCGGCGCCAAAGGAATAGGCAAAGCCATTAGTGCGAGCCTTGCAAAGGAAGGAGCATGCGTCGTTATTGCCGGGCGCAATCCGCAGGATAACCAACAGGCTGTAGATGAAATTCGTGAAGAAGGCGGGGCGGCAAACAGCATTGCGGTAGAGTTAACCCGATTAGAAGATTGTAAAAAGGTAGTGGATGAAACCTTAAAAGAATATGGCAGGATAAACGGACTGGTGAACAATGCCGGAATCAATGACGGGGTGGGACTGGAAAAAGGATCCCCGGAAGCATTTACTGAAAGTTTGCATAAGAATATAGTCCATTATTATGCTATGGCGCATTATGCATTGCCTTCCCTGATAAAATCCCAGGGCGCCATTGTAAATATAGGATCAAAGGTGGCGCTTACCGGACAGGGGCATACTTCGGGCTATGCCGCATCCAAGGGGGGGGTAAATGCGCTGACAAGAGAATGGGCGGTAGAATTGTTGCCTTATGCTATCAGAGTGAACACGGTCCTGCCTGCAGAGGTATGGACGCCGCAATATAGCGATTGGATCCATAGTCAGCCTTCTTCAGAAGAAAAACTAAGCGCAATAGTTTCCAAAATCCCTCTGGAGCATCGGTTCACTACTTCTGAAGAAATAGCCGATACTACCGCTTTTTTATTGAGTAGCCGCTCCAGCCATACGACCGGGCAGATCCTTGTGGTGGATGGGGGATACATTCATTTGGACCGTGCAGTTAGTTGAAATAGAATTTGATAAAAGGAGGGTGTCCTTTAAATGATTATTTTGTAATGAAGCTATTTTTACTTGGAGGGTTTCTTGGAAGTGGAAAAACAACGGCTATTCAGGAGGCCGATCTTCTGATTGTTAATCAAACGGATTTAATCCCGGAAAGCCCGTTACGACAGGTACGAAAATCCACGAAGAAGAACTGTCCCAATAAGCAGATCCTGTTTCAGAATTCTTTAAATATTTGGTAATTTAAACGATTAAGCATAAACTTGCACAAGACTTAATCGTTTAAATTTTGAAAGCTAATATACAAAGTTAGAAAACCTATTTTTTAATAAAACATATCGTTATGAGTAAATATCCCAAAGTTGGTATCCGCCCTATAATTGACGGTCGTTTAGGGGGAATTCGCGAATCTTTAGAAGGGAAGACCATGAAAATGGCCCGAGAAGTAGTTCGTCTTTTGCAGCAAGAGCTACATTATCCGAATGGAGCGCCTGTAGAATGTGTGATTGCGGATTCATGCATAGGAGGTGTAAAAGAGGCTGCAGATTGTGCTGAAAAGTTTGAAAGAGAAAATGTTGGAGTATCCCTTTCGGTGACTCCCTGTTGGTGCTATGGGGCAGAAACTATGGATATGAATCCCTATCTGCCTAAGGCTATTTGGGGATTTAATGGGAGCGAAAGTCCGGGAGCCGTGTATTTAGCTGCAACGCTGGCTTCACATAATCAAAAAGGATTGCCTTCCTTTGGCATTTATGGGAAAGACGTCCAGGACCTGGAGGATGATGAGATTCCTGACGACGTTAAGGGAAAGTTGATCCGATTCGCTAAAGCAGGGCTGGCAGTGGCCATGATGAGGGGGAAATCTTATTTGGCTATTGGGTCCGTGTGTATGGGAATTGGAGGGTCTATGGTCAATCCGGATTTTTTTCAGGATTATTTGGGGATGAGGAACGAGTATGTGGATTCAACAGAGCTTTTGCGCAGAATTCAGTTGGGCATTTATGACCGGGAAGAATTTGAAAAGGCGATGTCCTGGACCCGAAAAAATTGCAAGGAAGGGGCGGATTATAATCGGGAAAAGAATGTGAAAACAAAAGGAGAAAAGGAAAAAGACTGGGAATTTATTGTAAAGATGACGCTGATCATCAGGGACCTGATGGAAGGAAACGAGAAACTGGATCAAATGGGATTTCAGGAAGAAGCATTAGGGCATAATGCCATAGTTTCCGGTTTTCAGGGACAGCGCCAATGGACCGACTTTTTACCCAATGGAGATTTTTCTGAAGCGATTCTGAATACCTCCTTTGACTGGAATGGAACAAGAGCGCCATATATAGTGGCTACAGAGAATGATTCCCTGAATGGGGTCTCTATGTTGTTTAATTACCTATTAACCAACACCGCTCAGATCTTTGCCGATGTTCGTACTTACTGGAGTCCGGAAGCTATTCAAAGAGTGACAGGATGGAAACCGGATGGGAAAGCAAAGGATGGGATTATACATCTCAAAAACTCAGGCTCTATTACACTGGATGCTTGTGGGAAACAACGGTTAAATGGTCAACCTGCCATGAAGCCTTATTGGGATATTGCGGATGAAGAGATGGAGGCTTGTTTAAAAGCAACTACATGGTATCCGGCAAATAGAGATTATTTTAGAGGGGGAGGATTTTCTTCTCAGCTTGTTTCAGAAGGGGGCATGCCGGTAACGATGTGTAGATTGAATTTGGTTAAAGGAGCGGGCCCTGTTTTACAGATAGCTGAAGGATGGACCATTGAATTGCCGGGAGAAGTTCACCAAGTATTAGATGAACGTACGGATAAAACCTGGCCCACCACCTGGTTCGTTCCAAGGACTTCTGATGAGAAGGAAACCTTTAAAAATGTGTATAATGTCATGGCTAACTGGGGCGCAAACCATGGCGCTATAAGTTATGGACATATTGGCGCCGACCTCATCACCCTGGCATCTATACTTCGGATCCCGGTAAATATGCATAATGTAGAAGCGAAAGAGATCTTCAGACCCTCTGCCTGGGCCGGTTTTGGAATGGATTTGGAAGGCGCTGATTATCGGGCGTGTGCTGCTTACGGATCGCTTTATTAATCTTCGTAAATAACTTGTATGGAAAAGAAAAAACACAAGTCGCTTGTTGTTAAAAATGGCATTAGTTATTTAAAACCTTTTGTGGCAATCAGCTCCCTCTTTTTCTTATGGGGAATAGCGCACGGCATGCTGGACACGTTGGATAAAAACTTTCAGCTTATGCTGAACCTGCATAAATGGCAATCCAGCTTTATCCAGTTTTCTCTTTATGGAGCCTATTTTGTGATGGCCTTGCCTGCTGGTTCATTCATGAAAAAATATGGATATAAGAAGGGAATTATTTTTGGTTTGTCTTTGTTTTCGTTAGGAGCCTTGCTGGCAGCAGGAACGGCCCCCTTACAATCTTTCGTCTTATTTCTGATTTGTCTTTTTTTGATTGGCATAGGGCTGGCTACCCTGGAAACCGCTGCAGATCCTTATTCAACCATATTAGGTCCTCCTGAAACATCGGAACGAAGAATTAATCTCTCTCAGTCTTTTAACGGCCTGGCATGGGTACTCGGTCCCTTAATCGCCTTGTATATTTATGGCAATGAAAATCATGCTGAAGGCGAAAAAATGATTTCCATTATTTTACCTTTTGCGATAATAGGGGTGGTGGTTTTAATAGTAGCACTGATATTTACCAGAATAAAACTTCCCGAAATTTCCGAAGAAGATAAGAATGTGGTTAACGAAAGTGTAGCAGCCATACCCGGAGAAAATGAAGCCGTTGTAGATGAAAAACATCCTGATTATATCACAAAGAAACCATTATGGCAGAATAGACATTTTAAATCCGGTTTTATTGCACAACTCTGTTATGTGGGGGCTCAAACCGGGGTTTTTAGTTACCTGATCAATTTTGTTACGGATGAGGGTATGCATCCGCGTTTTGAAGTAAAGTATGCTCCCTACTTTTTATCCTTTGGTTTTCTGCTTTTTATGATTGGCAGGGTTTCCGGGAGTGCCTTCATGAAATATTTTAGCGCCGCCAAAATGCTTGGCCTTTATTCCGTCTTAACATGTCTTGCGTTGCCTCTTGTGGCTTTAGAATTAGGGTGGGCTTCCCTGATTGCACTTTACACCGTATTCTTTTTTATGTCCATTATGTTTCCGACCATCTTTGCGCTGGCTATTAAATCGTTGGGTCCTTTGACGAAGCGGGGTGGATCGTTTATGGTAATGACTGTGGCAGGAGGCGCTTTATTACCTCCATTGATGGGCGCTGTAGCAGACGCATATGGGATGGCCATCGGTTTTCTTGTTCCGATACCCTTATTTATGTATATAGCTTATTTTGCCTTTAATGGATACAAAGTGCGTGCATAATAGGAAAGGTTTATTCGAATAGTTTAAAATCAGATTTAGGCTAGAAAGATGAAAAGTAAATATGTGATAGGAGTTGACTTTGGTACGGATTCTGTTCGGGCAATAGTTATGGATGCTGTACGGGGGGAGGAAATGGTTTCTTCGGTTTCTCCCTACTTACGATGGAGTAGGGGGGCCTATTGCGACCCGGCTAAGAATCAATTTCGCCAGCATCCTTTGGATTATATAGAGAGTTTTGAAGCGGTTATTAAAGATTGTCTGAGTGGTATGGGAGCGCATTTAAGAGATAAAGTATGCGGTATTTCTTTTGCCACTACCGGATCGAGCCCGGTAGCTGTTAACCGGCAAGGCGTTCCGCTTGCCCTGTTGGAGGATTTTAAAGAGAATCCAAATGCCATGTTTATCCTTTGGAAAGATCATACTGCAATTAAGGAGGCTGAAGAGATCAATAACGCAGCGAAAAATAATCAATGGGATTATCTGAAATATGTGGGAGGAGTCTATTCTTCTGAATGGTATTGGGCCAAATTACTGCATGTATTAAGGGCCGATAAGGAAGTTGGGAAAGCTTGTTATACCTGGGTGGAACACAGTGACTGGATGCCCTTTCTCCTGACCGGCGGGACGGATGCTGCAGAACTCAAACGAAATGTATGTGCCGCCGGGCATAAGGCCTTGTGGGCAAAAGAATTTAACGGCTTTCCTTCCCCCGTTTTTTTTGAAGCAATTGATCCCGTTTTACTTCCATTTCTAAAACGTTTTGGACAAAAGGTCTATACTGCCGAACAAGCAGCGGGCACGATATCCTGGGAGTGGGCGGCAAGGTTAGGGTTACCTGCCGACGTGGTGGTGGGCATTGGCGCTATAGATGCCCACATGGGAGCTGTAGGAGGAAGAATAAAGCCTTATTACCTGAGTAAGGTCATCGGCACCTCAACCTGCGATATGATGGTCGTGCCAAAGTCTGCAATGAAAGGCGTTTTCGTGAAAGGGATCAGCGGGCAGGTTGACGATTCTATAATTCCGGGGATGATTGGCCTGGAGGCTGGACAATCGGCTTTTGGAGATATGTATACCTGGTTTAAAAATTTGTTGCTATGGCCCTTAAAAGGAACCTCGGGAGCGCATGCTGAAATGAAGGCCATCTTTAAAGGACTTGAAGTGGATTTATTAAAAAAATTAGATCAACAAGCGGCCCAGTTGTCTTTTGATATCCGGTCGGAATTTGCTTTGGATTGGTTCAACGGAAGAAGGACGCCAAATGCCAACCCGAGTTTGAAAGGGCTTATCGGGAATCTTACCCTGGGATCTTCAGCGCCGGAAATATATCGTGCACTGGTAGAAGCTACCTGCTTCGGGTCCAGGGCGATTGTTGAAAGCATGGAGGAACAAAAAATTGAGATTCGTGGTGTTGACGCTATTGGCGGTATTGCAGTGAAGTCCGAATTCGTCATGCAGACAATGGCAGATGTATTGGACCGGCCGGTGCATGTTTCCCGAATTGAACAAACGGTGGCATTAGGCGCTGCTATATTTGCTTCAGTTGTCGGTGGCGTTTATGAAGGTGTGATGCAGGCAGGAGAAATTATGGGAGCAGGGGAGAACAGGATCGTAAACCCGAGAAAGAGGTATGTTGCCCTTTATAATGAGCGGTATGAGGAATATCAACGATATGGAGAAATGCAGGCATGAGGCATTATGGCGCATTTTATGGTAAATTAAATAATGGAGGAATTTATGGCCAGTTTTTGCACCCGGTTAGACAGGAAAACCTTTAATGCATTGTACTATTCATACAGGCAGGTGTTGTTTAAAAGATTTCTGCTATTATTGGATTCCAGGGAAGCGGTAGAGGATATTATCCAGGAAGTATTTATGAAGGTTTGGCTTAAGCGGGAGCGGATAAGAATAGACGGTTCCTCATTGAGAGGGTATATGTTTCAAATAGGGCATAACCTGATTGTGGATTATTACAGAGATCTGGACCGAAAAAGAAAAGTAGTTGCCGTTCAAACTTTAATCTCTGAGCCGGATCTGCAAATGAAAGAAAATAAATCGTTTCAGGATGAAAAACTCGCACAAATAAGAGAAGTTATAGACCAGCTTCCCCCAAAAAGAAAGAAGGTTTTTGAACTCTGTAAGTTCGAGAATAGAAGTTATGAAGAAGTGAGTGCTATGTTAGGGATATCCGTTTCTACGATAAGCGACCATATTGTGAAAGCAAAAAGATTTATCCGGTCTGAATTAAATGAGGAACGCTGTTATAAATAGCAGATTATTGTAAATGGTAAAAAAGACCTCTTTAAAAGATATAGCAGCTGCAGCAGGTGTTTCTATTGCTTTGGTTTCTTATGTTCTGAATAACAAAGAGAAGGAAGAACGGGTAAGTGCCAAAACGGCAAAGAAAATCAGGGAGATTGCTAAAAAGATGAATTATCAGCCTAACCAGGTGGCCAAGAGTCTTAAAAGCGGGAAATCTTTAGTAATAGGGCTTATTGTAGCAGATATTTCAAATCCCTTTTTTAGCCATCTTGCCAGGACAATTGAAGATGAATCCGATAAAAAGGGGTATGCTGTCTTTTTTGTCAGCTCGGATGAAGATCTAGAGAAATCTGAAAGATTAATTAAGACCTTAGTTAACAGGCAAATTGACGGGCTTATTATAGCTCCGGCCGCAGGCACCGTACCTCAATTGAGGTATCTGGATAAGTTGGATATTCCCTTTGTATTAATTGATCGTTATTTTAAAGAAATAAACTCCAATTACGTGGTCATTAATAATTTTAAGGCTACTTATCAGGCGACACGGCAATTACTATTACAAGGCCATAAAAATATTGCCTTTGTTCGGTATAAAAATGATTTACAACATACCGAAGATCGCTTTCAGGGCTATTTGCAAGCCTTAGATGAATTTGGTCAATCTTTTTATAAGGACCTGCTATGTGAAGTAGAGTTTGATAATCTGGTTTACTTTAATCGTCATTTTAAGAAGCTATTAAGATCAAAACGACGAGTGGATGCGGTTTTGTTTTCTACCAATACTTTATCAACGATGGGATTAAAAGCATTGATAGATCTGGAGGTAAGGGTCCCCGATGATATATCTATATTTTGCTTTGATGAAAGTGAATCCTACGATCTGTATTATTGCCCCGTTAGTTATGTGCGTCAACCGTTAGAAAAAATCGGGAGAAAGGCTGTTCAGATATTAACAGCGCAAATAGCTACCGGAGAAAAAGAATATCAACAAGTTGTTTTAGATGCAGATCTTGTCGTGAGGGAATCAGGTGGGAAGAGAGAGCGTTAAAATAGCATTTAAAAAAGATATGTAGGAATTCGTTACTGGACATTTTAGAAAAAAATAAAAAGATTGAGGGATAAGCAGAGGGTTTCTTAGGTTCAAGCGTATATTATATAAAGCGTTTAAAATTTGGACTTTAAAAAAAGGATAGAATATTTTCTAATATGTAGAGTTTAAGATGTGAATATTTTAGAATAGTTCTGAAGCATTCCTTTGCTTAAACGATTAATTTTTATGATTAAAATTTAGGAAATTCTATAAAAATCATAATCGCGAAGGTCGGGTAATGCGGGAATTCCTAAGAGCACAATAGAAGGAGTGTGTCCACAATGCGGACGTCTCTTTTCTGTGGACGACCAGAGAGGATGCATCCATCATTTAAAAGGGAGATTAGAAGGAGGTAAATCTATCTTCGATAATCTTATATTGCTACATCAGATATGTCAGATCGAAGGCCATAACAATGATTGGAAAAACTTGTTGCTGGCAGAATCACAACAGGTATCTACTTAAATTTGCTTGAGCCGGATGCAGAGAAACTCGCACGCCCGGTTCTTAAGAGGGTAGGAAGTGGTAACTCCTTCCGTCTATC
>CAYZGR010000050.1:0-23195 GCA_964478125.1 uncultured Chitinophagaceae bacterium | reverse complement strand
TGTAAAGGAATAGAGACGATAATTGTATGATTTTACTCGGACAATAATGATAAAATTTCTTTTTCCAACTGCTGCTGCTTTTTCCGTAATCGTTGTTGTTTTAGAATATGTTTTAATGATTGATTTTTAATCGCCTTAATCAGATAAGACTCCAGATGTTCTATATTTATTCGGTTCCTATTATACCACAATGATGTAAATACATTGATAAGAATATCTTCCGCATCTTCTTTTGAATGCATATAATATAATACAATATGTAACCATCCGGTTTGGCAGCCTCCATATTTTGATCCGTTGACACTTTCCACAATCCATTTTGGAAATCAACAAAAAGCAATAGGAAGACGGGAGACGCCCTCCTCTGCTGTGGTTGCTATGTCATAAAAAATTCCTTAATGCCACTCAGCAGGAATTGAACAGCCAGCGCCATTACAATAAAACCCATCAGGCGGGTAAAAGCATCCATACCCGTAGGATTAATATATTTGGTGGCAAGCGGACCGATACGCAGAATAATATACGAGGCAAAGGCACAGAGAATAACGGCCACTAATATGAAAATATAATCCATAAAACCATTTACTTGTGAAGTCAGTCCCAGCACTACAGAAATACTTCCGGGCCCCGCCAACATGGGCAGTGCGAGCGGGCTAAAGGAAATATTTTTCTTGGTTTTGGCCGTCTGGGTACCTTTTTCAGACATCTTATCATTTGCATCCGGTGAAAGCATCGCCCAGCCGGATTGCAATATGATCAGGCCGCCGGCCACACGGATACCGGGTATGCTGATACCAAAAAAGCTGATAATAGAACTGCCTGCCAGCAAGAATAAAGTCAGGATAAGGAACATGTAAACTGCAGCCTTTTTGGCTATGCCCGCGCGTTCCGCACGGGTTCTGTGTTCGGTGAGAGAAACAAAAATAGGCATTGTGCTAAATGGATTGGCTACCGATATAATAGATATAAAAGCTGCAACCACCAGGCCAAAATGATTTCCCAAAAAGTTAGAAAGAAAAGTATTGATCTTTAAAAGTTCCATCGATAGCTCTTTTATCTTGATGATGAGATGAAGCCGGTCCCATGTATACTCCGCTTTTTATATTGTGTTATACTGAAAAAGCTTCCTGCCCCTTTACCTGATGAATTGGAATGTTTCTATAAGTATATAAATATAAAGGTAGAGGAAAGATCGGAAAACTTAAAATATCCTGCGGCCTTTTCTATGTTATTGCGAAATAATTGTTTTTATGATTAGTTTTATGATTTTTAAATAAAATATGGTGCTAAAAAGCCTGAAAAAAGAATTGTTTGCTTTGGGACATCCCGAAAAAGCCGTGAACAGCGCTCGTTTCTTCAAGATGAATAAGGGGCAATATGGAGAGGGGGATATTTTTATAGGCATTACAATGCCCGAACAACGGAAGCTGGCCAAAAAGTATGCATCCCTTTCGCTCTCAGACATAGCGCATCTTTTGCATTCCAAAGAACATGAATTTCGAATGACCGCCCTGCTTATTCTGGTGAAGCAATTCCAACAAGGAGCGGAAAATTTCCGGAAAGAATGCTATGAACTGTATCTCCGTAATACGGCACACATCAATAGCTGGGACCTGGTGGATGCCAGCGCTGAATTTATTGTGGGCCCCTGGCTCGAAAACAAACCGGAAAAGCTTCAGGTGTTGCAAAGGCTGGCCCAATCAACGAGCTTGTGGGAGCGCCGAATCGCCATGCTTTCTACCTTTGCCTACATCAAAAAGGGGCATGCGGAAGAGGCGCTGCAGGTAGCGGAACTTCTTTTAAAGGATCATCAGGATTTAATACACAAAGCCGTTGGCTGGATGTTACGGGAAACCGGCAAACGCTGTTCTATCAGACAGGAAGAAATTTTTTTGAAAAAACACGCTCACCAGATGCCGCGAACGATGCTTCGCTATGCTATTGAACATTTTCCTGAAGAAAAACGACAAGCCTATTTAAAAAGAAAAGCCGGCATGGGATGAGCCTTATGTACAGTGGACCGCCCCTATTTTTCGGTTTCCTTCCCAAAAGCAGCCATTCTGCAACCGGCCGGGTCCACTTTCCTCTGTACCATTTGTTTTTTTAAAGACGGCAGCCGCTTTTTCAAATCATTTCTTATCTATCCGCCCTTCTCCTTTTCGGGCAATGAGATAGAACTTTGACGAATCCGGTATTTTTCTATAATGGGCTGAAAGGGCTTCAACCCCTTTTTGATATTCATTCTCAGGCTCAAAGCCGTATCCGGAGGGATTGCTCTTCAATTCCGATGGAAGCAGAATCTGCTTCCCTTACCTGAGAAGCCGGGGTTTTTCACTATTATAACGGCAAGGAAAGAACAGAAATAAATATTTGTTGCAACATTAATTGTTTTAACGTATCTTTGCTGCATGAAAATTGAAGAGGCCATAAAACAAAGTCATTTCGCGGATCCGTATCAGCGCATGGTGGTTAATTTGATCTACACCGGCAACTGGATAAGAGATGAGCAGGTTCGCCTGTTGAAGCCTTTTGGCATTCGTCCCCAGCATTTCAATATCCTACGTATTCTAAAAGGACGGTATCCCGAACCGGTTTCTCCGGGAGAGATCAGAGCGGTAATGATAGACAAAGCCAATGACCTGACCCGCCTGCTGGACAAACTGGTAAAGAAAGGATGGATACACAGGGAAGTATGCCCGATGAACCGCCGGAAAGTGGACGTACGCATCAACGAGGAGGGACTGGAACACTTAAAAGAGGCTACAAAAGCTATAGCGGATCTCATGACCGATATAAAAAAGAAAATAACCCAAAAGGAAGCTGATATCCTGGGACAGCTTTTGGACCGGATACACTCCTGAATTTTTTAACAACTAAAACAAGTCTAATGAACACAAAGAAATGGGTACTGGACCCCGCACACAGTGAATTGCAATTTAAAGTAAAACACATGATGGTAAGCAACGTGACCGGTTATTTTAACCGTTTCAATATCGAAGTAGAAACTTCCGACGAGGAAATGGAAAACGCCCGTATCCAGTTTACGGCGGATGCAGATTCAATTTACACCAAAAACGAGCAGCGGGACGAACATCTCAAAAGCAAAGATTTTTTTGATAGGGACCACCATCCCCAACTTCGTTTTGAATCGACCTCTTTTAAGAAAATAGATGAGTCGGATTATGCATTACAAGGGAATTTAACCATTCGCGATATCACCAAACCGGTGAAGCTACAAGTAGCGTTCGGAGGGGAGGCCAAAGATCCCTGGGGCAATATCAAAGCCGGCTTTAGTGTGTCCGGAAAGATCAATCGCAAAGACTGGGGGCTGACCTATAACACCGTTTTGGAAACCGGCGGAGTAATGGTCGGGGATGAAATCCGCATCTTTGCAGAAATACAAATGAAACAACTGATTGAAGAGGTTGCCTAACCCGCGGCCAAATCACGGTTAAAAATTCAAATTGCCGAATCCGCAGCCAGGTATGCTACAATTACCTGGCTGCATTTTTCTTTTACAAAAGAAAGCTTCCTTTGATCCCGCTTCTTTTATTGATGGTTTTTCCTTATATTTACCTCAGATCAAACCGTTAATCCGGTATAGTATTACTACTCCTAATAAAAAAACATCATGAAACGACACCCTGTACATTTACTCCTTATTTTATTGGCCGTTATGGCCGTTTCTTGTAAGAAAAAGGACAAAGGATCCGGTAACAGCCTCCTGGGACAATGGAATGGGACCCAAATCACCCTGAAATTTCAACAGGGGCCGTTGACCTTTGATTCCACTTATAAAATTACACCGCCCGACTATTTTAAACTTCATTTCAAATCTCAAAATCAGGTTGACATCAATGTTTCCATGGAGGGGGATCAGAGCCAGGGTACCGGCTACTACGTTACCCGGGGAAACCAGCTTACATTAATGGAAAGCGAAGATGCAACGGATCCGGATCAAACGACGTTCACCTATAAAGTGAGCGGAAGCCAATTGACTTTAACCACTTCGTCCAAAGATACCATTGACAACGAGGTGATTACCGGACAGGAAATTATTCGGCTTACAAGACAATAGGGAGATTCAAACCGTACTCGATCATCACAATGCCGCATACGGCATACATCCGCTAGATCTCCTTACCGGCTTTCCGTGGTAAGCCCGATCAGGTAATCCGCCAGGTTTTCAGCCGCTTGGTGGTTCTGAAAGTCCTCAGGTAAATATTTATTTCCGATATATTCATTATATATCCAGGGATCCGTTACTGCAAAAACGTATCCCCCGCCCACCGGGCTTAATGCCATAAACACATGCCCTTCCTTAGTTAAAACAGGTTTTGCAGGAGCGGTCAAGTTTAAAGAAGAAGCTTCTTTAATATAGATTTTTTGCACTCCTGCAAAGATCGGATGGTCCGGCAAACGGGTAATAGCTCCCATTTCCCATTGTTGTCCGGCAACATGATTCAGGCTTACTTCGTTGAAATGCATTCCGAATTTTTTGGCCAGTCGATTCAAATGAGTAAATTCACTGTTGCCCGAGTCATTGGCCATTAAAACCAATATCCCTCCCCTTCTTACCCAGTGGGTAATCGCTTTTATGTCTTTCTTCCTGATATAATGGGGAGCAGGGGTTTCTGCTTTGGTATCCGGGTCCACAATGATATAAATATTTGCATTATTCAAATTTTTATCGCGTGGAGCCTGTTGCAACGTTTCCAATATTGCTCCTTTCTCTTTAAAAATATCCCCCCATTGGGAGAAACCGCTGTTTCCCCGGTCCGACCAGAGATAATGGAAAAGGTTACCAGAAGCGTTGATCTCATGGTTAAAATAGTTATCCAGGACCACCTTTGTCTGAGCCTTTACCCGTATACCAAGGAGCAGTGGCAAGAGGAGCCAGATCGACCTTCTTTTCATAAAATAAGTCTTTTAATTTTATTTGCAAACGATTGCACAATAATAGGAATTTATTTTAAAACTTCAAAGTCCATAGCTCACACACTACAGATCTTTATTATACCACAAAGCGGCGGCGCCCAATACGCCGGAGTTCTTTAAGGAAGAGACTTCTATCCGGAATTTTTCAAGTGATTTGGGATAAGCGTAGCTTTTTAGGGTCTCCCAAAGTGTTTTTTTAAAAAAGGGATATGCGTCTTTGATAGACCCTCCGAGGATGATCATTTCCGGATCGTAGGTGTACAGGATCATTTTTATGGCATTTCCCAGATGCATCCCGAATTCTTCAAAACATTTTAAGGCATTGGCCCGGCCTTCTTTTGCCTCTTCAAAAAGGACGGCTCCATCTTTCCGGTAAACATTTCTAAAGAATTGCCCGCTGGCATAATATTCATAATAATGATCCAGGTAGTTGACCATCCCAAACTCTCCCGCACCACAATTGGGGCCGGAATATAATTTGTCATGGATAAGGATTCCTGCTCCCAGCCCCGTGCCTATAGTCAACCCTATAAAAGAATGAAGACCCTCTCCCTTTCCAAAATACTTTTCTCCCAAGGCAAAACAATTGGCGTCGTTATTGACCGACACGGCAATATGATATCGCTTTTCCATCAGGCTTTTCAGGGGAACTTCTTTCCAGGAAGGGATATTTTGTACATCATAGACGATCCCCCGGGCCTCATCTACCACGCTCGGAACCCCGATGCCAATGGCATTCACTCCGGATGTGACCAATTTATCCGTAAGCTGAAATAACGTTTCTAAAACTTCCTCTTTCGTGCCCGTAGAAGGGACTTTTGTTTTCTGCAGAGCGACCAGAGTACCGTCTTTTATCACCGCGCCACGGATTTGTGTTCCTCCAAGATCAATACCTATCACGGAAGCATTATGCATCATTTTTCAACTTTTTCTTTGATTGAATAGTCTCATTTGAGATAATAGGTTTTGCCCAGAAGCCAATACTTAATACATATCCCAGCGTAATATAAAGGAAAAACATACCTGTACGCAATCCCAGATGGTCTCCTATCCAACCGATAATTAGCGGGATAATGGCGGCCCCGGTGACCCCCGTCAGCAGGATCCCGGAAAATGCACCATGATGTTCTTCCAGCGAATTCAACGCCAATGAAAAGATAATGGGATACATGACCGAAGCAAAAAAACCGATCAACGGGAAAGCGACCAACGAAACTTCCCTACCTGAGAATAAGCCCAGGCTTAAAGAAATGATCGCCAGTATGGCAAACCCAATGAGCACCTTTCGACTGTCCATGATCTTGAGCAAGACCAGCCCCAATAAGCCGCCGGCGGTCATCAGTCCCCAAAAATAGGATACGGCTTTAGCACCCGTGGTTTGCGGGTCATATTGATGATAGACATGAAGAAACTGGGAGATCCAGTTAGCTACCCCCTGCTCCGTCCCTTCATAACAAAACAGGCCAATAAAGAAAAGTATAACAATCGGGTTCTTCAGGAGTTTAGCATGCGCTTTTAACGGTCCGGCCTTCTCTTCTTCGGTCAATTCTACCTTCTCAAACCGCGATAGCGCTATTATAAGGATCATCACAATACTGATAATTGCGAACAACCAGTATAGAGCGATCCATGGAAGGTTATTGGGTACAATAGAAGAAAGCGTGGATAATAAAGTGTTATCTTGAGCGGAAGTACGGTTCAGATTCAATACCAGATAAGAGTAAACCAGGGGACTGATAAAAGAAGCCAGTCCAAAGATCAGTTGCGCCAACACCGAATTAAAGGCATAGTGTTCTTCGCCGCCGGAGGTCCGGAGCAGGGGATTTATAACCACCTGCAACATGGCCATTCCGCAGCCAATCAAGAACAGGGAAATAACGGCTGTGAGATAATTGGGAAAAACAGCCAGCAACAAAGCGCCTACAAATGCAATAATAAACGCTACGATCATCATCTTCTTACCGCTGTATTTCTCTATCAGAATACCGGAGGGGATAGACATGACGCCGTAAGCGATAAAAAAAGCAAAGGGCAAAACGGCTACCAATGTAAGATTTAAATGGAATCCCTTGATAATAGCCGGTATCAACGGACCAATAATGTTAGTCAAAAAAGAGATCACAAAAAAAGTCAACATGATCAGACTTACAATATAATAGTTCCGTTTGGTCTTAGTATGTGCCATTAATTTTTAATAATTTAGTTTGATATGGTTGGTTATTAATTATTTCGTTTTATATTCCATCCTCCCACATCCACCACCGGTTTCTCGCCATCCAGGTCATCCGTAAGGCAATATCCCGAAACGGTTCTTTTTTCTCCCGGCAGGAGCGTAATATAATTTTCATCCCAAAATATCGGGACGACGGAAGTATTGCTTTTCTTTTTTTTGAGGTCCGGGTGAACCATCAATGCCAGATGATCTGTGGCGTTCTTCAACTTCACTTTGACAAAAGTCGTATCTTTTTTTTCTTTGAAAGAGGAGCTGATTTTTAATTTTATCGCTGGCAGCTGCTGAAGCATCTTCAAATCTGCAAATTGAGATTCCGGTGTTACAAACCAGGTGGACCGGGCTTCATCCAGTTTATCTCTTTGAGTGGACAGGACATAAAAATTGGTACTGCGCAGCCGGCCGGTAGGATCATAGAGCTTTAGATCGAGGAACCAGGTTTTAGTTACCTTCAAACGAGCAGGTAATTGAAATATCTGCCGGGTTTGCCGCCCGTCTATAACCCCAAGTGAGATCTTTTTTTGAAGAACCGGTTTCAAATTAAAATCAAATATCCGGATGTCCGCCAAAAGCCTCTTTTGTTTTTTCAGCTTGTTATTTATTACGTCAATGGCCCGGCGCCCATAATTGTAAGAAATATGTAAAGGCTCGTTTGCTTTTTTGGCCCCGTAGAAAGCTCCCGTAGGCATAAGATAATAGTCATATAACTGCCACCAGAGTTTGGGCCAGGAGGCGTTGTACATCCATTGAATAATTCCCGTAGCCTTGAACCGGTTGGCCTCAAAGGCTTCAAACATGGCACGCATACCTTCATAATTAATGAATTGTGCCTTACGGAGATAATCCTCAAGGTCTGTAGGCTTTCCTAATCTTTTAGTTATTGCCTGGTTGTAGTTTGTCAGATTATAAAAATTATGACGGGCCGCATGATAGAGCCATGCGCTTCCGATAGGCCAAAGTGAATCGGCCGGTATCATCTTTTTCAAACTTTCCAATACCGGCACCTGCGGGCCGGGACCGGTTTCCGTATTAAAACCAAAAGCCCCCCCATGGGTGGTATCTATATACCAGTAAACAGGAGGCACATAATCATAAGGACCGTTCATCTTTACACCTGACGGACCCGTAACTTCACTATTAACCCCTGCGGCAGAAGATATTGCAGGCCGTGTCGTGTCGGTCTTCTGAAGAAGCGCCAGGTATCTCTTTTCCAAAGAAGGTCGCGGCCACTTGTCGCTCCCGTAAAGCCACAAAAAAATACTGGGATGATTGCGGAGCCAGAGAATTTGATCATGCCAGGATTCGGCAGCGATATCATTTTGTTTAGGAGTAAGAATAGCACTATATTTATCCTCTTTGGTACCCAGATATTCCGTCCATTCCCACTGACAACTGAAACCTACCATAATGAGGATCCCCTTTTCATCACACAGGTCATATAAATGTTGATCATGCCCCCAAAAGCCTTCCATCCGAATGGTATTCAGGTTCAGATGTACGGCATAATCAATCCCCGCTTCTTCATAAGCCGGAGTAGCATTTAGCAACATAGGATCGGTCCACCCCCCTCCCTTGATCAATATCTTTTTTCCGTTCAACCTGAATCCCCTGTACCCTTCTTTGGTCAGGTAATCGGAGACCTGCCGGATTCCAAAATGGAGGTTATTACTATCAGCCAAAACGAGTTTATGCGCAAATTGAAGATGAAGGTCGTATAAATAGGGCTCCCCCCAGGTATGTACCCACCACAGTTTCGGATGGTTGATGCTCAACTGGTTATAGTGCTCAGGATCAAAAACCACCTTCTTTGCCTCGTGGGGCTGCAAAGTAACTTTTTTGGAGAAAGATATTTTCTTCCCGATCCTACCCTTCAAAGTGCCTTTAACAATCTGGTCCGTGTGATTTTGTAGCAAAGTACTGATCGTCACCCATGCGTGATCCAGTGTAGCCGTATCGACCTTGGTCGTCACGAAAGGGCGGTCTATGGAAACCGGACCGGACAGCAACAGTTTAACGTCGCGCCAAATACCCATGTTATGATCCGGAGGTTCCGGGTTCCAATCTACGAATCCTAAGGTCAGGTCGCCGGGATACGGCCGTGTAACCTTTACAGCCAGCACGTTTATTCCCTGTTTCACCTCCTTACTTACATCAAAGGTAAAACGCCGAAATCCTCCTTCTACCGTGTCGGAAGAAGCAATCCGGCGTCCATTCAACCAGATATCGGCTTTATAATTGATCCCGTTGAACCGCAACCGGACCACCTGTCCCGAATCTATCCGGTTCAGATGAAAAGTGGTCCTATACCACCAAGGTACATTGAAAGTGCTATCCGGTATCGTTGCCAGTTTTCGCCCAAAAAAAATGTTTTTATACAGACTGTCTGCCACCAGCGATCCCAGAACACTGCCCGGTACTTCCGCCGCATACCAGTCTCCCGCTGAAAAGCCGGAGGAGGAAACCGCTGCTCCGGAGGCTTTTACCCTCGCAGTGGATTGCATCTGCCAGTTGTTTTTTAATTCAATCTTCTTAAGATTCCATTGTCCCTTACCTGAACACCCTCCCATCCATATTATAAGGGCCAGAGACAACGGCCAGAGCCCAAATCGTTTTATAGTACTTCTCATTGAGAAAGGATCATTTGATATGCTATCCGGGCGAAAAGTACAAAACGATGGTTATTTATTTTAATTTTTTTCGGTTTCAGGAGAAAAGAAGCCTTTATAACTCCACTATTTTATAGCGAACCTGCTGGCGGTCTCCCTCTTCCCATGTAAAAGCCAGTAATACCTGACGCTCATTCAGTACCTGTATCTGGGGAAAGGCGGCATTGCTGCTGTCGGCAGTAATATAACCGGTATCTAACAACAAGCCGGACGGACCCCGCATTTGAAATCCGATCCGCTGATGTGGGCTGCCTTTATAGTGTATCCCTTCATCCCATACAATAGCCAGATCATTGTCCGGCATGGCCACGATCTGCGGATGACGGGCCGAGGGCAGTTCGCTTACTGCCTGCCTGGAAGAGAAAGTCTTGCCTTCATTTTTGGTATGACAATAATAAACACCGCCCCCGCCGCCCATCGTAAACCAGGTAAAATGTAATCCGTTGCTGTTCTCCGCCATGGAAGGACCGGTATGTGGGCAGCCGTCAACCACCCAGTTATCAGGACTGATCCGGACAGGAGAGGAGAACGTTTTTCCCGTATCCATGGAAGAGCTATAAAACATATCTCTGATACTATCCTGATAAATATCTCTCCAGGCCACATTAATTTTCCCTGAATCATCAACCAAAAGATCCGTTCTGCAACATTGACAGGTATGTTTACCTATGATCCGGCTTTCTGAAAGGCTGTTGTCATTCAGGCATGCAAAATAAAGTGTAGACCCCTCGGGCCGGCTGTTATTCAACCAGACCATTCCTATTTTATTATTGGGCAATACGGCCAAATCAAAATAACGCTGATCATAGCTTTCGGAAGTATCTTTTATTAAGGGTTGTGCCGGGGTCCAGCTTTTACCCGCATCTGCAGAATGGGTATAATAAATAGCGCCGGTATAGGGGTTGCCCGGATGAGGATTTTTTACATTGAAGACGGCCCATATACTCCCGTTCTTTTGAAAAATGATCTTCGGCATATTTTCTCCGTGTGGTTCAACGCCTTTTGAAGTAGGTATAGGATGAGGCGGCCCAAAAGTTCCATCTTCCCCGGAGAAAACAGCATAACAGACCACAGGATCCTCCTTCGGATTTTCCTGTTGCACCCAGCTTAAAACGGGGTTGCCTTTTTCGTCTTTTGTAAGATAAGGGCAGGAAGCATTATAAACCGTATCAATTGGCTTCGATAAAAGGAGTTGTGCGGCGTCTTTGTGAGAAGACAAATGACATCCCGCGAACAGGATCAGGCTGATGAACAGAAACAGACTCCGACCGGGGATAAGATGTATTCGTTTCATGATCAGTTCTTTTTATGTTTTCTTCTAAAATGATATCCGATACCCAGGGATAAAGTACGCAGGGGACCGGGACGATAGGTGGTGCCGTAAGCATTTTTTTCAGCTGTGGTCGCATAGATGGCATTCGTCCCATTGATCAGATGCAGCCAAAACTCAAAATTTTTCCAGTTATAATTTACACGTGCATTAAAAGCATCGTAACCGGGATAGCGCGTGGTGTTGGCTTCATCCATATAATAAGAAGACAAATGTTGCCATTCCAGTGAAACATTCATACCTTCCAGAAAAGCCGGGAAATAGGTCACCTGTGTATTCATGATCCATGGTGGTGCGCCATTCATCTCTTTGCCGCTGTAATTTTTACCATTTTCTATATAGTTAGAAAAAGAATGCCGGGCATTGGTTCCGCTGATCCGGAATTGCCATTGACGAACAGGTCGGTATTTCAAAGTATATTCGATCCCATAATGAAGCGTGCTTCCTGCATTTCGTTTAACAAAAGAGCCATCGGACAGGCGCACATTAATCACCTCGTTCCTGCCATTCATCCTGTAAAGGCTCAGGTCGGCGTATCCTTTGTTATGATCAAAACCAAACCACCCCCCCACTTCATAATTAAAATAACGCGCAGGCTTCAGATAAGGGATCTTGACTCCCGTGTATAGATCGCTGATATCGGGCGGTGCAAATCCCACGCTATAATTGGCATAGATCCCACGGTTGCCCCCAAAGTCATAGGTAGCTCCTATCTTTGGAGTCAGTTGGCGGAAATGGTTGCTTCCATCAGGAGCACCCGTAAATGAAGAAGGGGAAAGATGATTGTTGAAATCATAATCCAAACGATCATAACGCAATCCGGCGATAATCCGTAAAGAATGCACCGGCGATGTTTGCAGCTGCAAATAAGCCGCAGAACTATATATATCTACCTGGTAATCGGTAAGTAAAGAGTCTGTTTCTTTATAATTCTGATAAAAGCCATCAGCATCTTTATTAATATCAATATAATGAGCCAGATATCCGGCGGGGCTGATCTCCGCATGCAGCCCTGCCAGCAGGCGCGTATCCCACATAGGCAGCCTCCAGCTGTGTTGGGCAAGAATACCATAGCTCTGGAAATAATCTTTATTCACTTCCCCTCCCGCTCTATGCGGATTGTCCAGATCCTTAACGCGATAGCTTGGATTTTGGCCCACCTGATTATTTCTGTAGTAAAAAGTGAAATAACCATATTGTCTCTCATTCCACCGCTGCTTCCATGTCAGATGAGCGCGAAGCGCCTTTACCTTCCGATAATTAAAGGTATAAAAACTATGGTAATCTTTACCATAAAAATGAGCACTGTCAAGCCCACCGGTCATATCGGTGTAATAATTGATTCCCGTAACCATACCGGTCAGTTTGCTGTGATCTCCCAACTGCTGATCTACCCTGGCTGTAAGTGCAAGTTTATGAAAATCACTTTGTGCCATATAGCCGTTATGCTGGTTGGCATAATAACCACTTAATAACAGCCCGGTTTTGTTAAAAGTGTTGCTGGCGGTAAGATCTGCCCTGCGATACCCCCAGTCGCTGCCCTGGAGCTTAAGTTCTGCATCCGGATATAAAGAAGGTTTTTTTGTAATAAAATTGACGGCCCCTCCTACCGCATCGCTTCCATAAAGTGAGGAGGAAGGTCCCTTTACTACTTCTATCCTTCTCACTGCCGCCTGGTTGATCTCGATTAGCGCATTATGATTAAAATCACCAATGGTACGGATGGGGATACCATCCTGCAGGTACAAGAAATTGCTGCGTGTACTCATCGGCTGACGAATGGCCATTTCATGTTGTTCATTCCCTAAGTCTACCATATAAACTCCGCTTACCTTATTTAATACCTGATCGATGGTAACCGGCTTGGTTCTCCGTACCATATCCGGTGAAATAATGCTGATGGCCACAGGAGCTTCTGTCCTGGGCTCTATATCTCTGCTGGCAGATACGATCAGTTCATTCAGAGAAGTAGTAGAAGGCTTCAACCCGATGATCAGGGGATCTTGGCTTGCCCATACCCTTCGCGACTGATATCCTGTATAAGTGATCAATAAAGAGTCGTTCGAATTTGAAATACGAATACTAAATTTTCCGTTTGTTCCGGTAACAGTGCCGGTCTGATTTCGTGCATCTTGAATGCTTACTCCTGTCAAAGGTTCTCCGCTTTGCGCGTCCATAACCACTCCACGGACAAGGTGCTGTGAATATACAGGTAAGCTACACAAAACCAAACCCGCCGCTAATGCTAAAAAGCGAGTCATGTTTTATATTTTTGTTGATTGAATGTGTTATTCCTAGCAAAAAAGTGATCCAATCAACAATTTAGGGGGATGGAAAAAGCTGAAATAAGGGGGGGGATAAATAGCGGTTCTCAGGGGTGAGAATATGCGTATGGAGGTACGAATATCGGGAGAAAACCGGAACTGCTCCGTAGAACAAAACAGGTTGATTTCCAATCTGCTTCCTGCCGTTCCATTTTCACCGGATTTGTGCTGATGATCTTTCTGTAACGCCTTTTTGAGGTAACATTTTCCATTACAATTTATAGACGGATCATCGCGATTTACACAGAGGTACTTGGCAATATAATTTCTATGAAGTTCGAATCCTGCTAAAGTCTCCCATCCGCTGAAAGTTTGAACCGCCAGTGCGAAGATCAGTAATATAGAAAGTGCTTTTTGCAAGATAATCTGTTTTAGCGTTCATTCATGCAAAAATACCGCAGAATGTAACGGGTACCAAATGTAATGTTTAATTCTTCTCATCTTTTTCCGAGTCATCCGGTATTAACATATGAATAGACTCAGATGAATAAAGACCGTAACTAAAAGGTCTTAAAAATTTCACGCAAAGCGGACATAAAAGACAATTTGTATCTTTTGCGAGAAAACTTTGCGCACTTTGCGTGAAACTAAGGTTCCTATTCATGAAAAAAATTGGTCTATTTCATTTCTACCAAACTACCGTCAGAAAAACGGTTCAGATGATCCAAAGCGCTTTCGACAGATACTTCCATGAATTCTGTGATTTTCGGATCAGGCAGAAGGGTATGTCCCTTCCAAACGTAACTTAATCCGTCAAGCCTCTTTTGAAGCCTTTTTTCAATCCCTCCTTTTGAAAGTAACACGGGAACGATCAACGCACGTCCTCCATCTTCTGCCGCCTCTTCAACAACTGATCTAAAATGCTGTTTTGCAGCATCGTAAATTTCCTTCGGGGCATCGTCCCGCAAAGTCAGGTAAGTCACCTTTCTGAAGCTATGTGTTCCGAAAGCCGATTTGATCTGGTTCGATAAGTTGTGAAGCGTGGCCAACCACATGCGGTTATCGTTTTGATCGTTCGGGCCATGGGCCACGAGGATGACAGTTTCCTCTTTTGTGTTTGTGCTAAGCTCCTTTACCCGGTCCAATATAATACTGCTTACAATCGGATGGTCATTCAATGGTTTTGTCAGTAATATTCTGGCTTTTATATCCAATTGTTTAAGTTTGACGGGCGCGCTATCGGATTCCATGGAATGATGGGGCGCATGCATTTTCATTGGTTCGGAATGAGAACTACCCGAAGCATGCGAATGGCCTCCTCCCATATGATGCATCATAAGCATGGGAGGATCCGCAAGTGTGTCACGAAATCCGAGTAAATATTCGTTTTGCCTGATGATCATACTAAAAGAGGAAACAAACAATTGTATAACCACAATGGTATTCACTCCCTGTTTTTCTAATCGGTCGATACCTTCCTGCATGGTTTGGGGATTAGCCATTCCAAAAGCGATTTCCACGGGATAATTCTTTTTCAGAGGGGCGACTGCCCGGGTGACCGTGGTATTCCATAAAGGGTCGCCGCCATGTGCCAGAACAAGTACGCCGACCTTTTGTCCCGCAGACGCGACTACGGAACCCCAAAAGAACATGAGTGCTAAAATGAGACTTAATTTTTTCATAATATATAAAAAGCTTAATTGGTTTATCTTTCCCCTTTGTTAATTTTCATCCGAAAAACTCCTGCTGCCATCCTGTTGGCAAACATAACGAAAAGTATAGTAACCCGATGCGTCATCCGAAGTGGGTTGTGCAGGAGCTCCTTTATAATAACTAAGGATCTCCATCTTCACGTATTTGTCATCATTTGTGTGAATAACAAGAATGTAACCCGGCTCAGATGAAACCACATGGGTCTGCATATTGTAATGGTACCATTCTGCAAATACACTACCGCTGCTGCTGTCCGAACGGTAATTATCTTTTGGCGCACTGGTAAGGGCATCCAGCGTGCTTTTAATGATCTGTCCGGTAGCCTTTCCCGGACCATTTACGTTGCTGTTGAGAATTACACTGGTACCCCTAAAACCTATATCCCATTTATTGCTGGCCGAATCCGTATTAGATACGATCGTACTATCGCTGAATCGAAAGAGCGTATATTGGTTGGTGCCGCCGACCACCTCGCCGGTATTCGGATCGCGGGTATGCGGATCTGCCGGCAGGTCCTTTATAACCACAGTCTGAAGCGGCTCGTTAGCAGGGTCAGGTTTGTTATCATCCTTTTTTGAGCAGGATGCGGTCCATAAAACGGCTGTAGACAACAAGGCTATCAACATTACATTTTTGAATTTCATGTGAATTGTTTTTAATGAGTAAATCAATTTTTATTGGTTTTAAATAGACTGAGCGTGGCACCTACGTACCATTCCCTGCCCGATACATAAGAGAGATGTTGCGGATCGGTATAATTGAACAGGTCTTTTACACCTGCACGTACTTTTATTTGATCAGACCAAAATGTTTTCGAAATATTCAGATGACATAAAGCATAGCCCGGCGCATATTCATTATCGCTATCCAGGATCCCATTGTCATTCATATCGGCAAAGCCGAAACGGCTGTGATATGCCAACCGGGCATTGGCAGACCAACTGTGATAGGTATAGTATAATTTAACATTAAAAGAATGCCGGGAGCGGTTGAACAATCCGCCATACTCCGACATTTTTAGTTTTCTTGTATCCATGGTTTCCGGATTACGGATATAAATTTCTCCTTGGCGGATGTCTTCCACAACGGTTTTGTCCTTGGCGATTAAGAACTGGTATCCCGCACTAATGACAAACTTATTGACAAACAAAGGAAAACGGACATCTGTTTCCAACCCCTCCGTAAAAACGCTATGTACATTATAATAGCTATACAGAGGCTGTCCGTTGGCCTTCAAAGCTATGACCCTTGTATCTATCATATCCTTGATATCATTACGAAAAAGATTCATACTCACTTTCCAGCCGGTATTCGCGGTATAGCTGCCTCCTAAATTATAGGCTATGGAACTTTCAGGCTTTAATTTGCCATCCAGCTTATCGGGATTAATATAAACACGTTCTATTTGGCCCTCTTCCTCCATTTTGGCGAGCCCGTCTTTTGCCGCCATGGTTCCCAGGACAGAATAACCTACAACCGGATTGGAAAAAGTAAGATATAATTGTCTCAGGTCGGGAGACTTATACCCGGTTCCTATAGAAGCCTGTAACTTCCAGTGCTTGTTCCATTTATATTGTACAGCCAGCTTCGGGCTGAGCTGCGAATGGTAAGCCGTGGGAAGATCATAGCGAAGGCCCGAAAGCACATTCCATCTGGCAGTCGGGTGCCATTCATATTGCAGATACAAAAAATAGTCCGACAAGATCTCTTTGTGTGTGTAACGGGTGGCCCGCACGCTTTCCCGGGTAAATCCAAGACCGGTAGTAAGGATCTGGGTCGGTCCTAAGATGTTCTCGGATTGCAACTCTTCTTTCCACAGATTTTGAGTAAAATAAGAATCTTCATAAGCCGTATCTGCTTTGGAGTCTAAAAGGTCGCTTTGTGTTTTGTACTGTGACCAGTAATTATGCAACTTTAACTTCCATGAAGGGGAAAAACGATAAGTAAAAACCGGATTGAGACTCCCGTCCTTCTCTTTTCCATCCCCTTTTACAACAATGGTGTCCTTGTTTTCATCTGCCAGATAATTGTTTTTTTGTATTTCTGAAAAATAATGTCCGTTAAGGGTCATTTTCAATTTGGGGGTAAATTGATAACGCAGATGGCCCCGTAAAGTATAATCGGTATAAGGGTCCACCGTTTTACCATACGTTTGAGGCATAAGATCATAACCATCTGTATGATAACGGTTTACAGAAAGAGTGATCATCCCTTTTTGATTTAGTCTTAAAGATCCGGTGAGCGTATGATCAGAAGTATTAAATTTGCCGTATTGGGTTTGCAGGTTCAGACCCGTGCGCTGTGGATCGTCGGTTATAATATTGATAACGCCTCCCAGTGCATCAGAACCATAGAGGCTGGAGGAAGGGCCTTTTATGATTTCGATGCGTTTTACGTTATTGAGTGTGATCCGCGTCAGATTAAGCGTACCCGCCGTTCTGCCGATAACCGGTTCTCCATTAATGAGAATGAGGCAGTATTCCGGATCTATTCCCTGCATCTGTACGCCAAATCCATGGTTATTGATGATGGCCAAACCCGTCTGTTCAGACAAGATCTCATCCAATCGGCTTGCTCCGGTAGATTGAATTTGTTCCCGTCCGATAAGTGTGACGGGTATTGGCACATCAGCTAATTTACGGCTGCTGCGGGTGGCAGTAACCACAATCTCGGAAAGATTCTTCATTCGGGGCACACTATCTCTTTTCGCTTTCTGGGCGCTTGCCATGGATGCATTCCCCAGCATGATGAGAAATAAAAAAAAGGCCCCTTTATGTAAATACATGTTTCATATCCTTTTCTAGCTGAAAAACCACCATAAACGGGAGTTATCCAACCGCAGGAGCAAGCAGAAAGAATGATGATGCAAAAGAAGGGGAAAAATGGATGACCTGCTTGCTAAATCGGGAATTAAAATATTCGTAAAGGGAAAAGTGCCTTCCGATCCGAAATGAAAAACTTCTTTTTTGATTATGCTACCCGATTTCAGAATAATTTCCCTTATCCAGTCGGGTAAAAGGTTATATCAGATAAATATTTTTTTAGGCTAAAAAATTTATTAATTCTATATACCTAATTTATGCCCTAAAATTTATGAGAAGAACTTCATTATAGACCTTTGTAAGCTGCGAAATATAATTTCTAAAGGGGGGTTGCTCTTTCTGACCTGAAATGTTCATCCTTCGGCCGCTTCTTATTATCAGAAACAGAGCCCCCGGCTATTCCCCGAGGGCTTCTGTTGAAGAGTTTACAGCCGCTGTCCGGTTATCTGATGTCCAGAGGAACAACAATCTTAAAGCTGAAGTTCCTTCCCATATTAAAGATACCTTCCCGCCCGGTCTTATAATTCATGGGCAGGTATTTGAATCTGCTCAGGTGTTCCTGATAAGCCACATTGGTGAGGTTCTCTCCCGAAAGATAAATGCTAAAAAGCGTTTTCCCCTTTTTGTTAAGAACGTCTGTTCCCGCTTCCACCCCCAGTAAGGTATGGGCAGGAGTGCCTGTCTCAGTACCATAAGCGCTGAAGAAATGATTTTGGGCAAAAGTATTGTCCAATTGAAAAGTCAAATATACATGCTTAAATGTATTTCCCGTGTGGAAAAAATGAAAACCCAATTCCGTTAACCAACGTGCTGCCGGTATCATGGGCAGATTGCGTGTAGAATCCGCTCCATGGATATTGATCCCTCTCACAAAAGAAAAGGTATTTTTGAAATGCAACCAGTCTAAAGGATGCGGATGCAGATCCACAGAGGCCTCTAACCCATACAGATGGGCATCTGTCGGGGCAAATTGATAGGTCCGGAAACGTCCTTCATTCGTCAGGCGGATAGAATCCTTTCCGTCTGCCCCCAGAAGCTTTCTGGAATAAATGTAATGCTGTATGGCATTATAATAACCATACAGGCTGGCTGATACATGGGTAGATCGGTAAGCAAATCCCAAGTCTAACTCGGTACTTGTTTCAGGCTTCAGGTCCACATTTCCCAATTCGTAACGAACCGTCCCCTCATGTACGCCGTTGGCAGCCAACTCAGGAATGGAAGGCGCACGAAATCCTCTGGCCATATTGGCTTTGAGAATAAAATGTTTTCCGGCGCTGTAAGAAACACCTGCACTTCCTGAAAAGCTGGAAAAATTCCTGTTAAACTTCTGAAAATGAACCTTGTTACCTTCAGTCAGACCCTCCGAATGGAGCCATCGGATATCGTAGCGCAGACCGCCCGTTATAGAAAAGCGGTTTATGGTTTTTTGAGTAATACCAAACAATCCCACATCCAGCAAATGATAAGCAGGGATCAATACTTCTGTTCCGGCGATCTTATTCTCCTGTTGCATGCCGTTTACTCCAACGGTGGTCTCCCATCCACCGGCATCCGGCAAAGAATAACGGATGTTATAATTAAGGGTATTCAACTTCAGGTAAAGATCAGGATCCCGAGGGGCGAGCACCTCTCCAAATTCTTTGCGATGATCCTGCTGATATCCTAATGTTACTGCCAGATTACCTCCTCCTATACTAATTTTATTGTCCCAGGTCAACTTACGATGTCTGACAGTTTGCCTGCCAATCATAGGATAATAGCTCATAAAATCGTCATGATGAGCTATCACCTCTTCCACCGTATGATCATCCAGGGCAATATCTTTCAAAAACTTTCCACTCAAGCTATCCCGCTCTCCTTCCGGAAGCCCGAGCTGCAAATGATAGGAGGAAAAGAAAAGATGCGAATATCCCCAGTCTTTGTTCATACCGATACTTCCACCAAAACTCTCCTCTCTGAACTTTGAATTAAAAACATAGCCGTCGTATTTATTTTTATAATCGTGCGCCAGTTTACCCGTGACATAGGCATTCCAGATGAAGCCCTTTTGATTCCCGCTGATATCTCCATGATAAACCGCCATTCCGTTATTAGTCTGGTAATTACCGATGATATGCGCTTTTATATGGCCTTCGGATACCGGTTCCGGAGGCAGAATATTAATGACGCCCCCCAAGGCATCCGAACCGTACATGAGTGACGAGGCCCCGCGTAATACTTCTATCTTACCTGCAGTATAAGAATCAATTTCAACCCCATGCTCGTCACCCCACTGCTGGTCTTCCTGCCGAACGCCGTTATTTACAACAACCACCCGGTTGTAAGATAATCCCCGGATCACGGGTTTCATTACATCCGGGCCTGTGGTAATGGCATTAACTCCCGGCATATCGGCGATCTTTCCAATGATATTATCGGCAGGGGTCTGTTGCAGTTTTTTATAATCTATTACGCTGATATGACTGGGTTGTCTGCGAATTTCCGTGGCCCTGCTTACGCCTGTAACCACCACTTCATGTCCCTCCACTACAGAAGCTGACAATTGCCAATCCTTGTGAATCACTCCCTGGATCCGGATCTTTTCCGAATGGGTATCATAGCCCGTGTAACTCACTTCCACGAGATAGATTCCCGATGAAAGGTTGTTCATTTTATAATGCCCGGATGCATCGGTTACTGCTCCGGTTTTTAAATCCGGTATATAAACCGTAGCGCCAATAAGCGGTTTATGCGTTCGGGTAGCCACTACCGTGCCCGTTAACTGTGCTCCTCTTAAACTGTGATACAGGCATATCACAGACAATAAAAAAATGATTTTCTTCATAATAGTATGTTCCTCTTTTCACAGGGTACAAGACTTCCTGTGAAAGAATTTTAAAATTTTGTGATAAAGAAATGGATAGAATGTAATATTCAGATCTGGGAAGGCGGTCCCCGCAGACTATTATAAAACAAAGTATCTGCAGAAAAAAAAGCAGGTATGGCTATTGACAAGATCGCAAAATCCACTACACAGAGCGGCGGTTCATCGAAATGCCCCGGCAAATAAGGGGCAAGAACTTCTTGCAGGAATTTACAATGGGTGTGATGATGGCTTACCTGCGTATGGCTGTGATAATGATCTACCGTATCTCTATGGCCGGTGATCTCATCATGTACAAACTCATGCGGCATGCTGGCAAAAAGAAAAACAGCCAACATCCCGATACTTAATATCTTTTGTATAACAGATCGTCCGGGGCTCATCATTTAATTAAAGGAACAAAGATAGAAAAATAA
Source organism: uncultured Chitinophagaceae bacterium (assembly GCA_964478125.1). Lineage (GTDB taxonomy): Bacteria > Bacteroidota > Bacteroidia > Chitinophagales > Chitinophagaceae > FW021-bin31. The sequence continues at coordinate 1,950 of CAYZGR010000050.1, read as the reverse complement.
CGATAGATAATATCTATATCAGAATATGAAGAAAGAATAGCCTTATTTTGAATCCCGCGGGGGAAAACTGTAATTTTACCTGCCAAACAAAAAAAATATATAATATGGCAGAAAAAGTAATCTTAGGACCTCAGAAATTGGGGCCGTTGACTCCACTCGTAGGAGAATGGGAAGGCAACGTAGGCATTGACCTGTCTTATCACAATAAGGACGATGAAACTTCAGAAACTTCCTATTTCGAGAAAGCATGGTTTAAACCCATCCCCATACAAGAAAATGGCAGACAGGCTATGGAAGGCCTTACCTACCAGTCTACCGCATGGCGACATGGAGAAGAAGCCATGGATCCTTTTCATGATGAAGTGGGATATATTCTTTGGGACAAGGCGAACGGACAAGTCATTCGTTCGGTGGTGTTTGGCCGCGGGATCGCCATTCTGGCCGGTGCAGACGCAAAGGCCCGAGATAGAGAGATCCATTTCAAGGCTACTCCCGGCGACCCCTGCTATGGTATTCTCCAGAACAAATACCTGTTGGGACGTGCAGAGCTAAAAAGCTTTGAAAGCATTTTTAAGTTTAACGATGACGGCACATTTACCCATTCATCCGACATTATTCTTAAGCTCGGCGCTTTAGGAGGCCAGGAAATGCATCACACCGATATCAACACTTTACATCTTGTAAAACGCTATCATCCCGGTAGCGAATTTCAATAAAGGTATTCCCTTAAGGCTGTAGAATAATGCATATTAAAGCAACTAACTACCTTGCCATTTATTTTACAGCCTTTATTTTCGACGAAAGTCTGAAAGCAAGATCTCAAAAGCCGGATCAATCAAAAAATACAGATAAAAACAGGTAATAAGGATTTTTATAATTCCAATTATACTACATAAGGAACTATAACAACAACTTACCGTAAAGAAATAGTAAATTATAATATCCGGAACCCGTTACGATTATCAAACAAATTCCGGCTTTTACAACATCAAAATAGAAGCTCACTAAAAGAGATCCTCAAGATGACGCGGCTTTTGTAATTTGAGCCGAAAAATAAAATGAAAGGAGGTTCTTTTTATGAGAAAATTAGTTATGGCCTTCATCCTATTAATGGGCTTTACACAGTGTCAAGATCATGATGCATCACCTAAATATGTGGTGAAAGTTTTGTATTCAGGAGATTCCGTGAGATATAATTTTGATAGCCTGCCGGTATCTCTGCCGCCCCCCCCGCCAAATTATGAGGATTACTATAAACTCATCCATGTATACACCAATAATACCCTAACTATAGATTATACACACATCCTTAAACATGGAAAGAGCGAAACTTTCCGATGCTTTGTCAGATATAAAAACGGCACTAAGGATATTAACGGATGGTACAAAAGAAGAATTCTGAACGGATACATTATCCCTGCTAATCGCGAAGTAATAGTATATCATACTACACCTTATACCAAGGATATAAGCCCGATATATTCTGAAGAGTAATCTCTTAAGGAACGGGAGGTATACTTAATCCATTCAAAATTCATTTCGTTGTAATCCCTCCATATACCCTTAGATTATATAAATGAATTATAACTTTACTGTTTCAAATCCAGGGAGATGGATAAACTCATTATCAAAACAAATATTCGCATTCCAAAGCCTGCAAAAGATCTTTAAAGCTATTGTAGATTTGGGAAGGATGACTCATTGCTTTATCTCGAAAGGGAGCGGAAGGAGGGAATCGTCCCCTGCCGGAATTTTCCAAAATTTGAGATGAACATACCGGTATAAATATAGATAAAACCGTTCCTCATAAGCATATCTTTTTTACTGTGAAAGAAAGAAGCTTTTAGTATTGAGCTCTTTCTCGTTTCGATTGTTAGAAAATAAAAAAATGGTAAATTCGTGTCATGCATTTCACATTAGAAGACCATCAAATACCCTCTTCAGCATTAA
>CAYZGR010000049.1:0-23365 GCA_964478125.1 uncultured Chitinophagaceae bacterium | reverse complement strand
GGAACCGCTTCATCCGATCAGGATGGAACGATCACCAGTTACAGCTGGGAACAGAGGTCGGGCCCGGACGATGCTGTTATCGAGAGTGGCAAAGAATTAAAGACGAAAGTTTCCGAACTTCAGGAAGGAACTTATGTTTTCACGCTCACGGTAACGGACGATGCAGGTGAAACGGCTTCTGCGGATGTGAAGGTGACGGTTAAGAAAAGAAGGACTTCTTCACCATCACCGGATCATACTGAGACTACGCCACCTAACGAGCCGCCAGCAGCTGATGCGGGAAAAGATCGAACGCTCATCCTTCCTACAAATTCCGTTACGCTGGATGGAAGCGCATCCATGGATAGGGATGGTGAAATAACGAGCTATCATTGGAAGAAGAGGTCGGGTCCCGATGGCCTTATAATTGAGGATAAGAAAGAAGCGAAGACCCAAGTTTCCGAACTTGCAGAAGGTGTTTACGTCTTTACCCTTACAGTAACGGATGATTCGGGTGCAGCTGCGTCAGCGGATGTGAAGGTGACGGTTAAGAAAAGAAGGACTTCCTCGCCATCCTCAAATCATGCCGTAACCACTCCACAAAATGTAGGACCTGTAGCGGATGCCGGAAAAGATCAGATTATTAGATTGCCGTTGGATTCTGCTTTACTGGATGGTTCTGGGTCTACGGATCCGGATGGGCGAATTGTTTCTTATGAATGGGTCGGGAAATCAGGTCCCGGCGGTTATCATATCAGGAACGATAAACAGGCTGAGACATTCGTTACCGGTCTGACAGAAGGAGTGTATGTTTTCAGGCTTACGGTAATAGACGATAAAGGGGCCGTTGCTACCGATACATTGGAAGTCAGGGTAGAACAGGCGAAAAATCACCCCCCGGTTGCTGCAATAAAGGACGGGGATATAGATGTTTTCTTTCCGGAGCAAACGGTATATCTTGACGGTTCAAAGTCTATGGATCCGGATGGAACGATCTCTCATTATTATTGGACCCAAAAGGAGGGGCCTGCCCGGGCTGTTATTGTGGATCCTGAAAGGTCTCAAACGAGTATTTCAGGGCTGACCACAGGAAATTATGTCTTCGCTTTAACGGTGACTGATGATGAGGGAGCTACCGATTCCATCTCTGCAAAGGTTCACGTTTATAAGACACCCAATCGTTCTCCGGTAGCTAAGGCAGAAACAGACATTACCGTAGTCCTCCCCCAAAATTCAGCTTCTTTAGATGGAACAGCCTCTTTTGATCCCGATGGGACTATTGTTAAATATAATTGGCAACAAAAATCAGGGCCTTCCCATGCCAATCTGGTCGGATCCGATAAGGCCATAGGGCATGCATCGAATCTAAAACAGGGTCTTTACCGCTTTTTATTAACTGTAACGGATAATAAAGGGGCCACTGCAGTTACGGAGGTGGATGTTTTTGTGGTTTTAGATATAGATCTGGCCGAAACCAAATTTTATGTTTATCCCAATCCGGTGGTAAGTAATACGCTCCACGTCAGATTAAACAGAAGAGAAACCGGCGCTATCCGGTTCAGAGTGATAGATATGAATGGGAGGGTGGTCAGGAAGTATAAGTTTGGCGCCTTCCCGTCGCATATTGTGAAGACCCTGGATGTAAGTGGACTGCCCGATGGCCTATACCTTATTCAGCTCATTGAGGATCATCAACTTAGAGGAGTCCGGAAGGTGGTTATACATCATCATTAACCCTTCCGTACCCTTTTTATTAGACTACTGAATAAGAAGACATAGACAGGTTATCTTTTATTCCTTTAAGGAAGGCATGCAGAAAACTGAAATTTCCTTTGACAAGGTGTTTTAATATGGTCTTGGGAATGGTAAAAAAGATAAAAAAAGCAGAGAATGCCAAAAATTTATATCCTTTGGTATTTCTTCGCATATAGAGGATCCTGTTCCTGGTCAGATAATATTCCTTCAAGGGATTTTGTTTGCCAACACTCATAGACTCCTTATGGTATACCACCGTTTCGCCCTGAAGATATATTTTATATCCGGCTTTTTGTATCCGGGTTGACCAATCCCATTCTTCATAATAAAGGAAAAATTTTTCAGGGAACCGGCCTACCCTGGAGATTACTTCCTTTTTGACCATCATGGCCGCTCCATGCGCTCCATAGGTCTCCTGTATATGATCATATTGCCCCTGATCATTTTCAAGATGTCCGATAGCCCAGGTTCTGCCCGTTACCAGATTCATGGGCAGAAAGCCGGCATATTGAATGGTGTTCTTTTGATCAAAATAATTGATTTTTGGACAGGCCACTCCCGCCAAAGGATCCTTTTCGAATGGAATGAGCAGTTTTTCAATCAGATCGGGGGACACTTCCGTGTCATTGTTTAACAAAAGAAAATAATCTCCTCCGGCTTTCTCCATTCCCCAATTGTTTCCTCCCGCAAAACCAAGGTTTTTGTTGCTAAAATGAAAAGAAACGTTTGGATATTGTACTGATTTAATGAAATTCCGGAGGTCTTCCGACGAATTCATGTCACACACCAGTATTTCATAGTTGGGATAAGTGAGATATTGGCATGATTCCAGGAACTCAAGCGTTACTCTTGCCTGGTTGAAGTTCAATGTAACGATCGATACCAATGGATAATGCCTCATCTTATTATGATTATACATCATCCTTTTGAGTTAAAGCCTTGGGAGTGTTCAAGATAATTTTTATATCATAGAGGAAAGAATGATTTCTGGCATAGTGGATATCAAGTGCAATTCTTTCTTCTGCAGACATTTCTTTCTGGCCTCTTTTGGTGATCTGCCAGAGTCCGGTAATACCTGCCGGTGCGTGAAAACGTTCTGCATAGCGATCGGTGGTCAGCGTTTTCGCTTCATACAGCGGTAAGGGCCTGTTCCCCACAATAGACATGTCTCCCTTTATGACATTAAAGAGCTGTGGTAATTCATCCAGACTGCTGTTTCTCAAAAATTTTCCAAACTTTGTGACTCTTGGGTCATCACTGATCTTGAAGAAAACCGCTTCCTTTTCGTTGGGGTTACCGTATTGATTCCGACCGCTTAATATGGATAGTTTCTCATCTGCATTCTGGACCATACTTCTAAATTTTAAAAACTTAAAAATTTGATAACCGGTTCCCGATCTGTAAGATGCGTAAAATATCGGCCCTTTGGATTCCAGCTTGATGATCAATGCAATAACCAACATGAGAGGGGCTGTCAGACATAGGAGCATAGAGGCAACGAATAAATCCATCCCTCTCTTAATTATATAGGAGATCGATTTCTTCCTTGATGATAAGCCCGGCCCTTTAAGCGCATATACGTCCTTATAATTTTTACTCTTGAATCTTTTAAGTTTCTTTATCAGTCTGATCTCATTTTGAATTTCATCTGACGTGATATTAGAGCTTAATAAGGAATCCACTCCCGGTATCATCTTTATAGTGTGATTATTATCCTTATGATGGGGGCTTTCTATCAGGATAAGCGGGATGAACGCAAGCGGATCTTTTCGTTGTAAAAACCGGATCAGATAAGTGATGTCATTAATAAGCTCTTCTTCGTAATATCCAATGATGGCCTCTGGTAATTGATCTTCCGATACTCCATTTAAAAATAGGATAATATCGCGAAAGCCGTTGAAAATGGTGGGAGAATAATTTTGAAATGCATTAAAAGCGGGAGAAAGAGATTCTTCTCTTCTCACAATAAAGATACTTTTTAGCCGGGTTTCCCGGGAGCTGTTGCTAGTGGTAAGCGTAGCAGGTTCAGGCTTAAAAATAAAGTGAAAGTTTGTATTGTTAGAGTTCATGGCAATGAATCTGTGATTTTTGTAGAGAATAGTCTTATGTAATTATCATAAAGCTGTTTTAAAATATCCCCTCTTACACAATATGCTTTTGATCTTTTCTTTTAGCTCAACGGGATCAAACGGTTTTGTTAAATAACCTTCAATATTCAATTTACGACAATGATCGTTGATCTCTTCATCGTTGTATCCGGATAATACGAGAATGGGAATTTTACAGTAATAAGGGTTATTAGCCAGATGAGATGTGAATTCCACCCCCCCGATCACAGGCATCTGGATGTCTGTAATAATCAGATCAGGCAGCGGATGCTTATGTAGCCAATCTAATGCCATTACCGCGCTGGATGCAGCAAAGACCTCATACTTCTTGCTTAATAAAATTTCTACCAGTCGAAGCATCGGCTTGCTATCATCAACGAGTAAAATTTTGGGCTTATTCACGATTTTGATTTTATATTAAAAAAATAAGATAAAAAGGCTTTTCTGTATTGGACCGGGGACTTGATCCCTGCGTTTTTGGGCTAAGGTAGGCGTCGTGTATATAAAAAAATATCCCTTGTTCGTAAACGTCCGGTTTTTTATAGTTAATGCTTGTTTTCGGGGATTAAAAAAGCCGGTGTCTATAGGGTTGTCCGGGCGTCTTTTTTATAAGCCTCTACAAAGGGCAGAAAGAAATAAAATATCAAATTACAATGCTGTTATGGAGAAAAAGGCAACGCAAACTTTTAATATCTCTATATTTACATAATTTAGATCCTTTAATAGAATGGAGTAGGCTACTTTTGAGGAGAATTTGTTATCAAAATAACCTTTTTCTAAATGTTCTCCTTATATCTGATCTTTTGGATTTCCCTGGCGGTTGTCTTTTATAACTATATTGGATATGGTATCCTCCTCTGGATCATGAGCCATTTAAAACCGCTTTTTATAAAAGCGGATAAGACCGGTTTTGACCATCAAGTAAATAAAGATCAGCTTCCGCCAGTTACATTGGTGGTGGCTGCCTATAATGAAGTCGATATTATTGAGGACAAGATAAGGGACTGCTTTCGATTGGACTATCCGGAAGATAAAATAGATCTTCTTTTTGTTACGGATGGTTCAGATGATGGAACTGCAGATATCGTTAGAAAATATCCCCGGATCAGATTGCTTCATCATGGGATCCGCTCCGGTAAGACAGCTGCTTTGAACAGGGCCTTAACCCATGTCAGAACTCCTATAACTGTATTCTGTGATGCCAATACCTTATTGTGCAGAGAAGCCCTGATACGGATCGTTTCCCATTATCGGGATCCCCAGATTGGCGGAGTATCCGGAGAAAAACGGGTCTTAGCTAATAATAGTGAAACGATTGTTGCTCATGAAGGACTATACTGGAAATACGAATCTTTTCTGAAACGGCTGGATGCCGGGTTATATACAGTAGTAGGAGCTGCCGGGGAATTGTTTTCCATAAGAACGTCCCTATGGGAGTCTCTGGAAGAGCGTGTGATACTGGATGATCTGGTGATCTCTATTCGAATGAATCTTAAGGGATACCGCATGGCTTACGAGCCGCGTGCCTATGCCATGGAGCGGCCTTCTGCCTCATTGGAGGAGGAAAAGAAAAGAAAAGTACGGATTGCCGCCGGCGCTTTCCAGGCAATGAAGCTATTGAAACCCGCCTTTAACTTTTTTAAACATCCGGTTTTATTTTTTCAGTTCTTTTCTCACCGATTACTTCGGTGGACACTTACCCCTTTATGTATACCTCTATTGCTTATTTCTAATTTATTGCTGGTATTTAACCATCCGGCAGGTACTTTTTATATCGTTTTTTTAACTTTACAGGCATGTTTTTACCTGCTGGCGGCTTTTGGCGCTTTTTCCGGGAGGAAAGGCGGAATTTTTAAGTTTGGTAAAATATGTCAATATATTCTTTTTATGAATTATGCAGTTTATCTCGGGTTTTCCCGTTATCTAAAAGGGAATCATTCGGTACTCTGGCAAAAAGCAAAAAGGGAAGATATCGCAAATAAGGTATTTAGTTAGAGGAAATTTTAATTATATTTCGATTATGAATAAGAAACGTGTGCTTATTGCCGGAGCGGCAGGTTTTATCGGATCGCACCTTTGTGACCGCTTTGTGAATGAAGGGTACCGGGTTATCGGTATGGATAATCTGCTGACAGGCAGTTTGGATAATATTGCGCATCTCTTCAAGCTGCCCAATTTTGAGTTTATGCATTATGATGTGACCCGTTTTGTTCATGTGCCGGGGAAGTTGGATTATATTTTGCATTTTGCTTCACCCGCAAGCCCGATTGATTATTTGAAAATGCCCATTCAGACACTGAAAGTGGGCGCCCTGGGTACACATAATTTGCTGGGTCTGGCCAAAGATAAAGGCGCCAGGATACTGGTAGCTTCCACTTCGGAGGTATACGGTGATCCTAATATCCACCCCCAGACCGAAAATTATTGGGGGAATGTGAACCCAATTGGCCCCCGTGGAGTATATGATGAAGCTAAACGGTTTATGGAATCTATAACCATGGCCTATCACAGGTACCATAAGGTAGACACCCGGATCGTTCGGATTTTTAATACTTATGGGCCCCGGATGCGGTTGAATGACGGCAGGGCATTACCGGCTTTTATGGGGCAAGCTCTAAGTGGCGCAGATCTTACGGTTTTTGGAGATGGCTCCCAAACGCGCTCTTTTTGTTTTATAGAGGATCTGCTGGAGGGTATTTACCGCCTGTTGTTAAGCGACTATTCCCTCCCTGTAAATATAGGGAACCCGGATGAAATTTCTCTTATAGATTTTGCCCGGGAGATCATTTCTATCACCGGGAGCCGTTCCCGTGTTGTCTTTAAATCTTTACCCACCGATGATCCCAAAAAGCGTCAGCCGGATATCAGTAAAGCGAAAGAACTCCTGGGATGGACGCCGCGGATATCCCGAAAAGAAGGGTTAAGAAAAACCCTTGTATATTTTGAGTCCATCTATGATCGAAAACCGGCCGATATCGAAGCATAAATTTTTGGTAGTTGCGTCTGAGAGTGAATACTGCTGCGGGCTTCAATACCGGATAAGTTCAATTTTGATCCCTCCCAGTCCTTGGAGTGCGATTCCTTGCTGTAATGGCACGTTTGCTAATTATTTTGAATCATTTGCCTATATCTTCTATTCAAAAAGACAGACTTGTCTAACTTTAGTCCGTATTCCATAATAAAAAAAGATCATTCATTTATTGGATAACCTTGTTAATCACTGGATATTAACGTATTATAAAATATTCGTCTCTTTAAGGCCTTATTGAGCTATGGAATGAGGCTTTGAAATTCTTTCTCAAAGGGTGTTCCCAGACCCCAAAGGGTGTTTTATGCCTAAAAAAATTGGATTTTTCCGTAATTCAGGGGGTTATAATTTGAAATTGTAGTATCTTGCACCAATAGAAAATGGTAGTTTTGATACCACCAAATCAATGATTTTTAAATAGGTATCTCCGTTAAGAGGGTGTTTATCATTTTCTTACGGGTGTCTATTTCAACCATACCTTGTAATTATGGATACAATAAAGGTAGTTATAGCAGAAGATGAGCCCAGGAATATAGAAATTCTTAAGGCGATTTTGGAAGACCATTGTGAGGGGGCTGAGGTTGTTGGGACTGCCGGAACCGTGGAAAGTGCTGTAGAGATTATCCGCCAAACCAATCCGGATGTACTCTTTTTGGATATTGAGCTTCCCCCGAGAAAAGGGTTTGAGATCTTAAACCAGTTTAAGAAGGTCAATTTTGACGTTATTTTCACTACTTCTCATGAAGAATATGCCATCCAGGCTATTAAGTTTGCAGCCCTGGATTATTTGCTGAAGCCTTTGAACATCCAGGAGGTTCAAAGTGCGTTAGCCAAGGTGAAACCGCGTTCAAAGGAGCAGACTAATGAGTTGATTGCGGTTTTGAAAGAATATTTACAGAATAAAGATCAGGGCTTTTCCAAAATTGTCATTCCTTCAAACGATGGCTATCGGCTGGTTAATCTGAACGACATCATTTATTGCGAAGCCAGTGACAGTTATACAAAGATCCATATAGTAGGGGAGAAGAATGTCCAGATGGTTTCCAAACCACTCAAAGGATATGATACTCTTTTGGAAGATAAGGGCTTTTTCAGGGTTCATAAGTCTTACCTGATTAATATGAACCATGTGAAAAAGATCATCAAAGGGGTCGGATCCGCAGTGGTCATGAGTAATGATAAGATGATCCCGGTCTCGTTAAGAAAGAAAGACAGCTTTTTTCAGCATTTAAAGGGGGTGATATCTGTTTAAAATAAAGTTTCACCTATGACTGAAGGTTACAATAAATTTGTTCCGGGGAGCGAAAGATCGTACAAGATACCGGATCATTCCGCGGTATCGGAAGAAAGAGCAGGTAAGGAAACCAAATCTGAGGCCATTAGTAAGAATTCGCATGTTCCCGATACGGATTCTCTTGAGAAGATCTTTAATTTACCGCTTCGGACTTTTGTCGATAATATTCATGTGGGAATCCTCATTACAGACGAAGAGGATAAGCTCCGGTGGACCAATGACTCCGCCCTGGACCATCCGTTTATCAGGCCCGATTATGAGCTTATTTTGGGAAAATCGGCTTTGTATGCCCTGGACTATTTAAAGGGATATGCCAAATTTCCCGATGATTATGCCTACAAGATGAGAGGGATAGTGGAAAAGAAACAAGCGTATTTTGGTCTGGATATCTGTTTGAAAGATGATTCTTACCTGGTACTGGATTATATACCTGTTCTCAATGATGAAAAACAATTTTTAGGCGCCATATGGAAATTTACCATGCGGGCGGCCCTGGAGAAAGGAGAAAGGCCGGTAAGAACACTTCATCACCCTGACAAATCTTTTTTTCAGACTTTATCTAATTTCAATATTTCCTATTGTGAGCTCAATGAAGACGGGCATATTGAACGATTTTCACCTTTCTTCTGTAAACTTACGGGCATGCCCGCAGAAGAGCTTTTGGAGACCAATTTTCTGGACATGTGCCTGTCGGGAAAGGGTAGAATGATCGCCAATCTTAAAGATCATTATTCGGGTATTATCACCAAAAATGCACATTCATTTGAACTGGAACTCAAAGTGAGAGGAGGTGTGAAGTGGTTGCAGTGCCATTCCTTCTGCAATGTGGGTAATAAAGGACGATCTGTGAGGTGTATGCTTTTCATGACGGAGATTACAGAGCAAAAGCGGGTTCAAAAAGAACTGGAGGTCGCAAAAAAAACAGTGGAGGAAGCGCAACTGGCACAGCAGCAATTTCTGGCCAGTATGAGCCACGACATCCGTACCCCCTTAAATTCCATTATCGGGATGACCTTACTACTGACAGAGACGGCTCTGGATCCGGAACAAGAAGAATATGTGAAAGTGCTTAAAAACGCTTCCAATATTTTGCTTGACTTGTTAAACGGGATCCTCGATTTTGCCAAAATAGAATCCGGGAAGCAAAAGATCAATCAAAAAGAGTTTGACCTCCCCCATCTTTTGCGGGCACTCATGGATACCTTTAGTCTTAAATTTAGCGGAAAACCTGTCAAACTCAATTGTGAAATTGATCCTAAAATTGATAAGCTCATACTGGGGGATAGCGTACTTTTGAATCAGATCCTCATGAATTTGCTTACCAATGCAGAAAAATTCACGCCCAGAGGAGAGATCAATCTGATCGCTAAAATTATTGATGCATACGAAAATATTGTATGGATAGAGTTCAGAGTGGAAGATACAGGCATTGGTATTTCGAAAGAAAAAGTTGAGGAAATATTTGATGATTTCATTCAGGCAGATGAAGACACTCAAATTAATTATGGCGGATCCGGACTCGGGCTCTTTATCTGTAAACGGCTGGCCGAGATGATGGGAGGAGAAGTTACCGTGACAAGCACATTGGGGAAAGGTACTATTTTCAAGTTTTCCCTCCCTTTTAATAATACCAACAAACCGATTGAAAGTGTTAAAGATCAGGCTTCTGCAAATCATTTGTCTTTAAGTGAAGATATACAGATCTTGGTAGTTGAGGATAATCAGATGAATCTCAATTATTTATCTATCTTGCTAAAAAAGAATAAGATTTTATTTGATATTGCCAGAGATGGGAAAGAAGCGTTGGAATATGCCAAAGAAAAATATTACAGCCTGATATTGATGGATATGAAGCTGCCTAAAATAGGGGGTATGAAAGTGGCTTCCGAGATCAGAGAAACGGAAGGGCCCAATTCTGCCACCCCTATGATATTGGTTTCTGCTTCAGTAGGTGAAAAGATTGTGGAGCGGGCTCAGAAAGCAGGTATAAATGATCTGCTTCCCAAGCCTTATACCCCGGAACAGCTACTGAGAATATTAGGAAAATACCTTAATGACGAAGAATCTACGGATGATATGAACGAAAAAAAGGAGAAAACTTTTGTATTCAACAAGAAATTGGATACGGCTTATCTTGAAAAATTGTATTCGGGAAATTGTAATTATGCATTGAGTTTATTTGATATATTTCTTGAATGCACGGAAGGAGATTGGATCGAGATTAAACAGGCCAGGAAAAATGGCAATTGGGGCCGATTAAAGGACCTGGTTCACAAGATAAAGCCAAACTTCTCTATGGTAGGTCTGACCTGGATAACCGACCTGGCACAGGAGACTTATGAATATTTAAGAGATGAAAGGAATGATCATGCAGTAGCGTTGCTTCATAAAATGCAGGAAGAGATGGACCAGTATATGCCGCTGATCAGAGTGGAACGTCAGCGCATGAAGCAATATTTATCCGGCGAACAACCTTCCAATTGACTTTATGATCCTATCCTTTTTACTATAATCCATAATTTATAATCAGTTTGTGCCAGTATACTCTAGTAGCTTGATCAACTCCTCTGCGTTCAGGGGTTTATCTAATATACCATTAACTAATGGATGTGATTCGCAGCGTTTTATTGTAGCGTTATTCCATGCGGATGATACACAAAAAACACGTATCTTACGTAGTACGCTTGCAGGCATCTTTTCAAGATGGCTGAGGAACTCAAGACCATTCATGACAGGCATCTGGATATCCAGCAGAATGACCATATTTTCAGGAATAGTTTCATTTTTGTGTTGAATATGTAGCAATTGCAATGCATCGGTTGCCTTTTCAAGCGGAGTGATATGCGCTGACAGAGATTTATTCCTTATGAGCTTTTCATGGAATAACAGATCTATCTTATTGTCATCTATCAATAAGAAATATATCTCTTTGTTATTTTTCAAGATGGTAATTTGGTATAGTTACAACAAACTTCGTTCCTTTTTCATATGTGGAGAAGACGGAAATGGCTCCTCCCATTCTCATTATCGCTTCTTTTACAATATACAGACCTATCCCGGAACCTACGCTGTTCACATCCCCGGATTGATAAAATAGCTTGAATATCTTATCCAGATGGTCTTTCATTATCCCCACGCCATTATCTTCCACATGGATGATGGCCTCTTTTTCTCCCACAGTAGCCAGGAGCTTGACAGCGGGTTGATCTGCATTGGGATTGCTAAATTTGATGGCATTAGAGATCAGGTTGCTCAGGACGATATTGATACGATACAAATCCCCGTAAAACGTATTTTTCTGGTCTACGTCTATCTGAAAAGCAATATTTTCGCGGCCATTGCAGGACCGTACGCAATCTCTTATTACCGTATGGAAAGGGATCTCTCTATATTCAGGATACATACCCGTGTTATTATGATATTCCACGATTCTTTGTATAAAGCCGTCTACGCGCAAAAGCTTTTCCTCAATTATTTGAATATGGTTCCGGATATCCGATATGGACTCATCCAGTTTGGATAAATTAACAATTCCCAATGCGGATAGTACAGGAGCGCGAAGGTCTTTTGACATACTAGTGATAAACCGGTTGAGCTCATTTTGTCCCTTACCCAGCTCATTTATTTTCTGATCAAGCCGTTTCTTGGTGGTATAAATTTCATAGGCATTAGAAATGGTATTTTGAAGATCGAAATAATCCCATGGCTTTCTGATGAAACGATAAATCTGCCCTTTATTTATGGCGTCCACCAAGGCGTCCACCTCCGTGTAAGCCGTGATCAATATTCTGATCGCATCCGGGTAAGATTGTTTTATGGAATCAAAGAACTCAATCCCCGTAGCCCCGGGCATCCGTTGATCTGCAATTATAATATGGATATCCACTTCTTCCAGTATCTTACGTGCCTCTAAAGTTCCTATGGCGGTATATATTTCATATTTTTGTCTGAAAGCAGCCCGAAAGGCGCTTAAATTGTGTCGTTCATCATCTATATACAGTATTCGGATTTTTTTCATCCTGTATGGGGTTTTAGGTGTTTAAGCGAAATGTTTGGGCAATTTTTGTCTAAAACGTTCAAAGTAAGGACTTAAAGGATCAAACAATAATCAATTTTTAAACTCCGGATTTTATTAGACCCCTACTTTGGATTTAGTTTTTATAATTGATATTTTAATTATTGAAATGTATGTGACATTTTTGGTTTGGTTTTTACTATTTGGGTTCCTGCTTTGCTAAGTTTCGGTTTCAAGTTTTTTTATACAAATTTACGAATAGTTTTTATTTAGATCGGGTTCCTCCGAGAAAGGCTGGGTAACAGGTAATGTTATTATAAATTCGGTGCCTTTTTCTTTTTCGGAAATAACTTTTATATCTCCACCATGCCTTTCTATAATGCTATATACAATTGAGAGTCCTAAACCCGTGCCTTTTCCTACATCTTTAGTGGTGAAAAAAGGATCAAATATTTTATTTTTAGCCTCTTCGGGGATTCCCGGACCGGTATCTGAAATATGAATGGCTACATATGCATCCTTACTTTTTGTTTTAATGGCAATGTATTGGTTTTCCCGATCGGGGATTTCTTCAATGGCTTGTGCGGCATTAGTCAGTAAATTAACGAAGACCTGATTGAGCTGACCCGGATATCCTTCAATCAGAGGGAGTGGCCCGTATTCTTTCTTAACGGTGATGTTGTTGGGAATAATCTTTTTCAGCAGTCCAAGAGTGGATTCAATGCCGGCATGAATATCGATCTTTTTTACGACATTTTCATTCGATCGACTAAACTCGCGTAACCCTTTTACGATTTCAATGGTGCGGTCCGCACCTTCTTCAATACCTGAAATGAGGATGGGAATTTCTTCCTCTAAAATATCAAGGTCTATCTCTCTGACAAAAGCACTTATTTCCTTTAGTTTCTCATCTATATTATTTTTGTTGATTTGCTTATATTTTATAATTAACTGGGATAAATCGTTCAAGTCTCTTTTTAAGGGTTGAACGTTTGATTTGACGAAATTAATGGGGTTATTGATCTCATGAGCGATACCTGCCGTCAATTGACCGAGGGATGCCATTTTTTCTGCGTGTACCAGTTGGGTTTCTGCTTTTTTCAGATTCTCTAATGCAATGTTCAGATCTGTATTGCTTTTTTGCAGATTGTCATTTGATCTTACCAGATCTGCTGTTCGTTGCTTTACTTTGGCTTCCAGTACAACATTTTCTTGTCTGACATATTCCTCCTTTTCTTGAACAGCTCGTAATACCGCCAGGTGAGCACGATCTTTTTCCCTCCTGTATTCATTGATCTTGTCAGCAAGGGCAAAGGAAAGAAGGATAGCCTGTAAAGATGTTCCAAAAAACAAACTGTAATCTGTAAACAAATTCTTAGGGAAGACTCCGGCGTTCTTTAACACAAAAATACAAATTGCCAGAATAAACATTAAAAAAGAAGCGAGATATAGTATGGCACTTTTATACCCCCTGCTTATCATGTATATGGCAGTTGCCAGAGCATATAAAGAAACCACCATTGCAACGATGTCAATTAATCTGTAGCTAATATAGGAGAACCCGATAAGAGAAAGTATAAAGATAGTTCCATAAAGGACGATGAAAATATTAAATCCTTTATCCAAAGTGGGGTTGTTCTTCTTCGTTTCTAGAAACTTCTTAGAAAATAAGATAGCAAAAATCCCACTTATAGCCGGAAATAATACAATTGTTAAGTTATTGAATGAAGGCGAATTTGGCCATAGAATTTTATACGTATATCCAAACAAAGAAATTTGGGTTAAGAATATAAACAAGGTATATATAATGTAATAAAGATAGCTTCTCTCTTTTAACGAAAAGTAAAGAAATAAATTATAAAGAAATAAGGATAGCATAATACCTAAATATAAACTTGCTATTATATTTCTTTTAAAATAATTATGAATAATGGTACTCTTATTGCTTATACTTAGTGTTAAATTGAGAGGGGATATATTCTTAATCTTTAAATAATATAATGCCGTATCTCCCGGCGGAATTAATAAATCGAAAATGAACCTTGTCTGAGTCGTTTCTCTTTTCTTAAATGGATAATCAATACCCGTCTTTTTAGAGAAGAGTATTTTATTTCCTTTTATTTTAAAGAAGGTTAATTTATTCAATATGGGAGCGTCTACACTTAGATATAAGTTCTCCTCAGCAGATGCATTAGTCAGCTTGAATTTTAGCCAGTAAGTATATCTTGAATGAAAGTATTTGTTGATTATTGTCGAATTGTTTACTTCAAAAGAACTATCATGCAGGATATCATAGATATTGAGCGTACCCTTTTTATCTGTTAGGATCTGTATTTTTTTGTTAATTAACTTTTCCTCTTTATTATGAAAAGTTATAATGGATTCTTGGGAAAATACTGTAGACGGAAGAGAGATAAATAAGATCAACATACATGCTAATGATGTGTATGTATTTATTCTCATTGGCATGATTTACTTGTTATCTTTTTCTGTGAAGATATAAGGACGCGAGTATTGCCCTCTAGCAGATAAATATTTTTGTTTAGGGCCCTTTTCTTTCGCTTTAATTTTAAACTCTTCTGTAGACACGTTTTCTAATGATAGTTCATATTGTATGCTTACGGTTCTATTATGGCCTCTTACCTTTTCAGTAACCAATTGGACTGGTTTTTTTCTTAGATCAAAGACCTTCTCTCTTTCTGAGGGGTTGGCAGTTCGTAAGCTCTGAGTGTCTTCCAATAGAACTACAGTTGCTAATAAGTCTACTTTTGGATAATAAAAGGTTCCATTATTTCCTAGGGATTCGACTACTTCACACCCCATCCATTTTGAAAATTTTACAGTGTAAGGTGCACAGAGGGCAAATAAATATTTTATTCCGATTTGTTGAGATATGACGATTCCCGCCCTGGTTGCGAAGAAGCTCCCAACTCCAAGGCCTGCTACTTCCCTGGAATTCCACAGGCCACATAATTCGCCACACCCTTCTTTAGAAAACTGGTCGACCATTTTATAGATTTGAGGATCCATATCGCCGGTTGCATCTTCTACCGGTAACCTGTGAATGCCATCGGCAACATGAATTCTTGCGCCTCCATATACCCTTTTCCCATCAGGGGAGTCCACCAAGATAACGAAAACATTCTTTTGGTCCCCCCATTCTTCATTAGAGGATGTAACCTTTTTAATCCCAAAGATATCCAAAACCCGTCGATGTCCTTCCATAAACCTATGGCTGGAGTCTGAATCATCTGGAGCTCTAAATGCCCTAATTCTGACTGATGAAACCATCCTGTGTCCTAATTTAGTCTATTATCGTTAATATATCATCTATTTTGCGCCTTAATGAACGAGTTTTGACCGGGCTATCCGGGAAAATCCTAAAAAGAAAAATCTCATTTCGTTTTTCGCTGCAATTAAATATCTTTTCAAAACGTTTCCTTAATAAATATAATTCTTTTATCATATTATCTGTCAGCCCTTCGCCTTCTCCATAAAGGATCCGGGGGAAAAGATATAAGGGAGCTATTAGTGGATGCAGCGCCACATTTAATTGTGTCGCTTTTAGCCAAAGTCTCTGTAGAGCTCTCCCTCCATTTATATATCCTGTAGGAGAATGTTCCTCTATAGTTAGAAATCCCATTGCAGAGGCGGCAGTCACATTATCTATAGATACAGATTTAAATAATTGTCCTCCATCAATATCGCGTATCATGTTAATTACATCATCATCAGCTACTATTTTAAGGGCAGGCAAGGCCGATTTGGGTATTTCAAGAGTTTCTATATCCATTCCATCTCTTTTTGTTACGACTTCTTCTTTCGTCCATCTCATTTCTCTATGGAAGAAATCATAATGGCCGTGGGGGTGTATAATTCGTAACCGATCTATGGAAGAAATTATTTTACTTATTTCTTTCAATTGCTCTATCTCCGTGATGAAGGATACCGATGCTCCTTGAACCGTTTCAACTATATCCTTTAATTGTTTATAAATCCTTTCTTCTAATGGTACACGGGGAGTTATTTTCCTATTTGTACATCTTGTATTTATTGAAAAATAGAGCTTATCTTCAATGTGAGGTTCTGTTAAATAAAGTGGATCTTTGTAAAATTGAATCTTTGCTATTAAAATGGGATGATTGGGGTCGGGGAACAATTGTACGGAAGCTTCAATGCCTTCTTTATGAACTCCTAATATCAGATTCTCTATGGATGCTCCAAGTGATTCATAAGAACCGATATTCTTGTAATCTCCAAATGAATATGAGCGATAAATATCATGAAATAAATAAAGAGAACCGTTTATATACATCCATTGCCAAGGTTGATCGTTGCCTGATGAAGGCGCTTTACCTGCAGCTTCCACAATACTGGTTATGGTACGATTATCAGGGTGAATTTGATATTCATGAAGCTTAGAGTTATTAATTGCTTGAGATTGTGAAGTGCATATTTTCAACATCTTTTCAAGGGTCAATGGGAGATAAGGATTAGTGATTACTGATTTCTTTCTCTTCCCGGCTTCCGGATCAGAGATAGAATGTTCACAATCAAAATAATATCTCCCTGAAATATGGAGTTGATCTGTAAGTATTCTCCTACAAACGTCTGCCGTGGCGCCGCCACCTATAACAACGGAAGAGGACAGCTGTGGCCAGGTATTAATACTTTGTCCTATTTCGATTAAAGATACTTTTGACCTTGACGAAAGGTGATCAACATCTATCATTTTTAATATGTACGGGATCTTTTGTTCGTTTGTCAACTTCTTTAATTTTTCAGGATCCAGATCATTTACCAGGCCATGAAGAACAGCTCTATTCTTTTCCAAATCAAACCGTTCAATATCTATTATTCCCCTATCGCTGGTGTCCATTAAAACTGGAATCCGTAGGGCTCGTGCCTTTTGTCGGCACAAAATTTTTATATCCAGGCTATCACATTCATCTATTAATATGTCTAAAGGACCTCCTTTTTGTAAAAAATCCGCTATATTATGCTCTGTAATTCCTTCAGGAAAGCAGGTAACCTTCAAAAAAGGGTCTATTTCGGCAATTTCCCGAGCTACAATTGTGGTTTTAGGGAGTCCAAGATTGTATAGTCCTGTACGCAGTCGGTTCATGTTGCTCAGGTCGAGGGTATCGAAATCGGCGATGCGTAATTCTCCAAAAGACCTTTCCATGGCGAGAGTAAGTGATACGGATTGCCCTACAGAGAGCCCGATGATTCCTATCTTTTTTGTGGATAATCGTATTCTTTCTTCAGGAGTGATCTTGTATAGATTCCGATTGGTCCTGAGTTCAATGAATTCTTCCTCGTCCAGGATATGGACCAGCTTTTCATTCCAGGGATAGTAGACCCATACGCCATATGCCCATGCTGGATAAGGGGCCAGATGAGCATGGATTGCTTCTGCTATGCTCTTGCTATCAAATTTGTGAGAAGGGTTCCGGATTTTGATCAGTTCTTTTAACTGGGAGTCTATAGTGTCACATATGTGGATAGAAGGGCTTTCCGAAAGCAGCCGGGCAAGCGCGGCTTCGTCCTTTTGATCTTTAAGCCTGAAGAAGGAAGGACAAAGGGTTTGAGGGGACGCCCTGGTATATAGAGATCTGCCTTTTTTTAAAACTTGTAATTTATCGGGTGCCATGAGTTATTTATAGGTTATAAGATGCTATCTTTGCCAGGTTGGCTCTTAATTTACCATTATTTAGTAAAGTTAGGTATCATTTTTGCAATAAAAAAATGTATAGATCTTTTTGAAAACCCGCAATTTACAATATCTTTACTATATCATGAATATGAAGGAAAAGATCAAAGTGCTATATATTGACGATGAGGTAAACAATCTTGTAGCATTTAAGGCAAGTTTTCGAAGACTATACCATATCTATACAACATCAAGTACGATGGAGGCGCGGCGGATTCTGGATGAGAATGATATCCAGGTGATTATTTCGGACCAGCGTATGCCCGAAATGACAGGGATTGAGTTTTTTGAGAGTATTCTTGAGGAGCATCCCGAGCCTATACGCATGCTGCTTACCGGTTATTCTGATATGCAGGCGGTGATAGATGCTATCAATAAAGGGCACGTATACAGGTATTTTTCTAAACCATGGGATGAAAAGAACATGATAAAAAACATTAATAAAGCCAGCGACGTGTACTTTTCCTTGAAGGAGCAAAAAGAAATGACCAGCAAATTGCTGGATGTAAACCGAAAAATAGAATTCCTTCTCCGCCAGAAACTCCTTTCCTGAAGTTATTTTTTTCTGGCTTGTTACGTTTACTAATAATTATCATCATTTGGCGAACCCCCCCTTTTTTCATTGACCCTGCCTCATTAATTTTGAGGAGGACAGGAACTTTTTAGGATCTTCTTTGATCTCATTTTTAGAAGCCTTTATTATAACAGTATGAAAAACAGGGATTTCCTCATTATTAGCTTAAACCCCTGGTACACGCCGCTAAGCAGTACTTCAAAGTATGTGGCGAGAGAGCTGGCCCGACAGAACAGGGTATTATATGTCAATCCGCCGTTGGATCGGAAGACGCTCATAACCCGTAAAAATGACCCTCTTTTACAAAGGCATCTGGAGGTGATCAAGGGAAAGAAAGTAGATTTAGTGAAGATTGCCCCGAATTTATGGAACTTTTATCCGTCAAAAATACTGGAATCGGTTAATTGGATTCCCAGTACCAAAATATTTTCCTGGTTAAATTATCTGAACAATAAACGAGTAGCTTCTTCTATTCGTTCTGTGATGCGCCGGCTTGGTTTCTCAGATTTTATACTGATAAATGACAAGGACCTTTTTAGAGGATTTTATTTGAAAGAATTGTTACAACCGGCTGTATATTTATATTACGATAGAGATTATATACTAGGGGTGGACTATTGGCAAAAGCATGGTCAGGTGCTGGAACCCCGTCTGGCTCAGAAGTCGGATCTGATCGTAACCCATTCAGATCACCTAATGAGCCTGCTAAAACCTTATAATGAGCATATATATAATGTCGGGTCGGGTATAGATATCCACTTATTTGATGCAGACAAAGCCCATGAGACCCCTTTAGAACTTAAAAAGGTTAGCAAACCGGTAATCGGCTATGTGGGAAGTCTTACCTCGGCCCGTCTGGATCTGGATGCTTTTATCCGCATAGCAGCGGCAAAACCCGAATGGACAATGGTCCTCGTAGGACCGGAAGATGAAGTTTTTCAGAATAGTGTGCTGCACCGGATGGAGAATGTCATTTTCTGTGGCCGGAAAACCATAGACGAAATCCCGGCATATATCCGGTCAATGGATGTATGTCTGAATCTGCAGGTCATTAATGATATTACGATCGGCAATTATCCCCTGAAAATAGATGAATATCTGGCGATGGGTAAACCGGTTGTGGCAACGCGTACTATTGGAATGCGGCCTTTTGAGGGGTATGTTTGGATGGCAGAGGCAGGTGGAGACTATGTTGAGCTCATAGAGCAAGCTTTACAGACGGGGAGTAAAGGCTGTGTGGGTCGGATAAGGTTGGCTCAAAGCCATAGTTGGGAAAACATTCTGAATAATATTTACATTGCTATCGAAAATACAATGGAGCTGCAAAATGAGCCTGGCTGCTAAAATAAAGAACAATCCTGCTGCAAAGCAACGTATCTTGTGGATGCTTATGCCATCGGGTGAATCTCGTCCCCGTTGGTGGGTAAGGCGTTTTGTCAATCCCTTCTATCATAAAAAGGGCAAGGGAGCCCTCATTCGTTCAACGGTCAGGAAGGATGTATTGCCTTTTAATAAGTTTATTCTGGAAGATGGTGTGGTAATCGAAGATTTTTCGGTGATCAACAATGGCATGGGAGATGTGCTGATCGGCGAAAAGAGCTTTATTGGATTAAACAATGTGGTCATCGGTCCCGTGACGATCGGTCGGAATGTCATCTTTGCGCAGCATGTGGTGGTATCCGGCTTAAATCATGGTTACGAGGATCCTGATGTGCCTATAAAGGACCAGCTTTGCACCACAGGAAAAATTACCATTGGAGACGATAGTTGGATTGGCGCTAATGCGGTGATCACCGCAGGAGTGCATATAGGCAAACACGTTGTTGTAGCGGGAGGCAGCGTGGTTACCCGATCGGTTCCGGACCATAGTGTGGTAGCCGGTAATCCGGCCCGTGTAATCAAACGTTATAATTTTGAGGAGGGCGTATGGAAAAGGATATAAAAACAGCATCACGACAATATCCCTCTTCCGCAGGTCTCTTATCCCATATAAAAGATCTGGCCATGACCATGAGGGCAGCACATTGGGCAAAGAATCTCTTTTTATATATTCCTTTGTTCTTTGCGGGAGAATTGTTTATGTGGACAAAATTGTGGGAAGTCACTTTAGGAGTGGTTGCCTTTTCTCTTGTGGCAAGCGGTGTTTATATCTTGAATGATTATAAGGATCTGGAAAAAGACCGTCTGCATCCGGTAAAACGCTACAGGCCAATGGCGTCAGGAAAGATCTCTATTCGTTTTGCAATTGCTTTGATGTTGTGTTGTTTTGGCCTAGGGTTAATGTTGGGTTGGTATTGTGGTTTTCGGTTTTTGGTTATTCTGACTGCTTATTGGTTATTGAATATAGGCTATTCTTTTGGGCTAAAAAATATCTCTATACTGGATATTCTGATCATATCCACAGGTTTTATTTTAAGAGTAAAAGGCGGCGGTATATTGGCAAGGGTCGATATTTCACAATGGCTGATAATTATTGTTTTCCTTCTGTCCCTCTTCCTGACCCTGGGTAAACGAAGAGATGACCTCTTGATCAAGGAGCATTCCGGTGGAATCATGAGATCCGCTCTTTCCGGATATAATACAGATTTTCTGAACATAGCTATTGCTGTCACCTCTGCCATTATCATGGTGGCTTATTTAATGTATACGCTTTCTCCCGAAGTGAACCGGAGAATGGATACCCACCGTCTTTATTATACCACGGTGTTTGTAGGCGCAGGATTGATGCGCTATTTGCAGCTGATCTATGTAAATAAAACTACAAGATCTCCTATCCGGGTTTTTTATGAAGATCGCTTTATTCAGATATGTATGGTGCTTTGGGTATTGAGTTTTTATTTCCTGATTTATTTTAAGGATTTTCATTTTATGCCGGAATAGGATGTTGGCTACCCAATAGTTGGGAATAATTTATCTTTTTTATTATGAATATAAGGCCGGGCTTAAAGAAATATTTTTCAGATCCTATGTTATTGCGGATGAAACGAAGCAGTCTCAATAAGCCGAACGGAACTGCTTTGGAAAGCCAATTCATGAAACCCACAATTTTTTCCTACAATAACGTAAAGAGCGAGATTTTAAACTCCCCCTAAACTTTAATAACCTATTTAATTTCTTTAGATGAAGACCAAATCAAATAATAAGCAACCGTTCTTATTAAAGAATACCCATGTATTTATCTTGGAGTGCATTATTATCCTGGTTTTTTCTATTTCTCCGGTATTTAGAAATTTTTCTACAAATGGAACAACCTATTTGTCATGGGAAGGAGCATATCGTTTATATTTGGGCCAAATACCTTATAAAGATTTTGGGCTTCCAATGGGATTTGCTTATTGGATCATTCCGGCCTTCTTTTTCAAGGTTTTTGGTCCCTATTTGTTTACTTTGATAAAAGCTCAGGCGTTTATTAATATTATTTCGGCATTTTCCTTTCGCTCCATATTACGATCTCTTAAGATATTTCCTCCTTTTAGGTTTTTGTGCCTATTAATATTCTTAATTTCTTATTCTTATTTAAATTATTGGCCATGGTATAATCATACTGTTATCGTATTCGAGTTGGTTGGGATGGCATTCTTACTAAAGTATATATTCGGTGAAGGTAGAAAAACCAGGAACGGATACTTATTTCTGTCGTCCTTTTTTACCTTTTTAGCCTTTTTTACCAAACAGGATTCTGGAGTGCTGGCTCTTCTTATTGCATTAGCCGTAATACTAGCTCATGTGATCTATGAGAAAAGGATAATGCCGGTAGTATGGTTTATTGGTTTTTATATTTTAATTGCTTTGTGCGTGTTTCTGCCTTTCATTCCGTACCATATTGGATATTGGTTTAATTACGGCCAGCCGCCGCACTATGATCGCTTGTCGTTTTATGACGTTATTAATGTTTTTCTAAAGGATTCTCCCTGGCTAAAGTTTTATATCTTAATAATTGTACTTATTTTAATTTCCAAGACAAGGGATCTAAAACGATTCTTATCTGATAAGAAGACAATATTATTTACGATACTGACCTTGGGCATTTTGTTTCAGGCTTCAATTATCCAGGTCACGAGTTATGTACCTGAAGACGGAAATATCTTTTTTCATAGTTTTGCAATTGCATATATTGCCACACTCTCAAACTTTGACAAACGAATTAATTTTAGAAAACCAATTGTGATCGGCCTGACCTCCATCTTAGTTCTCCTTTGGTGGTCGCAGCATCCATGGCGCTATGTTAACTCTGTCATCGTAAAGCATTTTCCCACCTTAACACATGTAGATGATAATGAGGTTTCTATTGATTCCTACCTGGTAAACCCGAGGCAGTATAGGGATAGTGAGAATCACCAGTTGGTTTTGGGACACCGGAAGCCATTTAAGCATATTTATCTTCCTCAGGAAAGTGTTGATGGAATAGACAGGATCATGAATTTGGCAATCGTAAAAGAAAAAGGGAGTCAGATCCATTTGTTGAACATGAGTGAACTCACTCCTATTGAGTGTGTTATGGGATATATTCCCGAGACTGGTCCGAATATTCCCCTCTGGTATCATAAAAATGTGGGAATGTTCGAGAAACAACTTATGATGTATAAGAATAGAATAAAGAATAATTATTATGACCTCGTTATATTTGAATATTTACCTGATCACAATAATTTTTTCCCGTTTGAAATAAGGGATGAGTTACAAAAGGAGTATGAGCAGGTGGATCGTATCCCGTTAGCAACAAAGGTCCCTGATTCTCAAATAGACGTTTTTATTAGGAAGGAGAAAAAATGAGAAAAACATTATCTAATTGGGGGAATTATCCGGCTATTGAATCAGAGGAGTATGCCTTTTCTTCTTCGGAGGTGGTTCGGGATTTTTTGGGAAATTATCCTTTTCCCATAATTCCCAGGGGAAATG
>CAYZGR010000048.1:0-23816 GCA_964478125.1 uncultured Chitinophagaceae bacterium | reverse complement strand
GGGTCAATTCCGGCTCAGGGACATTCCAGGTTGAGTCTTCACGTATATATACCGCCTGTCCCGGCCCCGCCACCCGATGCGGCAAGGCCTTAAAAAACAACTCCGGGCGCTCCGCATCATATACCTTATCATAAAAGTCGCCTCCCCCTGCCGCCTTGGCTTCTTCCATACGGGCATCACGGCTCTGTAAATAAGTAACTCCTGCCGCCCATACTTCCTGGCTTCCTATAGGAGGAAGAAGCGATGAGCCGATCAGATCCAAAGCTTCCTCTTTTGATAAAGACGCATAAGAGGAAGATCGATCGGATAGTATCTTAAATAAATGCACATTGTTGACCAGCGAATCCCATGAATCATGAATGAAGAAGTAATCATCTCCTTTTTCCAAAAGAATTCCCTGATCCACTTTGTATAGTTTCATTATTTTCTACTATTATTTGATTAAATATAGAAAGGAGGATGTTGATAATGCTGATTTTTTTAAGATACAATTATAAAGGAGGCTTGAAATAAAAAAAACTTGAAAGGGCCGGTTCAAATGGGATGGATGATGTGTTTCAGGCATCGGTAGGGCTTTTGCATGACACAACTTATTTTCTTGCTACGGTTACAAACTATTACTTCCGGTTTAATAACTCCGCTGTTCTCAAACGACGATTTAATTCCGAAGGCTCTTAAAGTAGGCCGCTCTGCCGCTATGGATATGGCGCTCTGCATGATAAGAAGAACGGACCAGGGGACCGCTTTCAACAAAATCAAAACCTATTTTGTAGCCTATTCCCTTGTATTCGGCAAATTCAGCCGGTGTAATAAAGCGCTCAACCGAGAGATGGCGGGGTGTAGGTTGCAGATATTGCCCTAACGTGACCACGTCACAACCATTGTCATATAAATCCTGCATAGCCGCTACCACTTCTCCTTTTTCTTCTCCCAATCCCAGCATGATCCCGCTTTTGGTACGCATGCCCTTTTCTTTCAAATAGCGGATCACTTCCAGGCTCCTGCGATATTTTGCCTGAATACGCACCTTCCGCGTCAATCGCTCCACCGTTTCCACATTATGAGAAACCACCTCAGGAGCCACTTCCACTATCCTCTGGATATTCTCTTTAATCCCTTTAAAATCCGGGATCAAGGTTTCCAGTGTTGTCCCGGGGTTCAGATTCCGCACCGCCCGTACCGTATTTGCCCATAAAACAGAGCCGCCATCTTTCAGTTCATCACGGTCTACCGACGTAAGAACAGCATGTTTCACACCCATTAACTGTATCGCTTCGGCTACTCTTTTGGGTTCTCCCCAATCTATAGGATCCGGCCGGCCGGTGGCCACCGCACAAAAACCGCAACTTCGGGTACAGGTATTTCCCAATATCATAAAAGTTGCGGTACCTGCTCCCCAGCATTCGCCCATGTTGGGGCAATTTCCACTCTGGCAAATGGTATGGAGTTTATGATCGTCTACTATATGTCGTAAATTCCGGTATTTCTCACCCGTAGGCAGGCGAACGCGTAACCAATCCGGTTTTTTTGTCCGTGTTGCAGGGGTTGGAGTATCTTTATCAATAGTTACTGTACAACTCATTACAAATAATTTTCTACAAAAGTATAGCAATATGTACGCAGTACCAAAGCGCTTACCGACCTACCAGCGTTTGCCAAAAAGTAAACTCACATAGGCGCCGTAAAAGAATTTAGAACCCGGGTTGTTTACCATGATCTGTACCTCCTTAGCATAAAAAGAACCTGAAAGACCCACTTCGACCGCACTTACGAACCGGTTGAATTCTGCCCAGTCAAAGCGCATGCCCAGGCGGGCGTATAGACCGGGATCAAACACCACTTCGTTCCAGCCCCTCTTAAATCCGCCACCTGCCAGAATATTGTTCGGATCCAAAAAGTCTATTTCATTATCAGGAGAATATTTGGCATAAAAGACATCACTGCCTGTAGAATCAACTAATTCAAGGTAATAAGGTTTTATTAAACCTATTGAAATGCCCCCCATATAAATAGCCGAAACCTCTACTCCGTTTTTAGTCCCTTTGCCGCCAATAGTACGACGTTGCCCATAGCCCAGCTTTATCTGATAAAAGACATTTCGTTTCCCGTAAACATAAGGACGGGCATTAGAATAATAAGGCCCCCATGGCCCCTGAGAAATTTGCGTACGGGATCTTTTATCTTCTTTCGGATGCTTGATCTCTCCCACCTCAAACTGGTATAGGTTTCGTATCTTTTCATTATGCTGCTTCTCCAGTTCGAGATAAACGCTCCATCCATTGGTATTGAGCCGCCCCCCCACATCAAATTCATGCTTATAGGGATCCGTATTTTCATAATTAAATTCGGGTACCTGTGAAGGCCTGATCCTTTTGATATCCTGCTGATTTGAACGATCCTGGGAAAAAGCGATATGGGCTAGATTTATTAAAAGTATGGTGATTAAGAATCGTTTCACAATAAAGGGATTTATTACAAATAGTAACGTAAATTTACGCAAATTTATATATTATGACCTCAAAAATAACTTATTCCGGCAACTTAAGAACGGAAGCCACTCATTTAAAATCTCAAACCACCATACAAACAGATGCTCCCACTGACAATAACGGCAAAGGGGAAAAATTTTCCCCTACAGATCTGGTAGCCACTGCACTCGGTTCCTGCATGATGACCATCATGGGAATTAAGGCCAGGGACAGGGGCTGGCAACTGGAAGGTACCGAAATAGACATCGAAAAGATAATGGCCGCAAACCCGCGCCGCATATCGGAAATCAAGGTGGCCGTCCGCTTTCCCGATACCGCGCCTTCGGCTCCCCATGATCGGGAGCTTCTGGAAAAATGGGCGCGCAGCTGCCCTGTAGCCAAGAGCCTCCATCCGGATATTTACCAAAATATTCAATTTTCCTGGCTATCCTGATCTGTCGTCTTCGCCTTGGTCAATTTATGGCTTTCCAGCCGGGGTTCTGCGATCATATCATTCATTACATTCACAGCCTCATGAAGATAAGGGTCGGTTTTATAGGCTTTGAGCATATCCCGGTTCCTCTTAGCCAGAACAGAATCCTTATTAATATCAGCCAGATCCTCTTTCAGATTGGCCAAATCTAATGGGGATTCCATTTTATCCAATTTGTTCACCCGTTTTAAAGCATGTGAGTTGGAATCTTGCAATGCCTTGTATGCTTCAAGCTTAAGAGGCACCTTCTTTTCATCATCAATATGTTTAATAATACCGATGTTCTTCTTAATTAAAGAGAACACTTCTGAACGGGCCAGCCTCTGAGCGCTTTTCTCCTTGAGATAGGGTACATTCACAGGATTGCTCCAGGTGGTATAATCCGCCTTCCTGATATGGTCCCAGGGAAGCGCATCTTTACTTTTACGCTCCCCTATGCTGTAATAAGGATCCGGCAGTACAATATCTGATGATACCCCCTTAAGCTGGGTAGAGCCGCCGCTGATTCTATAAAATTTCTGGATAGTCAGTTTCAATGCCCCCAAGGGGCCAAAAACCTCTTTCTGATTTTGGGAAAGGAGGTCCGAAAGCTGGATCATACGCTGTACCGTTCCTTTCCCAAAAGTAGTTTTACTACCGATAATGACCGCCCTTTTATAATCCTGCATGGCAGCCGACAGGATCTCAGAGGCCGAAGCGCTGTATTCATTCACCATAATAGCCAAAGGGCCTGAATAAGCTACATCCGGGTCATGGTCCTTTAGCACTGCTATATTGCCGCTTCTATCACGGACCTGAAGAATGGGTCCCTTCGGAATAAAAAGTCCGGCCATGTCAATAGCGTCTCCCAAAGATCCGCCTCCATTCAGACGCAGGTCCAAAATAATCCCGTCCACACTTTGTGCCTTAAGCTTTTTGATCTCCTGATGTACATCAAAAGCGCTACTTCCGGGACCGGTCCTTTGCTTGGAATTAAAATAAAATTCGGGTAAAACGATAAATCCAATCTTGTGCCCCTCCTTATTAATTACATAGGAATGTGCAAAGGTAGCTTCAATTTTCACCTCATCACGAGTGATCGGGATGGTTTGAATGGTCCCGTCTAAATGCCTGACAGTCAATTTTACCACGGTTCCTTTTTTACCACGGATGATCTTTACTGCATCTTCTGTAGTATATCCCGTCATGTCTATAGGCTTTTCTTCTCCCTGCCCCACTTTTAGTATAATATCCCCGGCCTTCAGTTCCCCTTGTTTCCAGGCGGGCCCTCCGGTAACAATACTTTCAATTTTCACGTTATAATCCGCCTGGGTCAGTAAAGCGCCTATCCCGTAAAAGGTACCGGACATTTGTTCATCAAAATAGCGGCGATCTTTAGGAGAAAAATAATTGGTGTGAGGATCCATGCAGCCGGCCACTGTATTCAGAAAATCACTGAATCGTTCCTCATTGGTAAAATGAGAATGCATCCGCTTGAAATACAGATCATACGTTTTTTGAATATCCTCCCTGGCTTCCGCCTCCAGGGCTTTGTCATCCTTCTTTTTTATCGAAGCCGTATCTACGGCTTTAGAACGCGACTCCTTCAGATCCATAAGTTTGTTCATGGTCCTGTACTTCAACATCTTCTCCCATACGGCCTTACGATCTTGCTTATCAACAGGATAATCCAATTTACTGCGATCCAACTGGATACTGTCCTCCAGGGTAAAGTCAAAAGGTTTTGATAATAAAAGCGGGTAAAGTTCTTTTGCCGACGTCATTCGTAAATTCAAGATAGAATCCGCCTCGCGGTAAAACAGGAGGGGCTGCTTCCCGTTGATCTCATCGTCAATAGTCGTTTCATATTTCTTTAAATAGTTTATGTCTGATCTGAAAAAAAACTTTTTCTCATTATCCAGATCTTTCAAGTACTTATGAAATACTTCTTTTGAAAAATCATCGTTAATCTTTTTGGGAGAATAGTGGAATTTTTCAAGCACCTGCCCTACAATATCGGCAATAACCTGTTGTTTATTTGTAGAATCAGACGCAATATGATTTTTACTATAACTCTCAAAAGCAAGTATCCCGGCAGCAACCACGACCAAAACAGAGGGAATAACAAATTTAAGTTTCATTATATGGTTTTTAATTCTCAAGACGCTCCGGTCTATAACCAGAGGGCGCGCCCAAATTACAACAAAAGGGCACAGCAAATGTAACTTTAAATACGAACTAGCCTGTCAACTCTTTTACAAGCGGTTTCAATTTAACAAAAAATTAGACATCAATCCCTATTTTACGCATAAGCAAAGAAGCATTCATGCTGGTACAGACCCCAGTCTTCAACTGATAGTCAAAAAACAACTTCTCTTCCCGAACCTGTACATCAAAATAATAATTGATTACTCCCCGGGGGTATTGCGCAGCCATGTCCGTAAGTGCCAGGTCATGGGTTGCCAAAATGCCCACCGCATCTTCCTGCAGCAATTGTCTGATGAGCGCGCGGGATCCCGTATGCCGGTCATTGGAATTGGTTCCTCTTAAAATCTCATCGAGCAGCAGCAGGTTATTTTCATGTTTTTTCGATCTTTTAATAATACATTCCAGCTTTTTCAGTTCGGCATAAAAAGTGGAAATATTCTCTTCCAGATTGTCGGCGATCCGCATACTACTGATCACATTCACTATGGATACCTCCATATACTTTGCACATACCGGCGCTCCCGCCATTGCCAGTACAACATTCACGCCAACGGTCCGGAGAAAGGTACTTTTCCCAGCCATATTAGATCCGGTTATCAACATCATCTTACCCTGCCCATGCAACGCGACATCATTACAAACCCGTTTTTTCTCCCGGATCAGCGGATGGCCCAATTCCCTGCTCCTGAAAGTGAAATAGGACGCTTTAATCAGGGGAAAACACCAGTCCGGGTTGTTAAAAGATAAATTCGCTAAGGAGCTGAGGGCCTCCATTTCAGAAAACGCTGCAATCCAATGGGATATTTTTCCATGTATCTGCCGGTGCAAATGAAACAACTGCCTGTATTGATGCCAATCCCAAAAGAACATCAGATTAAGCGGGAAATGAACCAGGGGATTATGGCGCAAATCAAATCTGCCAAGAATCTTTTTTAATTTTTCAATAAATTGTGAAGCAGGTTGCGCTTCATAAAAGCATTCCTTTTGCAAGGATACCAGCCGGGCATCTTCAAACCCCTTGGTCGTGATCATCGAAAGGCGCTGCTCAAAAGCGGTAAGGGCTGGAATGGTATGCGAAAGCAAATGATAGTGCGGACTTATAATTTTCCCGATCCTCCAGACCGCCCACGAATGTACTATCAGGGATATCCATAGTACCTGCCAGGATAAAATACCTGTCGCAGCCAATACGAGGAACAGCGTGGTCAGGAGTAAGGCTGTAGTCGTGATAAAGGACCATTTCCGGATAGGTTCGGCCGGTGGCGTGCTGTCTCCCCATATCCTGATTTGTTGAAAATCAGAACGGTGAATATTTTTATGCCGCCCGGCAGCCTGCAATTCCTGTCTCCATCTCACTTCCGGGGCCAGGGCCTGGACTGCACTTTGTCTCTGCAAGATCACCTCATGGGAAGCCGCTGATCTCAACCATTCCGCAAGCAACTTCGCGGAAAGCGTGGTCGTCGTGCGGTTAATCATTTGAAAAAGGCTGTGTTTTCCAAAAATGTCCAGATCTTCTGTATACGGATGTGCCGCATCTTTAAAGATCGCTCCGTCTTCAAAGGGTTCAAAATTCCCATTGAGGGCTCCTATTTCTTCCTCATTAATATGGATCAGTTGTTCAATAAACTGCAATTCTTTCAGATTCCTGATATCTGTGAGGGTCGTCGCCAAAAAAGCCGTTAAAAATACAGCGGCAGCCCCGATTGCTCCGATCGTGCTTATTTCAAGAAGGATAAAGAAAAGAAGGATGGCAGCCAGGAAAGTGATCAGACGCATCAGCCCTAATCTTTTTCGCTTCTTTTTATGATGCTCCCGCTGCCGATGCAATTCTTTCAAACGGGAACGATAAAACTGGTCTGTATTCATAATTTTTAAATAAAACCGGTCTAAACTTCTTTTTGTTCATCCAATCTAACTTCCTGCTGATAATCGCTTGGGGTTTTACCTGTAAATAACTTAAAAAAGCGGTTAAAATTGGAAAGGTTAGAAAAGCCGCAAGAATAAGCAATTTCTGAAATACTCCATTCTTCTTCCGCCAACTTTTTACATACCTGTCTCACGCGTATCTCATTCAGGAAGTGGATAAACGACTTTTGGGTACGCCGTTTAAAGAACCGGCAAAAGGATTGTGGAGTGAGCCGTGCAATGGCCGCCGCTTCCTCCAGTGTAATATGACGATGGTAATGGTCCAGCATAAATCGAAAAACCTGGTCTATTTTATGGTTATCCTTTGGATGATAGGTGTTGGAATATCCAATCCCCGCCAGGTAATGGTACTCTTCTGTCTCGGAAAAGATCTTCAAGATATGCAACAACCCGATGATGCGATCCAGCTCCTTTTTCCGGATCAGTAGTTTCATTTGTCTCGCAATTTTCTGTTTTGTTTTACCATAGACCGAAATCCCCCTTTTTGCCCGTTCAAAAAAGTCGGCAAGCCTTCGGGTTTCTTCCAGAGTAAAGAAAGAAGTCCCGAAGATATCTTGTCTGAAATACGCCACGATAGAGCGGGCCTGCAGTTGTGGATTTGCCTCAAAATATACGGGATCATTATGCCATACATGGGGCAGATCAGCCCCGACAAAAACGATATCTCCCCTGTCAAAAGGAGCAATATGATCACCAATAATCCGCTTTCCATGGCTTTCTACCACATAAACCAGCTCGCATTCTTTATGAAAATGAAAAACATTGGTAAAATAGCGCTCTGTTCTTTCAATAACAGACAACCGACCTTCTACCGGCCCATGAACCTTCTGTAATATCGGTTTCATTATTTTATTATAATTTCATTGCAATGTAAGCATTAAAGGTAAAATAATACAGATGATCCTCCATAGATCTTTTGGCAATTTTTAACGTTTAAAGTAATTTGAGCCTTTTCAACGCTACATTTCATTTCATCATGCAAATAGTTGATCGGGTAAAAAACATCATTCTGAATCCAAAGTCAGAATGGGACATCATCCAGTATGAAGCGCAACCTCCCAAGGCCCTCCTGACCCAATATGTGATCCCGCTGGCAGCTCTGGCCGCCCTGGCTGCTTTTTTGGGCTTATGGCTTTTCGGAGTGAACGCGGGTATTACCAAAGTCGGCGGCCTCAACTGGGGCATATCAACCGGAATAAGCGTCTTCATTCAGGACGTAGCCTCCATCCTACTTGCCGCATATGTCATAGATGCCCTGGCCCCTTATTTCGATTCAGAAAAGAACCTGGAAAAATCCATGCAGCTGGTAGCTTACTCTTATACGCCCGCCCTGGTAGGCGGATTTTTGTATCTTATACCGTCTATTTCTATTATAGGCTCCTTGTTTGGATTATATGGAATTTATCTATGGTATCTCGGGCTGAGCCCAATGAAGGGAACACCGGAAAATAAAAAGATCCTCTACCTGATTATATCTATTGTCGTCCTTATCATTGTAAATGCCATCGTGGGGTACATCTTAACCGGTATCCTGGGAAGTTTTTTCAGCACCGGTCTCGCCCGGTTTTAAGCCTGAGAAATACAACGCACCAGCCGGTCAATATCCTCCCGGGTATGTAAAGCATTAAGAACTGCCCGCGTTAATAAAGGATCGTTGTCTGTAGGATAGCGAAAGGCTGAGAGAAGGATATGATCCTTCAACGCTTTTTCATACAGGCCCTCAAAAGGAAGACGGGCAACGGGTAGCCGGATATCATAATCAAGTTCTCTAAAATCAGCTGTCTTTTGAGAAAAATACCGGCAATTCTCCTGTAGCTTCCTCCGTTGTTCTTTAAAAAACGGCCGGCATTCCATCCATGCATAGGCAAAAGCAGGAGACATGGGCGTAGTTGCAGAAAACGGCGGCCGCGATTTAATCTGATCAATACACGCTGCATCCCCTGAAACGGCGCCGCCTTCACAACTAAATGCTTTTGATAGGGAATAGCAAACCAAATAACGCAAATGATCAGCCTTCGGCAAGCGTCCGCTAATTCCTTCCCCGTTTTGGCCCAGAAGTCCCACTCCATGAGAATCGTCTATAATGACCCGCACATGTTTTTTTATATTTAGCAACCAGTCGAGATCAGCCACCTTTCCACTCAAAGGGTCCACAGATTCCAGGATAATGGTTGGGTAATCTGAGGATGAAGATCTTATGCGGTCGAGAATCATGTCCTTCGTCCCCTCCAATTCCACAGCTCCAATATTTGAAACCTCTCTCAGCGAAGGATGGGCGCCTCGCATATAAAACAACCTACCGCCCTTTCCGGCCGCAAACTGAACGGCCGCCAGGGCGGCCAGATACCCGGAGGAAAAGCAGGCGGAAGCTTCCTGACCCACATATTCAGACAGCGCTTCTTCAAAGGTTTCATATAAAGCATTCCGGGAGTTACTCACCCGGGAAGAGGGAAAAACAGCTCCACACGCCCGGATCCCCTCATATAATTTCTCCTGGAAGTAGGGAAGGGAAGGCATACCCAGATATGCGAAGCCTGTAAAAAAGAGAAAGGAACGCGCCCCTGCTTTCGCCGTACGCCCCGGAATGCCATTCACATAAATCATGATCCGGAATTTATTCAAAAAATTATTGCTGATGCGTAAGAGGGGAAGCCTTCAGATGCAGCAACATATGAAAATCAGCTATCTGCGTGGTGAACTGCAACCGGTCTCTTTTTAGCTCTTTTATTTTAATCTGTTCATAAATGGTATGGCCATAGCGGGGAAATAAGGAAACTGCTTTCCCACCTGCACGAATGGCGTACTTGCCGGTGTCCGTCTTCCCTCCAAAAGAGGCCACAAAAAGGCTGTCGGATAAAAATTCAAACCATGCATTTTTATAAAACCCGTTTTTCAGTTCTTTCGCCCTGTTGCTCTTTTCAATATTAAAGGTTCCGGCAGGCGGGGTTACATCATAAACCAGCCAACGTTTGTTCATCAACAGCTTTTCAGTCCGCATACGTCCGCATGAACTCAACAAACAAACTGAAAGTAATAAGATGAATATAACCGCTACTGATCTATATGGAATCATACTTTGTTCTCATTTTTTGGTTAAACGCTTCTGAAGCACCGGGAGGAATGGATAAGGGACTCCAATCCGTCCCTTTAAAATCTTTAGCAAGATACACGATCTGCCCCACATGATAGGCATAATGGGCTACTTGCCGCAACAGCGCATCTAAAACAAGATGCGGTTCAGACCGGATGGTCACCCGCTCTTTCAGATCTTCATCCCTTAAAGATGACAAGGCCTTAAAAAGGCATTCCCATCCTTCATGCCATAAAAGAAGAAGCTGATCCATCGTTTTATCAACATCATCCTTGAATTCTTCATCCCGTTTTCTCCAGGATTTTTCCCCATCGCTCTTCAAAAAATCAGTGAAACGTGAAAGCATATTTCCATGCATATGTTTTACTATCATATAGATATTATTCTCTCCCTGGTGTTGTCTCCTGTGGAGGTCTTTATCTTCCAATTGCATGATGGCCTTTTCCCCCAATACTTTGTAGGCTTCAAAACGTTTTTCTATTACTTCCACAAATAAACGATCGGTATACATCATAAAATCGAATTTTAATCAAATGCCGCCCTTGCAGTCGGGCTGATTCCCAGATCTGAAAAAAGGCTTTTCTTAAATTTATAATATGCCGTTATGGCAATCATTCCCGCATTGTCCGTACAATATTGAAAAGCGGGAATATAGGCATTCCAGTCCAACCTTTCTGCATGGTCTTTTAAAGCCTGGCGCAGGCCGGAGTTAGCGCTTACCCCTCCCGCAATACAAATTTCTGTGATGCCCGTCTGCCGACTGGCTTTAGCCAGTTTCTTCAAGAGGATGGTCACAATCCGGTGCTGAACAGAAGCGCAAAGATCATTCAGATTATTCCGGATAAAAGCCGGATCCCTGGCGGTTTGTTCCTGCACAAAATAAAGAATAGCCGTTTTAAGGCCGCTAAAGCTGAAATCCAGTCCTTCTATTTGGGGTTCGGGGAAAGCAAAGCGCCGGGGATCGCCACTCTTTGCATATTTATCCAATACAGGACCTCCGGGATAAGGCAACCCCAATATTTTAGCCGTTTTATCGAAAGCCTCCCCCGCAGCATCGTCCCTGGTTTGCCCGATCACCTTCATCTTCAGATGATCCTCACAAAGGACAATTTGCGTATGCCCTCCCGAAACGGTCAGACAAAGAAAAGGAAATGTCGGACGGGGCTCCTCAATACAGTTTGCCAGCACATGCGCCTGCATGTGATGCACGGAGATAAGGGGGATCCCGAGTCCCAATGCCATGGATTTGGCAAAGCAGGCCCCCACCAGCAGCGAACCAATAAGCCCCGGCGCCTGAGTAAAGGCAACGGCATCCAATTCAGACTTTTTCAATCCGGCCTGCTTCAAAGCCGTATCTACGACAGGAATTATATTTTGCTGGTGAGCCCTGGAGGCCAGCTCGGGTACCACCCCCCCGTACTGTTCATGAACAGATTGCGTAGCAATAAAATTAGAAAGAATTTTCCCATCCTGCAGGACGGCTGCGCTGGTTTCATCGCAGGACGATTCTATCGCCAGAATATTTACCGACATGGCTCAAAGTTACAACATTGAAAAAAAGCCTTCCAAAATGAATCGGAAGGCTTTTGTATTTTCCATATATGGGATCCCACATTAATTATCTTGAGATTGTTGTTTGGCCTTAGCCTCTTTATAGGCTTTGAGTTTTTTCTGGTATTCCGCCATTTGTGCCGCGTATTGCTTTGCGATCTTGAGTATCTGGGTAGCATTCGCATTATCCGGATCAATAGAGAGGGCTTTATTGGCATATTCCTCCGCGTTATCCAGCTTCTTATTCCGCAATTTATCGGCAGCCATACTTACATAAATATTGGCAGCCACAGGGCTTTGAGGATCGAGTTCAAGCAATTTGTTCATATATGCAATGGCCTTTTCCTCGTCTTTTTGAGTAGCAGCACACTTTGCATCATAAGCATAGATGTCCTTCAGCGTATTTGCTCTTTTTTCTTTATCCTCGGGCTTCAGCTTACTGATATAAACATCATATGCCTCCACAGCAAGTCCGGCAAGAGCCGTATCTTTCATTTGTAAAGTACGCGCCTTAAGCAGGTAACCGGAAGGCTGGTCGGGATACTTATCGATAAAATTATCCCAAGAGGCCACCGCATCGTCATAAGTTCCGATTCCATGGAGCGCCGCCCCGTATTTGGATAAGGCACGATAATAATAATCCCCCATGGTGATCTGATTAGAATCCGCTACTTTAAATAATTTCTGGAACCACAATTCTGCAGCTTTAAAATCATCGCTTTTTCGTAAGTTATTTGCTGTTTCGCGTATAAAGTTCACGTTCGTAGACGTATCCTTATCTACAAACAGATTGAGGTATTTCAGTTTTTCCTGTTCATTGCCCAATTTGCCCATAATATCCGCATAGGTCTTATAGTCAAAAGGTACAACATCTTCTTCAGGCTGACGCTCAAAGTAAGTGTCCATATTTTTCTTGGCATCCAGCGAATCACCCATGGCCAGTTGACTTACAGCGATCAATTTATATAACCGCGTTTTGGTATTTTCCAAAATGGGCTGTTCCATAAGTTCGTGCGCATTATCAATAGCCTGTTGATAATTTTTCTGCAGGTACATCACGTCTACCAGGTAGATCTTCGCATTCAGCTTATCATCGGTTAAATCCATGTACCGATTCAGATATTTTTGTGCGGAATCAAGATCCCGGATCCTGTAATATGTAAAAAGTTTATAAAATGCAGGGCCGTAATTATTGTCAACATTCACAGCCTTTTCCCAGTTGAGCCGGGCCAGGCTGTCCTGACGGGCACGGCTCCATAGATTTCCCAGCTCCAAGGCTGCTTTGGCATAATTGGGATCTTTGCTCAGTGCATTCTCATAATTAGTGGCCGCCTTGCCGCCACCGGAAGGAAGATTGACATATACATTGCCAATAGCCGTATAATCTTCGGCAGTATATTCATATTTTCGATTATGCCGATCCTCCTGGAATTTTTTAACCAGATCAATAGCATAATTGGCATCCGCCTTGGGATCCAGGGCCGTAGCCTTTAAAATGCCGCGAACTACATCAAATTCTCTTCCTTTGCTCTCGTCCCAGGCTTTCTGGAACTCCTGTTTAGCCGCCTCATACTTCCCCTGCAGGATATCCAGTCTCCCAAGCCCCACATAGGTTAATGGGAATCTGTTCTTTCTCGCTACCTGCCGGGCTTTTTCAAAACTCTGCTTAGCCGCCTGAAAGCTATCTTCTTTTGCCTGTGCAATACCCAGGTAATAATATACATTTTCATCAGGCTTGGAAGCAGCCAGTGACTTCAGGGTTTTCAAAGCAGAGATGTTATGCTCATAATACAGGTCCTTTTTCACTTCGTCCAGAGATTGAGAGAAAACAGCCTGCCCCACAAATAGCAGCATAACAGCTAACAAACATGATTTCATTTTCATCTTTTTCTGTTTTTTATTGGGTTTTAGTTGTTAATTAATGCTTGCCTTACGAATTTGAATATTGAGATTAAGCGGAAATAAACGGGCCTTCCCAATGATCATTTGCCCCTTGTTCCCCGCTAAAAAGTTTGCAAATCCCGTGCCTAAACCAAAATAGGGTTGGCGCAACACAAAATACACATTCCGTGTTAATGGATAACTTTTGAATGCAATGTATGCCTGATATGGTTTAAAGTAGTAACGTTGATAAGCCGGGTCCTTCGGGTCAAAGTTAGGATTTTTACTTAAGTATTCATAAGTAGAATCTCCCATTATGCTCACCACATTAATTTTTTTCAAAAAACTCAGACCTGTAGAATCAAAAGGGTTAGATATCCAGCTCACCCCTATCACCCCTAAGGCGTCCTTATGGGCGGCTACATAATCTACTACCTCGGCACAGCCGCCGGCCGCCTTTACACCCGGCGCCAGCGGCTGACCTTTGTTTACGGAGTCAATCATAAAATGCACAAGACTGGAATTCTCTTTATCAAAAACGACTTCATAAGAAGGCGCTGTTCCCTTCCCGCTCATTAGTGCCCGCACCTCCTTCATGGTCATCAGCGTATCCGTATTGGCCGGGTTAACGATCAGGGCAACGGCATCCCGCGCTATGGGCTTGTTTTGCATGGGAACACGCATGTCTTTAAAATATTTAGCCTCCTCTTTGTTCATAGGGCGCGTAACTATAATCAAGCGGGCGCTGTCATTCACAAGATCCCGATAACAATCCCTTTCCGATTTATAAGAAGCAATAATATGAGCTTCCGGATGCAAATCCTGAAAGACAGAGATCTCGGTATCCAGCAAAGGCTGGAAAGATTCATCCACACTTATATGTATGGTACCCGAAGTAGGCGTGTCCGGCGGACCCTTCCCTCTTTTACAGGCCACTACAAACAAAAGCAGCGCCAAAAATATATATATGCTTCTTTTGCCCATCTCAAATTTCTTGTTGATAAATATAAATAATAATCCCTATGGCCCTTTATAAAATAATGTTAAAAAATATGTTTAAATCCACGATAAATCCTAAATGCGCCATAAAGGATAAACACGCCCCCGATGGCCACAAAAAATCCAAAAGAGGCTTCTATCTGGAAGGTATATCCCAATTTTTTAGCCAAAATGGCAAAAATACCACAGCATATATATAACAACCCCATGGAAATATCAAGAGTTTTTCGGAATCGAACATAAACCTTGCTTTTTCTATTCCGTTCCTGTATGTTCATAGTCTGTACGTTCATAAGTCACTGCGTGAATGGATGATTCCATAAAACACGCGGCCTGTTCTCCGAAAATAAGAGTGGCAATGATACAAAAAAATATTATTTTAATTCCAAAAAATTACCGGCATTCTTATTTCCCGGATCACCTGCCTGTTAATTAAGATGTTATGGTACCGGTTTTTCCATAAATAAACAGAAATACAGGCCCCATCCAGTCAAAAAAATAAGATATTTGCCGGTCAAAAACGAAGGAGAAGTATGAAAATTTTAATGGTTTGCCTGGGAAATATTTGCCGCTCACCCATGGCGGAAGGCCTCATGAGAAAAAAAATAGAAGCAAACGGCCTCAAATGGGAGGTTGACAGTGCGGGTACTGAATCTTTTCATGTGGGAGAGCCGCCTCATCGCCTGGCTCAAAAAGTGGCTTCCGGAAAACATATTGATATTTCCCACCAGCGGGCGCGGCAATTCAGGCCTTCGGATTTTAAGGAGTTCGATAAAATATATGCCATGGCAACGGATGTATACCAGGAAATAATGGAAATTGGAGGTACGGCGGCGGAAGATTCAAAAGTGGATCTGTTTTTAAATGAACTGTATCCCGGTGAGAACCGTTCCGTTCCCGATCCATGGTATGGCGGAGAGGACGGATTCCATACGGCCTGGAATTTGATAGAGGGTGCCTGTGAACGAATTATTGAAAAATACGGTTAAGAAGTAATGCCCTTCGTATTTTGGATATTCTTAGCGCCTGTTATCCTGTTCCTGCTGGGAACCGGAAGTTGCTATCTATGGATCAGCATTGTTGCCGCTCCTTACATTTATTCCGATACACAGCATCTGCCTTCTCGAAAAACCGCCTTACTCTTGGGCACTGCCAAATTTACAAGAGAAGGACGGCTGAATGCTTATTTTATACGACGCATAGCCAAGGCCATCCGGGTATACAACCTCCGGAAAGTGGAACATATTTTAATAAGCGGTGCAGACAAATTACCTTATATGAAGGATGAGGTAGATTTCATGTATCAAAACCTTCTTGCAGAAAGGATACCTCCCGGGGCCTTAATAAAAGATCATAAAGGCAGCCGTACCTGGAATTCATTATGGAGGTGCAAAAAGGTGTACGGGATAACCGACCCGCTCATCATTTCGCAACATTTTCATAACCAGCGGGCCGTTTTTATCGGCCTGAAGATGGGGATGCATCCAATAGCTATTGACGCATCAAAAGTGGGAGGTAAAGCCGGCCTGCGGATGTTTCTTCGGGAATGCATGGCGCGTATAAAATGTTTGATGGACTGCTATTGGCTGAAACCACAGCCTCATTAGAAGGTCTTCAGTTTATGGAACATGGGAATAACGGTACCCGTAACGGAACCCGCCTGTTCTGAGATAAGCCATGAAATGGTTTGTGCTATATCTGCAGGCGGAGTCCACTTGTCCATAACATCAGAAGAAGCGGCCCATTGTTCATTGGCTCTTGTTCGGATCACCGCCGGAACAATAACATTGGCACGTACCCCTTTTTTCCTGCCTTCTTCCGCCGCCGAGCGGGTAAGGTTAATTAAGGCAGCTTTAGAAGCCGCATATACTGCATTTTCTCCTCCGGGATACAAGGAAGGTTTGGCGCCAATAGTAACAATAGCGCCCTTTTCATTCTGCTTCATCACGGGTAAAAATATCCTTAGTAACAAAAAGGCAGCCCGCACATTCAAATCAAACAAAAAATTATAATCCGAATCATTATAATCTCCTATCATGCCGCCACCTTTGAAACCACCTGCCAGATGAACCAGGGCATCCGGTTTCTTCATCTCCTTTAAGGCAGCCTCAATATCTTCCTGTCGAAGGACGTCCCCGGCCATCAGGATCAAGCGCTTTCCACTTTTATCCGGAAAACGGCTGCGCATTTCCTCCCTACTTTTTGCCGTGCGCAATAAAGCATACACTTGCCACCCTTCTTCCAACAGCTGCTCAACAACAGGACCGCCAAGGCCGCCGCTGCCCCCCGTAATAAAAACCTTTTTATCACTCATAGTTATACGTATTAAGGAATATTTTATGCTAAATTACATCATAATCTTTATCCTCATGCAACGTTTCCTCCTTCGAAAGGGTCTTTCTTAAAAACCGTTATCATGAAGATAAAAATATTTATACCCCTCTTATGTGTTTTTTTTATACTTGCCGTAAGTTGTAACAAAAATCCCGCTCCCCCTGTTCATCAATCTTTTACTCTGCCGGAGAATGCCGATCAGATTATTGGTGCTCAAAATCAATTCGCCTTTCAATTGTTCAAAGAAGTACTGA
The DNA here is from genome assembly GCA_964478125.1 of uncultured Chitinophagaceae bacterium. Lineage (GTDB taxonomy): Bacteria > Bacteroidota > Bacteroidia > Chitinophagales > Chitinophagaceae > FW021-bin31. The sequence goes on along the minus strand of CAYZGR010000048.1, from coordinate 6,632 downwards.
AAAAAGACAATAGCAATGCCAATAAACTCATTTCTCCGCTGAGTGTTTACATGGCATTGGGGATGACCTACAACGGCGCTGCAGGCAAAACCCGGGACGCCATGCAAAAAGCGCTACAGCTCGAAAATATTCCTATTGACTTACTTAATGAGACCCATCAACAGCTGATTGAAGGTTTACCCGGTGAAGATTCAAAAGTGGATATCAATATCGCCAATTCTATCTGGTATCGGAATGATAAATATCAGCCTTTGGCCGCTTTTCTTCATATCACGAAAAACAGTTACCAGGCCCAAATTAAAAATGTAGATTTTAGAGATAACGAAACCTTGAAACAGATCAATAACTGGGTGGCAAGCGCTACCCGCCAAAAGATAAAAAAGATTATAGATAAAATCGATTCTACGGATCTTATGTTTTTGATCAATGCAATTTATTTCAACGGACAATGGAAATATAAATTTGATAAATCGGAAACAGAAGCTAAAACTTTTCATACCATAACAGGAGATGTTCAAACACCATTCATGACACAAAAAGGGACCTTTAGGTATGGAAGGAACGGCGTCCTCCAGATCATTGAATTACCCTATGGCAGCGGAGATTTCAATATGTATATTTTACTGCCGGATGAATCTGTTTCTTTAAAACAACTAACTTCTTCGTTAAATGTAAAGGTATTTAATGATTATCTTTCCACGCTTGATTCTACTGCTCTAAGGTTAGATATACCGAAGTGGAAATATCGCTATACCATAAAAAACATGAAACCTGAACTGGCAGATTTAGGAATGCGTATCGCTTTTAGCCGCCAGGCCGATTTCTCCGACATGTACCCCAAGGAAGCCAGGGCCTATATATCCAGAGTGATCCATAAAACATATATTGAAGTTGATGAAAAAGGCACAGAAGCCGCCGCCGTAACCCTTGTTGGAATGGCTTATGCCACATCAGCTCTTCCTCCTCAACCGCTTACGGTAAAGGTGAATCGCCCTTTTTTATATCTGATTACCGAGAAAAGTTCCGGATCCATATTATTTCTGGGAGAAGTAAACAATCCAAAGTAATCGTGGTATAATAATTGTTTCTTTATTCAAAAGATATTTAAGCCCTTAGTTATGAAAGCCGATATCCCTCTTACCTTTCTCCTCATTTTTTCCATGATCTTTCTCGGTTTGGGATGTGGTTCAAATAGTCATATAAGTAATACAAAACGGAAAGGAACGACCGCCCGGGCAAACCCCGTAACCAAAGCCCAAAATGATTTTTCTTTTAAGTTGTTCGGTCTGGTGGTCAAAGCCGACCATTCTCTTTCCAATAAAATGATCTCCCCACTGAGCATCTATCAGGATCTGAGTATGGTATACAACGGGACGGCCGGTAAGACACGTGAAGCTATGCAAAAGGCATTACAGCTTAACGATATGGATACGGCCCTACTTAATACAACGAGCCGCATGCTGTTTTCCCTGCTGGCACAAGCGGATACTGCCGTTCAGATCGACATGGTCAATTCCATCTGGTACCGGGAGGATCTGCATCCGCTCTCTTCTTTTTTAAATATCAATAACACGTATTATAATGCCGAAATACAGCCGGCTGATTTCTCCAATCCGCAAACTATAAACCTGATCAATGGCTGGGTGGCCGATCATACACAGCAAAAAATAAAATCCATAATAGATCATATTAATCCTGCGGATGTCATGTTCCTGATCAATGCCATCTATTTTAACGGGAAATGGCAAAAAAACTTTGATCCGGAGCATACCCGGAAAAGAACCTTTTATACCGCTTCAAAAACAGAACAAGTATCTTTCATGTATCGGGAAGCCCGGTACAATTATGCTCAAGCCTCTACACTCCAGATCGTGGAACTACCTTACGGGAACGGAAGTTTTAGCATGTACGTCCTGCTTCCCGCGAAAGGAGGGGATATACATACCTTGATAGATTCCCTCAATACTTCTTATTTTTCCGATATTACGAATCAAATGGATTCTACCAAAGTAAAGCTCTTCCTTCCCAAATGGGAAGCCTCCTATACGGTCAACGATCTGATCCCCCAATTAACCGATATGGGAATGGGTATTGCATTCGGACCTCAGGCCGATTTTACCGGAATGTATCAAAAGAGAGATATACAAATATCGAGTGTGGTGCACAAATCCTATATTAAGGTAGACGAAGAGGGGACGGAAGCGGCAGCCGCTACATCTATCGGCATGCGGCTGACTGCCGCAATGCCGGATCATACTCCCGTAATGGACGTGAACAGGCCCTTTGTTTATATAATTACGGAAAATAGAACCAACAGTATCCTATTTCTGGGTGTTGTTAATAACCCGGAAGCGCTATAAAAATGATAAACATACTAATTATTTAGTTATAGTGATCCGGAAATTTTTATTCTTCTAACGTTTATTTTTCAGGCGGTATAATTTTCCGGGCCGGTGTGTCACATCCGATTCTACTTCTCCCGTATCTTCAATCAGATCAAGAGCCGTAATTCTTTTTCTAAAATTGCGCCTGTCCAGCTCAGTACCCAGTACCGCCTCATAAACATCCTGCAGGCGACGCAGGGAGAATTTCGGAGGAAGCAGGTTAAATCCTACGTGAGATTCCAGTATGGCATCCCGAAGCCGCTCCAGACTGGTATCCAGGATAAGCTTATGATCAAAAGCCATTTGCCTGATATTTTTCACCGCATGCCAATGGAGTTCATGAGCATGTTTGGTAAGCTTGCATTGGGCTATATTCACCAACGAATAATATGCCGTCGTTACGATCCGGCCCGCGGGATGGCGATTCGGCTTCCCAAAAGTATGGACCTGCTCGAGAAACACGTTGCTAAGCCCGGTACGGGATTTTAATACCCGGTATGCCGCCTTATCCAACGATTCTTCTTTCCGGACCAGGTCGCCCAGGAGCGTCCATTTATTTTTATATTCTTTGATATCGCTCCTGATCAAGAGTACTTTCAGCTCCTTTTCCTGGAAACTAAAAATCACACAATCCACAGAAAGCGTCACTTTTGGATGCCGGGCTATCTCCTGAGCGTGGGTATAGATGTTTTTTAGGGCTTGATGATCCGGAGTAGACATGATTACGTGAATTTAGGGGTACATGATCCTTATTCCATTTCCCATACGTTCGTGGTAAAAGCAGGAAGTTGCAGTATAAGCTCCGCATCCCTGACTTCAAAATTTTCTTCTCCAAACAAATTTACCAATTTACTCCGATCCTTCCATGCAGCCTGGCTGCTGTTCAGGTCGATAGTTACGGATTGAATAACCTCTGATAGATTTATAACAACCAATACCGCCCTGTGAGAAGTATAACGAACGAATGAAAAAACATACTCATTATCATTATTCATTTCACTATATTTCCCATCCGTTATAGCTGAATTAGAGGTATGCAAATGGATCAGGCCTTTGTAATAATACCACAATGAGTCCGGGTCCTCCTTTTCTTCCAGGAGAGATACGCCATCGTCAAACTTAAGACTTGTATCATCCCACCAGGGTCCCGAATCCTTGTACCATACGGCCATGCCTTCTCCCGAATCTTCGCTGTGCCATTTAAAGGCCTCGCGCCGGGGAATATCATTTCCATCAGTTTTCCCGTATTTCCCAAATCCTCCCGTTCCATACATGCCTATTTCCTGCCCGTAATATACACAAGGAATCCCCCCTATCAGCAGGTTAAACGCAGCTCCCACCCGTAATTTACCGGGATGGCGATCGACCGCCGAAGCAAAACGTTCCATATCATGGTTCTCAATAAAAACAATTTGCTCATTCCCTTCGGGAACATGGCTCAGTGTAGCATCTGCTGCAGCCGATATATACTTCTTATCTAAAGCGACAATAGCATTCCTCAGGTTAAATGCAAAAACCCGGTCTACGCATCCGCGTTCAAAGTAATCGGTACCAAAATCAGTCCAGTCTGCCTGCTCTGCTATAAATTTAATCTTAGGGTTTATTTCCTTCAATTTACCGATCAACGGACACCAGAATTTATTAAACAGATCCGTCAGGACTTCTTTCTGATCCAGGTTATCCATCATGTGATCCAACCTGAAACCATCTACCCCGTCGTCAAAATTTCCATCCCCGTCAGGATCCATCCAGTATTTGAGCAGATCAAAGAAATAGTCTTGCACCTCAGGGTTATTCAAATTAACGGTAGCCACTCTTCTGGATAAATCATTGTACCCTTTCAATACGGAAATATCATAAATGATGGGTTCGGGTTCGGTATTCATGGGATCATTATAGATAATGTATTGGCTGTAAGGAGATTCAGGATTTTCAAAAGATTCTTTAAACCACTTTTGATTAATGGTCACATACTGAAATTCCTGATCCAGATAAATTCTCATGCCCTTCCGGTGAACGGCTCTCACGAGTTGGGTCCACTCTTCCAGGGTACCGTAATCCGGATCAATCTTTTTAAAATCGTCTGCAAAATAATTGTGATAGTAAACAGATTGAATGATGGGAGTGACCAATATAGAGGTAACTCCCAGATCCTGCATATAATTCAGTTTCTCCTTTACGCCATTAAGATCGCCAATGTGGTCGCCATTGCTATCATAAAAACTACGCAAAAAAACATGATACATGACCTCGCTATAAAAGTCATTATTACTTTCCTTGTGCTCTTTTGTTTCCATAAGACTGCTTGTGTACCCTATAAAAAGGATAGAACCAGGGAACAAAGAAAAAACTTTTTTTTAACTAAGTACAAACAGGAGTTGAAGAGTCAAGTAATACAACAGCTCGCTCTAAAGACAATCAATTCACCCGTGATCGCATGGACAAAACAAAAAGGATAATCTTTGCCCTTGGGCGTAACTTTCCACACCAGCCCATATTCGGCATGGGAATCAGAATTTGGCAATCCATTTACAACCGCCGCTCCTAACATCACCTCATAACCAACCTCTTTCCAGTCAGAATTGACCTCATTCATATGAAGATAGTAGTCTCCATCCCACCCGCATGTGCCCGACGGCTCATCGTCATGCCATGGCCGGTTAACCTTAATCTCCGATTACTTCTGAAATGGGGATTCCCACGCTCCCATTGGGCATTTGGATATGTAATAGGGCCGCGAGAGTAGGGGAAATATCCGACATGCGAACAGGTTTGTTGGTAGTTCCCCGTTTGACTCCCCATCCCATAAATATAAGCGGAATATGAGTATCATACGGATTCCAATTGCCATGAGTGGTGCCCGTTCCACCTTCATGTCCCGAAAACCAACCCGGATTGGGAATGATCATGATCGGTCCCACGCGCTTATGGTTATATCCATTAATGATTTTTCTTTTCAGTGGTTCGGGTATCGGCGCATCTCCGATATGGTCTATATCTACGACAAACTGGATGCCCTCCTGTTTTTTCAGGAAACGTACCGTCTCCTTTTTCACGGCTTCATAGTCCAAATCATTCTTTTGAATTTGGTCATTGTCAAAATTTATATGGTAATTCATAGAAGAGCGGACCAGTTTTTTTACTCCAAATTTTTCTGCCAGAAGCGTATTCAGCGGTTCCATAAATTTTTTTGACACCAGGAAATCTGCGGGGATCTTATGGTGTTTCAAAAAACCAATGGAGTGTGCCCCGCCATGATCAGCCGTTAAAAAAACCAGATAATTTCCTTTACCCACCTTTTGATCCAAAAAATCAAAAAAAGCGGCCATATCCTTATCCAGCCGTAAATAGGTATCTTCCACTTCAATAGAATTCGGGCCGTATTTATGGCCTACATAATCTGTAGAAGCGCAATTAATCGTAAGGAAATCCGTTGTTTCCCCACTGCCCAGGTTGTATCCCGCTACAGCGGCCTTTGCAAAATTCAGAGTCAGGGTATTTCCAAAAGGGGTGCTCCGGATGCTCCCATGATCTGATTTGTAAATATTTTTCACGTCATGGGGAAAAACGGGGGTCCCTTCCCCGTTAAACTTTCCTTCCCAGGATACGTCATCAGCCGTACTTTGAACATAAGATTCAATAGGGTACAAAGTCTCCCAACCATTAGCCACTAAATGCTGCGCTTCTTTTTCTGCATTAAATCTTTTTACCCACCCAGGAAGTTCTTTCATGTAATAGGTGCTGGTAATAAACCTTTCGGAACCATCATCATACCAAAATGCCGCATTGGCCGTGTGCCCCGCAGGTAAAATGGATGCCCGGTCCTTCAAAGACACACCTACTACCCGGGAGCGAAAATTAGTAGCCAGCCTCAGTTCATCCGTAATGGTGGAAACCAGCAGGTTTCGCGGCGACATTTTGCCGGCTTTCCCTTGAGCGCCTACTGTTTCTACGGTAGGATCTTCTGTACAGTACCACTCTTTACCGGTCAATTGATCAATCCAGCCGTTTCCCACGATTCCATCAATCGACGGAATAGAACCTGTATAAATAACGGTATGCCCCACAGCGGTATACGAAGGCAGGTAATTGATAGAGGTATTTTCACAGGAAAAGCCTTCCTTTAACAGGCGTTTAAACCCGCCTTCTCCATAACGATCATAATAACGATACAGATAATCCCAGCGCATCTGGTCCACAACTATTCCCACCACCAACTTTGGCCGGGAAAGTTTTTCCTGCGCATTA
>CAYZGR010000047.1:0-23894 GCA_964478125.1 uncultured Chitinophagaceae bacterium | reverse complement strand
GCGACCTCAACCTTGGCAAGGTTGCGCTCTACCAACTGAGCTATTTCCGCTTTTTTGAGATAAATGGTTTCCCCAATTTGTGTTTTTCTAAAGAACCTTCATCATTCATCGGGCCGCATGCTCTTCACCAAAACCGGGGCTTGCATTTTCACTTAAAAAGACCTTCTGCTATTACCCGGCAAAGATAACCATAGTTTTTTTTTCACCAAACTTTTCGTTTTTATTTATACCTAAACAGCAGGCTCCCTTGCAGCTCTTCTTTCTTATTATAGCATTTTTCTTCATGGATATTTCCCGCCTGGTCGTAGGCATACTCCCATCTCAAATAATCATGGCTGTTGCGCAATACCACCGTTTTCTGAATAAGGCGTCCCTCATCGTCATAATTAAACATAAAATCGGGCACCATTCTTTTTTTAGTATGGTTATAATGAAATACATCCGACAGCAAGCCGTCTTCCTGATACTTATAGTAATAAATGGGCCTGTTGCTGTGCTTTTCATATTCTTTAAAAACACGACCGGCAGAATCCCTGGTAAACAAAATGGTGGCAGCCGGCCGGTGATTTTTAAACCGCTCCATTTTCTCAAGTAGGCCATCCGAATCGTAATGAAAAGAATGGGTCTCTCTCAGCTTATAAGGGGTATTTCCCTGTAGCAGGGTATCCATTCCTGTCTTTTTGGGTGCATAGGAAAGGAATATCAGACTGTCAATTTCACCCTTTGGGCCATAATGGATCCAGGTATGATTGATGCTCGCCGAGGAGCTGTCTACGGTATGCCTCACCCTCCCCTCTTTATCAAAAAAGGAGATAAGAAGGTCTTCTCCCGTTGAGAAAGAACGTGTTTCCGTAAAGGTTTTACCGTAATCGTCAGTAAACGTTTTTTTACATTGAAAACCGCTACTTGGGCTGTTTTGGGCATCGAAACTTTTTATATCGATCTCCCGGATCCCACGGTCGCGATATTGCTGATGTTGCCGGTTCGTCTCCTCCGTGCGATAAATGTCCTGATAATAATACTGCGCGCTTGCCGGTAAAAAACCGGCAAGGCCCAGCAATATAAAAATCGTCTTTTTCAACACCATGCTCATTTTCTTCTAATTCAAAAAGGCTTTTAATTATCATGAGGGGGGTAAACAGCTTTAGGCTGTCGGTCATTTTTCTTTTTGGAGTTGTTATCGCCAGACTGGCCATTCCCCACATCAAAATAATCGCTGGCCCTGTTGTTTTCCTGTTGCGGAGTAGTGGTTCTTCCAGGAGGTAAGGGATTGTTGAACCTGATGGAATTCTCCTCCGGCAGGGGTTCTGTCAAATCAAATTTGGCATCCGGATCAATCTCTGTAGAATCAGCGTGAGCATACACTTTTTTCATAAATAAAGCAAAAATGGGCAGTCCCGTATTAGCGCCCTGGCCAATATGAGTAGAGCTAAAATGCAAAAAACTATAATTAAAACCGACCCACGCCCCGGCAATAAGCTGTGGAGTGTAACCGATAAACCAACCGTTGGTATTGTCATTTGTTGTCCCCGTCTTTCCGGCCAGTTCGCCTTTGAGGCCAAACATCCAGCGCAATCGCGCAGCGGTACCATTGTTAACCACATTCTCCATCATTCGCACCATGGTAGAAGCAATAGTAGGGTTTATCACTTCATGTTTCTTAGGTGCAAAGTTTGCCAGGATATTTCCATTCTTGTCCTCAATACGCGTAATCAGGAGCGGAGAGGTCATGAGCCCTTTGTTTGGAAAAATGGTATAGCCTCTCACCATTTCATAAAGAGAGATCTCCGGAGTCCCCAGGGCTATAGAGGGATAAGGCGGGATATCTGAAGATATCTCGATATTATTTTTCAAAAAAGCGGCAAAAACCTTAGGGGTCAGCTGCTTGATCAAATACGCGGCTGCCAGGTTTAGGGATTGGGCCAACCCCTGAGCAAGCGTAACATATCCCCCGCTGGTACGATCATCATTCTTCGGTGTCCAGTGATATTTAGGAAAAGTAATGGGTTCATTCGGAATCCTCGTGGATGGAGTAAAGCCATTCATTATGGCCAGGCAATAAAGAAAGGGTTTGATCGTAGACCCCACCTGCCGGGTAGTAAAGATATGATCCGTTTTAAAATAGCGAAAATCAGGTCCTCCTACCCAGGCCTTAATAGCGCCTGTTTCCGGATCCATAGCCAAAAAGCCTGCCTGCAAGGTTTGTTCAAGATGTTTTATGGAATCCAGCGGGGTCATTTCCACCTGCATCGTATGCGGGATATTGTTTGTCGACTGATTCCATGAAAAGGTCAACATCTTTACTTTCTGATTACGAAAAAACTTTTGAATTTCTTCCTCGCTCTTTCCTGCAGCTTTCATCTCCTTATATCGATCGCTTCCTTTGATAAAGAGGTCCATATACCGGCTGTGCTCTTTCCAGACCAGTCCGTTTTTAATATCATATTGCTTATCAAATGTCTTTTGAAGCTTATACAGATGTTCGTCTACAGCTTCCTCGGCGTAATGCTGCATTTGTGGATCAATAGTGGTAAAGATCTGCAGCCCGTCGGCGTATATATTGTAATTGGTGCCATCCGGTTTTTTATGTTTGGAACACCAGTCTTTCATAAACTTCCTGATGTAGGCCCTGCAATAAGGTGCAATACCGGAATTTTGATTGGTTTTATGATAGTTCAGCTTGATGGGATTGTTGATCGCCTTTTTTTCTTCTACCGGCGTAATATAATGCGAATCCTCCATATTGGCGATCACCACATTCCTCCTTCTAAGTGCGTTTTCAGGATTAATACGCGGATTGTACAACGTATTTCCTTTCAGCATGCCGACCAGCGTAGCGGATTCATCTATATCCAGATCGGCCGGTTCTTTATTAAAGAACGTCAACGCGGCATTTTTGATGCCTTTCACGTTGTCTCCGAATCCGACGGTATTAAGATACAGGGCCAGTATTTCTCTCTTGGTAAAATTACGTTCCAGTTTTACGGCAAGCACCCATTCATTCAACTTCTGAAAGGCCCGTTTTATCGGGTTACGCGACCGGGTGCCAAACAGGTTGAGCGCCAGTTGTTGCGTAATGGTACTGGATCCTCTTTTCCTGCCCGTCAATAGATAAAAAGGAATGGCCAGCGTTCCAATGGGATCTATGCCCGAATGTTCATAAAAGCGCTTATCCTCCGTGGCCACCAGGGCATTGATCACATGGGGAGAAATGTCTTTAAAATCTACCGCTGTACGGTTTTGATTTACATAATAAAACTTACCCATTGGGGTATTGTCATTGGCATACACCTCTGATGCCAGAGAAGCAGAGGGATTTTCAAGCGTTGCCATAGGCGGCATGTAGCCTATAATTCCCCAGTTAATTAATAACAGCATCAAAAAAAAGGCCGCTATTCCACAAAGGACTACAAACCAAAGAATTTTATTTAATTTTCTCATTTGCGATGGTTGAACAAAGGTTATGCCGACGACGGCAAAGCTATCAATTTTATGATTTTATCTGATCCCCAGGTTGTTAAAATTATTTATAATGTTTGTAAAAGAAATTCAGATATCCCTTAAAATCTTGTGTATTATTCAAAAGAATAAAATTGGATCTTGAAATAAAAAACAGCCGGTAATAAGTAGAAGGCACCTTTGGAATGATCCCTACAGGAGCTTTTTTCTTTAATTCGCGGTAATAAAGCAATGCCCCGGTTTCATTTTTAAACAATCGGAAAATGAGAACCACCCGGTTGTGAGAGAGCACGAAGGAACTTACCTCTATAGAATCGGACGCGTGCTCCGTATGGTTATATTCGGAAAATGCTTCTAATGTATTTTTAATCAGATCCCCGTTTATATGGTTAAAGGCCAGAATGACAAAATAAGGAATCTGCCGCTCAATCTTATAAGGCGTGGGCAACCTGGATTTCGTCTTCTTCAGGCTGTCGGCAATGGCTAGGCTGTCCGCCCTTTCTTTTGCCATTCTTTCGAGTGCTTCCGCATGCCATTTTTCTCTTTGGGCGCTATCCTCCACCGGACTATGGATAACGCCTGCCTGTCCGGGAATGTTTTGGGCCTGCATTTTTCTACCGGCCTGTATCCCGTTGCGGGAAGCCATGGCATGCAAAGAGGCGGGCGGTGTGGGATGCGCTGTTTCGGTGGTATCTTTCTTATAAACCGCTGCAGGCGCACGGAGCCCTTCTTTTAGTTGTAGATTCATCAGATGTTCAACCAGCTCATCTTTGTGGCGGAGCGCCTCCAGGATACGCCTGGCCTGCGTAACGATAGGCGTATCGGCTGTTTCCTCACGGATAACTTTTTTCAACGCGGCCATACCGGCGCTATCGGATCGGGTCTTTAATACGGTCATTGCATGCAGCAGGTTAAACCTGCCCTTTTGCCGGTTTCGCGGATCCAGATACCGGGCGCTGTCCCGCAATACGGAAACCTTTTCATACGCGCCCGTCAGATAACTGATATAAGCCGAATCATATAAATGCATTATTGTAGTTGCCAAAGTTTTTGCTTTCCGGTTAGCCGGCTTTTTATTGAGCAAAGCCGCATAGGGACTCCCGGCAAAACGGGTTTGGAGCAACTGTTTGTAATGGGCGGCTTTTGCCAGATCAGGCATTCTGGAATAGATCAGATATAATTTATAATAAATATCGCTGAGATAAGGATTTTCAGGATGCCATTTCAACAGGCTGTCTATTGCCATCAGTGTAGCCGTATCTGATTCAAGCTGCGTAAAAAAGATATTGACGTTCCGATACCGTGCTTCCATGGTAAGGCTATCGGATTGCTTTAATTGCCCCGGCCCAAGCGGTAAAGGATCCATCAGTTTTTGAAGAAGCTGGTGGGCTTCATCCTGCTTGAAATCGGACTGAGCCGCGGTAGCCAGCACCGGCACTTCCTGTTTTTGGGCAGGGATTACCTGCTGATCCGGATGGCTCAACCTCCAATTATCTGCGAGCTTTCTATTTCCCCATTGCGCCTTAAATTCCGAAAATCCCCGCGACTTTGCCGTATTATTATAAAAATACCAGTTCTTCCCGGAGTTTCTCTCACCCTCTTTGGGTTTCCCGTTATCATTTCCTCCAAAAAGGCCATTCTTTTGAACAGCAGGGCCACTTAAGATACGATTTCGCTTTCTCCGTATTTTCAGGCTATCTCTTACAATTCCATTTAAATACGCCATAAGGGAATCCCGGGGTAAAGCGGCCAATGAACGGAGACTATCCGCTCTTTCGATCACATCCAGATTCTGAACCACGCCGGCCAATGCTTTTTTCCTGAGATTGACAACAGGTATAGGGGCCGGGGCCAATGCCGCGGCACTATCGTAATATGCCCTGGCGGGCCGGTATTGATAATGATCATAAAAATAGTTCGCCAGTTCGAGGTAGGCACGGAAATGAGATTTTTTTCTCCCCGGATTATAATTCAGGCTTTTTTTCAGATAAGTGATCCCCTCTTCCGGATAACCGGCCTGTAGAGCCAGTCTGCCCAGATTATAATATATAATGCTCCGATAGCGGGAATATTTTTCTTTACGGGCCATGGTCAGCAACGGCCGGCTGCTTTGTCGAAAATCACGCAGATCTCTTAAAACCCGAATACGCGTCTGATTGAGCTTTGCATAAAAGGCCATGAGCGGCGTTGGAGAAAAGAAACCCACTTTCCCATAATTTTGAAAAGCCTCCTCCCATTTTCCCATCTTTTCATAAAGCTGGCCCAGGATAAACTGCCAACGTGCTTTCATGCGCTTGTCGCGCTGCAGCACAATCGCTCTTTTTAAAGGTGCAAGCGCAGAATCCGGCTGATCATTTTGTAAATATTTTTCTGCCTTCAGGGCCGTTAACTGTCCCGTGAGCCGTTCCGGCAACAAAGGATCGGTATAAAGCGAATTAAACAGAGCGGCGGCCGCATCTTGTTCTCCGGCTTGCCGGTATGCTTTGATAAGCCACAGAAAGGCGTCATTCCTGGCCGGCGGATGGGAAGGATTCTTCTTTTTCTCGGGGGTAACAATGGAAATATTCTCCTCCGAATGAAAGGCACGGCTGCCAATAAGTTCGGGACGATCTTCTTCATCTCTGGCCCCCATATTCTTTATGATATATTTAAAAGAAGCAATGGCATCACTGTCCTCCTGTTTGTAGTAATATGCTTTCCCCACCAGGAGATACAGATCGTCAATCCACTTCCCCCGCGGATCATGTACCTCAATGCCAATGCCGGCATTCAAAATAACGGAGTCCAGCCGACCTTCAAACAATTGGAAATCGGCCGGGGCATAAGGATAGAAAGTTAAAAGGGAATCATAATTATCCCGATGGGTCCTTTCCGCTCCATCCAGCACTTCCTCCATAATCCGGTTGGCATTATAATAATAGTTAAAACGTGTTACCAGGTTCTGATACCAACGGCGGTTGAAAGTAAATTTCTTCCGGGAAAGTACATGGGCGGGGATTTCTTCGCCCATCCATGAAGAATCTGCCTCGTTTATTACAATTTTTTGGGCACTTCCTACGTTGGATAATCCAGGAAGTACCAGGAGAAGAAGATATATTTTCTTAAACAAAGGCATGAAATAGCAACGTAAAGGTACTCATTTTTAGTATGGTTGGTTCTGACGATAAAGATGTTTCATTATATTTGCCTTAGAGGCCTCCGGTATGAAGATGCAAATTTATTTTTTTAATTCATAAAAACAATTTCCATGTTTACACGTAAAGACGAGGGTTCACATACACCAACAAGCTATGATCCTCCGGCAAGCCCGGCTTCTCATGTAAGGGAATCCCCGCGGCCTGCCTCTCCATCATCCACAGGTGAAAATGTGATCTCAAGAGGAACCCGGGTACAGGGTGATGTTTTTTGCGAAGGCAACCTGCGGGTAGAAGGAAAAGTAACCGGCAATATTTATTCCAGATCCAAAGTAACCGTAGGCCAGAACGGGCTGGTGGAAGGAAAAATCGAATGTGTCAGGGCAGAGCTCCATGGTACCATAAAAGGAACTCTTACCGTTCAGGATCAATTATCGCTTAAGGCAGAAGCTAAAATTGACGGAGACGTGTTGACGGCCCATTTGGAAATGGAGCCCACGGTCAGATTTAACGGGAATTGTACCATGCAGGATAAAATTACGCTCTCCGGCCCCGATACGATGCAGTCCAAAAAAGAAGAGAAGCCGGCGGCCATCCCTAATCAAAGCCCCGTAGCCCCATCTCCGGGCAATAAACTAAACAGCAGTCCGGCGGCCCAAAAGAAAAATATTGAAAAAGAAAGATTCTCCACAAAGACCTTCCAAAGATAGAACAAACAACAGTTGGTTACACTATACGGGACTGGCTTCAGAAATGCTGATATGGATCGGAGGTGCTGCATTTTTAGGTCTTAAAGCTGATCAATGGCTGGAAACAACAGTTCCGATCTGTCTAATTATTTTTCCATTCTTAGCATTAGCTGTAATTTTGTGGCGATTAATAAAGGCAACAAACAACAAGTAAGGAATGGATAGGTTTTACATCATTTTGATCGTCATATTTTGCGGCATAAACGGTTTGGGTATTGCCTATTCACAAACGCTGGAGGGCTGGGGTATCGAACATATTGCAGGGATGTTGGGAAACGTGATACTCGCAGCAGTTACCGCCCTGTCCTATTATTTCAGCATGAAAGGGATCAAAGGCAACAGTCAGCATACTTTTGTACGACAGGTCTATTTGTCTACTTTTGTCAAATTATTTATTTGCGCCATCGGTATTCTCGTTTATGCATTTCTTTTTCGATCCTCACTGAGTATCGGGACCTTGATCCTCTTTTTCTTCCTTTATATTCTTTATACCATTCTGGAGACCTGGAGCCTTATGAAAGCTGCCAGATCCTCCTCACAATGAGCACAACATCTTATGCCGAAAGCTGTAGCTCTGGAATTTCTAAAGAAATATTTACCCGCCGGTACGTATCCGCTGGTCGCTTCTTATCTGACCCGGTACAAGGTCAGCCTGACCATTACCCGTCGCAGAAGGAGTATCCTGGGAGATTACCGGAGGCCCCACAAGGAGGAGGGACACCGTATTTCCGTAAATGGCGATTTAAATAAATACGCGTTTCTGCTTACCCTGATGCACGAACTGGCTCATCTGATGGCCTTTGAATTCTATGGTTCCCGTATTGCCCCGCATGGAAAAGAATGGAAACAGGTTTTTAACCGGCTTCTTCAACAGCTGGACCTCTATGCCGTTTTCCCCCGGGAAATAGCTGTAGCCATACAGGAGTACATGAAAGATCCGGCCGCACGAACCTGCTCGGATGACCGGCTGGTACGAACCCTGCGAAAATATGACCGCATCAGGCCAGACACCTGTCTGGTGGAAGACCTGGCAGAGGGAGAACACTTTCTGACCCCGGGTGGAGAACCTTTCTGCCGGGGCCGCAAATTGCGAAAACGTTTTGAATGTAAAAGCTTGCGGACCGGTCATTTATATATTTTTAGCCCCTTGTATGAGGTCAGGAGAATTACGCAATAAACCGCAACAATAAATCCCGTTTCCCGCTCTTGTCCTATATTTGCAACCTCATCTTTTTGATAAAGCGCTATTTATGCACTGGTATGTGATCTATACGAGGCCGCGAACCGAAAAAAAAGCTGCCAACAGGCTATACGAAAGTGGATTTGAGGTCTACTGCCCTTTACGGGAGGAAGTCAGGCAATGGAGCGACAGAAAAAAAAAAGGTGAAGGTACCGGTTTTTACTTCCTATGTATTTATACGTCTGAAAACATACAATCAAGAACGAAACGCCGTCCTGGAAACACCCGGAGTGGTTCGCTTCCTGTGGTGGCTGGGCAAACCGGCAGTAGTCCGGGATAAAGAAATAGAAGATATCAAGAAGTTTCTTGAAGAATGTCATGATACGGATATCAATGTCCTTTACCATAAAGGCGAGCAGGTGGAGATTGATAAAGGTCCTCTTAAAGAATACAAAGGCATTATTGTGGATCTGGATAAGCGAAAAGCACTTCTGCACATCACTTCTTTAGGGCTCACCCTGAAAGCACAATTGCCTCTCGGGATGTTGAAAAAATTACCCCATTAACATATCTATCCCAGGTCAGAACTGATCAACCGGATAAACTCACTGCGGGTAGGTTCATTCTCAAATTGACCGCAAAAGGCGGAAGTAGTAGTAACTGAGTTCTGTTTTTGCACCCCCCGCATCATCATGCAAAGATGCTTGGCTTCAATAACTACTGCCACTCCCTGAGGATGAAGGGTCTCGTTAATGGCATCCAGTATCTGGTGGGTCATGCGCTCCTGCACCTGCAACCGGCGCGCGTAGCACTCCACCACCCGGGCCAGTTTACTTAATCCCGTAATATATCCATTAGGAATGTATGCGATATGTGCTTTCCCAAAAAAGGGCAGCATGTGATGCTCACACAGGGAGTACAACTCAATATCCTTCACAATAACCATTTCACTGTATGATTCTTCAAAACGAGCGCCATTCAAGATGGCATGGGCATCCATCTCGTATCCCCTGGTAAGAAATTGTAAAGACCTGGCTATGCGCTCAGGCGTTTTTTTGAGCCCGTCACGGCAAACGTCTTCACCCAGCATTTCGAGGACCTGCCTATAATTTTCTACAAGTGAGGCGGTAACCTCCCGGTCATGCTCTTCTAATAATTGATATGACATAATAAATAAGTAATTGCTTATTTTCCAAAGTATTCAACAAAAATATTCTCCGTTTCAAACAATTTTACCGAATGCAACTGTACACCCTTTCCTATATGGGGTTCCAATTGTTCCCATATGCCCACAGCCAGGGCTTCGGTAGTGCATATTTTCCCTTTCATAAAATCCACATCCAGATTCAGGTTTTTATGGTCTACCAGCTCGATCACTTTTTCATTAATAAGGCGGCTCAATTCCTTCGCATCATAGAGATATCCGGTATCTTGATTAATCTCGCCTTGAATGGTGACATAGAGCGTATAGTTGTGCCCGTGCCAGTTGGGATTGGCACATTTCCCATAAACTGCCTGATTTTTCTTGTCATCCCAGCCGGGATTATAAAGTTTATGGGCTGCATTAAAATGTTCTCTCCTGGTCAGACAAATCATGATTATTCCTATTATTTAATTGCAAAGTTAGCATTTTTGCAGCATGAACGCTACTTAGCAATCTGTATCCGAACGCTTTCGTCCTTCTAAACGATATCCAAACAATAGAGTGCTGATGGCAGCAAATAGTTACATTTCCGCTCTTCTTCAAAAATATTAATTTTGCATCCTCACATATAAATTGCTACTTCTTTTGGAAAACAAAATCTTTGATATAGCCATAATTGGCGGAGGTATTGTAGGTGCAGCGACCTTTTACCGGTTGCAGCAGCATCATCCGGATCTCAAGATGCTCCTGCTTGAGAAGGAATCGCAACTGGCCGCCCATCAGACAGGTCATAATTCAGGAGTACTGCATAGCGGTATTTATTACAAACCGGGATCCCTTAAAGCTAAAAATTGTGTTCGTGGCAGGGAAGAATTAGTCGCTTTCGCAAAGGAAAATAGAATTTCGCATGATGTTTGCGGCAAAGTGATCGTGGCTACCCGCGAATCGGAGCTTCCTTATCTGGAGAAAATTTTTAAGACCGGTCTCGAGAATGGCTTACCGGATATTCAAAAGATCTCGTCAAAAGAAATAAAAGCACACGAACCTTTCTGTGAAGGCATTGCCGGCATCTGGGTACCCTACACGGGAATCATTGACTATGTAGCAGCCACGGAAAAAATGGTTGAACTGGCCCGGGCCGTTCAACCTGAAAGCGCGCTTCACCTGAACACGGAAGCCGACGGCTTTGAAAGAACGGATAACCTCAATATCATCCATACACATAAGGGAGAAATTTTTAAATCCCGGTATCTGATATTCTGCGGCGGCCTGCAGGCGGACCGCCTGGCCAGGAAAGACCATATCCGCATCAGGGAACAGGTGGTGGGCTTCCGGGGAGACTATTATGAGCTTACAGAAGAAGCCAAACATAAGATCAGGAACCTGATTTATCCCGTACCCAATCCGGACTTCCCCTTCCTGGGAGTCCACTTTACGCGAATGACCAACGGTGATATCGAATGCGGACCGAATGCCGTATTTACCTTCAAACGGGAAGGATATGGCAAAACGGATTTCGATTGGAAAGATACCCGCGATGCATTGGGCTATGGCGGCACCTGGAAGCTCTTTTTCAACAACATGAGCTTTGGCCTCAATGAATACCGCAGGGCCTTCTCTAAAAAGTTGTTCCTGAAAAACCTGCAAAGGCTGATCCCCGGCCTGAAAATGGAAGATATAAAACCCGGCCGCTCCGGAGTACGTGCGTTGTTGCTAAGTGAACAGGGAGATACCCGGGATGATTTCAGAATAGAATATAAAGACACCCGTATTCATGTACTGAACGCGCCTTCCCCGGCCGCGACAGCATCGCTGGCCATTGGCGATAACATACGGGAGATGGCCGAAGCCCATTTTAACATGGGTTAGATCAGAGGTTTGCTCTTAGAGGTCGGCCTTTTTTTGCTTTATAAAGGTTTTGTCTTCCTCCATATTTTTTAAATATTTTATTTCTTCCGAGAGCAGATCTTTTCGGCTTTCAATAACAACCATATTAAGAGACTTCAGGTACTTTATCATTTTTATTCCCTGTTCTTCAAAATATTTTTGAACTTCCTCATTCAAATCGGAAGAAGACAATTCGGCAATATATGTTTTTGGGTCCATGATGTTCCAAAGTTACTGTTTCTACCGGGGATCAGGTCGAAAAATGTCCGAATCCGAAACCTGCATCTCTTTTCAAAAGATTATCAAGCTTCAACGCCTTGCTTTCCAGTCGTTCCCATACTGCTTCTGCCGTAAGCCGGGGTTCGGCCTCCCAATACAATGCCGCCAGCCCGGCAATGTGAGGCGCGGCCATACTGGTGCCGTCCAGGTATTTATAGATGACTTTTCCCTCCGCATTTTTGGAATAAGAGCTAAAGACATGTACGCCCGGACCTACCAGATCCACCTTCCCGCCGTTGCCTGCATTGATCCCTCCATTCGAAAAGCCGGCAATTTGCAATTTATCATCAACGGCTCCCACAGCCATAATGGAATCGGCGTTTGCAGGACTGCTTACCGGCCTCGGGAGCCCGGGCCGGCTGCTGTCATTGCCCGCTGCCGCGATGATCAGTGTATTTTGCGCCAAGGCCTTTTGACCGATCTGTTCAAAAACAGGAGAAGGCTTTTCTCCTATTTCAACGGGAGAGGCCAATGACATGGATAATATTTTAAACTTCTTTTCCAGGGCCCAATCTATGGCGTCAATAATACTGCTTGTTGTTCCGTACCCTTCATCAGACAATACTTTTCCTATCACAATATTCGCACCACAGGCCACTCCATATCGCAGTCCGCTGTCCATAGACAGGTGTCCCGTTGCCGTTCCTGCGCAGTGAGTCCCATGACCGTCTCCATCGTATTCCCAGGGTGCTCCTTCAATAAACGATTTCCCTATAATACTCCTGCCCTTAAAATCAGGATGAGACAAATAAAAACCGGTATCCAGGATACCTATATCCACTCCCTTCCCCGTGTACCCGGAAGCAGGAATGCCCATCGCCGCTATACCCCAGGTATGATCCTTCACTGCCGACGCTTTTTCTTCAATAGTTTCCAGACTTGCCTCCAGCCCTTTTACTTCTTCATTCAACAGTTGAAGTTGTTTTTTGATCTTATCCAGGTGTTCAAAAGCGGATCCCGCCTTCCGGTAAACGCGGTCTTCTTCCCAATGGTATATCTTATTATTACTCAGGGAAGTGGTATGTATAAGTTGTGCAGGTTCGACTTTATCTACTACGGCAATACCAATATTTTTATAATAGATGCCGTTATCCGATCTCAAAACCTCTTCTGCTTTTACTTTAGCCGACAGCGCTGCGGAAGAGGTTAATTTAACCTGAAGTTCTTTCTGTACCCGGTCTATAGAGATCCGGGACCCATTATCCAGCATAAGGATAAACCGGTTGCTTCCCGACTTATGTTTCTTATCATCTTTAATATCCTGCATATCAACTAATAAATAAGTATTTTAAAAACCTAATGTTGCATATCAACCATTATCTTGTCTAAGAGCAGGTAAATATCTTTCCCTGTAACGGAAGCTTTAAGCTTTTTATCCACAAGGTCTATTTGAGGATCTTTGATCAACCGGCGCCAAAGGGACTCGCATTGGTCTATGGTATTATAACTAAAGAGTTCTTTTGTGGTCATTCTTCCCGATTGTATAATACTTAACAATACATTGGTCAGCGTTTCTGAAGCGGCAAGCAGCTTATTGTCAACATTTTCCAGGTTAAGCTTTAATATATTTCCCGCTTCATTCATACAGTAAAAAGCTGCCAGCATCAAGTTATCCCGCCTTCCGGTTTTCATCTTTTCCAGTGTATGGGGATTACATCCGCTTTTAGCCGTATGAAAATAACTTATCAATTCATTTATACGTAATTCATCATTAGAGGCTCCAATTTGTTTGAAGAACGTTTTACATTCATCCAAAAATGACAGAAGCGTTGCATCCAATTCATACGACCTTTTTACATATTGATCATGAATATGATTCAGCCGCTCCATATTTGAAACAAGCTGCTTTTGTAAATAATGTGCCAATAATTTCATCAGTCGATCATTATTTCTTCTATCATATTTCCGTTTTTATCTTTACCGGATCTGATCTGCACCCCCTCTTCCACGAATTCTATATTTAATTTAACCATCAGCTTTCCCTTATCTTCTTCTGTCATGGTATTGGGATCTATAAATAAGTTCTTCAAATCTGCAGAAACGGGGGTATACCTGTTGATCAATGCTTCCCGGATGATGTTATTCAGGATCAAGCCGCCATCATCGGATCCTTCATCCGCTTTAATAAAATGATCTTTCTTATATAGCGTCTTGATCATAGACGACAAATCGATTTTATTAATATCCGACTCCTTGTCCTTAATATATTTTTGATCGGATTTCTCCAAACGAGATATGACCTGCTTAAAAGCTTCTGTCTCCACATCACCTTGTGTAAATGGCCTGATATTCATGCCTTTTGTCGCGTTTACCTGATCTATTTTATTGTTTACTTCAAACAAAAAAGTGTCATTATCCATCTTAAAATTATATTTGACCCTGCTGTCCATTTCAGTTATTTTAATGGGAACTTCAAGTTTCACGGAAGGCATGGTATAGCGCGGCGCTTTAAAAAATTTTAGATAATCATCTCCTGCGTATTCCTTTGCGGTTTGTATGGCCAGCCGGTCCGCCTGTTTTCTGGCCTGAATCACCTCCGTATAAAGATAACCGAGATAATCTGATAATTTAACCATAGCTTAAATAGTTTATATATAGGGGACATGAAAGAGCGCAATTAAAAAAACACATATTCTCTCATTGATTAAAAAAGTTTATTAACAACAAAAGAATATGTGTTAAAAAAGAGAATGGAAAACTATTCGGCTAAAATGCCCAATACTTTCTCGAGGCCGGCCGGCATTTCATCATTGGTGGCCACCACTTTTACCCCCATGGTATATTCTTTCTCCACCTTTATTCCGGTACTGGAGGAACGTTGATAGGAAGCAGAGACATTAAACTTAACGGGCCCCCAATTAAAGCCCAGAGATGCATCTATTCCAAATTTATCGCTCACATCTCTTGTATAAACGGAATTTAATTTTACATTAAAATCAACCGTACAATTTTCTATCCTCAGGCTAGGAATATTTAAGACGGAAACAAAAGGCACCGTCAATTGTACATCTTCTTCGATATACTCGTCCGTCGTATTGGTACCTGCAGGCACATCGGACGAGTCTTTTCCAAAATTGGGATTTCTTTTGTTTCGTTTATGAGAAAAATCGACCATGATCAACTCTCCGTCTCTATCGAAACCCACTTCTTTAATAAAATTTACCGTGGCCAGGGAGGCGTTAGCTTGCGCGGTAACACAAGCATTTAAGGGGCCGCCAATCAATTTATCAAATTCAATACTGCCCAACTCTGCCGCAAAATCCGCATTTGCCGCATCACTGGCAGCAAAAGTATCTGCAGTTTTTAAATTGTCCATGATCGCCCGAACACTATCCCCCGCCAATTTAACGTGATCCTCCCAGGCACTTTTATAGTTTTCTCCAATCATGGAAACCACGTTCAATAGCTCCTCCTTTTTTAATTTGGGCAACTCTGATTCTGTGATCCCGACCAGGTCATTATAATCCGAACCAATGACAGATTTTATCCCTTTAATGACCTCAATGATCTCGGCTTTGGTTTTGGAACTAAGATCTTCCTGTAATAACTCTTTTAGTGTACGCATCACAAATAAGTTTAAATGAGAAATAATAATTAGAAACAGAACACGCCTCTAAAAGTATAAAGCTGCATTTCATCTGACAATGGGCAGTGAGTATCCGGAGAAAATGAATGAGTAAACAGACAATAGCAGTGAGTATCCGGAAAAACCTTTTTATTCCCTCCAACTTCTGAAAGCAAAAAGCTGCCCGTTAAGGCAGCTTCATAAAATAGGGGCTGTATAAACGCTTAATTATACACCGGTTCAGACTCCAGCTCGAGCCGGCGCGCTTTCACCTTTTCAACCATTCTCTTCCGACGCTTACCCCGGAAGATATTCAGGATGCTGTCTACTACATAATATACGCAAGGTACCACGAGCAGGGTCATGATCAACGAACTGGTCAAACCGCCAATGATCACCCAGGCCATTCCGGACTTCACTTCGGATCCGGCGCCATTGGCCAGGGCCATGGGCATCATGCCCACGATCATGGCAATAGTGGTCATCAGGATAGGTCTGAACCGCTCTCTGCCGGCATCGATCAACGCCTCTACCAGCCCGGCCCCTTCGGCCTTACGCTGGTTGGTAAAATCTACCAGCAGGATCCCGTTTTTGGTCACTAACCCGATCAACATGATAATACCAATGATGGAGAAAACAGTCAATTCATTCATGGTCAGGGCCAGCGCCAGGAAGGCGCCAATGATGGCCAACGGCATGGCCATCATGACCACCAGCGGATAAATGGCATTTTCATAGAGGGCTACCATGATCAGGTAGACCAGTAAAATCCCTATCCCCAATGCCGTAAGCAGGCTGCTAAATGCTTCTCCCTGATCCTCTACTTCTCCGGTAAAACCCCAGGTTACGCCGGCCGGCATTTTCAGTTGCTCTACTTTTTCCCTGATCTCATCTCCAACAGTACCCGTGGGGCGCCCCTGCACGTTTGCCTGCACCGTGATAGAAGGCAATCGATCATTTCTTTCCAAAATGGATTCTCCCATGGTTTCTTTTATCACGGCAAATTGTCCTAAAGTAAATTGCTGGCCCTGTGCATTGGTGAATACCAGGTTTTTCACGTCCTGAACCTTCGTCTTATCAAAATCACTGGTTTCTACCATGATGTCGTATTCATTTCCGTTGTATTTGTATTTGGCCTGGTCATTTCCACGGAAAGAAGTACCTAAAGCCGTGCCTACCACACCTGCGTTGAGGCCGAAAGCAGCCATTTTTTCCCGATCGAGCTTTACCTCAATTTGCGGCTTGGGATTTTTAGTACTGAACTGGGGATAGACTACGCCCGCTGTGGAAGCTACCGCCTTCATGATGGTATCGGCCGCTTCCCGTACCTTTACACGATCACTCCCTTTCACCACCAGCTGAATAGGCGCCTGATCGGCTCCCCCTACAATACTTACCGGAGAAATAGTAACCTTAACACCCGGTATCTGGGATATTTCTTTTTGTACCTCCTCGCCTATCTCCACATCTGATTTCGTTCGATCGCCCTTATCGGTCAGCTTAACATCAATCTGAGCCATATTGCCGCTGTTGCTATTCATCATTCCATCCCCGGAAACCCCCACGTTGGAAAAGACGGTTACCACCTGCGGGTATTTCATGATCATATTTTCCGCCTTTCGCGTCACTTCATTGGTTTTATATATAGAAGCCGATGGATCTAGTTCCAGGTTCACAATGAATTCTCCCTGGTCTCCCTGGCTGATAAAGGCACCTCCAATGAAGCCAAAAACGGGTAAGCATAAAGAACCGACAAATAAGATTATTGTCCCCAGAAATACCCAGCGTTTATGATCCAGGGACCACCTTAGCCCTGAAGTGTATATCTCGCGCAGTTTGGTCAATTGGCTTTCAAACCAATTGTTCATGCGGCTCCATGCATTCTTCTTTTTCAGGTTCGCCAGTTTTCCCCAACGGGAAGCCAGCAGCGGAGTTAAGGTAAAGCACACGATCAGGCTCATGAGAGTAGAAAATACCACGGTCAGGGAAAACTCCCGGATGATATTTCCGATCATACCGGATACCATTGACATCGGAAGAAACACCACCACGTCAACCATCGTAATGGCCATGGCGGTAAACCCGATCTCGTAACGGCCGTCTACGGTAGCCTTACGCCGGCCTTTCCCCATTTCCATGTGCCGCATGATGTTTTCCAAAATTACGATAGAGTCATCCACCAGGATACCCACCACAAGAGACATGGCCATGAGGGTCATCAGGTTAAGCGACATGCCGAAGACATACATCCCGATAAAAGTCGGAATAATAGAAGACGGCAGTGCCACTAAAACAAAAGCGGCATTACGCAAGCTGTGCAAGAAAAACAGCATCACTACCGAAACAATTAAGATAGCCAGCATCAGATCTTCCATGACCGCATTAGCGGATGCCAGCGTGTAAGTAGATTGATCTGTAGCAATTTTAAATTTCAGGCCTATGTTACTATATTGATCGGAAAGGGCCTTGATCCGTTCCTTTACCAGGCTGCTTACTTCTACCGCGTTGGCATCGGTTTGCTTTTGGATCTGGATCCCTATAGCGGGAAGCCCGTTGATGTGGTTGATGGTTTCCACATCCGTCTTTCCATCTGTCACGGAAGCTACATCCTTCAAATACACTTTACCTCCATCGGGAGTGCGACGGATAATCAGATCCTGTAGTTGAGCCGCATTGGTAAATTTCGAATCAAATTCAATGGCATATTCACTGTTCGGGGTCTCCACTTTACCTGCAGGAGTAGAAAGACTGGCAGCGGTGATCACGTTGCTCACCTCGGCAATGCTCATTCCATAATAATCCAGTTTGTCCCGGTTTACCTTTACATTGATCTGGCGTTCATTACCCCCGATTAGCGTCACCTGCCCTACCCCCTTAATGTTGGATAACTGAGGCTTGATCTGCTGATCCAATAAGTCAAAAAGTTTCTCATCGCTCTCATTAGCCGTTACACTCATTTGAACGACCGGGATGTCATCCGATGAAAACTTATTGATCACGGGAACATCTACCTCCCTGGGCAAAAGCGGCATGGCCTGGTTGATCTTTTGCTGAGCCTCCGTTTGTGCCTTATCTACATCCGTACCGTTGTTAAACTGCACCACTACCATGGAGGCGCCTTCCAGGGATTTAGAGGTTATTTTCTTGATCCCCTGCATAGAAGAAACGGCATCCTCTATATTTTTAGTTACATTATTTTCTATCTCTTGTGCAGAGGCTCCCCGGTAGGTGGTTATAATACTGATCACCGGGAAATCCATTTTCGGCAGCAGGTTATAGTTCAGCCGGTTATAACTAAACAACCCGAAAAAAATCAGCACAAAAAAGATAACCACAATAAGCAGCGGTCTCTTGATTGCCAGTTCCGTTAGTTTTCTCATCTTACTGTTTATTTATGCTTTTAATTACTGTTTCCTGCGCCTCATTCTTCAATATTCACGGTCTTAACTGGGGTGCCTTCTGAAATATTAACCAGTCCGGAAGTGATCACTTTTTCACCGGGCTTGAGCCCTTTAACGACCGCAAGATCGTTTCCATAAGTCCCTCCGGGAGTAATGTTCCGAACTTTTGCTTTACCTTCTTCAATTACATAAACCATGGGCTTATCCAGGCTTTGAATTAGTGCGCTTTTGGGGATCAACATCAGATTTTGTTCGCTTTGGCGTTGGAAGTCCACATTGGCGAAGCTACCGGCTCGCAGAGGATGTGCTTTTTTATTATCCATTGCTACTTCCACCTGATAATTATGAACTTCATCTCCTTTCCGGCTAATGAAAATGATCTTACCATTGAAAGTTACGCCGGGATATACATCCGTAGTGACCGTGACGGGCGCATTTTTTTTCAAGTTATATACGTCCTGTTCGCTCACCATCACATCTACTTTCAGCCGGCTTACCTCCACAATGTGGCCGAGTACTGTTCCGGGAGACACATATTCACCGTTTTCTTTAGTTTTTGAAACGATCTGTCCACTTACCGGCGCTTTTATCCGGTTGTCAGATATCTGCTTCTTAATCTGGTCAATCTTATTTTTTGAATTTTCATAATTATACTGGGCATCCTGAAAATTCATGGTGGTTGTGGCATTTCCGGCTAAAAGGGCCTTGGCTCTCTCGTAGTCTTTTTGGGCTTTATTCATAGCCAGCTGAGCAGCCTCCAGGTTAAGTTCCAATCCGGAGTTATCCACCGTAGCAAGTACCGTTCCCTTGGATACATAATCGCCCAGATCAAAATTCACCGACGTAAGCTTTCCTGCACTAACGGAGGTAATGTCCGCTTCTTTATAAGGGATAAGGGTACCGGATTTTATTAAATTATTACGAACCTCTTTAAATTGGGCAGAAATAGCCGTTACCGGAATAACCACATTCTTATTTTCCACCTTTTTACTGTTTTCTATAATTTTCTTATTGGCAGCCAGCTTGTAAGCGATACCGGCAAAGACAAGGACCACGATTCCAATAATGATTAATTTCCTTTTCATTTTTATTGATTTTAAAATTTAATAGCGTTGGACGTTAAAGTTGATTAAAATATTTTCCCAAAGTTCCGTTTGCTTTATGTACGGATAAGTCTGCCAGGTAATACTGCAATAGAGACTCTATATAATTATTCTGCGCCTCTTTATACGAAAGTTCCGCGTTTAACAAATCACTCAGGGAAGCGACCCCGTGGCGGTATTGCAACGTTGTATTATCATAAACCTCGCTGGCCAGATCCATATTCTCCTTATTGGTAACGATGGTCCTTTGAGCTTCATTGGCCTGTGATTCCGCATTTTGATATTGTAAATTTTGTAAAGATCTGTTCAACCGGTAATTCACCAGGGCATTCTTCATATCTATGTCTGCCTCTTTATACCGGGCATTCCGGTTGAATCCCGTAAAAATATTCCAGGACAATTGAATACCGATCGCGGAATAATCCAGAAGCGGATTGTATAATCCGGACAACTCCTGTGCAAATGAATTGGCGCCGTAACGGGCATACATGGAAAGACTGGGTATGAATTCGGCTTTTATGGAACGCTTGTTCAAATCATACAATTTGATCTGCGTCTTCTGTAATTGGGATTCCAGCGTACCGGAATAGTCAAACTCCGGATAAGATTTTAAAGTCGGCGCCTGATGGAGCCAGCGGCTGGTGTCCGTTAGTACGATACTATCTGCGGGACCAAGACCTATATTATTCTTCAGGGTGTTTATGGCAATCTCCAGACTGTTCCTGGTAGTGGAAATTTGAGATAAAACATTATTCAAATTTACCTGCACCTGTTGAACATCCACCTTTTTGGCCGCACCTTCTTTTGCCTGTAGCTCCGTCACATCCAGGATCTTTTCAAAACGATCCTTATTGCTTTCCAGAAGGCTTAATTTTTTCTGAGCTACCAGGATCTGATAATAAGAAGAAGCAATATTGTAAATGAGATCCTCATTATTTTGTTGCTGTTGTATACGGGCCAGTTTATTGTTAGGCTCGTTGGCCTTGATACCAATTAAAAGCGACTGGTCGTAAATTTTCTGGTTTAGTTGTGCGCTTGCAGAGCCGTTGTATTGGGTGCCGAAAGCTACCCTCTGCTCCTTGCTATCCGGGCCAAAGGTTCCCGCCGGGATCACCGTCTGCTGTAATTTCAGATTGTCATCTACTCCCGCATTTATACTCACCTGGGGCAAATAGGCCGATAAAGACTCCCGGGCCACCTGGTGAGCTCTTTCTATTTTATTATTATAGACCTCTACAGAAGGATGATTCTCTAATCCATACTGAATGCACGCTTTCAATGTAAAAGGGTGAACCTTTTGTTGTGCATTCCCCGAAGTTTGGATAAGGGATAGAGAAGCGATGAGGATAGCGATTATTTTTGTTTTCATAAGAGATACTTTATAGATCATTAACTGGTTTTTAACATAGTTGATCAATCAACTATCAGCCATTTTTTCCAATTTTTCAGATGCTTTTTTTAAGATCTTCAGGAATTCTTTTTTGGGGCGATCGGACAGGGCCAACGCGATATCCTTCTCAATTTCACTGATCAGGTCTTCTACCTGAACGGCAACAAATGTTCCTGTTTCCGTAAGGGCCAATACCTTCTTTCGGGCATCCGACTTGTCTTTTTTGTAGGTAAGCAAACCCTTTTTCTCCAAGGCGGTAGCCGTTCTAAATATAGAAGACTTATCCCTCTTAATAAAGTCTGCAACGGCTTTTTGAGATTGATCCTTAAAATAATAAAGGGTCATCAGCACCGGTAACTGCTCCATTTTTACAGGAACGGAAGAGGCCTCGATCTTCTTGTTGGCCAACCGGAACATGGCATTGTGGATCTGGTGAAAATGAAAGATGAGCGAGTCTCCCTTCTTCTTGAGAAGCTCCTCATCCACCAACTCATTACAGGTCTTTGTATTCTTTTTCATGCCGCAAAGGTAAACACGGTTGATATATCAACCAAATATTTTTAAACAGGTGTTTAAAAAATTCCCTGCTACAAAAATAGGAAGGGGTAAAGCAGCAGAAAAACGCTTTTATGCTTAAAAGGATATTTCTTCGGTAAACAGCAGGATATGATCGGTAAAGGGAAATAGGTATGAACAAGATTCCCCATTCAAGACGTTAGAAGTAAAATGCCGCAGCCATCTAAAATGAGAACCAGGCTATTGGGTATTAAAAACCCTTTCCAATTTATTCAACAAACCTTTCCCCCTGAGATCGCGCGCAAGTATTTTACCGTCAGGATCAATTAAAAAATTATCGGGGATGGGAACCACGCTATATCTTTTCCGGACGGATCCTTTCCAAATTTTTGAATCTATTAATTGTGTCCATGGAAGCCGATCTTCCTTCACCGCCTTCTTCCATTTTTGAAGATCCCGGTCGGTAGATATTCCTATAATAGTAAATCCTTCTTTTTTATATCTTTTATACGCTTCCATTAAAAAGGGGTTTTCTTCCCTGCATGGCACACACCAACTGGCCCAAAAATCAATCAATACATATTTCCCTTTAAAATCTTTTAAGGATATGGGAATATCCTGCATATTGTTTAAGGTAAAATCAGGAGCTGTTTGCCCTAAGGCCACCGCATCTGAGCGCTCAATAAAATCCGCTATACGTTTTCCCTCTTTAGATTGTTGTATCCGGGCTGTCAATCTGTTAAAAAACAGCTTTACGGAATCAAGGGAGATATGTCCTCCACTTAGCATATCCAGAATAGTGGCGCTTACATAGGAATCCCGATGGCCATTGATAAAATCATAATACACCTTATAATAGGCAGCGCGATAGCGGGAAAGTTTCTCCCCTGTCTTTTTTATCAGTACAGAATCTTGCATATCCTTTGCCCGTTTATATTCCTCACGGGCTTTTTCCCAATTTTCTTCTATTTCACGCTGTTTCTTCTCTAAAAGCTCATGCTCCTTTTGAGTTTTTGAACCGGAAATCTTACCCGCTTTAAAATGATTTACCTTAAATACCGCATGCATCTTGCCCGGTTCTAAAAACAGGCTGACAAAATTTGGATCTGAAGTACCAGAGGAAGCGGTTCTACCCGTAAAATAGGCTTCTGTTGGTTCTGCTATAAATCCTTTAAATTCAAACTTACCCTCCTTCAACTTACAGCTGTCTTTCATGTATTTTCCGTCTTCAGGCAGATAACTTAGAAAGACATATCCATCCGGCTGACCCACCACTTTGCCCTGAAATACAAATTGTTCCTCTGATAAAGGACTTTGTGCTTCTACCATAGTAATGGGGAAAAGAGTAACGATCAGGAGAATAAATAACTTTTTCATGATCAAGCGATTGAATAGTTACGGATACCTCAAGGTATTAAATTCTATCCCCAATTACAAATTACAATCTATTTATCACCGCCTTCCATATATTTTATTGAGGGCTTCCGTCCGGTTTTGCACATGTAATTTTTCATATATGTTATGGATATGTTGACGGACCGTTCCGGTGGAGATATTTAGTTTTGATGCAATTTCTTTGTACAAAAACCCCTTTGCCAGCAGTTGCACCACCTCATTCTCCCTGGCCGACAGGCCGGAGGAAGGATCATGGGGTTTCGCCCTTTGGAAAGCGGCCACCACCTTGCGGGCAATATGAGCATTCATAGGAGCGCCGCCCTGGTATAGTTCCCGTAAAGCGTCCAGCAACCGCGGAACCGGGGTCTTTTTTGTCATATACCCGCTGGCTCCCGCCGCCAGGGCATCAAAGATCTGTTCCTCATTTTCATAAATAGTGAACATCATAAATTGCGTCTCAGAACATTTTTCTTTCAACTTTTGTATACATTCAATACCATTCATACCAGGCAGATTAATATCCATCAATACGACATCGGGATATAAACCGGGCAGCCTTTTTAAAGCATCTTCGCCATTGCCAAATGCCGAGAGACAAAGGAAGCTTTCATCATTTTCTAAAGCCCGTTCGATACTTTCGCGTACCGCTCTCATATCTTCAACCAGACAAACTGCAATTTTATGTTTCATCT
>CAYZGR010000046.1:0-24173 GCA_964478125.1 uncultured Chitinophagaceae bacterium | reverse complement strand
TTTAACGATGAGCACACCAGAAAAAGGAAGACAAAAAAACAGTATCCTCCCTTCATTTTACGGTTTATTTCCATTTTTTTACTTTCTATCGTGTTTTATTGTTTTCAAACTTCATTACTAAGCCCGGCTTCCAGATCCGAATTATACATTCATACAAGCAAGATACACGGTTTTGGATATCGGCTTTGTACTTTGCAGCTTCTTTATTGGTCCCTTCTATGTTGCAAATAATGTAAGGCCGCTTTCAACTTTTCAGGGTCCTTTACATAAGGTTCGAGATTATACAATTTTACCATACGAAATTCTGTAGGCATACTCTCACTCTGCAAAGCAATATATCCTTCTTTTAATGCTTTACCGTCTATCTTCACCTGGGGATCCGCATGGTGAACAGAGCCGCCGCCTATAGTAGGATGTTCGTAAACCAATACCGTATCCATATTTACTATATGCTTAATAATGGAATCTCCAAGGACAAGGGCTTCTACATGGGTCCATTCATATGCGGGACTGGGTTTAGAGTCCGAGTTATTACAGTGTTGCGTAATTAATTTTCCATCCATCTCAATATTGGTTCCGGGAGTACACACGTTCGCATTGGTACGGGTGACCAGGCTGTCCGACCCCAATAGCTGGCATTCAATCGATATGGGATAATCCTGCGCTACCGTCATACTTTCCGGAGACTGGCAGTGGAGCATGAGGCCGTTATTCAGATAAGCCCATCCGGGGCCATCGGCTATCTGCTTTCCATAAAAACGGTATTCGGCGACCAACAGATAAGCAGAGAATTTTTTCTTATAAAAGATGTGGCCATAGCGGTCTTTAAGTGAATCCCCGTATCCGTCATAAGATACTTTCAACAAGCCGTCTTCCACGCGAAAGGTATTCCCAAAATTATCATTTAAAGGATAACCGGCTATTTTTATATCCCAGTTCTTCAAATCTTTCCCGTTAAACAGCGTGATCCAGTTGCCCGAAAAATCAGTTTTCTGCGTACAGCCGATAAATAAAAGGCTCATAGAGATCAAGGAAGCGAGGTATTTAATCATTGTCGAAAATTTAGGATTTGTTGAAAAGCATTCAAGATACAGATTTCTCTATTTTAATAAAATTAGGATCTTCAGATTATGGGGCCAACCAGCTGTTATTACGCCGGTCCACATCCGGTAGTTGCTTATCCGGATCCAAAACAACACTTTTAATCGTATGGGTTGTAGGCACCTTGAAAGAAGCCGTTCCGCTTGCTTCCCAAATTTGCACAGGCAACTTCAGGTCTCGGGACCGCCCGTCAACTTCGGTTATTTTCACTAAAACCGGCATGGGCATTTTACCCAAATTTTCAATGGTGACCCTCGCTCCTTTGACAGGATCATTGTCTACGTATTTCACTTCTTTTACGGCCTGATCCAACTTCCAGTTATTCAAAAACCATCCGCGCCAAAACCAATCCAGATCTGCTCCTGTCTTGCTTTCTATTTCCCTGAAGAAATCCCAGGGAGAAGGATGCTTATAAGCCCAGTCTGCCGTATATTGCTGAAAAGCATAATCGAAACGCTCCTGTCCCAGAATCACATTGCGGAGCAGAATTAATCCAAAAGCGGTCTTAAAATATTCCAGTGGATGTAGGTATTGCCTTTCAATCCCATCGGATGCCGATACAATCGGCGGAATCTCCTTGTTCGTAATGAAAGGAAGGATTTCTTCTGCAGGATTTCCGCCCTTAGGGGCATATTCCCCGTCTCGTTTTGGGGCATATTCCCCGTTATTAAATTCCGCCTGAGCCAGCACGTCAATAAAGGTATTGAAGCCTTCATCCATCCAGGCAAACCTGCGTTCATTACTGCCCACCACCATCGGATACCAGGAATGTCCGATTTCATGAGAAATAAGGGCAAACAAGGATTTATTTTTTGACTTCCACCAATCCATAGCCAGGCCGGGAAACTCCATCCCTCCCACCTTTCCCGCCACGTTTATAGCCACCGGATAAGGATAAGGGTACCAATGCTTTGAAAAAATTTCCACAGAAGCCTTCAAATATTCGGTTCCTCTGCCATGCATGCTGTCGCCTGCACTCTCTATCGGGTAAAAGCTCATGGCCAACCCTTCCTTTCCCCGGGGTAAATCCATTTTTGCAGCATCCCAAAGAAAAGCTTCGGATGCCGCCCAGGCCACATCACGAGTATCATCCATATGAAAATGCCAGGTAAGCCGTCCATTAGCAGACGGTTTTGTCGCTGATGCAGACAAGTCTTTTTCTCCTCTGACCATAATGGTTTTATCAGATTGCCGGGCCTTTTTCAGTAAGGTCCTCTCTTTTGCCGTCAAGACCTCCTCCGGATTATCCAAGGTTCCACAGCCTGCCACCAGCATTCCTGCCGGCAAGGTAATGCTGTAGTCAATATTTCCATAATCGAGATAGAATTCATTTCCCAGAAAAGGCAAAGTATTCCAGCCATTCAGATCATCAAACACGCACATTCTCGGATACCAATAGGATACTTCATATATCCTTCCGTTTTTAGTATCCAGATAACCCGAGCGTCCTCCGACACTCGACTCTTGCAGGATATAATCATATTGTATTCTCAATTGTAATCTTCCCCCACCTCCTTTCAATTTTTCCGGAAGCCGGATCTGCATAAGCGTACCATCTACTATATAAGAAACCTCCTCCTTTTTTCCTCCATCGATCAATTGCACGGTATGCAGATGAAATCCTTTATCGTTTTCAGGCAGCCCCGGGGTCCGCATCCGTACGGCCCGTGAATCAGCACGGTCAATATTCTGTACAAGCTGTAGCCATAAGTTACTCAGATCATCCGGACTGTTATTGGTATAGGTGATCAGCACCTGACCGCTGATCCGTTTTGCGGCGGTATCAAATAGGACCTTCACACTATAATCTGCCTGATTTTGCCAATAGTCCGCCCCCGGGGCGCCATTTGCACTCCTGAAACGATTCCCGTCATGGGGGTAAAATAAAGGAGCAAAGGCTTGATAAGGACGATAACCGGATTGACCGTTTGTGATAAGAGACCCGGACAAAAAAAGAAGAACAAGGAAAAAAAGAATAGAAAATCGTTTCATTACAGTCTGGTTTTAGATCTACCAAATACAAAAGACAGCATCATAAAAAAGTCTGTTCATCTATCCGCTCAAGCAGTACCACAGCATGCGCCTCTATCCCTTCTCCCCTGCCTACGTATCCCATTCTTTCAGTAGTAGTAGCTTTTACAGAGATCCGGGAGATGGCAACATCCAGCAGGTCTGCCATGGTCTTTCTGATCTCGGGAATATAAGGCTTTAATTTAGGCTCCTGCAAACATACCGAGCTATCCAGATTGACCAGTTTGAAGTTTTCCCGCTTTATCAGCGAATACGTCTGCTCCAATAGGATCTTGCTATCGATATCTTTGAAAGCCGCATCCGTATCCGGAAAATGAGTCCCTATATCTCCCAGCGCCAACGCACCCAATAAAGCATCGCAAAGCGCGTGAAGCAGGACATCGGCATCACTATGGCCCACGCCTCCTTTTTCAAAAGGGATCTCTATCCCGCCGATCATCAGCTTTCTTCCTTCAGCCAATTGATGAAAATCAATCCCGTATCCCATTCGGAAAGAAGCCATAGACTGTATATTTAGCGGTTATTATTGCCCAGATCAAATAACAGAGAAAAGCGGAGGGTGTTGGAAAGCGGATTCCGCTGTGGTCCGCTGCCGGAGGGCACCAGGTAAGAAAAATTGATCCCGAAGATCTGATATTTTAGCCCCAGTCCAAGGGTAAAGAACTTCCGATCCCCTTTGTGCTTATTTTCGTTAAAATATCCGGCGCGTACGGCAAATATATTGTTATACCAATATTCCACTCCTATAGAATAGATAAGTTCATTCAACTCTTCGCTCAACCCGCCCGGGGCATCCGAAAAAGAACCAAAGATTCCACCGATTACCGTTTTTTCCTTGTAGTCAAAAATGTTGTTGTGGTTCTCATCCAGCGTATCCGGAGTAGGTACCAGGAGCTTATTAATATCCAAGGCAAAAGTGATCTTATTATAGGTATCGAATTGATAAGTATAAGCACCTCCAAGACCCAAGTTGGTAGGTATAAAGTTTTTGTACTGCTGATCATTAGAATAAGCTATTTTGGAACCCACATTCGTAATAGCCACTCCAAAATTCCAGGTTCCGCTTTTATCCCTGTCATAATTTATTTTACGGGTATAGAATGCAGAAATATCTCCTGAAACGGCCTGCCCCGGTTTAAAAGTCACGGACCCGCGGGAAGTACCGGAAGCCAGGTTAGAATATATATAACGCAAGGCAATACCCATAGACCAGTTTTCCGAAAGCTTTCTGGCATAACCCGCGTCAAAGGAGAACTCGCGCGGATGGAAAGTTCCCTGGTCTTCTCCCACCATGTTCCTGAATTGTATATTTCCCAGATCAAAATATCGTAAGGAAGCCCCGATAGCCTGTGTATTATCCAATTGCTTATAGCCACTCAGATAAGCAAGAAAAACATCGTTTACGAGCTCCTTCAGCCAGGGCGTATAGGTAATAGAAACGCCGGCATCCTCTTTTGCAAAGGGCAGTTTAGACAGGTTCCAATAGGTTGCATTGGCATCGGGAGAGAGGGCAAGGCCCGCATCTCCCATAGCGCCGCTCCTTGCATCCGGGGAAATTCGAAGAAAGGGAACCGCGGTAGTGATGGTATTCACCCGTCCATCAATATTCGTATTCGTATTATCTATTGGTCCCTGGGCCCATCCGGGACGGGCAAAGCCAACAGCCAAAGTCGTAAAAAGAAAATACTTTAAGGTACTGTTCATATAATCAATAATAGCCCTTTAAAACACAAGAGTAAAAGAGACCTAAAAACGATAGATAAGTCTATATTATTGCCAAAAATATAAAAAATTGCCATTTCTACCAGTAGGAACAATTAAATTCCTACTTTTGGAGCGCCAGATAAAATAAATAAAATTACATTTGCGTTTAGTATAATGACGAACAAAGTATATCAAATGATAAGTTTTAGCCGTCTGAAAGGTTCTTTTTTGCTCGTATTGGGGGTTCTCATGATAAGTTCTTGCAGTCTTTTCAAGAAACATTATGACAAATCCTCTGCTACCGGGTGGAATTATAACGACCCTAAATGGGGGGGCTTTTACGTTCCAAAAAACGCAGAACAGAAGACCGGGCCGGGGCTGGTGTTTGTACAGGGCGGTACTTTCTTAATGGGCGCCACCGAACAGGATGTCATGGGCGATTGGAACAATATACCGCATCGTGTGACCGTTTCCTCCTTTTATATTGACGAAACAGAGGTTTCCAACGTGAATTACCGCGAATACACCTATTGGCTAAGCCGGATCTTTGGAGATATTTATCCACAAGTCTATAAAGATGCCCTCCCGGATACACTAGCGTGGAGGAGTCAACTGGCTTACAATGAACCTCTCGTGGAGTATTATTTCCGCCATCCCGCCTATAATAATTTCCCTGTAGTAGGAGTCACCTGGGAACAAGCTAATAAATATTGTAAATGGAGGTCCGACCGCGTCAATGAAATGCTGTTGATCAAGGCGGGTATTTTATCCCCGGCCGATATCAATAACCAGCAGGGAGAACAAAATTTTGACACCAAATCGTACCTGTTTGGGCTTTATGACGGTACACCGGGCAAAAAAATGCAGTCCAGTAAAACGCCTTATAAAAATCCCGATGGCAGTCCCAGGCGTATCCGCTTTTCGGATGGCATCCTTCTTCCGGACTACCGTCTGCCTACGGAAGCAGAATGGGAATATGCAGCCCTTGCCTATGTGGGACAAAATCCGGATCCTTCCCATAAGGAAGGAAAAGTGGGAGAAAACCTTGTGATGAACCATCAGGTATATCCCTGGGCCATCAATCCGACCGGATTGCGCGATCCAAGACGTGGAGCCTGGCAGGGACAGTTTTTGGCTAACTTTAAGATCGGTTCCGGTGATAATATGGGGATCGCAGGAGGGCTTAATGACCGGGCATCCATTCCGGGCCCTGTGAAATCCTTCTACCCTAATGCCTTTGGCATATATAATATGGCAGGCAATGTGAGTGAATGGGTTTCGGACGTATATCGCCGCATGAACCCCCTTGAGGTTGACGACTTCAATCCCTACCGGGGAAATGTATATCGGGATATAA
Organism: uncultured Chitinophagaceae bacterium; assembly: GCA_964478125.1. GTDB lineage: Bacteria > Bacteroidota > Bacteroidia > Chitinophagales > Chitinophagaceae > FW021-bin31. The sequence goes on along the minus strand of CAYZGR010000046.1, from coordinate 17,980 downwards.
AGACGGACCAGTATGGACAACCCGAGATAGACAGCCTAGGACATATTGTTACCGAACTGGAGCCCGACTCTATCGCCTCTAAACACTGGAATTATATGAGGGCAGACCTGCGTAACTACCTTGACGGGGACTCCGCATCCAATGTAACTTATGCCTATGGCGTCAGCACACTGATAAATGACAGCAGCCGCGTGATCAAGGGCGGTTCATGGAATGACATGCCCTATTGGCTCTCTCCCGGAACCCGTCGTTTTATGCAACAGGATAGATCCAGCAATACCGTCGGCTTCCGTTGTGCCATGGATCGCGTAGGCAGCCAGCAGGGAAATGGCTTCAAAACCGGAAACTACTTCCGTACCCCCAGAGCCAAACGTTAAGGTCATAATGCTTACGATAGCCCGGCTTTATTCTATTTATCTGCAGCATCCGCTCGTTCAGACGGATACGCGTAAGATCCAGAAAGATGCCCTTTTCTTCGCACTAAAGGGCCCTCATTTTAACGGAAACACCTTTGCGCGACAGGCCCTGGAAAAGGGAGCGGCTTATGCCATAATAGATGATCCTGAATTTCAGACCGACGAGCGCATGTTGCTTGTACCAGATGTGTTAAAGACACTCCAACGGCTGGCTGCTTATCACAGGGATCAACTTTCCATACCCCTTGTCGCCATCACCGGCTCCAACGGAAAAACCACGACAAAAGAGCTCCTGCATGCAGTTTTAAATACGGTCTTTCCCACTTATGCCACCGAAGGAAATCTGAATAATCATATCGGTATCCCGCTCACCTTATTGCGTATAAAGCCTGATGTGAAAATAGCGCTTATTGAAATGGGCGCCAATCATCAAAAAGAGATTGAGAGCTATTGTGAAATAGCCCGCCCTACTCACGGACTGATCACCAATATTGGTAAGGCTCATCTGGAAGGCTTTGGAGGTATTGAAGGCGTACGAAAAGGGAAAGGAGAATTATTCGACTTTCTCAGAAGTTCCGGGGGTACCGCCTTTGCCTGTGCAGACTTTCCGTATTTCAGAGAAATGACCCAGGGTATGGCCGAGGTACATTGGTATGGAACTTCAGCTACTGTCCCCACTCATGGAAAAGTCGTACAAAAATCTCCTTATCTAAAGGTAAAGCTCAACTATGGTCAGGAAATAACCACCCATCTGGCAGGCGCCTACAACTTGTATAATATCCTGGCCGCCGCGGCCGTCGGGAAATATTTTAGAGTGGGTGAAGAAAATATTCGTAAGGCCATTAGCCGGTATGATCCGCACAATGCACGTTCTCAGGTGGTCCAAAAGGGAAGCAATACTTTTATTTTGGATGCTTATAATGCCAATCCTTCCAGTATGCAGGCAGCCATAGCAGATTTTGCAGAAAGGCCCGGAGACAAAAAAAGCCTCTTTCTGGGCGCCATGATGGAACTCGGACAGGACAGCCTTGCAGAACATCAACAATTAATTGAATTTATCCGATCCTTTCCCTGGAAAGATGTCATACTGGTAGGGGGAGATTTCGGCAAAATAAAACACCCTTTTCTCTATTTCCCTACCGTACAAGAGGCTAGGGAGTGGTTTCAAAAACAATCCTACGAACGAACCGCCGTCTTAATCAAAGGCTCCAGAAGCGTGGGCATGGAAAAAATACTGGAATAAAAGTCCTTCTCTTAATGTGCTATACCTGTTCATCATCTTTATTTTATTGGCTAAAAACAATATCTTTGCAGCATTAATCCGGCCCCGTAGTACAATGGATAGTATATGAGTTTCCGGAACTTAGGATCCAGGTTCGATCCCTGGCGGGGCTACAACCCAAAGGCCACAAGACGTTATTTATCAACGAAATAGTCTCGTCCGTGGCAATCAATACCCGGAATATTCAATTTTGGTGTCATGCCTCTTAAAATGTTATGCCTCTTAAAACTCATTCGGGAGCAACCATGGCCGGAACGCCCCCCATCGGCATTGCCTTTCCCCTTAAGCCGGATTCAGCATTAGCTCATTGACTACAATAAAAGGCTACTTCGCCTCCATTTCAATACCTCATTCCCTATAGCCCGATATGGCTCAATCGGTATTTCATGCCTGTTTTGTGGCCTTTCATTCCCTCTGAATTCCTTAACGCTGAATCCGAATTAATAGAATAATCTGTAGCTAATATGCACTTGAGAGAAACGCCCGGGAAAGGTAAACTTACCGCTCATAATTTCCGATCAAAAAGCCGCCCGGACTAATCCGAACGGCTTCAGGTGCATGTTTATAGCTCAAAAGGTAAAACCCGGTTAATTATTACCGGACTTTATCGGGCGGTCAGAGTGTACGTCCTAATTTTTACAGAAATTAAAGATTCACGTTATAAATACTCACATATGGGTAAATTATATATTAGATGTTTCGTAACTACATAAGTATCTCTATAATTACAGTTAACAAAATGATAGAATTTACTCTTATATATGAGAACAGATTCTATCATTTAACCTTTTGTTCTCGCAACCTTTTCAATTCCTAAATTGATGAATCTTATTCTTATTTCATTTGCTCATTAGGATTTAAGATTATACTATCTCTCTTATTAAGGTTTCCAAATACTTCAGTGAGTGTGTCTATTCTTACGCCTTCTTTTACCGGAATTCGTTTTATTTCACCGTTATTCAGGGTTAATACATATAGTCCTGATTGAGTTCTAAGTATATTTTTATAAGAAACCCAAAAGGTGGAATCACTGCGTTTCAAATTTAACCTTACCTGTGCATATTCTCCCCCGTTAAGCGTTCCTGAAGAATTATCCACATCAAATTCTAAAGTAAGAGAGTTGCTTTGCTGATCAATTAGCTCTGAGGTTCGGGAAAGCCTGGCTGTAAATGCCTTTTCCGGCAGGGAACTGACAGTAAATGTAGCTTTCATTCCCCGCCAGACAGATTTCGCATGTTTTCCCGGAACGGAAACGGTTAACCTCAGATGTGCTTTCTCTGCCATCCTGAAGAGTGGCTTGACATCTGCGCCTACCAGTGCTCCCACCGATACATTTCTGTCGGTGATAATACCACCAAAGGGAGCGGTAATATGTAAATAATGGCGCATTTGAGAACTGAATCCGGTTTTGGCTTTTGCAGCTTTATAGGCTGACAAGGCGCTCTGCATTGCATTTTTTGCTTTTTCCAGTTCAATGGGCGCCACAGCTCCTTCTGTTTTAGAAGCCTCCAATAAGCGCTGATACGTTTGTTTAGCAAACATATAATCGCTATACACTTTTTGCTGAGTGGATTTATCAGAAAGATACTTCTTATTCATTTCAGGAGCTTCCAATACCGCTAAAAGCTGTCCTTCACGAACTCTGTCTCCCCGGTCAACGTATAAATGCTTTACAAAACCTTTTACTTTGGCATGGACAGCTACTTCCTCATAGGGTTCTAATTCTCCCGGGACAGAAATTTGATATTCAGGATTCATATAGGATATAGGTACGGCTTTAAATGCCTGGGAAGTTTCCGCTGTTTTGTTCGTCAGCTCTTTATTATTGTTTGCAGCTTCGCCCCTTGAACAGGACTCAATGATTCCCATCGTTAAGGCAGCAGTCACCAATAAAATGGCAGGTTTCTTATTTTTCCTTCTTTTATAATTCATCTTTTATAATTTTTTATGAACTCATTTATTTTGAATAATACGGATTGTTTTTATCTTCGGGGTCAAGTGAGTGGCTTTTCACCCTGGCTCTCGTCATTAATGAAGAAAAGAAATGAGGCACCAGCAATAATATGGTTATAGTTGATGCAATTAATGCGCCAATGACTGCTCTTCCCAAGGGTGCGGCTTGTTCGGAACCCGCTCCTATTCCTATAGCCATAGGCAACATGCCAGCAAGCATGGCCGCTGCCGTCATCAATACCGGACGGATTCGGGAAGACGCGGCCAGCCTGGCCGCATTGGAAGGTTTCAGTAACAGCTTTCGCCTGTAAAATTCTCCCTGATCCACCAACAATACTGTATTTGAAACAGATACGCCTATAGCCATAATAATACCCATGTAGGATTGCAGGTTGAGTGTGCTACCGGTGAAATAAAGTACAATCAGACTTCCTGCAAAAACTGCAGGTACGACTGAAAGAATAATCAACGGAACCTTAAAAGACTGATAGTAAGCAGCCATCATCAAAAATATAGCCACAATAGCTACTACCAGACCAGACATCAGGCCGCTCATGGTATCACTTAGCAGGTTCATCGTGCCTTCTGTCCAAACCCTGACTCCATGGGGAGGAGGCCCGGCTTTTTTGATGACCTTTTTAACTGCTTTTGAGGCTGTACCGAGATCCTGGTCATGCAAATTGGCAATAATTGTGACATACCGGCTTGGGCCCTCCCTGTTTATCTGGGCAGGAGCTGTTGACCGATGAATAGTGGCTACGTCTTCCAATATCGGACGCGGGCTGCCTTTTTTCAATGGCAGAGACCTGAGCTTTTCTTCAGCCGTCATGATTCGCTCCGGGATCTGAACCTGTACTAGAAAAGGCAATCCTGATTTAGGGTCAACCCAGAGGTTTTTATTGGTAAAACGCGTGGAGGAAGTTGCTGCAACCAGGCTGTTTTTAATTTCTTTCATAGTCAATCCGAATTGTCCTGCAAGGTCTCGGTTTACATTAATTTTCAAAACCGGGTAATGAACAGATTCTACGATTTGAACATCTCTTAAATAAGAAATATCCTTTATGTCAGTCACCAATTTCCGCGCGTAGTTATAAGCGATTTCTATTTGTCGGGCGCCCACTTTTATTTCTATGGGAGTCATGGCGCCCTGTCCCATGATTTTTTCGGTCAGCTCCATGGGTTCAAAGTTGATTTTGACTTTGGGGTGATTTTGAGCTACCGTTTTCCTGATTTGTTCTTTTAGCGCTTCCATAGAACCGGTATAAATATCTTGATTAATAGAAACTTGTAATACCGCTTCATCAGAGGCACTGGTAAAGATAAAGATCGGGTTGATAGGCGTATTAGCCGGTTGTTGCCCTACATAAGCAGCGGTAATAGAAACGGCACTTTCGGGTGTTCGGGCTTTGATTTCATCAATAATCTTTTTTACTAATGCTTCTGTTTTCTCTATCCTGTTTCCTGTCGGTGCCTGAATGCGCATCTGGAAATCACCACTATTGGATACAGGCATCACATCCGTTCCGACGGCCTTAAACAAAAAGACTATAGTACCACCGGTTACCAAAATATAGAGGATAAATAGAGGCAATGATTTGGGGAACCATCTGCGCATCCTGTAGGAATAACGCACCCGAAACTTGTCAAAGAAAGCCCGTTTTCTGGGGGTAATGGATTTCTTTTCATGCTTATTTTTCATCAGCCAATTAGCCATTATAGGTACAAAAGTTTGTGATGCCAGAAAAGAAGCAACCATAGCAAAGGCTACTGCTAGCGATAAAGGCAAAAACATATCTTTTGAAATACCTGACATGATAAATGTAGGTGTAAGGACAGCAAGAATACTTAGCAAAATGAGCAATTTGGGGGTAGATATTTCCATGACCGCATCCAGGATAGCCTTCCGCTTGGGCTTCCCTATCTCCATATGCTGATGTATATTTTCAATAGTGACCGTAGCCTCATCCACCAGGATACCGATGGAAAGCGCCAAACCACTGAGGGTCATAATATTAATAGTCTGTCCTGCAAGATAAAGCGTCATTACTGCAGTAAGAATAGCTATGGGAATAGTCAATACTACAATGAGCGCACCACGAGGATCTTTCAGAAAAAATAATACCATTAAACCGGTTAGAATAGCCCCCAGCAACCCTTCATGTTCCAGGTTGGAAAGCGAGCGCTCAATGTACTTGGACTGGTCAAACTCAAAATGAACACTTACATCTTCCGGCAACTGGTTCTTAAAGTTTTTAATATTGGCTTTTATATTATTTACTGCAGTTAATGTAGAAGCATCCGATTTTTTAATCACCGGCAAAAAAACGGAACGTTTTCCATTAACTAAAGCATATCCGACGGTTTTATCGGCTCCGTCTATAACCGTTGCCACATCTTTAACATAGATGGTTCGCTCACCTACTTTTTTAATGGGTGTATTTAGAAAAGCTTCGGGGTTTTTGGATAGTGAATTGAGCGGAGTCATATAATTAGTGCTGCCTATTCGAATATTACCGGCAGGAGAAGGCAGATTACTTTGTGCAATTGCAGTTGTTATATCTTCGGGGCTTAAGCCATTCGCCTGCATGGCTTCCGGATCCACATTGACAAGAATAGTACGGCTATTTCCTCCAAAAGGCGCAGGAGCGGATACACCGGGAATGTTCGTAAACATGGATCGCACCCTCGTAACCACAAGGGTCTTCAACTCATCAATGGAACGGTCATCACTTTCAAATACCAACTTTCCTACCGGCAAAGCACTGGCATCAAAACGAACAACTATAGGAGGCACCGCCCCGGCAGGAACAAAAGCCATAGCTCTGGAAACCGACGAGGATAGCTGTGCAGCAGCCTGTGCCATGTCTGTACCCGGATAAAAAGTGAGTTTCATCAGGGTCAGTCCCTGCGTACTTTTAAAGTCAATATTTTTTACCCCGCTAACAAAGAGCAATACCTTTTGAAATTCATTGGCCATAAAGCCATCCATGTAAGCCGGAGAAAGACCGCCGTAGGGCATCGCAATATACATGGCTGGGGATTCCACTTCAGGAAAAATATCGACGTTTATCTTTTTTATGGTTACAAAGGAAAAGAAAACGATGGCTAAAACAGCTACTATAATGGAAATAGGTTTTCTTAATGCAAATCTTATAAGACTTTTCATATCTGGACAATTAAAGATTATTAAACAGGTAACTGAAATCAGTGGTTAGCTCTGCCTCATTGGCTATAAGGAGCCAATATTTATAAGCAGCATCTATATGGTTGTCTTCTGCTTGTTCCAGTAACAATTGTATCTGCAGCAATGTACTCAAATCAATAAGGCCGCTTTCATAGCGGGCCAGGTACATCTCAAAGGCCTGTTCAGCCTGTTGTACTGCGGCATTTGTTTTCTTAATTTCTTTGAATTGTTGGATAATTTTTGCTTTTGAAGCTGACAGCTCCGCTTGCATAGCCTCCTTATATTGCTGCTGCAAATACCCTGTGCTTTCCGCCTTCCTTAGGAGGCTATTTGCTTTTAAATGCTTCGTATATAGATCAGATACATTCCAGGTAATGACTATACCTGCCAACACATTTTCTGCCGGATTAGAGAAACCATCCTTCCATGTTCCGGATACCACCCCATTGTCTCCAATTCCTGTTGCACGGTATGCGTAACCAGCCATTAAGCTCACCGAGGGCAGCGCCGATTTCCTTTGTACTTTGCCGCGCAATTGATAGTATTTTGACTGGTTCCCCAAGGCCATAAGTGTTGGGTGTGAAGGACTGATCAGCCGGATCTCGTTTTTGGGTGTTTTATCGGGTTCTTTAAAGTGGATAAGGGATGCACCATAAGCTACGGTATCCCCGGGATAAAGCTCTAGCAACTTGATGAGCGATGCTTTTCTATTACCAAGAAGACGGTTATTTTTTCCCTGTGACTGGAGATACGAAGATGTAGCAAGCAGGCTGTCAGCAGCAGGTTTTAGCCCCGAGGAGGAAAGTCCTGCAGTGATTTTACGGATATCATTCAACCGCTCCACATTTTTTTCATTCCATCTCAGTTTTGCTTCGTTATATAAAAGATCGATATACCGTTCCGATAAGGTTTTTTTCAACTGTAAAAGATAAGCTTTTTTCTCACTCAATTTTTTACCGGTTATAGCACGGGTTGCTTCATTTTGTTTATGCAGCTTACCAAAAGAAAAAAGTTCCCACTCTACTATTGTGGAAGCAAAAGTATTGGGGGATAAAGCAGCTCCATTCAAACCGGCAGTACCGCTCACATTAAACAATCCGGGTTGGGGAAAGAATGCACCCATAGTCCTATCATAGGTACCATAAGTATTCTGTACCTGTGCCTTTACTTGAGGAAACATGTTGCTTTTAACTGCACGTTCATTGAACATTGCTGCCTCAACATCCGATTGCCTGGCTGCAATACCCGGATAATGTCCTTTCACTTCGGCCCATAAGAAACCTAAGGTATGTCCTTTTTGCTGCCCATATACCGTATTGCCTGCAGCAATGGCTATCCACAATATTGTGAAAGCTCCAATATGTTTTATCATATTATTTATGAAAGATTTGACTGGCCTGAAAATAGCCCAGCGTTATTTGATTGGATACAATAGAAATATCCTATTGAAAAATGTAATCAATAGGAAATAGGAGGAAGCACCTGTATCAAATAATAAGTTTCCGATGCTGTAGATATATCGGAATTGGACCCCGTATTTGGTGGTTGTTGCTAAAGCGTAGATATGTTTTTTCCGTATTAAAGCTAATGCTAAGAAGGGAAGCAATGATTGCCGTAGAAATAGCAACCGGTAACAGGTTTTTAACTAAGGAAGAAGTCCCGGATTGAACAACTGCCGTTTCAATAGCAGCACATTTAGTACAATTTGCCTGACCATTTCCCGTATATAGATTTGCTTTCGTGCCTCCTGTAGATTGTGCTGTTTTGAAAGGAATATTTGCTAAGCTGCTTCTAATATTGAATTTGATCGGACAGGATGAAAGCAGGATAAGTAGTATCCCAACAATTGCAAGCAAATGCCGGGGAATATTTCCTGCTCTATTGGTTCTAATCAAATTCATGAACGGGCAAAGATAGAATTAAATATTGCAAGGCATACTTACGACCTAAAATAACTTTATTTTTAACCTCACATTAACAGGGCTAAGTAACATCTCCATACTAAACATAAAATATATTAAGTTTCTAGATAATCCATTATGACTTATGCGTTTAGGGTATCCCTTTATACTCCAAGGCCGTTTCATAACCATTTTGAACCGCAAAGAAGTCCTCTTTCTTCCCGACAAGCTCAAAATAGGAACGGAGACCCAATCGGTTTATATGGTGGCAACGATTCATGGGCCATCAACTTACCTTAAAGCTATCAACTAATTTTTCAATAATTCTTTCCGAAGATCAATGGCTTCAATATCCTCTAAAAGTTCGACATTTTGCAAGTCCCTTCTACCAGACTTTGCAAAAGAGGCAAAATCCAGTCCTAATGCTGGAATGCCTCTTTCCTTTTTTGTCATAGATTCCTGAATATAAGGAATATACGAAAACAGTACATTAATTCGAAAAGTTCGACACTCATTGGATTCTTTGTTATAGCAAATTCACCCTCCGCGGTGAAAGACAGCTGCACTTCCGATCTCATTGATGCTCCTTATGATAAGCAGAGCCAGGCTACCGATCTCAGCTTGGCGATGACCACAGTCCTGAAATTTTAACGCGTCTGATATTTACCCTTTCAAGTGCATGAGTCTTTCCTGAAATTAAAATAAACGGTCCTTTATTTTTGAAGGTAAACCATTTACCTTCAGATCCAAATTGGGAACGGAGGCATATAGAACCCTGATCCACCGGCAAATTAGCTGGCAGGTATATGGAAAAATATCGAACAGAATAAGGCTTTTAACGACAGGGCAGCAGCGATTACAGCCTTGCCGCCAGAAGGCCGTAAATGAATTCATACTTTTAAACGAAATGTTCCAATCCGGAATGCTTACACGATACAATCAGCCCGGATAAAGGAATTGGGAGTACGATTATCCTGGTTTATAATTTTTGAACGGAGATTCACAATACTATTTCTTCCTGGGTAAAACTTATAGATATATTGGAGATGATTAATTATTGAATATTTGCAGAGAAAAAGGGAAGCTACTTTACAGATTCAATTGGTGTTCAATAAAAGAGCGGATATTGGAATAATAGCCGGGATAAGCGATAATAAGGAAAAGGCGAATCAGATCCGTCTTTTCCATTCGCTACTCAACAATGCCGCCAAATTTCTCTTCCATTTTAAATATTAAAAAATGTTTTATATCTTAGCCGGGTATTCCCTAAATTACTTCTGCAAAGCTATAAGCCCGGCCATCATGAAACAGGAACACCACATACCGGCGGATTTTAGCATAGAAGCCCTTAAAAAGGGTGACGAACACGCATTTGAGTTGGTGTTTCAATATTATTATGCCCGTATTCTATTCTTTTCAGAACGTTTGATAGCCGATCATTTTGCTGCCGAAGAAATTACCGAAGACGTATTTCTGAAATTGTGGCAACGCCGGGCTGATTTTGATGATATCCTGAAAATAAAGGCGTTCCTTTATATTTCCGCTAAGAATCGTTGCCTGGATTATATCAAAGTTTCCGCGCGACGAAGCCAAAAAAAGACCGCTTTTGAATACCAGATGACGCGGTTCGAACAAGAAGCGGAACATGCAATTATAAGAGAGGAAGTGCTGTTCAAAATTTCTGCCGCTATCGAGACCTTGCCCGAACAGTGCCGTATCATCATGAACTACGCCTATAAAGACGGGTTAAAGCCCAAAGAGATCGCCAGTAAAATGAACATTGCCGTCAGTACGGTAAGAAACCAGCAGGCCAGAGGCATCCAGATCCTTAGAAAGAAACTGTCTGATAAGCCGTTCCAGCTGCTGCTTGCCATCCTGCATGCGAGCGGATTATAATAGCCCCCACAAAAAATCCATCATTTCTTTAGACGTTTTTCCGCTTTTGTCGTTTCTATTAATAAAGAAAGCTATTTTCACGAAGACCGGCTTATGCAAGAAGAATCATACAACCGTTCCTTGAGGATCGGAGAACTGATCAAGCAATATGTTAATGGAGAACTGGATAAAAACGGTGAACAGGAGTTGACAGCCTGGAGGACGGAGGACAAAGCCAACGAGCAGTTATTTGAAACGCTCACTGACAGGGAGCGCAGGGAACAGAGTATAGCTGAGCGCCAGTCCGTAGACTGGACGGTCGCATACCAACGCGTACAGCAAACTATCGTCAAAGGCAAAAAAAGGAGACGATCCCTTGTTTTGATTTCAGCAGCGGCCATGGCTGCATTCATAGTAGGCGCCGTATGGTTTTTCCAGGCCGGGGAGCCGCCTCATCAGGTACATCAGGACGTTGTGCTGCATGATATACTACCGGGCGGCAATAAAGCGATTCTTACCCTGGGCGATGGCAGACAAATCGCCCTGGATAGCAATGCCGACGGAGTTTTGGCGCGGCAGGGAAATACGCAGGTTGTCAATTTAAGAGCCGGACAGTTGGCATATAAATCCGGCAAAGATAAAGTGGAGATAAACGAACGAGTGCAATACAATACGATTACAACGCCCAAAGGCGGTCAATATGAAATTGTGTTACCGGACGGAAGCAAAGTATGGTTAAACGCGGCTTCTTCTTTGAAATTTCCAACTGCTTTCAAAGGAAATAAAAGAGCGGTAACCATGACGGGGGAGGCCTATTTTGAGATAAATCCGCTCCATACATCTCCCGGGGACGGAGCAGCGGCAGTGCCGTTCATTGTTTACGCGCAATCTCCTGCTGGAAAGGTCGTCATAAAGGTGCTCGGTACACATTTTAATGTAATGGCTTATGAAAATGAAGAGAGTATAAAGACCACTTTGGTGGAAGGGGCTGTACGGGTATCTGAAGGAGAAAAAGATCTGCTTCTTAATAAAACGGGGCAGGAAGCAAGGGTGAGGCAAAATGGAGCCATGACACTGGCAAAAGATGTGAATGTGGCGCAGGTTGTCGCCTGGAAGAACCACTTATTCTGGTTTGCAAAAAGTGATGTGGAAAAAATTATGGACCAATTGGCCCGGTGGTATGATGTGAATATTGAGATCAAAGGGCCCATTCAGGATTCATTTACCGGCATCATACCCCGGAATATTACGCTCGCAAAAGTATTTGAAGTATTGCAGCAGACAGGGAGTATTCATTATAAAATTGAAGATAACCGGACGGTTGTTGTAACGCCTTAGCAACCGACAACTTGTACTAGTCAATGGTTGAAGCGAGGCAGCGCCGCAGACGACGAAGCGAAGACGCGGAATAGCGTCTGATAGAACTTACCGTACTGATGGACGGTAAGTCAGGTTAGCAGCATGTAATATGTAAAGATAAAAGAAGAAGAACGAGACCATTTACAATAATTAATTACCCCTTAATTTATTAACCATGAGCCCATAATTACATCAACAAAAAACCGTCTCTACGGACATAGAGACGGCTAAAAAGAGCTAATAATCCGCCGGAATTTTCAAACAGGCAGGAACAAACTTATTATTTAACTCCTTATAACGACAAAGATATGCATTTGAATGTTCTATTCAAAGCGCCCCGTTATGGGCGATGCGCTGAAATTTCAAAAATTATGCTGGTTATGCAATTCACCGGTATCCTAATATTTGCAGCTTGCTTACAGGTTAGTGCCACAGCATTCGGCCAAAAGGTAACGATCGTGGATAAGCAGGCTTCCCTGGAAGAAGTTTTTAAAGAAATACACAAGCAGACGAACTATAGCTTTATCTATTCTGATAAAACCATCAGGGAGGCCAATCCCGTTTCCATTAATGTGAAGAATGCCTCTGTAAATGAAGTGTTGAATGAGGTGTTTGCCGGGCAGCCCCTCTCGTACACGATTAATGACAAGATCATTATAGTAAAAAGGAAACAGGGTATCCCGCCTGAAGTCGAGACCGAACAAATACAACCGGACAAGGAGCTAACAGGAGTAGTCAGCGATTCCACCACCGGCCAACCATTGGCGGGTGTTACAATTAGAGTAAAGGGAGGTGCCGGGGGAGCGGTTACGGATGCCGACGGCAAATTCAACCTGCAAGTGCCCGAGGGGGCGGTGTTGGAAGTGAGCTATTTAGGTTACGCCAAAAAAGAAGTCTCTGCTGAAGGATTATCTGTAATCCATATTGAATTAACACGTTCTTCTACCAATCTTAATCAGCTGATCGTAGTTGGTTATGGCGTTCAGAAAAAAGTGAATCTGACCGGAGCGGTGACACAGATCAGTGGCGAGGACTTGCAGAACAGAATGACTTCTAATGTGGTTAGCGGTCTGCAAGGACTCATCCCAAATTTGAATGTGGCTATAACAAACGATGGCGGTCAACCCGGTACAAGCCCGGCTGTCAATGTGCGCGGGCCGGGATCGCTGTCCGGAGGATCGCCTTATGTGCTTGTTGATGGTGTTCCCCAAGACCTGAATACGTTGAATCCAAATGATATTAAAACGGTTACCGTCCTTAAAGATGCTTCAGCTTCCGCCATCTATGGATCCCGGGCTGCCTATGGCGTTATTCTGATAACTACTAAAAATGGTGCGGAAAATGCGCAGCCTAGCATATCCTATAGTGGAAACATAGGTTGGAGCAAACCCACACATCTGCCCACTCCGGCTAATTCCCTTCAATGGGCCAAAGCGTTTAATGATGCCGCGATTAATGCGGGGCAGCCCGCGTTATACAGCGAAGATCATATCAGCCGCATTCAACAATACCTGAAAAACCCCGGGAGCATTCCCGCCTACCCGACGGATGCCGAATACATAGCCGGCGCAGGAATATATAATCCGGGCGTCGGGAACGCGAATGTCAACTGGTTCAAGGTGTATTACAAGAATTGGCAACCTTCGCAGACCCATAACCTCAACGTCTCGGGCGGGGGCGATAAAGTAAAATATTTTCTATCCGGAGGATACTATGACCAGGGGTCGCTGTTCAGATACGGAAATGAAAGTTACCGACGGTATAATATTACCTCTAATATTACGAGCGATGTTACCAACTGGCTGGAAGTGGGACTGCATACCCGTTATGTTAGTCAGAAGACCGATATGCCTCATGCGTATCCCGGACTAGGTTCTTACTATCATGAAATACCCCGCCGTTGGCCGAATGTTCCCGAAAGAGATCCCATGGGCCATTTTTGGACCTATGGACTGGTGATGATGACTTCGGGCGGCAGGGACCTTACCGAAGACGAGATGCTGTTGAATTCACTCAAGGTGGTCATGACGCCTTTGAAAGGATGGACGATCAATGCGGATGTGAACAGTAAGCAAAACTTTAATAGTTTCAAACAGCACCACGAAACGGCCTACTGGTACAATTATCAGGATAATCCATTGCCAGTGGCTTATACCTACCCAAACTCCTATAGTAATGCGACCTTGCGGGAGTCCTATACTTCCAGTAACCTCTATTCGTCATACAATTTTGATGTAGGCAGGAACCATGTGAAGGCTATGGTGGGTTTTCAAGCCGAGTTGTATAATTATGAAGGGGTGGACGGACTTCGCTATAACCTGGTATCCGATAATATTCCTTCACTTTCAACGGCTACCGGAGACATGCAACTGAGCGGACCCAAAGGGCATTGGTCCACGCAGGGATATTTCGGCCGGCTGAACTATAATTATGATGAAAAATATCTGCTGGAATTATCAGGGCGCTACGACGGGACCTCCCGCTTTGCGCCGGGTCGCCGCTGGGGACTGTTCCCGTCGGCATCTTTGGGTTATAATATCGCGCGAGAATCATTCTGGAAGGCGTTTACCAACAAGATTTCGTTGTTGAAAGTAAGGGCGTCTTATGGTTCGTTGGGTAATCAGGACATCTCTTCCAACTATTACCCTTATTTGTCCAGATTGGGCATCAATACCAATCTGCCCTGGATGATGGGTACTTCCCGGCCTTTGTATATTGTCGCTCCAGCATTGGTTTCGACAGACCTTACCTGGGAGACGGCTACTACGCTTGATTTTGGGTTGGATGCCGAGGCCCTGGATAACCGGCTCGCCTTCACTTTTGACTGGTATCAACGGCGAACGAACAATATGTTCGGGCCGATTGAATCTTACCCGGCGGTATTAGGAGTCAAAGGTCCTCAGACAAACAATGCCTCCCTGATGACAAAAGGTTTTGAGCTTGCCGTGGGATGGAAGGATCATATAGGAAAACTCGATTATAAAGTTCATGTTATATTATCGAACAATAACACCGAGGTGACTAAATATCACAATGAAAGCGGAACGCTCAATGACTACTACGAAGGCGGACATCTGGGTGATATATGGGGGTATGTCACCAAAGGAATATATAAGACGGATGATGCGGCCAAGGCCGGCGCCGATCAGGGCTTCCTGTACTCCAAATGGCAAGCGGGCGATATCGCCTATAAAGATCTGAATGGCGACGGGAGAATCAATAACGGCTCCAATACGCTCAATGACCATGGTGATCTGAAGATCATCGGCAACAACACGCCGCAATACAGTTATGGTGTCAATCTTTCTTTGAGTTGGGAGAATTTTGACCTGAGTCTGCTTCTGCAGGGCGTGGCCAAAAGACAGGTCTGGCTGAGCGGAAACTACTTCTGGGGATTTGTGGGCAGCGCATCGCAAAGCAGTGTATTTGTGCAGCAGTTGGATTATTGGCGGCCCGATAACACCCACGCCTATTATCCACGGCCGTATATGAGTGCTGAGAACGCCAAAAACCAACAGGTGCAAACGCGTTACCTGCAGAACGGGGCATATATGAGACTGAAGAACTTTCAGCTTGGATATAACCTTCCCCAGTCCATGCTTGGAAAGATATTTCTCAAACGGGCCCGGATTTATTTTACGGGAGAAAACCTCCTCACCTTCACCAAGCTGAGCCAGGCATTCGATCCCGAAGCAACAGGAGGGGGCTGGGGTAATGGGAAACTATATCCTCTCTCCGAAACCATTTCCCTCGGTATCAATCTAACGTTTTAAACACTTTTGTGCCGGGTACCATAAATATTTCTCAACCTAAAAAATATTAGTACGATGAACGCGATAAAAATATTTCTCAGCTGCTGCGTATGTGCACTATTGTTCAGCCATTGCAGCGAGCGCTTTTTGGACAAATTACCGGAAGATGAAATATCCGACGCCCAATACTGGACACAGCCTACGGATCTGGAATTATACGTAAATCAGTTCTACACGATATTCCCGAGTTATTCCGGGTTTAATGCCGGGATTTTGTGGATGGATAACAATAGTGATAATATGACGCCGGGAGCGTACAATGCTAGATTGGCAGGGGTGAACACCATACAGTCTTCCAATGACATCTGGACGACCAACTATGCCCATGTCCGGAATGTCAATTACGGCCTGGAGCGTTATAGCAGGATCAAGGGGACTTTCGACGATTACAAAACCTGGGTAGGCGAGCTGTATTTTTTCCGGGCCTATTGCTATTTCAATCTGGTGAAAAGCTATGGAGATGTTCCTTGGGTGAACCATACGCTCTATATTGATTCACCGAGTTTACACGCGCCAAGAACTGCCAGGGCGCAGGTGGTGGATTCTATTCTTTCGGATCTTGATCAGGCGATTACGTATCTGGATCCGAAAGCCACTGCGGCGGCCAACCGGTTGAATAAGGAATGCGCGCTGTTGTTTAAATCCAGAGTGGCGCTATATGAAGGTACCTGGGAAAAATATCACCAGCATACGCCTTTTGGCGTGCCCGGATCGGACGGGTCCCGCTTCCTGGCTATTGCCGCTGCCGCCGCCTACGAACTGATAACTGATCATACCGCGCAGATCTACAACACGGGCAACCCCTACGGGGACTACGCGCACCTGTTCAATCAGAATGATCTTTCCGCCAATCCGGAAGTTTTGTTGTGGAAAAAATACGATCCCTCCCTGGGGCTTTATCATAATTCGCAGCAATACCTGGCCCAGTATGGAGGCAATACAGGCCTGACTAAGTCGCTGATAGACGATTATCTCTGCGTCGACGGACTGCCCATATCCGAAAGCAAGCTGTATCAGGGAGACAACACATTGTCAGATGTGGTAAATGATAGAGATCCCCGTTTGTTACAAACCATCTGGTTGCCCGGGGATACCATGCGGCTGACCGGAACGGTGGTTAATGGTGTCTTTTCTCAACCCGCCCTGGACCTGGTGGGAGAACGACGCTGTGTTACCGGCTATCAACTGAAAAAAGGGGCCAGCATCTTCGCCCAGGATGGCTGGGCCGCTTCCAATACCAGCACTACCGCTTCCATCGTGTTCAGGTATGCCGAAGCATTACTGAACTATGCGGAAGCGAAAGCCGAGTTGGGTACCATTACGCAAGCCGATCTGGATATCAGCATTCAAAAATTACGGGACAGGGCCGGGATGCCCGCCCTAGTATTGGGGGCCATTGTAGCGGATCCCGAATGGGCTTTTCCCGGTTTAAGCGGGGTGATCAATGAAATACGCAGAGAACGCCGGGTAGAACTGGCCTGTGAAGGTTATCGCCTGGATGATCTGATGCGCTGGGCAGCGGCCGATCATCTTATCACAGGGAAACGGCCATTGGGCGCTCTGTTTGATCAGGCTGCCTTCCCGACATTGGCCATCGGATCCGATGTGTTTGTGAATAACCAGGGCTATATTGACCCTTATCAGTCCTCTCTGCCATCAGGCTGGGGTTTTAACACAGATAGAGATTACCTGTTACCTGTGCCGCAAACTGAAATTACTTTAAATGCAAACCTTACGCAGAACCCCGAATGGGGAAAATAACCGGTCAGGTATCAGAGACACGGTCCGGACTATTCCACCTGAAAGAGAGTAACATGCTGGTACTTTAGCCGAAAGACTTGCAATAAACCGGACCGGAGATGTGCGATACACGCAAGGCAACAAGACAGCAGAGGGCTGCCGGCTATCCCGTAGTGGAAGACAAGAACGGGCAGCGGTGCTGCTGACCGACTGCCGGCAGCATAATTATATCACCTTTTTAATTAAATTAACGATGGATACGAGGAGAGAATTTTTCAAAAAAGCCATGCTGCTATCGGGTTCTGCCGGTCTTTCCGGGGTGATGCCCCGGTCGCTGCAACGGGCGTTGGCTATTAATCCCGAACCGGGGAGCACCTACCTTGACGCGGAGCATGTAGTGATCTTAATGCAGGAGAACCGGTCTTTTGATCATAGCTACGGCACACTCAATGGCGTAC
>CAYZGR010000045.1:6179-24673 GCA_964478125.1 uncultured Chitinophagaceae bacterium | reverse complement strand
CGTCATGGCGAACGGAACGAAGTGGAGTGAAGCCATCTCATTCAAAAGTACGAATAGCTGAGATTGCGTCGGTCGTTCCTCCCTCGCAAGGACGGGAACGGTGTCAGACACTCATAGATCAGACATTCTAAATTAATTTATCATGTTTATAAATTATTTAAAAGTAGCCCTCCGGAACCTTTGGAAAAACAAAGGCTATACCGCTATCAATATCGGCGGGTTGGTAATAGGGCTTACCGGTTTTATCATGTTGTTGCTGTATGTAGATTATGAATACAGCTACGATCATTGGGATCCTCAACTGAAAGACATTTATCAGGTGAATGAAAAGAAAAGTATTTCTGCTAACAATGAGGATAAATGGGGCGTTAATTGTGATACGCGTATTGCACCTTTGCTGAAAAATAACCTGCCGGGTGTAGGGGCCGTTACACGGGTAAACGGGCCTTTTGATTTTCCTATTAGTATAATAACAGAAGGTAAGTCTTTTTTGGAAAACGGGCAATTATTACGCGATAGCGACAGTTCTTTCTTTAGTGTTTTTCCATACCGGTTTATTGCAGGAAATCAAAAATATGCATTAGATAAGACCCATTCCATGGTCATTACCGATTCCTTAGCCAGGAAATGGTTCGGGACGGTTCACGTAATAGGCCGTTCCGTTAGAATGAAAAGGTGGAATACGGATCCCGGAACGGTTTACGAAATTACCGGCATCGTTAAAAAACCGCCTTCCCCCACAAGCATATCTTTTGATGGTATTTACAATTCTGGCCTTCTTGATTCTATATCAACCAATCCTCAGGTAACCTATAGCGCCAATATATATGTTAAGTTAAATACTCATTCATCAGATCGCGTTTTAGCGAAGCAAGTCAATGAGATTTATAAGACTTCCTTTGCCGGCCTGCTTAAAAAGGGCCATACTTCCTTATCAGAATATATTACATCAGGGAAACAATACGGTATTCGTTTAATACCTATACAAGAGGCGCATCTTCATCCCTTAAACAGTAAAAGTGTAATGAGCCGGCTTACGCCTGTTTTAGCGCTTTCCGTATTACTCTTATTGATCGCCATTATTAATTTTGCCAATCTTTCCACTGCCATGGCGGTGGATCGGGCCAAAGAGGTTGGAATGCGAAAAGTAATGGGCGCCCATAGAAGATCGCTTGTTTTTCAATTCATGACGGAAGCTGCATTACAATGTATTTTGGCGTTAATCCTGGCACTCGTACTGGTTGAATTGACCCTGCCATCTTTTAATCAACTATTGGATACCTCCTTATCCGGATGGCTTTTTCATCATTCTATCAAGTGGATCTGGTGGCAACTCATTCTTATTGTGGGGATCACCATCCTGCTATCGGGAGGCTATCCGGCCTTCTTCCTTTCTTCCTATGATCCGGTAAAAGTCTTAAAGGGGAAGTTATCTCATGGGGCCGGAGGAATAAGGATCAGGGATGTATTGATCATTATTCAATTTTTGATTGCTGCCGGTTTTATGGTAAGTATTGGCATTATACATAAGCAAGTGAATTATATGACACATACGGACCTCGGTTTTCAGACCTCCGGATTGATTAACTTAAATACCGTATATAATAAGAAACTGGCCGCCAGATTAAAGACCATCCCGGGGGTATTAGGTATAGGTACCACCACCCAAATTATGGGTGATCCTTATGATTTCATGCAAAAAGTAAAGTATAGAGGCGAATACATAACCATGAACTTAGCCTCCATTAGCATAGGAACATTAAAGGCAATGGATGTCCATCTTTTAGAAGGCCGTTTATTATCTCCTCAATACAGCAAAGATTCTGTAAATAACATCATCGTAAATGAAAGCGCTGCGAGGTTACTGGGAGGTCGTGCTGTCGGCAAAACAATATATGAGAATGATTCTTTGCCGAAACATATTGTCGGTGTCATTGCTGATTATCACTATGAGGGATTTGATAAAAAAATAATCCCCACTTTTTACTCTTTCCTACATGGATCCGGACCCATGGCTGTAACTTCAAATTTGCTGGTTAGAATAGATGCCAATCAGTTCCAAACGGCCATTTCTGGCATCAAAAAGATCTGGAAGGGACTTTATCCGGGCTTCCCTGTCCACTATACTTTTGTAGAAGAACGCTTTCATCAGGTAATAGCCGATGATATCCGTTTCAGAAAAATTGTTACCGCATTTACTTTATTATCCCTTGTCCTTTCCCTGGTAGGGATCTTTGCCTTGTCGGCCTTCATCACTACGAATCGGGCCAAAGAAATTGGCATCAGAAGAGTATTAGGCGCATCTATACCTGACATCCTAAAAATGCTGAATCAGAAATTTATTTTAATGGTTGTTGTTGCCAATATTATAGCGTGGCCCATCACTTATATTTTGGCCAAAAAATGGCTGAATGGATTTGCTTACAGAGTG
This sequence comes from uncultured Chitinophagaceae bacterium, assembly GCA_964478125.1. Taxonomy (GTDB): domain Bacteria; phylum Bacteroidota; class Bacteroidia; order Chitinophagales; family Chitinophagaceae; genus FW021-bin31. The sequence continues at coordinate 22,242 of CAYZGR010000045.1, read as the reverse complement.
GAAATACCGGTATGGCCATTTGTTATCGCCACCGTTTTGTCTATTGTATTAACCATAATAACAGTGAGTGTGCAAGCGTGGAGGACAGCCCGGTCCAATCCCATTGATGTATTGAAATATGAATAAGGAAAACCGGCTACGGTAATATTGAAGAGATTAAAATGCAATGAAAGTTTAGATAAATATTGAAAGAAAGATATGATGACGAAACAAAGTGGAATGAATCAATCGCATCATACGGTTTAACTATATTATAAATGAGCAAGATAAAGTATGTTTAAAAACTATTTGAAAGTAGCTTTTCGGAACCTTTGGAAAAATAAAGGTTACTCTATCGTTAATATTTTGGGCTTATCGATCGGGTTGGCTGTTTGTCTGCTGATATTTTTATTTATACGGTATGAAATGAGTTTTGATCACTTCCATAAAAATAAGGATAGGATCTATAGAATAGTGACTACATGGAAACATCCCGGATATAAGGAATATTCACAGGGTGCGCCCGCTCCTTTAGCCGCCGCCTTGAAGGAAGACTTTCCGGGTATCCAAAAAGTGGCTGCTGTCATTTGGTCGGGTTCACAGGTAACTATTCCCGGAGTAGATGGACAAAGTCCTAAAAAGTTTAATGAATCAAATAATATATTTATTGTACAACCGGAGTTTTACGAAATATTTAATTTCCCCTGGCTTTATGGAAACCCGGAAACAGCTTTAAAAAAGCCTAATACTGTTGCCTTAACAAAATCAATTGCTGAAGCATTTTTTGGCAATTGGCATAATGCTATTGGGAAAAGTATTTTGATAGATAACCATCAATGGATGAAAGTAACCGGTATCATAAAAGATCTGCCAAAGAATACGGATCTACCGATAAAAATTGCAGTTTCTTATGCTACCGTTTCACACCAGCTTGGAAATAACTGGCAATTTGTTTCAACGGATTGGCATTGTTATGTTTTGCTTAAAAAGAATATAAATATTGACCAGCCTGAATCCCGGCTTCCCGCATTTATAAAGAAATATTATCCGGACAATACTATTCAATCAGGCTTATGGGGGTTTGTATTTCAACCGTTACAGGATATTCATTTTAATACAAAGATGGGTTCTTATGGACACCAGATAAATCCAAAAGAACTGATCGCATTGGGAATTGTAGGCTTATTCATTTTACTAATTGCCTGTATCAATTTTATTAATATGTCCACGGCCCAATCTGTTAGGCGGGCTAAAGAAGTCGGTATTCGAAAAGTGCTGGGGAGCCGCCGGAAAAAGTTAATGCTTCAATTTCTCTGTGAGACCATGCTCATTACCGCCGGAGCCATGCTGATGGCCTGTATTTTAACAGAATTAACCTTGCCCTGGATACGCAATTTCTTCGATCAGCCTATATCTTTTGATCTTTTCCGCCATCCTGTTATCGTTTGGTTCCTTGTCATTATCGTTTTAATCACAGGGCTGCTGGCAGGTTTATATCCGGCTTTTATTATGTCCGGCTTTGAACCGGTAACTGCATTAAAGGCCAAAATAAAGTCCTCCGGAAACAGGCGCCTGCGTGAAACATTGGTTATTATACAGTTTGCCGTTACGCTCATCATTGTCATTGGAATGTGGCTCATTATAAAACAAATGAATTTTTTCAGGAATCAGCCCATGGGATTTGATCAATCGGCCATATCCCTGGTTAGTCTGCCCGGCGATAGCATGAGCTTAACAAAGTATAATACATTTAAAAATACCCTGGTACAGCTCCCCGGAATTGAAAATATGAGTCTTTGTTATAGCGCGCCTTCTTCACAATATATGATAACCCGCAATTTTAGCTATAATAACACTCGCGTTAAACCTTTTGGATTGGCCATGAAATTTGCAGACACCGCTTATTTCCATACTTTCGGATTGCAGCTGATCGCCGGAAGAATTTTTCATCCAGGCGATACGATGAAAGAAGTAGTAGTAAATCAAACCTTATTGAAAAAAGTTGGAGTTGTTGATCCACAGGAGGCTGTTGGGAAGTATATGATCATTAATGACCGCAAAGCAACTATTGTCGGCGTGGTAAAAGATTTTGTAAACTATTCGCTTGCAAACAAAATTTCTCCTACTGCTATAACAACCGGTAAAAGCTGGTATGGAACCATTGCATTGAAACTAAATCCAGGGAATATTGATGGAACTATGCGGGCGGTAAAAAAAATATACAATAAATTGTTTCCCCAATATATTTATAATGCGCATTTCTTTGATCAACAAATTGCCGATTATTATATCAGGGAAAACCGGTTGGCTAAGTTGTTCAAGGTCTTTGCCATTATCGTATTGTTTATTTCTACCATAGGTTTACTAAGCCTTTTATCATTTATTACCGCACAACGAACCAAAGAGATTGCAATTAGAAAAGTATTGGGTGCTTCGGGAAAGGATATCTTACAATTGATCGGTAAAGGCTTTATGGTAATCGTAATCATTGCTAATATGATTGCATGGCCCGTCGCTTATATTTTAGCTAAAGAATGGTTGAATGGTTTTGCTTACAGAATAGAAATACCGGTATGGCCATTTGTTATTACTGCTGTTTTGTCCATGGTGCTAACTTTATTAATAATAGGTGTGCAAATATGGAGTGTATTGAAGGTAAATTCTATGAAAGTATTGAAGGATGAATGATACCGGTCTTAGGATGCAATGAACCGGTTTCTATTAAGCATTGAATTATAAGTCAAATTCATTTTATGAATAAATCATATTTTTTAACGTCTTAAATCCCCTTTTATGGGTTAGGAACTTATGTTTAAGAATTATCTCAAAATCACTATTCGTGACCTTTGGAGAAATAAAAGGTATGCGATTATCAGTATGGGTGGGTTGGCCATTGGATTGGCCGGATTTATCCTTATTCTCCTGTATGTGGACTATGAATTCAGTTATGATAAACGGTTCCCGAATTATAAGCAAATTTACCGCGCTGAATTTGATGCTAATTATGATGGAAAAACGCCTTTCCGAGGTTCCCTGTTGCCGGATGGTATGGCAGCGGCAGGGGTGGGAGCAATACCTGAAATCAATGCAGGTACACGGGTAGCTAACGAAGAGATGATATTGAAAAGCGGCGACAGGCAGATAACCGCTAAGCATTGTTATTTAAGTGACTCCAGTTTTTTTGATGTTTTCCGGTACCGGTTCTTATATGGCAATCCCCATACGGCATTGGATGCACCGGCCTCCGTGGTGTTGACCCGGGCATTGAGTGAAAAATTATTTGGGAATAAAAATCCCGTCGGCAAGTCACTTTACCTGCTTAATGAGCAAATGACTTTAAAGGTGACCGGGGTATTAAAGGAAGATAAACGGCCCACCCATTTGTCTTTTGAAGCTATTGCAAGCAATAACGATACTTCCGGCAATTGGGGAAACAATTATACGGCCACTTATTTTTTATTAAGGAAAAATGCGAATCCCGCGGCGGTACAACAACAGCTATCGGCTGTATTGTTGTCCAAAGTGCTTCCCGGCGCATTGAAGAGTAGCGGCATGTCAAAGGAGGAGTGGTTGCAAAGCGGCAGAAAGAGGGAGGTGCATATTCAGCCCATCAGTGAGCTTCATCTGCATCCATTCTGGGATGCAAACAGCGGCAGAGTTATTTATACCACCATTATCGCCATATTTCTTTTGGGATTGTTTATTCTCCTGGTTGCCACTATTAATTTTACCAATCTGGCTATCGCGCGTGCAGCAGCCAGAGCTAAAGAAGTGGGTGTAAGAAAAGTAATGGGGAGTACCCGGACAGCGCTGGGAATACAATTTATTATGGAGTATCTCCTGCAATGCCTGGCGGCTTTGCTGGTTGCCTTGCTCCTTGTGGAGCTTTGCCTGCCGTTGTTTAACCATATGCTGGATATTGATCTGGTGTTTTTTACCCGGTACAATTTCTGGCGTCACGGCCTGGAAATAGGGTCGGTGCTGTTAGGCGTGGCCTTATTGGCTGGTTTATATCCCGCCTTGTTTTTATCAGGATATCAGCCTGCAAATGTGCTCAAAGGCAATTTTTTCCGGGGAACACGAAGCGCTAACCTGCGTAGATCATTATTAACCCTGCAGCTTATAATAGCAGTGCTTTTTATTATCGGGACGGCTCTCATTTTTTCCCAAATCAAATACATACAGCAAAAAAATTTGGGTTTTCAACCGGAGCAGGTTATCACATTTGAGTTGAGAGATAAGTCCTTTCATGATTTTCGTTCGTTTAAGAATCGCCTTGAGACGATCCAGGGTGTATCGGATGTCAGCCGGGCGATGTCTTCCCTGGCTAATTTTTACGCATGGAACACGATAACCTTTCATGGCGAGAATTTTAACGCTGCCACAGAACAGGTAGGTTTTAATTATTTTAAAACACTGGGGGTGAAAGTGGTAAAAGGAAGGGCTTTTTCTCCGGCTTATGGAAGTGATTCTATTAATGCCTGTGTGCTGAATGAGACGGCGGTTAAAGCCATGCATCTTACTCATCCGGTGGGCGCCATGCTTTCTTTTAATAGCAGCCGGTTTAACGTAATTGGGGTAGTTAAAGATTACCAATTCCTGGGTGTGGATAAGGCCATCCCACCCATGTTCTTCTTTATGCAAAAGGAACCTGCCTGGTTTGAATCCCGTGGTATGGCCTTTGTCAAGATCAATGCGGCGCAAATGCAGCCGGTATTGGCAGCCATTAAAAATATCTGGCACGAATATGATCCCTCTTTCGATTTTACTTTTCGATATGCCAACGAGATATATGCTTCCGTGGTGAATAAATATACCCGGCAGGGAAAGATATTTCTGACGTTTGCGCTCTTGAATATTTTATTAGCGCTTATTGGGCTGTATTCGCTGGCATCCTTCTTATCCAGATCCAGAACAAAAGAGATTGGAATTCGGAAAGTCCTGGGAGCTTCCAATAATGATATTTTAAAAATGTTGAATAGGAACTTTGTATGGATGGTGATTATTGCCAATGTAGTAGCGTGGCCGGTAACTTATTTACTGGTAAAGGCGTGGCTCCAAAGTTTTCCATACCGGATAACCGTTTCTCCTCTTCCTTTTGTCATAGCGGCAATTATATCTTTATTAATAACCGTACTGACAGTAAGTCTGCAGGGATGGAAGACGGCAAGAGCAAACCCGGCCAAAGCCTTGAAGTATGAATGAACTGAAAGGGAGTGAGAGATATAAACGGCCATTATCATTGCGTATATGGAATAAGGGTTCTTTTGGAAAGCGTTTTATCACAAGGTTCTATGTAGAAAAAGACAAGAAGTTTAAATAATGTTGCAAAAAGATCAAATACCTGTCGTTACCTATCTGATAGGCTACTTCGGCAAACAGGCAAATAACAATATGAACTCCTCTTATTATCAGAATGATAGTACGGGCGGATCTGCAAAGAAAATTTATCTGACCATATTATTATCCATCATGTTCCTGGGTACTGCAAGATCTCAAATTACCATCCATGGTTCTATCGCTGACTCGCTGGGTCAACCCATAAGGTTCACCAGTATTGTTTTAAAGTCAGCCAACGGCCATTTAATAAAATCCTATTTATCTGATAGTAACGGGGTTTATCATATAGCGCTTCAAAAAGGAGGTTATTACCGAATCCAGTTTTCAAGCATCAATTATTATCCGAAACAAATTGAGGCTGATTTCACCCGGGACACAATCGTGAATATTCAGCTAAAAGAGAATCCTCACTTTCTACAAGCAGTTGAAATAACTTCGCGGAAACCAATGGTAGAAAGAAAAATTGACCGGATAGTTTACCATATTCAAAATATGGCATCACTAACGGGTGGGGATGCACTTAACGCCTTAAAAAAACTTCCCGGGATCAGCGTCCGAAATAATACCATCTCGTTGATTGGAAAATCAGGGATAAAGGTTATGCTAGATGGCAGGGCCACCCCTTTATCAGGCCAGGATCTATTGACCTTTCTAAGGTCCCTGCCCAGCGATGAAATATCCCGGATTGAAGTGATAACAAGCCCCCCTGCCAAATATGAAGCAGAAGGAAATAGCGGACTTATAAATATTGTATTGAAAAAAACCAGACTTGATTCATGGAACGCGGGAGTTGGCGCTACTTATATTCAATCAAAATATGCCAGAAATTCAATCTACGGGAATTTTAATTATCGAAAAAACAGGGTTTCCTTATCATTAAATCTGAATTATCGCTACGGCCCGAGGGAAAAAGAAGATTCTTCCTTCTTTTATTACCCTGAAAGGTATTGGGGAAATGACAGGAGATATAAAATTTACAATAACGGGCTGGGTACAAATGTGGAATTTGATTATTCCATTAATAAGGCCTGGACAATGGGATTCCAATATCTTGGAAATTTTTACAGCCGGCCCGTTACTTCGCAGAATACCTCGTATATTAAAGCTATTCCTTCTTATGCCGTGGATACGATCCTTAAAACACCTTCCGCCAAATCAAGTAAGCAGCGGTTAAACGCTATAAGCTATTTTAATAAGTTTAAAATTGATAGTTTGGGTAAAGAGATTCATGTAGATTTAGATTATTATAACTATGGGACAGATGCAAATAGCCGTTTTAATACCCGCTATTATTTAGATAATAATAGCGAAATCCCATCTAAATATTACGCGGCAATCAATTTGGGAACGGAGAGATCAATTAATTATTCCGGAACAATTGATTTTGAACTTCCCTATACATGGGCATATCTCAAATTTGGAGGGAAGCTTTCTCATACGGAGAATAATAGTTCAATTTCACTTTTTAACACTACTTCCGGTTCGCAGGTATTAGATACAAGCCAAAGTAATGACTTTATATACAAAGAGGATATACAGGCGATATACTTGTCAGGAGATAAAAAAATTTCAGAACATTTTGAAACAAAAGCCGGTTTAAGACTAGAAAACACCCGGACAGAAGGTGTTTCAACCACATCGGGCCTGATCCACAAAAATAGTTATTTAAAATTATTCCCTACGTTATATTTTCTATATGATCTAAACAAGGATGCTTTTAATTTAAATTTTAACCGTAGAATAGAACGGCCGGACTATTGGATGTTAAATCCGTTTAGGGAATATACATCAAGTATTTCATACATTGAGGGCAATCCATTTTTGCAGCCGTCCTATACGACAAATTATGAGCTTAATTATACACATAACAACAACCTAAATATTCGTTTTTATTATTCAAGAACAACCAATGGATACGATCAGGTTGTTATAGTGGATCCTAAATCAGATGTCCAGGTCATTTCCCCTAAAAATTTCATAGATATAAAGAATTACGGTATAGAATTGACTTATACCTATCAAGATCTTGATTGGTGGAATAGTTATATTGACTTAAACCTTTATAGTTCAAAGGCGACTTCCGATCTAAAAATAACGAATAAGAAGGCCTCGGCAAAAACGATTTATTTCTCTACATATAACGATTTCTTCTTTAATAAGGCAAAAACTATAATGGGCAGCATAAATTTTTGGTATAATTCTCCGTCTATATATTCACTGACGAAATATACAAGTAGTAGTGAGCTTGACATAGCTTTCAAATTACTCCTTTTAGATAAAAAATTACAAATTGCATTGGTGGGCAGCGACTTATATTATGGGAATGTATCAGATCAGATATCCTACATAAATGACATTAAACAAATAGCACGTATATATTTTCCTACCAGGCACTTTAAGTTTACTATTTCCTACAATTTTGGGAATAGGCATATTAAATCATCAAAGCGCAAATTTGGCAATGAAGAGGAACAAAATAGATTATAAAAAATAAGTCAACAGTTATTTAAAGAATATATTTTATATGAAAGTACTAACTGGTCTCTTTAATATTTTAGTGATTATGGGGAGCTTGTCTTTTAGCCCTTCCTGCAGTTCTATACGACAAATCAGCGGTAATGGAAATGTGGGATCGGAGACCAGACGGGTAGATCCTTTTACCAGGGTTGACTGTTCCGGGAATTTTCATATTTTTCTAACACAGGAGAACGTCCCTGATTTAAGAATTGAAGCTGATAAAAACCTGCTTCCTTATATTATCTCAGATATAAAGGATGGCGGGTTGGTTATAAAAGAAAAAGATAATGTAAATCTTACTCCTACACGACCTATCAATGTCTATCTCAGCATAAAAAACATGGATGCACTCGGTGTAAGTCACGCTTGCAGGCTACAAAGCCAGAATACTTTGCGGACAGATGCCCTGGAGCTGTCTGCCAGCGGTGCTGCCGGAATGAATGTACAACTAAAAACAGAATCGTTAAAAGTGCATCTCTCAGGTAGGGCCAAAATGAATATAAAGGGAACTGCGACATTTGCCCGGTATCATATTTCTGGTAGTGCTGATGTAATGGCCAATGATCTTGCAACAGATAGCGCAGAAGCTCATATCTCGGGATCGGGGGAATTACATATGAATGTACAGGAACGGTTGGAGGCGTCTATATCCGGGAGCGGTAAAATAGCGTATAAGGGCGATCCTGAAATTGAAAAGTCTATTTCAGGAGCAGGCAAAATAATCAGAGAATAGTATTTTTCTTGACTGGGAAAGCGTATCCATAAATAAAAGATCATAAAATAGATGCCCATGTATCATTATTCCCTAAGAGCGGTGTTTGTAAGTGTGTTGGCCGTCTTAATCTCTTGTCCGGCGAGCGGCCAGATTAAGCATGAAGGGGTTTATAACAGGAATAAGCAAAAGGTTGAAAGAAATGTTTCTTCTTTTACTTCTATTGATAAATCCGGATCACTGGATCTGATCTTATTACAGGCTCCGCGGGAAAAAGTGACGGTAATAGCACAAAAGAGTGTCCGGCCATACATAGTCACGGATACAAAGAATGGCGTATTATATATTCAATTGAAAAAACCTGATCTCAATCTGTGGAAATTTCATCAGCCGAGCGTTTGCGTTGCTTTTAACCGTTTAAAAAAGATCATTGCGAATGGTTCGGGGAAGGTGGAAGCCAGAGACACCTTATTCCTGCAAGATCTAACTGTTAACAAAGCAGGATCAGGAGATATGAAATTGTTGATAAAGGCGGATCAATTAATCATAAATAAAAGCAGTTCGGGAGATATGAGTATATGTGGCCATATTGAGAATTTTACTTTGAAGGCCCATGGGTCGGGAAATGTTGATCTAGAGGGGGCTGCAGGCAAAAGTAATATTTTTATGTCGGGTTCGGGAGATCTGGAAGGCAGGATGTTTAATGTTCAAAATATGATACTTTCTCGCTCAGGATCGGGTGATGCCAAAGTTTGGGTAGATGGAACACTGTCCTTATACAGTGTGGGATCAGGTGAAGTGCACTATAAGGGTAATGCGAAAATCAGGCTGCTAAAGAAAAGGGAGGCGGGAGATGTTGTAAAAGAATGAAGAAGCAAATTGGACCGTATGAGATAGCATCGGTTATTTCCTTTCGCAATGATGAAATAGTAATCCAGACAGACAATGACGAGAGTGCAAAGGGAATGCATATAGATGCCATTGAGAGGAAAGAACTGGGGTTTTGCGGGCCGGTTCTCCGAAGCAGTCTTGCTCTGCAATTTAATAATCACAAAGGGAGTAAAATAAAACCATGTTTCAAAATTATCTAAAAATCGCATTCCGTAACCTTTGGAAAAACAAAGGTTACGCCGCTATTAATACGGGTGGATTGGCCATTGGTCTGGCAGGATTTATTGTATTGCTGCTGTATATAAACTATCAGAAAAGCTATGATCAATGGTCGCCACAGTTAAAAAATATTTATCAGGTAAATACAAAAGAAAGTATTTCTTCATCTACGCGGCAGATCTCCTGGATGAATGGTGGTGATACCCGTATAGCGCCTTTACTGGAGAATAACCTTCCCGGCGTACAAAGCGTGACCAAAGTGATTGGATCTTTCGATCATACCTTCAATATAATAGTTGAGGATAAAGATTTTTCAGCCAATATGAATTCTTTTTGGGTTAGCGACAGCTCATTTTTTAAAGTGTTTCCCTATCTGTTTATTGCCGGCAACCCTAATCATGCGTTGGATAAGCTCCATTCCATGGTAATTACCGATTCCCTGGCGCTAAAATGGTTTGGCTCCGTCCAGGCGATCGGCCGGTCTGTTACCATGAAATCATGGAGGAAAGATCCCGGTACGGTCTATGAAATAACCGGTGTCGTAAAAAAAATAAATACGCCTACAACCATGCCTTTTAAAGCTATTTATAATTCAGGAGAGTTAAATGGCGTACCGGCCGATCCCCGGCAAACCGATCTTGCCAATATTTATGTCCGGTTAAACGCTCCCCGGCCGGATAGCGTGTTGGAAAAACAGGTCAATAAAATTTATAAGGCTTCCTTTGCCGGATTGCTTAAACAACGTCATACTTCTCTGGATGAATATATCAAATCCGGCAGGGAGTTTGGTATTCGCCTCATGCCATTGCAAAAAGTGCATCTTTATCCGTTAAATAGCGAGAGTGTAATGAACAAGCTCATGCCTGTTCTGGCGCTTTCCGTGTTGCTGTTGCTTATCGCTATGATCAATTTTGCCAACCTGTCTACCGCACAGGTTATCGGCCGGGCCAAAGAGGCGGGTGTGCGCAAAGTGATTGGCGCCAATAAGAGATCGCTTATTCTTCAATTCTTTCTCCAGGCTGCTATTCAATGCATGATGGCGCTGGTGATAGCATTGCTTATAGTGGAATTGTGTCTGCCCTTGTTTAACCAGCTATTTGACACCTCTTTATCTGTCTGGTTTTATCACCATGCGATCTCGTTGATCTGGTGGCAGCTTATCGTTATTATTTTGGTTACTATCCTGCTTTCGGGAATTTATCCTGCTTTTTTTATGGCTTCCTTTGATCCGGTGAAGGTGCTCAAGGGAAATTTCTCCCGTGGCATTCAGGGGATCCGGGTGAGAAATACTTTGGTTATTATCCAATTCTTAATAGCAGCAGGTTTTATAATCGGCATCGGCGTCATCCAAAAACAAGTGAATTATATGGTTCATGCAGACCTCGGTTTTCAGCCTTCGGGGTTGATCGATTTAAATATCGGATACGATAGGCAGTTTGCCGAAAGATTAAAAACGATACCGGGCGTAACGGGTGTAGGAACGACCAACCAGATCATGGGAAATTCCATGGCTTTTATGAATAACATAAAATATAAAGGCGAAGATATAAACGTGTATATCGCCTCAGTAAGCATCGGTACTTTGAAAGCCATGCAAGTAACGCTATTGGCCGGACGCTTATTTTCATCGCAGTATGGACAGGACACCTCAGGCAGCGTTATTTTAAATGAAAGTGCGGCAAAACTGCTTGGCGGTAATGTCATCGGGAAAACGCTCGTGGAGAATGGTTCCCTCACGAAACATATTATCGGAGTAATTGCCGACTATCATTACGAGGGCTTTGATAAGAAAGTATTGCCAACCATTTATGGTAGTTTTTCTTCCCCCGGACATGAAATTGTGACGAATAATTTAATATGTCGTATAGACGCGAATCACTTTAATACGACGATATCCGCCATTAAAAATGTATGGAATAAGTTTTTTTATCCCGGTTTTCCGCTTCATTATACATTTATAGAAGAAAGCTTTCATCAGACAATAGCCAATGATATCCGATTCAGGAAAATTGTAAGCGCCTTCACGCTGTTGTCCCTTATTCTTTCTCTGGTAGGTATTTTTGCACTTTCCGCATTCATCACTACAAATCGTACCAAAGAGATTGGTATCAGAAGGGTATTGGGTGCATCTATGATTGCTATTTTAAAGCTATTAAATAAGAAGTTTATCATCATGGTGGTTATCGCCAACATTATTGCCTGGCCGGTCACTTATATTTTAGCTCAAAAATGGCTGAACGGATTTGCTTACAGAATAGACATGCCGGTATGGCCTTTTGTGATTGCAACGGTTTTATCTGTTGTGTTAACCATATTAACAGTAAGCCTACAGGCCTGGCGGGCGGCAAGAGCGAATCCGGTGGAGGCGTTGAAGTATGAATAAAGCTGAAAGCCAAAGGCTGAAAGCTATTAAATCTTATATCTCAAATCATCAAATCACAAATCAAATGATCTACTTAAAAAACATCGAAAAGTATTACGAGAATAAAGCAGTGAAGACATATGTGCTGCGCTACATCAATATGCAGGTAAAGGAAGGGGAATTTATCTCCGTTATGGGCCCGTCCGGCTCGGGAAAGACTACGTTGCTGGACATCATCGGTATGCTGGAAACCCCTACGGAGGGCGAATATTATTTCATGGGAGAACCGGTACATGATCTGAGTGAAAAGAAGAAGGCGGCCTTATACAAATATCATATCGGTTTTGTGTTTCAGGCTTACCATCTGATTGATGAAATGACCGTTTATGAAAATATAGAAGCTCCCCTTCTTTATAAGAAAATGAAAGGGAAAGAACGCAAGGCCAAAGTAGCGGATATTTTGGATCGCTTTAACATCGTTGCCAAAAAAGACCTGTTCCCCAACCAGCTTTCCGGTGGGCAACAACAGTTGGTGGGCATTGCCCGGGCGCTTGTGAGCGAACCCAAATTAATTTTAGCCGATGAACCTACCGGGAATTTACAATCGGCACAGGGAGAGGAGATCATGCGATTGTTTAAGAAGCTGAATGAGGAAGAAGGCGTGACTATTATCCAGGTTACTCATTCGGAAAGCAATGCCGCTTACGGAAACAGGATCCTGAATTTATTTGACGGGAAGATTATTGAGTAAGTAAGCAGTTGGCCGCGGCGCCATTTTGTAAACGCAATTCTATAACAACATCAATAAATATGGAATGGAGTATGGAGGCACTGATCTTTTACTGTGAAGCCTGTCTGGTTCGCGTTATTGGCCCTATTTCTTCTAATAAGCATGTAAACAACATCCTGCAATCTAAATATTACAGCATGAAAAAAGTCTTGGAAATGATATTACTATCTCTGATCTGCATGAAATGTACGGCACAAAGCACGATCAAACACTGGTCTTTGCAACAGTGTGTGGCTTATGCCCGGGAACACAATCTGAGCCTGCAACAGGCGGATGCGGATATAAAAGCGGCAAAATATGATAAGCTGGCGGCTAAAGGGCAATTGTTGCCTTCTTTGAATGCGGGCGTTTCGCAAAATTACAGTATCGGGTTAAGTGTGGACCCCATTACGAATGTGAAGAAGGACGAAACTTCCAGATCGAACAGTTTCGGACTAAATGCCAATTGGACCCTGTTTAACGGCTTTTATATACTGCATGGGATCAAAAAAGCAAATATTGATCTGCTTACAAGCCGCTATCAGAAAGAAAAAATGGAAAATGACCTGACCATCCATATTATGAATGCCTATTTACAGATCCTGCTTAATAAGGAATTATTGAAACTGGCAAAGGAGCAGTTGCGATTGTCTGAGCAGCAAGTGGCTATATTAAAAGAACAGCTAAATGTGGGGGAGAAGGCGCCTTCGGATCTGGTAGATGTAGAATCGCAGCGGGCGACCGATAGGCAGCAGGTCGTTCAATCAGAGAATGATCTCATCAAGGCCCGGCTATCGTTGGTACAATACCTGCAACTAAAAGACACGGATCAATTCCGTATTGAAACCGATACTTCTTTTATTCCCGATACGGCTATCCTGTCGCGGGATATGGAGGCTATCTATCAAAAGGCCCTTCATATACTGCCTGATATAAAACTCCGGCGAACGGAGCTGAAAAGTGCAGAGCAATACAGGAAAATGACAGAGCATAATTTCCTGCCCAGCCTGTCCTTTAGCGCCAATGCCGGGACGGATTATTCAGACCGATATATCATCAATAATGAGAAAGTACCGTTTTCCCGGCAGTTCCATGATAATCTGGGTTATTATTTCAGCTTCAGTCTCAACATTCCCATATTTAATAATTTTTATGCATCCACGACCTATAAGAAAGCAAAGCTGGAGGTTATAAAAGCTAAGGACCAGCTGGAGCAAGAACAATATGATCTTTGGCAGGCCATTCAGACCATATATTCCAACGCCCGCCTCAGCCTTCGGTCTTATGAGGTGGGGAAACAATCCTATGCGGCACAAAAAGCTGCTTTTGACTATGCCGGAGAGCGCTATAAATCGGGTTTGATCACTTCTTATGATTATGAGCTTGCTCGCAATAAGATGATTACTGCCGCTTCGCAATTGATACAATATAAGTATGAATACCGGTATAGCTTGCTGTTACTCCGGTTTTATTTCACCAACCAGATCAAGTGACTGGAATGATCCGGCGATGGGCGACCATTGAGATCTTAAAATAACAAATTTCCTTGTCCGTCAGTATTTGGAGGGTATTTCCCCAGATGTTTAAAGGCTTTTCCTGTTGCCTCGCGTCCGCGTGGAGTCCGTTTGATAAATCCTTCCTGGATAAGGAACGGTTCATATACCTCTTCCAATGTGCCCGGTTCTTCCCCTACTGCGGTGGCAATGGTGGTGATACCCACGGGGCCGCCTTTGAATTTATCTATAATGGCGGCGAGAATACGGTTGTCCATGTCATCCAGCCCGTAACTATCCACGTTCAGCGCCTTGAGTCCAAATCGGGCGATTTCCAGATCGATGGTTCCATTACCCATTACCTGTGCAAAGTCCCGCATGCGGCGTAATAACCCGTTGGCAATACGGGGAGTCCCCCGACTGCGCCCGGCGATTTCAGCGGAGGCTTCCGGTGTAATTTGGGTATGGAGCAATCCGGCAGAGCGTTCAATAATCTTTTGCAATACAGTTGCATTGTAATATTCTAACCGGAAACGGATACCAAAACGGGAAAGCAATGGGGCAGTGAGCAATCCTGAACGGGTGGTAGCGCCGATGAGCGTAAAGGGATCCAGGTTGATCTGTATGCTTCTGGCGCTGGGGCCGCTGTCTATCATAATATCAATGCGGTAATCTTCCATGGCCGAATACAGGTATTCTTCCACTACATTCCCCAGCCGGTGAATCTCATCAATGAACAATACATCATGCGCTTCCAGGCTGGTCAATAGACCGGCCAGATCTCCGGGCTTTTCAATAACCGGTCCCGAGCTCTCTTTAATATTTACTCCCAGCTCATTAGAAACAATACGCGATAGTGTGGTTTTCCCCAGCCCCGGCGGCCCGTGAAAAAGGATATGATCCAGGGCCTCCCCGCGGAGTTTGGCCGCTTTGATGAATATCTTAAGATTGGTTACCAGCTGCTCTTGTCCCGAAAATTCCGATATCTCTTCCGGCCGGAGGGTATTTTCCAGTTCTTTTTCTTCCGTGTTTTCAGGTCGATTTTCAGGATTTAAATGCGGGTTCGCCATTTAGTTACAAATGTAGGAAGTTCCCATTAAAAAAGCGATCTTTGAGAGGCGTAAAAATGTTTTGATCCCGTATACTGAGACTAATAGGATGTCCAGCCTATGGTATAGAAGGAGTTTGGAAAGGCTTCACGGGGATATCCTGGTCCGGATAATTAAGATCCTCCATAAGGCGCTTTGGAGGCGGCGCAGGGTAGACGGGATCATATGCCGGATAAATTCCTTCTGTTTTGTTAAAACCTATCTTTTTATTTTCAGATTAAAGCTGATTAACTACCTTTGGCGATATGATAAAGAGGCATTTTCATACTGTAAAAATGAAGACAGCGGCTTTTCTGATGTGGGTCCCCTTGTGGATCTTTCTCTTGTTTTCCTGCCCGGTAAAGCGGTCTATGCTGTCTATATTTACTCCATCGCAAACGGCCTCTTCTCCCGTTTCAGAAATGGCCGGTAACCGGTCTGCCTTATCCTTTAGCGATAGTAATCTTCAACCTTGTAATAAGTGTATCCCCACTGTTAAAAAAGAAGCTGTTGTTTCCTCGGTTAATTTATCCCCGGTTACGGTCGCCGTTAAAGTTATCCCGGGACTACAATACAATCATTACCCGGGGAGATTTAAATCTCTGTTCCGGTCTTTTATTCCGCAATCTGTCACACCTGATGGCATGTATACTTATTTGAAGTATCAATCCCTCTTGATTTGATCCTTTAAGC
>CAYZGR010000045.1:0-6079 GCA_964478125.1 uncultured Chitinophagaceae bacterium | reverse complement strand
CAAAAAGCTACGGCATCTAACCTTATTTATGCTGTTCTTGTGGCGGTGCTATTGGTTGTATTGATCAATCCCGACGCCAAATCCTTAATGTTAAAAGGGATGATGAAAGTGGGATTCTTTAATCCTCGTGTCCCCGACAGATCGCAACTGGAAAAAAAGGGAAATACGATTACCCTGGCTCCTGAAGCTTCCTTTGAGAACGGATCGGGGGAGCAGGTTAAAATATCTTCACTTAAGGGGAAAGTGGTTTTTATTAATTTTTGGGCAACCTGGTGTCCTCCCTGCCGGGTGGAAATGCCGACTATCGATAAGTTATATTCCCAATTTAAGGACAACGAAGACATTGTTTTCCTGATTGTTGATGCGGATAATAAATACGCAAAATCCAAGCAGTACCTGGCAGATAATGATCTTGACCTGCCGCTTTTTGTTCCGTCGGGAAATATTCCCTATGATTACTTCTCGGGCGCTTTACCTACTACGGTGATGATTAATAAAAAAGGAGAAATTGTCTTTCGCCATGCGGGCGCTGCAGATTACAGCGATCCGAAAATGGTCGATTTTGTCAAAAAATTGGTTGCCGGCGAGTTGTAGGCCTTCAAAGTGAAGCCAAAACTGCTATCTTTGCAGCCTGAAATTCAATTTGAAGAAATGATTATGGAAAATAAGGCTGCTCATTTATCTGAACAGGAGGTTATTCGCAGAGAAAAATTATCCACATTAAAGGAACTGGGTATCGATCCTTACCCGGCTCCTTTATTTCCGGTAAACGATACTGCCAGAAATATTAAAGAAAATTTTTCCGAGGAAACAAAAGATCAGTTTCAGGAGGTTTGCCTTGCGGGACGCATTATGGGCATCCGTATCATGGGTAAGGCGAGTTTTGCCGTTTTGCAAGATGCCAGCGGGAGGATACAGTTGTATGTTCGTAGAGATGATATTTGCCCGGAAGCGGATAAAACGCTTTACAATCAGGTTTGGAAGAAGCTGTTGGATATCGGGGATATAGTGGGAGTGAAGGGGTTTGCTTTCGTGACCAAAACGGGCGAGACCTCCGTCCATGTGAAAGAATTTACCCTTCTATCAAAGGCTTTACGTCCGCTTCCCGTGGTAAAAGAGAAAGCGGGAGAAACATATGATGCGGTTTCAGATCCGGAATTTCGTTATCGTCAGCGTTATGCAGATTTGATCATCAACCCCGAAAAGAAAAGTATTTTTGAAAAAATCACCCTGATTAAGAATGCCATCCGCGCATCTTTAAATCAGCAAGGTGCTTTAGAAGTAGATACTCCTGTTTTGCAAAGTATTCCGGGCGGAGCCGCTGCCCGTCCTTTTATTACCCATCACAATGCCTTGGATATCCCCTTGTATTTGCGTATTGCCAATGAGTTGTACTTGAAAAGACTTATTGTAGGTGGTTTTGATTGGGTGTATGAGTTTAGTCGAAACTTTAGAAATGAAGGTATGGATCGCTCTCATAATCCGGAGTTTACTATCCTGGAATTTTATGTGGCCTACAAAGATTATTTATGGATGATGGAGACGACAGAGCAATTGCTTTCCACGGTTGCGGAAAAGGTAAATGGTACAACAAAGGTTGATGTGAACGGGAAAGAGGTGAATTTTGAGGCTCCTTATAAACGTATAAGCATCTATGATGCCATAGAAGAATATACCGGATATGATCTGAAGGATAAGGAGGAATCGGCGATCCGGGAGGTCTGTGAAAAGCTGGATTTGGAAGTACCTGAAAACATAGGTAAGGGAAAACTGATTGATGAGATATTTGGTGAAAAATGTGAAGCCCGTTTCATACAGCCTACTTTCATTATCGACTACCCGGTAGAAATGAGTCCGCTAACCAAAAAGCATCGCCATCGGGAAGGGCTTGTAGAACGTTTTGAACTCATCATCAATGGTAAAGAAATTGCCAATGCCTACAGTGAATTAAATGATCCTGTAGATCAGCGGGAGCGTTTTGAGGAACAAAACAGATTGATGGAAAGGGGAGATGATGAAGCCATGTATATTGATGAAGATTTCCTTCGTGCACTGGAGTATGGGATGCCGCCTACGTCGGGTATCGGTATTGGAATAGATCGCTTATGCATGCTGCTAACAGGGCAAAATTCCATTCAGGACGTTCTTTTCTTTCCTCAGATGAGGCCGGAAAATAAATAGTCCTGTATTTCTCTAAGGAGGTATGTTTTCAAAGAACTATGCTGCCTGATTTTCTTTGCTATGGGTTGTCGGTTTTTTTTCTGCTATTTTAGTAAAAGGCGTCTTCTATGTGTTCGATAACCGGGCTTTTTCCTTTTTGTAAATGAATACCGATGACATCAAAGCGCAAGGGGCCCTCATAATCTTCCTGTAAGACATACAGGTTGGCGGCATTGATCAGGTGCTTTTGTTTTCTGAGCGTAACGGCTTCTTCCGGACTTCCGAAAGTATCCTGAAAACGGGTCTTTACTTCTATAAAGACCCGTTCTTTCTGATGTTCGGCAATAATATCGATTTCCCATTTTTCCACCCGCCAGTTGGTCTCTAATATCTTATACCCCTTTTTTTGAAGATAAGAAACAGCGATTTTTTCGCCCGTATCTCCCGTTTCATTATGCTTTGCCATGAAACGTTATGCTTTTTTGAGTACCACTGCACCTAAGGGAGGAAGGGTGAGCCTTATGGAATAATCACGGCCGTTATAATGTTCCGCTTTTGCTTTTAAGACTTGTGGATTGGCCACTCCGCTGCCACCGTATTTTTGATTATCGCTGTTGAAATGTTCTTTCCAATCTTCTTTTTTAAACAGGCCTATGGGATAATTATCATGTGGATTAGGCGTCATGTTTAAGGCGATCAGCAGGTGGTCTTTCTCGTTATTTCCTTTTCTTTCATATATAAGAACGGATTGTTGATGATCGGAGAGGTCATTCCATCCAAACCCCTCATAGTTAAATTGTTTTTCGTAAAGGGCCGGTTCTGCCCTGTAAAGCTGATTGAGATCACGGATAAGCGTTTGGATGCCTTTATGAAGATCATATTGCAATAGATGCCAGTCCAGTTGGGTCTGGTAATTCCATTCACTCGTTTGTGCAAATTCGCCGCCCATAAAGAGCAATTTGGTTCCCGGATGGGTAAACATATAGGTATATAACGTGCGCAAATTGGCAAACTTTTGCCATTCGTCACCTGCCATTTTATAAATAAGCGGGGATTTGCCATGAACGACTTCATCATGAGAAAGCGCCAGCATAAAATTTTCGCTGAAGGCATACATGATGCTGAAGGTGAGCTTATTTTGATGCCATTGCCTGAAATAAGGATCCATACTGAAATACTTTAGGGTATCGTGCATCCAGCCCATCATCCATTTCATACCAAAGCCCAATCCTCCCATGAACACGGGTTTGGAGACGCCGTAATAGGCCGTGGATTCTTCGGCTATAGTTTGCACATCCGGATATTCCTGATAGATCATTTTATTCAGTTCTCTTAAAAAATCTATAGCTTCAAGATTTTCCCTTCCTCCGTATCGGTTGGGCTCCCATTCTCCTTTCTTTCGTGAAAAATCCAGGTAGATAAAGGAAGAAATGCCGTCTACACGTAAACCGTCCACATGAAACTTATCCAGCCAGAAGAAAGCGCTGCTGTTTAAAAAAGAGCGCACCTCCCCCCGGGCGTAATTAAAAACATAGCTTTTCCAGTCGGGTTGATAACCTTTACGCGGATCCTCACTTTCATATACGTAAGAACCATCAAAGCGGTGTAGCCCATGCGCGTCGCCCGGAAAGTGGGAAGGGACCCAGTCTAGAATAACCCCGATGCCCGCTTTATGAAAAGCCGATATCATTCGCATAAAATCCTGAGGCGTGCCGAAACGAGAGGTAGGAGCAAAATATCCTGTTTGCTGGTAACCCCAGGAACCGTCAAAGGGATGCTCCATGACCGGCATCAGTTCTACGTGGGTAAATCCCAGATCTTTAACGTAGGGAATAAGCTCTTTGGCGATTTCTTTATAGGAATAATAGCGGTCTTCGTCCGCGGGGTCAGGTCTTTTCCAGGAAGCCAGGTGCACCTCATAGACGGAGAAGGGGGCATTTAAAGCATTAACCTTTTTACGTTGCTTCATCCAGCTGCCATCGGTCCATCGGTATTTCAGATCCCAGACAATGGTAGAGGTTTTGGGCTTATGCTCCCAAAAATTACCGAAGGGATCTCCTTTATAAAAGGCTTCTCCGTTTTTATTGGTTATATAATACTTATATAGCTGGCCATCTTTCATATGGGGTATGAATCCCTCCCAGATACCGGAATGATCCCATCGGGGATGGAGCCGGTGGCTTGAGGCATTCCATTCGTTAAAGTCTCCTACCACGGATACGGAAGCAGCCTGTGGCGCCCACACGGCAAAATAAACGCCCGGTATGTTTTCATATTCTAATGGATGTGCCCCAAATTTTTCATATAAACGAAAATGTTTTCCTGCCTGAAACAGTTCAATATCAAACGGAGTGAACAGTGAGAGGGGTTCGACCGCTTTCAGGTGGTTGATATCAATAGCACCGGGGAGCGATTGCCAGCTTGATGTTTTCTTTTTATTTTTAGGGGAAGCCATAGTTTAAACTTTAAAAAGGATAAAATACCTTTTACGAATATACGCAATATTCGGTTAGGAATAAGCATAATCGTGAAGATAGGAGAAGGCTTTGGCCAACTTGCCGGAAGATACGATGGTGGCACGTTCCAATAGGGAACTCTTTTCATTTAGCATTTCGTCTACTACATATTTTATGAGTTGTTCTCCAAAATATCGCGATGCATCTCTTGGCAATTCATTGGGAAGGTTGCTCACACACATCATATCCAGCGTCTCAGGACGGTAAGGCGGACGCTTTTCCAACGTTTTCCGATCCACTCCATATACCGGTTCTTCGATCGTAGAATCTCCCAGATTGCAGGGGACGGATCCGCGCAGGTCATTTGTAACATCGGCAATGACTTTGATCCGGAAATGTGTTTTATCCAATTCTTCAGCATGAAAAAGCGGGGCCATCCCCCGGTCCCAGTAGATCCCGTTTATTAACAGGTCCGCTGCAGTAACGAAAGGAAGAAATTGGCATTCGTAGGTTTCGGGATGAAGATGAAAGTCTTCCCGGTCGTATGTTTTTTCCTGCTTACGCAGGTATAATTCTCCTGCCTTTAATTGCGTATAGACGGGATATTGGTATTCAGATATTAAAAATTCACCCCGGGGTACGTCTTTAATACCGAGTTGGCCCATTACCTCAAGGATTCCGGCTGCTACACGTCCTGATCCGGTAATAACGATCTTTAAAGGAGGGAGTTTTATGCCGTAATAAGTTTCCGTTAGTTCCTGTAAGTCCCTGCATTCAGTGACGCGCCTGAAGGAAAAGATTCCCGTTTTTTTACCATAGGCCATGAGCCCATTGTGTGCGCCCACGACTCCTGCGAAGAAACCAAAGCCCAGCATGCGATGCCCATCGTCGTGGGTGAGACATTCATAATCTATCAGCGTAATGGCTTTTTCCAGGAAAGCCTGCATCAGCTTCCGGTTGTAAGGTTGTTTTTTCCGGGTATGGGAAAACATGAAATAGGTTTTACCTTCAATAAGTTGTGACACGGGCACTTCCTTTATACCCATCAAAATATGGCAATTGCTCAGATCTTCTTCTAAAGGGATCCCTGCCGCTCTGTACTCTTCATCAGAATAGCAACGTGTGGGAGAAGGTTGTACAACCAGATCTATTTGCGGATAATGGTTGATTATCCATCGGCATTGACGAGGCGTAAAGGCGACCCTGTTGTCCCGAGGTACTTTTCCTTCCCGTATAAGACCTATCTTCAATGTTTTCATAGTTAACGGTCTTCAAATATACGGTATCTCTCTTATATTGAAAATAGGAGTTGGCTCTTTTAAGGAGTTTATCTATTTTTGCGCACGCTCTTTTAGAAGTCATATAGAGATCTCTTTCAGCCCGGATGGCGGAACTGGTAGACGCGTCAGACTCAAAATCTGGTTCCCGCAAGGGAGTGGGGGTTCGATTCCCCCTCCGGGCAC
>CAYZGR010000044.1:0-25419 GCA_964478125.1 uncultured Chitinophagaceae bacterium | reverse complement strand
GCCATTGCAGCAGCAAAAGGAACTACAAATGAAATAGTCATTCCCAAAGATAACGCCAATGGCACAAATATCTGGAAAATAGACAGCGCCATCTTAGTACCAAGTAATATGACGGTTATTTTAGATAACTGTACGATCCAGTTGTCCGATTCCTCCAGGGATAACCTGTTTCGAAGCGATAATGTGGGTATTGGAACAAAGAGGATAGAATGGAATAAAAATATACGGATCATTGGAATGGGGCATGTAGTTTTGAAAGGCGCTGATAATCCCCGGGCGACCGGCGATGGACATAGAACTTTGGTGAATGTACCAGAGAAAGGCCGTGTGAGCTATGGAAGTGATGCCGGAAAAGCCGGACGTAAACAAATGGGAGATTGGCGTAACATTATGATCCTGATGGCCTTTGTAAAGGGGTTTGAGATAAAGAATGTGACCATTAAAAACTCCCATGCATGGGCGCTCAGTTTTGAACGGGTTTTAAACGCCAAGATATCAGATATAACTTTTAACCTCCCGCTGAAACAAATGGTGAATGGCCATAAAGTGGAAATACACAACAGAGATGGCATTGATTTAAGACAAGGATGTAAACATTTTATGATTAATAATATAAACGGATTTACTGAAGATGATTTTATTGCATTAACCAGTTTAGGGATTTATAACCCTCATCATAAGATTGGGGAATTAAAAAACTCAACCATGGTTACTGCACCGGGATGGCGTGGGCCACAAGATGATATTGCAGATATCACCATTACCGACATCAATTGTAAAACCTTTACCCGGGCTATCGCGATACGAGCGTCCGGAAATGCGGGAATTCATAATGTCTTTATAAATGGAGTGATCGCAAAACCAAGGTATAATACGCTTTTGGTAGGGAATAAAAACTATGGCAAACCTTCTTTGCCAGGTAAGATAAATAAAATTTACGCCATGAACCTGATGGGGAATGGCAGGGCGTTAGTACTCATTAAATCACCTATAGCCAATTGCGTATTCATGAACGGAATATATACGGGAGATGCTCCCTCGGCCATTCAATATGATCTGGATAAAGAAAAAACCACAAATATGAAAACAGTTAATATCGTGAAAATTTCTTTAGAAACAAGATAAAATAAGACGAACGTTTATTTTATCTTTACCTCTGTTTCCCCATCCTTATATCCTATCACCACCGTATCACAAAAATTAACAAATAGCCCATTCTCTACCACGCCGGGAATATTGTTTAGCTGAATATGCAGGGAAGCAGGGTTATTGATGGGGTAAAAATGGCAATCCAATATATAGTTTCCATTATCGGTCCGGAAAACTTTATCTTCCTTTTTTCTCAGGATAAGGGAAGTACATAATTTTTGCAGATGACGCGTAGTCAATTCAATACCGAACGGAACCACTTCTACAGGAAGTGGGAACTGCCCTAAGGTCTTTACCATTTTGCTTTCATCCACTACCACAATCATTTTACGACTGATGCCCGCAATGATCTTTTCACGTAGTAACGCACCTCCCCCACCTTTGATCAGATTGAATTGCTCATCTACCTCATCCGCACCGTCTATATCCACGTCCAGGCGATCAATTTCAGAAAAAGGAGCAACAGGAATATGTAATTCGCGTGCCAGTTTTTCAGATTCTACAGAAGTGACGGCCGTTCTTATTTCCAGCCCTCCGGCTACCATCTCTCCTATCTTCCGGATCGTCCAATAGGCAGTGGAACCGGTTCCCAATCCCACGGTCATTCCCGATTTTACGAATGAAGCAGCCTTTTCTCCGGCAGCTTTTTTACCCGGATGTATAGCGTTTGCCATGATTGAATGAATTTAACCGGCAAAACTACATAAATCCAAGAGTTAATTTAGCTTCTTCACTCATCATGCTCATTTCCCAGGGAGGCTCAAAGGTCATTTCCAGTGTAACATCTCTTACTCCCTCAATTCCTTCAATTTTTTGCTTCACTTCTTCCGGCAGGGATTGTGCAACCGGACAAAAGGGAGAGGTTAATGTCATTAATATTTCCACCGTATGATCGTCATTAACTTTAACATCATAAATAAGTCCCAGCTCCCAAATGTCCACGGGGATTTCAGGATCAAAACAGGTCTTGAGCATTTCAATTATTTCTCCACGTAGAAAATCAGGCGTCTTAAACGCAGCATCTACAGGCATCTTATTTTCTTCAGAAGGGTTATTCATGATTATGGTCAATTGTTAATTGTTAATTATATAAAATGCAGATCATCAGATTTTTATGATTTTCGGAGTTTTCTGCTTTAAGCTTTCTGCTTTGAATCTTCCGTTTTCTGCTGATATCCCAGGGCGTATAGCTTCATTTGTTTGATCATGGAAGCAAAACCGTTAGAACGCTGGGAGCCGATCACTCTTTTCATTCCAATGCGGTCAATGAAATAGAGGTCCGTTTGTAAGATCTCTTCCGGACAGCGGCCGTTCCATACCCTGATAAGCAGGCTGATCAGCCCTTTGGTAATATCGGTATTGCTGTCTGCCATAAAATACACTTTCCCACTTTCAAAGGATGTGGTAAGCCATACCTTACTTTGGCATCCTTTTACCAGATTTTCGGGAATCCGGTATTGGTCCTCAAGCTCGGGCAGGTTATTGCCCAGTTCCATAATGTAGAAAATGGTACTTTCCATGTCGCCTTCCAGCATAGAAAAATCTTCTATTATTTCATCCTGCACTTCATTTATGGTCTGTTGGTTCATTTTTTTCTTTTCTGTTGAATTCGCTCCACTCCCATTAATAAGGCATCCACTTCTTCTTCCGTATTATAAAGGGCAAAAGAAGCCCTGTTAGTTCCTTCTATATTTAGAATATGCATGAGCGGTTCGGTGCAATGGTGCCCGGTCCGGATGGCAATGCCACGGGCATCCAGCATCATCCCCATATCAAAATGGTGTACCTGATCTGAGACGAATGACACCACCCCAATTTTTTCCGGTGCGGTTCCTATAAGATGGATACCGGGTATTTGCTCCAGGCCGCTCATAGTTTTCTGTAACAGCCGCTGTTCCTGTCTGGCGATTTCTTCCTTATCCAGCTTATTCATAAAATCTACAGCCGCTTTAAAGGCAACCACGCCCCCGATATTGGGGGTGCCGGCTTCAAATTTATAAGGCAGTTCATTATAGGTGGTTTTGGCAAAAGTGACTTCCTTGATCATCTCTCCTCCCCCTTGATAAGGAGGCATGTCCTCCAGCAATGCCCGTTTCCCATAGAGCACTCCCACTCCTGACGGTCCGTACATTTTATGTCCGGAAAAAGCCAGAAAATCACAATCCAGTTCCTGAACATCCACAGATCTATGCACTACAGCCTGCGCCGCATCAATCACCACCTTTGCTCCTGCTTCATGAGCAGCTTCGATCATATATTTCACAGGATTGATAGTGCCCAGGGTATTGGAAGCATAAGTAACCGAAACAATAGCTGTTTTGGCGCTTAACAATTCCTGAAAAGCCGTTATATCCAAAACGCCGGTATCATCCACCATGGGAATCACTTTTAAAACGGCTCCCTTTTCTTCACAGATCAATTGCCAGGGCACAATGTTAGAGTGATGTTCCATAGCTGAAATGAGCACTTCATCACCCGGTTTTAAAAACCTGCGCCCATATGTCTGTGCTACCAGATTTAAACTTCCTGTTGTGCCGCTCGTAAAAATGATCTCTTCCGTTTCAGGCGCATTAATAAATTGCTGTATTGCCTTGCGGGTCTCCTCAAACTTTGCCGTAGCCCTTTCTGCCAGGGTATGAATTCCCCTGTGTATATTTGCGTTATCAAATTCATAATAGTTCCTCATCGCATCAATAACGCTTTTCGGCTTTTGTGAAGTTGCCGCATTGTCCAAATACACCAACGGATGCCCGTTTACCTTTTGATGAAGCGCCGGAAATAATTCCCTGATATCTTCAATCGCTACGGGAAAAGTAGTATTTGGAGTTTGTTCTATCATGATATTTGCCTCATTAATTTTTGATCGGCCAGCTCCTTTAGAGGTTCGATTAATGCTTCCACATTCATCTTCTCAATAACCTCGTAAGCATAAGACTTCAATAAGAAATGTTGTGCGTCGTGTTCTGAAAGCCCCCTTGAACGCAAATAAAAGATGGCTTCTTTATCCAGATATCCTGATGTGGCGCCATGTGTACATCTTACATCATCCGCATATATTTCCAACTCAGGTTTCGTATTGATGGTTGCACCGTCAGCCAAAAGCACGTTGGTATTTCTCTGATAGGCATTGGTCTGTTGGGCATCCTGGTGGACGACCACTTTACCATTAAAGACGCCCGTTGCCTGGTCATCCAGGATCCCTTTATACAACTGATCGCTAAAACATTCCGGCATGGCATGGTCTACCCGCGTATGGTTATCCAGATGTTGATCTCCGTTCAGGATATATAATCCGTTCAGGATGCTGTTGCAATTGCGGTCGTTGAGATAAAACTGTAGATCATTTCTCACAAAACTACCATCCAGAGAGATCTGATGGGTATCCACCCTGGAATCTCTTTCCTGATAAATTTTAGTAAAGCCTACGTGATAGCTTTGTCCTTTTTCCAATTGAATCTTGGAATAATCCACATGAGCGCCGGAGCCTACCTTTATTTCAGAAACAATATTTGTCAGGGACGGTTGGTCTCCTTTTGAAATAAAAATTTCTGCCAGTTGCACCTGACTGTTATCTTCAACCACGATAAGGTTCCTGGGTTGAATTAAATACAGATCATCCTCTTTCAAGGAAACATAATACACGAAAACCGGCTTGTCTGTCACCACGCCTTTGGGAACATCTATCAATACGCCGCCGGTATGTATAGCTGTATTCAGCGCCGTGAATCCGGATTCATTGGTTACTACCGAGGCCAGGTATTCCTGATAAGGGCCCTGGGCTTCCACATCTTCCAGATGCGTTACCGTGAATGCATTATCTCCTGAAGGCAGAACAGACAAATCATCATTCAGATAGCCATTTATAAAAACGAGTCTGTAGGCATCCGCAATATGAACCAGGGGAAGCTGCTCAAATACAGCTCTGTCCATGCCGGCTCCATCTTTTACCGGCCAGGCATAGGGCAGATTCGTAATTCTACGAACGTTGGTATATTTCCAGTCCTCTAATTTGACATGCGGGAATCCGTATGTTTTAAAAAAATCAAACGATTTTTGCATACGATCCAATACAGGACTGTTCTGATTTTGGATACGAACCTGTTCCCACCACTTATCTATCTGCTCTGGTAATTTCAACCTAGATTCTATATTATTCATGTTTTAAATACGGTTTTTTTATTGAGCTACCACTTCTGGGTTTTGTTTTTTCAACCAATCATATCC
Source organism: uncultured Chitinophagaceae bacterium (assembly GCA_964478125.1). Taxonomy (GTDB): domain Bacteria; phylum Bacteroidota; class Bacteroidia; order Chitinophagales; family Chitinophagaceae; genus FW021-bin31. Next base: position 20,046 of record CAYZGR010000044.1, on the reverse strand, counting down.
CTTTTCCTCAAGCTCAAGCGCCAGCTCTTTTGTGCCGGACTTCACAAAACGACCATCGTACATCACGTGTACATAATCCGGCACGATATAATCCAGTAAACGCTGATAGTGTGTAATAATAAGGAAAGAACGATTTTCACTTCTCAGTTTGTTTACCCCGTCGGCTACAAGACGCAACGCATCTATATCCAATCCCGAATCAGTTTCATCCATTATAGCCAGCCGCGGTTCGAGCATAGCCATTTGAAAGACCTCATTTCTCTTTTTCTCACCGCCGGAGAATCCCTCGTTCAGGGAGCGGCTTAACAGCCTTTTATCCATTTTTACCAATTCCAGACGATCTTTCATCAGCTTCATAAACTGTACGGCATCCAGAGGCTTCTCTCCCCTTGCCTGACGCGATTCGTTTACAGCCGTTTTTAAGAAGTTAGTGGTGCTTACCCCGGGAATTTCCACCGGATATTGAAAAGCCAGGAACAATCCCAGCCGTGCTCGTTCTTCAGGTTCCATATCCAGCAGGTCTTCTCCCCGAAAGGTAGCACTTCCGCCGGTTACTTCATATTCCTCCCGACCGGCAAGTACAGAAGCCAGCGTACTTTTTCCGGAACCATTGGGTCCCATAACGGCATGTACTTCACCGGGATTAATATCCAGGGAAATCCCTTTGAGAATTTCCTTTTCTTCAACAGATGCCTGCAAATCTTTAATTGATAACATTGACATTTCTTTTCTTATTCTTAATGTTTGTTCTGATTATTTTTTATTTAACTTAAATTTATCCGACACTTCCTTCCAGGCTTAAGGACAATAACGCCTGCGCTTCTACTGCAAATTCCATTGGGAGTTGGTTCAACACCTCTCTGCAATAGCCGTTAACGATAAGGCTTACAGCCTCCTCCTCTCCTATTCCCCGCTGTTTACAATAGAATATCTGATCTTCCCCGATCTTCGAGGTAGTGGCTTCATGCTCCACCTGGGCGGTCCTATTTTTTACTTCAATATATGGAAAAGTATGTGCACCGCAACGATCGCCTACCAACAGAGAATCACATTGGGTGTAATTCCTTGCATTCTCCGCCCCTTTTGCGACACTGACCAATCCCCGGAAAGAGTTATCACTTTGTCCGAGAGATATACCTTTGGATACGGTACGGCTGCGGGTGTTTTTACCCCTATGCTGCATTTTAGTACCCGTATCCGCCTTTTGATGATGGTTGGTTATGGCAACGGAATAAAATTCTCCATGAGAATAATCTCCTTTCAGGATGACACTGGGATACTTCCATGTAAGTGCGGAACCGGTTTCCACTTGTGTCCAGGAGATCTTGGAATGGTGGCCTTTACATAAACCTCTCTTGGTGACAAAGTTGTAAACCCCTCCCGAGCCGTCTTTGTTGCCGGGGAACCAATTTTGAACAGTAGAATATTTAACCTCTGCATTATCTAAAGCTATAATCTCTACAACAGCTGCATGTAATTGATTCTCACTCCTCTTTGGCGCAGTACATCCTTCGAGATAACTGACATACGCACTTTCCTCGGCCACAATGAGCGTACGTTCGAATTGTCCGGTATTTTCCGTATTGATACGGAAATAGGTGGATAACTCCATGGGACAGCGAACCCCTTTAGGTATAAAGACAAACGAGCCGTCGGTAAATACCGCAGCGTTCAAAGCTGCAAAAAAGTTATCGGAATAAGGTACCACGGATCCCAGGTATTTTCTTACCAGTTCCGGATGGTTTCTGATAGCCTCGCTCATGGAACAGAAGATCACGCCTGCTTCCTCCAATTTTTCCCGAAAGGTGGTAGCAATGGATACAGAATCGAAAACCGCGTCTACCGCCACTCCCGACATGATCTTTTGTTCTTCAAGAGAAATACCCAGCTTATCGAAAGTTCGCCTGAGCTCCGGATCCACCTCGTCCATGCTGTTCAGCTTAGGCTTCTTTTTAGGGGCGGCATAATAGGATAATTTCTGATAATCCTGCGGCGGATAGTCAAATTTGGCCCAATGAGGCTCTTTCATCTTTTGCCAAAGGCGAAAAGCTTTCAATCGCCATTGCAAGATAAAATCGGGTTCTTCCTTTTTTTCGGAAATCAACCGGATAATATCCTCGTTCAAACCCGCCGGAGCCACATCCATTTCTATATTCGTGGAAAAGCCGAATTTGTACTCCGACTGTTGTATTTCTTCTAATATTTTATCTTGTTCACTCATAGTTGCAAATTTACCGCTATTTTAGGTTTATCCGTAGAATATCCAACCTTTTAACTAATTTTTCCCATTAAGAATGTCATAATTCCTTTTTGCGTAAACGACAAAAGCATTCCGCTCTTTACTTAGAGCATATTTGCCAAAAACCAAAATCAATATGCTGATAGGTAAAATCAATAGGGTAACACAACATAAATTACAATATGCCATATATCAGGTGAAAAAGTTTCTGTAGAGCCGGATCTTTAAAAAAGATACCGGCAACCCTTCAGCTTGTTGTTTATGGTCTGCCGGATCAAAACATCCGTGCCCGGCATTACGGGAGAGCGGAGGTATGTTTCATGAGGCTGTTCAGGACCTGCCCTGCCAGATCGCAACATCCATGTCCGCCGCATAACAGACCTTATATGAAAGACATCCCAATATTACCATCCTGCACCGCTATTTTATGCTAAAACTACTACCTGCACATGATGGTAAACAGCCTCATTCTTTGGTTTTACTTATTAATATAGCAGCCTCGTTCTTATTGTATTGGGTACTTCGCTCAGGACCTTAAAGGCTTTTTTAGAAACCTTTTGATTAATGTCCAGCACGGCATATCCTATTTCTTCGTTGGTTTTCAGATACTGCCCCAGAATATTGATATGTTCTGCCGACAAGGCCGCGTTAATATCAGACAATACACCCGGGACATTTTTATGGATATGCAAAATACGATGTTTATGATCCTGCATGGGAATATTCAGATCCGGAACCGTATGAGAACCATAGCTGGAACCACTTTCAAGGTAGCGCAACAGCTTCTGACTCACATCAATACCAATATTAAACTGCGCCTCTTCCGTGGAACCTCCAATGTGTGGCGTAAGGATGACGTTAGAGACGTTTTGCAAGGGGGAGATAAACTTTTCACCGTTTTTCTTGGGCTCTTCGGGGTATACATCGATTGCCGCTCCGGAAAGATGTCCTGATTTCAAACACGCTCTCAACGCTTCAAGATCCACCACATTGCCACGGGCATAATTCAGAAAAATAGCGCCTTTCTTTATTTGCGCCAGTTCTTTTGCAGTGATCATGTTTTTAGTACTGTCTGAAGCAGGTACATGCAACGTAACCACATCAGACTCACTCAGCAGGGCTTTCAAACTGCTTTTCTGCACTGCGTTACCCATGGGCATCTTCTTCACAACATCATAGTAAATAACGTTCATTCCCATAGCCTCGGCCAAGACACTCACCTGGCTGCCAATATTTCCGTACCCTATAATGCCCAGAACTTTCCCTCTCAATTCATGGGAGCCGACGGAAGCTTTCATCCAAATCCCCTCATGTGCAGCCTTATTTTTATCCGGAATCCTTCGTATCAGCATGATGGAAAGAGATATGATCAACTCTGCTACCGAACGGGTGTTGGAATAAGGCGCGTTAAATACAGCTACGCCCCTGGAAGTGGCAGCTTTTAGATCTACCTGGTTCGTTCCTATGCAAAAACAACCAACAGCCTGCAATTTTTTTGCCGCTTTCAACACCTTTTCGGTGATCTTGGTTTTCGAACGGATACCGATAAGGTGTACATCTTTTATTTCATGGAGGAGTTCCTCTTCGGATAGAGCTTTCGAGAACCGTTGCACCTTACTGTATCCTGCTTCCTTAAAGGCTTTAACGGCTTCATCATGAATACTTTCGAGTAATAAAATACGGATCTTATCCTTAGGGTAACTGGTATTTTGTTTTTCGGACATGGTAATTTATAAATTTGGTGCAAATATACTCCTCAATTAAAATAAATTAAAATTTGGAGGCCTTATTTTGAAATATTCAAAAAATAAAAGGCTTTGGTTGTTTTTAGAGGTACTTTTTATCTGTTCTTTATATATTTGTAGCTATATAGAATAAAACAGCATAATTTTTGTTCCGCAAGTGTGTTATGAAAAACAGATTTATCTGCTATCTGATTCTGGTTTGCTGTGTGGTTCCGTTTTTTCAATCCTGTCAGATAGGTAAAGGTCAGTCAAACGATGAAGATCAAATAGATAGTTCTTATGCAAGAGCTAAAGCATACTACGACTCCATTGACTTTCACCGGGAGGCCATCCTGGCTTCACCGGAAACCAAACGCATCCAGGCCGGATTGAATCATTTTTATGATCATGTTTTAGGACCCCGATTCAACGGCAGCATGCTGGTGGCCCGAAAAGGCATTATTATCTTTGAAAAACACAGGGGATACGCGGATTTTAGCCAAAAAATACCCATAACCAAGAATACCACTTTTCAGTTAGCGTCCACCTCCAAGCCCTTCACGGCTATGGGGATTTTATACCTGCAGCAGAAAGGGAAACTGAAGATCACAGACTCTATTCAAAAGTTCTTTCCCGAATTTCCCTATCATGGGATCACCCTTAAAGAGTTACTGAATCATCGCAGCGGCCTGCCAAAGTACCTTTATTTCACCGGCCTCTACCGGGATAATATGAATCAATTGATGTCTAATCAGGATGTGATTGACCTGATGATAAAGTATCGTCCCACTCCTATTTACGCACCCGATAAACACTTCAATTATACCAATACCAATTATGTCGTATTGGGGGCTGTAATACAAAAAGTTACGGGTATGTCATTGGAGGCTTTTTTCAAGAAAGCATTTTTTGATCCGTTGGGAATGAAGCATACCTATGTATACAATCCCAATACGGGTAGAACCTATCCGAAACGCAGTCTGACGTATGATTACCGTACCCGCCCCATTTCCGAAGAATGTTTTGACGGGGTAGTGGGCGATAAAAATGTGTATAGTACGGCGGAAGATCTGTTGAAGTGGGATCAGGCTCTATATCCCGGCCACCTTTTCAGTAAAAAAGAACTGGAAGATGCTTTCACCCCATATAGCCATGAACGGCCGGGAATTAAGAACTATGGCCTTGGCTGGCATTTGTTGTGTTACCCGGACAGTATCAAAGTAGTTTATCACAATGGCTGGTGGCATGGGAACACCTCTTCATTTTATCGCTTTATTGATGATTCTTCTACGGTCATTATTTTAAGTAACCGGTTCAACAAGAACGTATACCGGGTGGAACCTATATGGAAATTGATGCATGTAGCCGCTTATGCATCAAACTAAGAGTCAGGTAAATTTTACATGATTAAAATGGGTCATGGTGTTTTGTATGCCTGCAAATACAAAGCTTTCAATGACTTCCACACAGGTAGCCACTTTTTTACGTATGACCGGTTCTTCCTCTGCGTTCCAGGGGGATAAAACAAAATCCACCTGTCTTCCTTTCGGATAATGATTCCCTATACCAAACCGAAGCCGCGGATAGCGATCGGTGCCAATAAGCTCCTGAATACTTTTCAATCCATTATGCCCCGCATCTTTCCCTCCGGCACGGAGACGGAGCGTTTCTATGGGGAGCGCGAGATCATCTACCACCACCAGCATTCGTTCCACGGGTACTTTTTCCTTGTCCATCCAGTATTTAACGGCTTTCCCGCTTAAATTCATATAGGTGGTCGGCTTGATCAGAAGCAACGTTCTCCCTTTTACTTTACAAGTGGCCACATTCGCAAGCCGGTCGGTCTGGAACCCGCATTCATGCTTGTCGACAAAGGCATCCAACACGTCAAACCCGATATTGTGGCGGGTGTGGGCATATTCCGGACCGATATTTCCCAGGCCTGCAATAAGATATTTCATTTAAAAGAGATGCTTTTTAAATAATTAAAGCCCGGTGTGATCCCGGGCTTTAAAGTATTAGAAATGGGCAGAATTGTTAATTGCCTATTTAGTTTCGGCAGCCGGTTCAGCAGTTGCGGTTGCTTCTTCACCTTCCTCAGTAGCAGCCGGTCCCGTTTGCCTGAGCTCACGGGTGGTTACTACGGAAGCTATAGGAATACGCGGGGAGTTTAATATCTCAAGGGCATCTTCCTTCACATCTTCCACCCTGATGTTCTGACCAAGTTCCAACTTTTCCACATTGACCACAATTTCCTCTTTCAGATCTTTAGGATAGGTTTTAACTTTTAATGATTTTAATTTGGTCATCAAACGGCCCCCTGCCTTTACGCCCGCAGCCTGGCCTTCAAATTTTAGCGGCAGGGTAACAATTATTTTTTTATCCTCTATCAATTCCATAAAATCTACATGTAACAGATTATCGGTTACCGGATGAAACTGAAGATCTTTCAATACGCATTTGTAGGATTTGTCCCCTAGCTTTACCTCTGCCAGCTGAAATTTTGGGGTGTAGACCAGATCTTTAAATGCGAGCTCCGGCGCGGAGAAGTTCACTTCTTTTGGGCCCCCGTAAATAACACCTGGCGTTTGTCCCTCAGAACGTAGTCGGCGGGTCGCTTTTTTGCCAATTTCGCTCCTGAGTTGTCCATCGATTGTTATTGTATTCATATTTATAAAAATTAAAAAATTACACTTTACAATGCTATTTGCGACCATGAATAAACAGGCTGGTGATAGACCTGTTCTCATGTACATTTCGAATAGCCACTGCGAATAAATCTGCCACCCCCACTACTTTTATTTTAGAAGCTTCCTGTTTTAGAGGTATGGTATCGCAAACTACCAGTTCTTCCAAAGCCGAATGATTGATATTCTCATAGGCCTTCCCGCTTAATACCGGGTGGGTGCAAAAAGCACGAACCGATCTGGCCCCTTTCTCTTTCAACATGGCGGCCGATCGGGTCAGCGTACCTCCCGTATCGATAATATCGTCTATCAATACCACATCCTGTCCCGCCACATCTCCTATTACCGTCATGGAAGCAATCTCATTGGCCCGTTTTCTGTGCTTATCACAGATCACCATTTCGGCATTGAAATAGCTGGCCACTTCCCTCACCCTGTTGGTACTTCCCACGTCAGGGGACGCAAAGGTAAGATTTTCCAGATTAAGTTGTTTAATATAGGGAATAGAAATGGCGGAACTGTCCAGATGATCAACCGGTATATCAAAAAAGCCTTGAATTTGAGGCGCATGTAAATCCATGGTTATCACCCTATTAGCTCCAGCCGTTGCAAGCATATTGGCAATTAGTTTAGAGCCTATGGCTACGCGGGGCTTGTCTTTTCGATCCTGACGGGCAAAACCATAATAAGGGATAACAGCCGTAATATAACCTGCCGAAGCCCGCTTGGCCGCATCTATCATCAAAAGTAGTTCCATCAAATTATCAGTAGGAGAATTGGTACTCTGGACGAGAAAAACGTAATCTCCGCGAATACTCTCCTGAAAGACCGGTTGAAATTCTCCGTCACTGAACTTTTGGATGTTGATCTTACCCAGCTGGGTCCCGTACCGCAGGGCTATCTTCTCCGCCAGGGCATGGGCCTGGTTCCCGGAAAAGATCTTGACAGATGATTGCATGATATAGAAGTAGTGGTGAAATTTGTGCGACAAAGATAGCAATTACCCCAACACAATAAAATCCCACCTAAGAAATGTGGAAAAAAGGTGGATCAAATGCGATCACAGGACATTCCTTATTGGTTTTACACCTATCTTTGCAGTAAATCATGCCAATGTCTGCAAAAGAATGGACCTATCTTATTTTTGGAATCGTACTGGTTGTCGCACTTATTTTTGATCTGGGCCTGTTCAGCAGACGCTCCAAAATCATTTCATTAAAACAAGCCCTGATCCAGACTATTTTCTGGGTGGGATTGTCTTTGGCTTTCGGGGTATTTATCTGGTTTGAAGACGGACATGGCATGGCCATCAATTATCTCAGCGCCTATTTGATGGAGTGGTCGCTGTCTATTGATAATGTATTTGTTTTTATATTGATCTTTAATTTTTTTAAGATTCATGAGGACCACTACGGAAGAACTTTATTAATAGGTATTCTTATCGCTATCCTGTTCCGGATCCTTTTTATAACGATTGGAGTAGCTGTCGTCAATAAGTTTCACTGGGTGCTTTACATTTTCGGGGCCTTTCTCGTATATACCGGGATCAAAATGTTTTTTGTAAAAGAAGATGCCGGGTTTGAACCCGAAAAAAATCCGGTTTACCGCTTTATGAAAAAACATATGCGTATTGATGACGGACCTTCCAATGGAAAGTATACCATAAAGAAAAACGGGAAAAGATATTTTACCATACTGGCCGTGGTGGTAGTCATTTTAGGAGCTACCGACCTGGTGTTTTCACTGGATTCCATTCCCGCCGTGTTTGCCATCACCCAGGAACCCATGCTCATTTATACTTCTAATATTTTTGCGGTATTAGGGCTGCGTTCCCTGTTCTTCCTTTTGAAAGGCGCCGTAAGCAGGTTTGCTTATTTACAACACGGTATTGCCATTGTACTTACCTTTATAGGGCTGAAAATGTTGGTGGAGATCTTCCATATAGCGGTACCTATTATCGTATCGCTGCTGGTGATCGTTGTCTGCCTATTCGGTTCTATTTTATTTTCTTTATATAAGAACAAACAAATAGCATCTCAGAAATAAGGAGCTGTGAGATACACTGTTGCTCAAATTCATGAAATACTCGGTTTAGATCCTCCCGTGATACAGGGTAAGCACCGGATCTTCCATCTTTTAACAGACAGCCGCAATCTGTCTTTTCCCGACGGTACTTTGTTCATTGCCATCCGGAGCTCTCATCAGAATGGACATCATTTTATTTCTGAATTATATGAAAAAGGAGTTAGGGCCTTTCTTATCAATGAAGATCAAGATCATAACTTATTTCCTGAGGCTGCATTTATCAGGGTACCGGATACCATATCCGCCTTACAACGACTGGCGGCAAATTGGAGAAATAATTTTCAGATTCCCGTAATCGGAATTACCGGGAGCAATGGGAAAACCATTGTAAAGGAATGGATACATCAATTGCTGGCCGATGATCTTCATATAGTCAGAAGTCCCAAAAGCTATAATTCTCAGATCGGCGTGCCTCTCTCTCTGGCATTGATCAATTCAGCCCATCAAATGGGCGTTTTCGAAGCTGGTATCTCCCAACCGGGTGAAATGGCCCGGGTGGAAAAGATGATCCGGCCTGCTATAGGTATTTTTACCAATATCGGAGCAGCACATGCCGCCGGGTTCAGGAATGTACGACAAAAGATCCGCGAGAAACTATTGCTGTTCGCCCATAGCCAATTATTGATTTACAAGGACGACCATACCATTTTGAATGAGGAAATAGCCTCTCTTTATAAGAAACGGCAGGCTTCCGAAAAACCGATAGTCCTTTTCTCCTGGTCTGTCCAAAAAACAGAACGAGAGACATCCAAAACACAATTGGTGATAACCCGTATCCGGGAGAGAAAAGACGAAAACGGAAATTTTTTATCTCTCATAGAAGGCAAGTACAAAGGAGAAAAAAAAGCTATAGAAATCCCGTTTACCGATTCAGGTTCTGTAGAAAACGCCATTCATTGCTGGTGTTTATTGCTTTATTTAGAGATAGAAGAAGCGCGTGTTATTAGCCGTATGAAAAGATTGACACCCGTCGCCATGCGACTGGAAATGAAACCGGGAATTCAAAATTGCACCCTGATAAACGATAGTTATAACTCGGATTTTACCTCTATAAAAGTTGCATTGGATTTTTTATCCTATCAGCGGCAACATTCAAAACATACCCTTATTTTCAGTGATGTAGCTCAATCGGGAGAAGATGAAGTGGGGTTATACCGGCAAATCGCCAATCTTGTCCACGAAAAAAAAGTGGATCATTTTATAGGTATAGGAGCGGCTCTATACCGGCAAAAAAGGTCTTTTGAGGCTTTTCGGGAGATGCGCTGCAGCTTCTACCCTTCTACGGAATTTTTTTTAAGAGAATTAAGTTCCCGACTCCCCCTGTATACCCTTCCCTTTCAGGATGAAGCCATATTAATAAAAGGAGCCCGGGCCTTTGGTTTTGAGCGAATCAGCCGGCTGCTGGAAAAGAAAAAGCACCAGACAGAACTGGAGATCAATCTGAACGCTATAGTCCACAATCTTAAAACCTATCAACAGCTCTTAAAACCGGGAGTCCGAACGATGGTCATGGTCAAGGCTTTTTCTTATGGCAGCGGTAGTACCGAGATTGCCAATGTGCTTCAATTTCATAAAGTAGATTATCTCGCTGTTGCAAACGTGGATGAAGGTATTGAACTGCGTAAAGGAGGTATCCGTATACCGATTATGGTACTCAATCCGGATCCTTACTATTTTGATGCACTTATTCAATGGAAACTGGAACCGGAATTATATTCCCTTTCCATTTTAAAGCGCTTTCAGATACAATTAAAAAATCAGGGCGTCGCTCATTACCCCGTTCATATCATACTGGATACCGGTATGCACCGCCTCGGATTTTCTCCAAATGAAATACCGGAAGTTGCCCGTTTTTTAAAAGAGCAATCTGTTATAAAAGTGGTTTCTGTTTTTAGCCATCTGGCAGCAGCGGAAGAGCCAAATAAGGACGGTTTTACCAATCGGCAGGCATTTTTGTTTGAGAAAATGAGCCAAAAGATCACGGCGGTTTTACCTTATCCGGTTATCCGTCATCTGGCCAATACTGCAGGTATCAGCCGGCATCCCGATCTACAGTACGATATGGTTCGCCTGGGTATCGGGTTATATGGTATAGATGCGACCATGGGAAATAAGCTGCAGGTGGTCCATACACTCAGGACCACCATTTCTCAGATAAAGAACGTTCCTGCCGGCGAAACCGTGGGTTACGGGCGAGCCGGAAGGGTGGATTCAGATAAACGCATTGCCACGGTTGCTGTCGGGTATGCCGACGGTTATCTGCGATCACTGGGAATGGGCAAAGCCCAAATGTTTCTTCATGGGAAGCCGGCTCCTGTTATTGGAAATATTTGTATGGACATGCTCATGCTTGATATTACCCACATTCCCGAGGCCCGGGAGGGCGATACGGTTATCGTTTTTGGCCATCATCCCCGGATTGAGGAACTGGCAACCCTTGGGAATACCATTCCTTATGAAATATTGACGGGGCTGTCCCGGAGGATCGTGCGGATTTATGTACAGGAATAGGGCTTTGCCGGAAAGAGCAAGACACAGATTTCCCGATCGTGGACCAAAGTAAGATGAAAGGGTGAAGATTCATTTTTTTTCAAAAGATGATTTTACCGGAAAATGATCTTCTAAAAAAGCTTTTGCACTGAGCCTGTCCTCATCTTTTGCCTTCTGGTTGTCATTCATGCAAAAAAGTTTTGGCTTATAAGTATGCATCCTTTCCTTAAAGCGACCCTTGTAGAGCTGATTTCTCAAAGATGTTTTTCTCCCGACATATTGCAAATGAGCATGGCCAATGGCAAGTGCATACAAGCTGAAAGCAAAACGTTGCACATCATTAAACGATCTGATCCGATTTTTAGCAGAAGCTGAAACCTCTTTTTTAAAGACTTCTTCCACCGCAATCCGATAATCTGTCTTTGTATAAGCGTCTATATTATGATGTGGAACACCCGGATAATATTTACCATATTTTTCCCGGACAACTGACAGCGCTTCAAATATAATATGGCGGTATTCGCCCGGCTTTTTCCCTATTAAATTCCTTATCTTATTGTACCATCGACCGAAAGGTGCTTTTTTTAATCTTACAACAGGATAGCCGTCTGTTCCAAAAAAGAAATCCGTTTTTAGATCTGCATTAAAGAACATGTCGTCATTAGAATATAAAAATCGTTCAGACAACCGCGGTATTTTATATAGATAATGTTCGATCACATTTGAATTAAAGCAAGGATAGGCCCGCTCAGGTAAAATATCTTTTATATCGGTTATATTGATCTTGGGATGAGCGGTATCTAACCAGTCCGGCTGCTGATCATCTGTTACGATGAAGATCTTCCCGATCCAGGGAACATGCCTTTCAACAGACCTCAAAGCAAATTTTAACTCGTCATTATTGGTATAACGTCCTCTACTATCCGCTTCCGTATTTCCGGTAAGTTCCTTCACAAACCGGCTTCTCCTTTCAAACCAGCGAGGATCGCTTCCGTCTACCCAAAGATAAACCAGATCTATTTCAGGATGTTTTAGGGTTTCCATATCTCAGTATATTAAAGCTCAAAGGATGATTTTTCAGGGAAACAATGTTCCAGGAAGCGCTTTGCTTCTTCCCTGTTCTCCTCGGTGGCTTTTTGACCATCATTCATACAAAACAGTTTCGGGCTGTATTTTTTTAGCCGCTCTTCAAAATTACCTTTATACAGGAGCATTCTCAAAGAGGTTTCTTTATTTACATAGCTGAGGTGGGCATGGCCCATAGCCAAAGCATAAAGATCAAAGGCGGAACGGTATAAATCATCAAATGTCCTTAATTTGTTCAGCCGGCATTCCAGTACCTCTTGATGAAATATTTTTTCTACAGCATGCCTGTAGTCTGTTTTTTTATAGGCGTCTATATTATGATGCGGAACCCCGGAATAATAGCTCCCAAATTGTTTTTCAACCAACAAGGCCGCTTTTTCAACGGTATGGCGGTATTGCCCTACTTCCTTTCCCACCAGGTGTTTAAACCTCATGTGCCATTTTCCCAGCGGCTTTTTCTTTAGCCTGATAATGGGAAATCCATCCGTTGCAAAAAAGAATCCGGATTTCAAATTGGCATTAAGGAACATATCATCGTTTGCATATAAGAATTGCTCCGACAATCCGGAAATCCTGTATATATAATGTTCAATAACCATCGAATTGAAACAGGGAACGGCCTCCTCCGGAAGAATTTCCTGATGATCAATTATCCGGATCCCCTGATGCGAAGTATTGAGCCAGCCGGGAGTCTGATCATCCGTCACTATGAAGATCTTTCTGATCCATGGAATATGTTTTTCTACGGATCTTAATGAATATTTTAGTTCCTCATTATCCAGATAACGCCCCCTGCAATTAATCTCTGATTGATCATAAGCTGCCTTTCCAATGACTTCCTTCTTTTTTCTGATCCAATCCGGATCATTTCCGTCTACCCAAAGATAGACCAGATCCACTCCTTGATTTAAGTTGCCCATACGCCAATTTGGACAAAGTAAAGGAATTTCTTAAAAATAGCTACCTTCGGCCTTTGCCGGTTACATGAAAGACGTTTATTTCATCAGTGGATTGGGAGCCGATCAACGCCTCCTGCAATACCTAAATATTCCCGGAATCAGCGCTCATTATATTCATTGGATCACTCCGAAGAAAAATGAAAGCTGGTCATCTTATGCATCCCGCCTGCTTGAACAAATAGACAAGCCCCGTCCCATACTCATTGGAGTGTCTATGGGGGGCATGATGGCTATTGAGATTAATAAACTGATCCCTGTCGAGAGAACCATACTTATTTCCAGCTCCAAGACGTATCACGAAATTCCATTTTATTTCCGCTTCCTGAAGATTTTTAAGGCTCATCGTTGGTTAAGCTATAAATTGCTTACCAGACTGGGGCTGTTTGCAGGAGACTGGTTGTTTGGCACGAGGAGCCGGGCAGAAAGCCGGCTTCTTAAAGAGATTATCCACGATATAGATGAAACTTTTTTCCGATGGGCCTGGCACAGGGTGGCACTTTGGAAAAACGAATATATCCCGGATAATGTAACCCATATCCATGGGAACCGGGATCATATGTTGCCGATCTGGTTTATCCGGGCAGATCATATTATTGAAGGAGGCACCCATTTAATGGTACTCAATCAGGCCGAAGAACTTTCTCAATTGCTGGCTGATATCATAAATGCCTGATCTTATAACTGATGTTCTTTACAATCTTCACGGGTACATCCAGATTTTCCTTTTTCTTCTTTTTCCGCTTTCCTTTCATGATAAAGTACGTATATTTTCCATGAAGCTCGGAATGAATAATGCTGAGCGTAGGCCATCCGGTCTTGGGATTGATGGCGTATTGACCTTTTATTTCTCCGTCTAAATCCATCCGCCCCTTTTGTCCGTCTCCCAGATCTACTACTTCAGATGCTACCGTGCCAAACTTTCCTGTGTTTTTTATCTTAACCATATATTTGGTCCCGTAAACCAATTTCCAATAATTATCTATCCTTCCGTTGTAAAATCCTTCTGTACTCAAATGACTGGACCATGAATCGCCGGTACGTACTTTATAATTAGGATAATAGGGCAACACCATAGAAAAATTGGCTTTTATCTGCTCCGCCCCCATTCGGTCTTCCAGAAATTCCTTAAGGATCGGCTTTTCTTTCTCTTTCACACCGTCTAGCGCATCAATCATCTGATCAAATATGGGACCGAGTCCGCTCACTTGATCAACGGATCCGTTTTCTTGTAGGTCTATGGTAAAAGATTTCCCTATTAGGGCTCTGAAAAGTTTATTGTATACATCATCCGCCTGGCCGTCCGTATTTACCGATACTTTCAGCTCATCCTGAGAACTCCGGAGACTGATTTTTTTATATTCGGCATTCAGGGTGGCCTTTCCCGCATGAATGCCCTGTACCGTCAACAACAATACGGCATCGGTATGATTAGACGTTCGCTTGGGAACATCATTGATCGTCAGATAGGTTTCCTGACTGGCCTGCTGATCCACCTCAAACTGATCTCCTTTGTTAAGCTGATATTGCAGCTCCAGGTACTCCTGTGCAGAAACAACCGAGAAAAACATAAATAAAAGGCCTACAGTGGCCAAAATCTTCTTAGTCATATTCAAAAAATAATAAAGATTAAATTTTTACAGATTCCATAGCAAATACCATGCGGCTTTCTAATGTTATTTAAACTTTTCCAATACACCCAGTCCGAAAAGTGCAAAATCATATTTCACCGGATCCTGAGGGTCAAAAATACGTAATGCATCGGTAAGTGCAAGCGCGGCCCTCCAATCCACGGCTCCGGGCGATATCAGTCCCAGTCGTACGGCTACTTTTGAAACATGGGTGTCCATGGGAATAACAAGCTGATCAGGCCGTATCTTTTTCCAGAGGCCAAAATCAATGCCTGCAGAATCCCGCCGCACCATCCACCTGAGAAACATATTCAGCCGCTTACATGCTGATTTCCGCCTGGGAGAAGCAATATGTTTCATGGTTCTGACAGGATGATCCCCCGGAAAAATAAGCCGATGAAACCCTGTCAATGCATGCTCCACGGTTTTATCGGTTGTATGCAATCCGGAAGTAAAGGCTGCTTCCAATGAAAAATGCCGATGGTAATATTTCTTTAAAAAATGAATGAAATAAAGAATATCCGTTGCATTAAAAGTACGATGTACAAAATCCAAAAATCGTTTCAAGTCCTTTTCCTCATGATGCATTATGAAATCATAAGGCGCATCATCCATCAGGTTGAGCAGAACTTCCGTTTTTTTAAGGATAAGGCTTCTTCTGCCCCAGGCAAAAAGGGCGGCGAAAAATCCGGAAATTTCTATATCTTGTAGCTTTGAATACCGATGCGGAATAGCGACCGGATCGCCGACAATAAAAGAAGGCTTATGATATTGTTCTACTTTTTTATCCAAAAAGGACTGAAGCGCTTTTTCTTCTCGTATATTCCCCATAAATACGCGTATTGCTACCGGGCAAAAGTATTATTTAATTATGTACATTTGTTAAAAACAGTTTCCGATTCTTATGACCACAGCCCCCATTATACCTCTCATTATTTTGCTGCTCTTGGCCGGCTTTTTTGCAGGCGCCACCATAGCTTTTTTATATCTCAACCGGTTTTCCATGGAGATCAAGCAAAAAAAAGGTTTTCTCGCCGGTCGCATCCTGGCTCGTTTCACCAAGAACCCTATCCGTTATGCATCTTCCTGCATTATCGGATACTTCGCCTGCGTGGTGATTTTTTCTATCTTGTTTAGCTATACCCTTTCCCGCTGCTGGGAACAAATCCCTTTCGGCTCATTTAATTCACTTTATCTAAAAATAATCGTTCAGGTCATTATTACGGGATTGCTGATCGGCTTCATTTCTCTGCTTATCCCCCGTAGCCTGTTTCGGGCGCAGGCCAACCGGCTGCTGCCTTTTTTTGCTTTACCCATTTCATTTTTCAGCCGCTTGTTATACCCTATAGCTCATATCGTTTCAGGTTTTGCCAACTGGATCCTCAAGTATTTGTTTAATGTCAATATTTCTGTAGCGGGCCTGCCTTTCGAACAGAGCGAAACCGATATCAAGATCTTTCAACCGGATAAAGAGGAAAACGGCTCGCAAAACTTCAACACCGTATTCTTTGAAAATGCCTTTAATCTTCCCCAGATCAAGATCAGGGCTTGCCTGATCCCACGTAAAGAAATAGAGGCGCTGGAAATCAACAATGATATAAATACCCTCAAAAAAAGATTCGTAGAAACCAAATTTTCCAAGCTGATCATTTATGAGAAAACCATTGATAATATAAAAGGGTATGTGCATCAGCTTGATCTTTTCAACAAGCCTCAAACCATAAGCGCTATACTCCATCCCATTATTGTTGTTCCCGAAACCATGAGCGTTATCAACCTGCTCACCCGTCTGACCCAGGAACATAAAAGTGTGGCATGGGTAGTTGATGAATTTGGAGGCACCGCCGGTATTGTAACCCTGGAAGATCTGCTGGAAGAGATTTTTGGAGATATCCGGGATGAGCATGATAAAAATGATCTGCTGGAGCAGCAGATCGCGGAAAAAGAATATCTGTTGTCCGGCAGACTGGAAATCAACTATCTTTCGGAAAAATACGGATTTGTTTTCGGAAAAACCGACAGCGAAACCCTTTCAGGATACATCATTTCCTACCATGGCTCTATCCCGCATGAACGGGAACGAATTATTATTAATGATTTTGAGTTTAGCATCACCCATGTATCGGAAACACGAATAGAAATGGTAAAAATGCGTCAACTGGGCTGATGTTATTCTTTTTTATTTTAAAATAAATTAATTAACTTTGTTCCGACGGGATATTATAGAACGTGTATTTCACCATACTGCTTGCCACACAAGTGAAAATACCTGAATATCTTGGATCAAGACTTTATTTTTGGGGTTAACAAAAAATGGATAAAAGCCTGCTCGGTATTAAGAGCAGGCTTTTTACCATTCTGCCGTTTACTACTATAAATCAAATTTTATTTTAGGATACAAGGTATATTACTAAATTTGCCCGGCCGTTTCCGTCCGCTTAAGTATACATTCGAGGCTGATTTATTAGCAAATATATGTTTAGAAACCTATTTAAGAATAACCCCCAAATGGCAGAGATGTCCTTTTTTGATCATATAGAGGAGCTCAGGTGGCATGTGCTGCGATCTCTGGTAGCTGTAATAGTGGCGGCTGTAGTGGTTTTCATTAAGATTACCTTTATTTATGATAACATTATCATGGCCCCCACACGGCATTCTTTCATCACGTATAGAGTGTTTTGTAAATTTGGGCATGCCATCGGGGTGGGAGACAAATTATGCCTGAAGGATGTAGCGCTCACTTTTCAAAATATGCAGCTCTCGGGACAGTTTCTTCAAGCCATGTCTTCCTCCTTTATTTTCGGGTTGGTTGTAGCCGCTCCTTATGTGTTGTGGGAATTTTGGCGCTTTGTAAAACCGGCTTTAAAAGAAAACGAATTACAATATACCCGGGGCGTGGTTTTTTGGACCTCGCTTCTTTTCTTCATGGGCGTGGCTTTCGGATACTTTATTATTACCCCTTATACCGTTAATTTCTTTGCTGCCTATTCCATTTCCGAATCCATTCACAACATCATTACCATAAAAAGTTATCTAAGTACCATGCGGCAGGTGATTTTAGGTACGGGCGCCCTTTTTGAACTCCCTATTTTAACTTTCTTCCTGGCCAAAACAGGCGTGATCACCGCCAGCTTCTTAAGAACATACCGCCGGCATGCTATTCTGGTCATTGTTATTTTGGCAGCCATAATTACGCCTCCCGATGTGGCCAGTCAGATTATTGTTAGTATTCCGCTATATGCACTCTACGAATTGAGTATCTGGATCGCGAAAAGAGTAGAGCGCCATCAGAAAGAAGCGGAAGAAAGAGAGTGGTCTTAACAGATGAAAGATCTGCATCCCATAGGAATTTTTGATTCGGGATATGGCGGGTTAACCGTATTTCGCTCGATTGTTTCCGCACTCCCGGAATATGATTACCTGTATCTGGGAGATAATGCCAGGGTACCTTACGGAACCCGTTCTTTTGAAGCGGTCTACCAATATACTTTACAGGGTGTAAAATACCTTTTTTCACAAGGTTGTCCCCTTATTATCATTGCATGTAATACAGCTTCTGCCAAAGCTTTACGCATGATCCAACAACATGATCTAAAGGAAATCGCCCCCGCAGGACGGGTCTTGGGGGTGATCCGTCCCACAACGGAGTTGATCGGCAACTACAGTAAAAACAAGGCCGTGGGCATCATGGCCACAACCGGCACGGTACAGTCGAATTCTTATCGTATAGAAATAAACAGGTTTTTCCCGGAAGTAAAAATTTATCAGCAGGCCTGCCCCATATGGGTTCCCTTAATAGAAAACCAAGAATGGGATACGGAAGGCGGCGCCTTTTTTATAAAAAAATATGTAAATGCACTTTTTACCCGATCCGCGGCTATAGATACCGTGTTACTAGCCTGCACACATTATCCGATTATGAAAGAAAAGATACGGCAATACCTGCCTGGCGGTTGCACTTTGATCTCGCAGGGTCCTATAGTATCACAAAGCCTAGTCCGTTATCTGGAACGACATCGGGAAATAGCCGCAAATTGTACGCAAGAGAGCCATCGTTACTTTCTGACTACAGATTCAACTAAAAAATTTGACGATCATGCCCCCCTTTTTCTCGGGTATTCTGTCTTTTCTCAGCAAGTAATTCTATAAATTACATTTAATTTCCCTACCTTTGCAGTCCAATTTTTGGATTGAAATATAACAACGTTTATTACCATAACCTATAATAAACAAAGCAAATAAACCGTACCATGAAACGTACCTACCAACCTCATAACCGCCGGAGAAAGTCTGTACATGGTTTTAGAAAAAGGATGAAAACTGCAAACGGGCGCAAAGTACTGGCTGCCAGAAGAGCCAAGGGACGCGCCAAACTGACCGTTTCAGATGAGCGGAAGTTAAAATAATCCGAATGCGGGAAGGAGTTCATTGTTTTTAATTAAAAGCAAGCATGAGTTCCCAACGATTTCCGAAAAAAGAACACCTGAAGGGAAGAAAACTTATTCAAATGCTTTTCCGTAAAGGGAAAGCGTTTTCCATATATCCTATAAAGGTCTATTATTTTCTCTGTTCAGATTCCCAGCCCGATGTACCGGTCAGGGCCGGTTTTTCCGTTCCCGTCCGCCATTTCAAAAAAGCGGTCAATCGCAACCGCATCAAGCGGCAAATGCGTGAAGTTTATCGCCTCCAAAAACAAGATTTACAGCAGATTGCAGACGTAAAAGGTTATTCCATCACGTTATTTTTTATATATACCGGAAGAGAACTACCTCCTTTTTCTTTACTATTTGAAAAAATGAACGTATCTTTAAATCGAGTGGCCCGAATCATACAAAAAGAAGATGCAGCGGATGCAACAACTGAATAAAATACTGGCTTACCCCTTTATTTTTCTGATTAAACTCTACCAATGGGTCCTCTCCCCCCTTATAGGCGGACAATGCCGATTTACCCCCACCTGTTCCCGGTATGGAATAGCGGCTTTTAAAAAATATGGGGTTTGGAAAGGATTTTACTTAACTGCAAAACGATTGCTGGCCTGCCACCCGGGTGGGAGACATGGGTATGATCCGGTACCCTAATGCCCCAATAACCCATACAGGATCTTAAAAACGGCAATCTGCATCTCTGTCTGTCCTTTCCTCCTAT
>CAYZGR010000043.1:0-25552 GCA_964478125.1 uncultured Chitinophagaceae bacterium | reverse complement strand
AAATATTGAGAGGGCGTTGCCGGAGACTGTTTTCCAATAAAATAATGCAGGCTAAATTTTCGAAACAGAAGGCTTATGCTTTCTCTTTCGAGAGGATCCGGGAGGGCCCGGACAAGCAGTTGTTGCACCTCTTTCAAAAAGGAGGCGGTTTCTTTGCCGTTGTAGGCTGTTGTATTTTCAATAAGGCGGTAGAATATTTCCCCTTTGTATTTTTCGGCAATAACGGCAGACAGGGCGGGAGCGCTCAGCCACCTGGATAAAACCTTTTTTTCTTCACGGCCCGATGGATGCCGGATGATGTTATCTATAATTTCGAAAAAATCCTTATCTACCGGTTTATCCGGCAATCCGGATATGCCTGAGAAATACTCCAACAAATCCTTTTGGCGAAAGGCCTTTAATAATTCCTGCACCTTATGATCTTCGGCGTTTGTGCACAAGGAAAAAAGATCATGCATCTTTATCCTGGCGGCGGGAGCCTGGTTTTGTTGCCCGAAAATAGCATGAAGCGCTGCAGGTTTTTCACGGCTAAGCAATCGCAAAAGATTCTTTAGGAAGATATCTGAATATGATATACTTCTCATCCGAACGGGCCATTGACCCCTGGAAAGGTAATATTCAAGGATCCGCAGCGCCTCCCTCAGGATTTCTTCTTCTTGTCCTCTTTTTTCAATAGGGAGGTACTGCCTGATCACCGTTCTTATATCGGGTGTTTCTTCCTGCTCTTTATAGCCCGTTCTTTTGGGCTTGTTAATCGCGTGAATAACCGATTTCTGAACCGGCGTCCATTTTTGAGAAGGCTTCTTTAGGATATCTCTGCTCACTTTTAATAAAGATTGACGGATGTTTTCGACAAACCATCCGGTCCATCCGGCTAATCTTTGAATACTTAACGAGATAAATGTTTCGGGGTTAAAATCCCGGTAGTTGGAAAGGATAAAAGTATCCCACCAGGCCAATAGCAAAATATTTTGTACTGCATGCTTGTTTTTTATTCTCAATTGGATCAATCGTTCATATAAGAAGCTGGTAAATTGAAATATCCCGGTTGCCTCTTTTCCCCGGGGGAATTTTGAGAAAGCAGCAACAAATACGGAAGCAGGAAGTTGATAAACGAGCCGTTTCCGTATTGCGGGTTCGGTCCCTGCATATTGAACCCATTTTATTATTTCACCGGGATCTTTTGTATACAATTTTTCCCAAAGAACTTCAGGAGATGGGATTTCATACTTTTTCCCCCACCAGGGGAAGTAGCCATGCTTTATCCAGAATCCCAACAGATCGAAAAGAGCCCGGGAGGAAAATATTCCCTTTTTCTTTTTTTCAGCGCTGATTTCATCCCTTTCCATAATGGACTGGCTGTCTTTTTTTCCCGGAGCGCTGTTTTTATTTACCTTTTGAATCTCTTTGAGTAAATGAAATAAAGAGGTGTTTTCTGCGCCATATCTTTCACCTATGGCTTCAGTAAGAAGATTAAGGAGAATATTAAACCTCAAATTATACCGGTTGGCTATCCGGTGAATATTGTCTTCCAGAAACACGCGTTTGCTAAAGGTGGAACCTTTATCAATGAGTAAGTAATTGAGAACAAATTGCCGGATAGATTTGGAGAAGGATTGGTTGTCTGCGGTTGTAATGGCTTTCTGATTGTGAATGATTTGTATACGCTTCATGTAATTCAGAATGAAGGGGGCGTGGGCGGGCTCAACCAGTTTTATAATTCCGGTAATTACTTTCATGCCAAAGGCAAAAACGATATTTTCAATACCTGATTCTTTATGCTCCATCCTCCGGATAAGTTGCCCCGTTTCCTTCGGCATCTCTTGTATGAGTTCAAAAAATATCGTGTTTAATTGCTCCAACCGAACATCGGCTGCCCAGGATGGGAGTGTTCCTGATTGTAGGAAACGGGCAATCAGCCTTTGTTTTTTAAGATTTTTTTCTTTTTGAAGAATTGTTTTATCCGGAGGACTTTCTAACGTCTTCCGATGTTGTTCATCGGAAAATTGTTCGCGAGACAATTCTACTATAATTTCACCCAGCAGTGGGAAGTGCTTTTTGTAAAAGACTTTATGGTATAAAGGAGCAGAGAATAATTTTAACAGTTCTTCATAATGAAGGTTATAATGTTCGGCGATTTTCCGGAGGTTGCTTTTTACAAAATCTTTTCGATTGAAGTTACTGCCTCTTTCCACTAAGAGATAAGTAAAAATAAAAAACCAAATGGCCCGGCTTACTTCCCGGGATTCTCCTTTTATTTGTTGCGTTTCCTTTTGTGTGGCTTCAATTGCCCGGTGGTATTTAAAGATGAAGGCCGCTTCTTCCGGTTCGAGGATCTCAATGGTGGATCGGATCGTTTGTTCAGAAAATTGCCAGGCCATTCTTTTACGGACGTAAGAGAAGGCCCCCAGTTTCAGGAGCAGCTGTTTGATTCCTCCGGCATCTTTTTCAAAAAGAAAGCCTATAGTTTTTTCGGGGTCTGTCATGAGGGGGCCGGAGGCCCACCAGGGAAGGTTGCCGGAAAGTAGAAAATGCGATAAGAGCTCAAGGCAGGCTTGGTCTGGTACTGGGCGTTTTTGACTATCCTCGTTGGTGCCGGCGTAATAAGCCGGTAAAGGGCGTTTGTCTTTTAATTCTTTCTCCAGGGCCTCTTGTAACCGCAGAGGCAATAGCTCTTCCATCCGGTCGTAAGGCAGAACGCCCAAATCCAGTTCTATAAGATTAAACCTGTAGAGCAGCCCTTCGGGAATCATTTGGTCCAAAACGATGAGCATAATCTTTTCGATACGGCTGTAAAATAGATTACTTACCCGGTTTTGTAATTCAAAAGGTTTTTGATCTGACATAAATTGAATATCAAACACCTGTTTTTGAATAATATGATTTTGATCGTCCATGATAAAATATTAAATCATCCATCAAATACCGGATACCCGGTAATCGGTCCCATTCAAAATATGGATCAGTTTTTCGGACAGGGATTTATCTGCAATTTCGTTTCCCGGTATTCTAAATGAATAAAGCCAATCGAAGTAAATCTTTTCAAATTTTTTCATCTCAGTGATGTTCAGCCACAAAAAATTTATCCGGATGTGGGCGGGAGCATTGATCCGAAACAAGCCCATTACAAATGCTCTGAAATCGCCATCCTGGAATCTTGCGGGCCAGGATGGAAGCACAACAGACATCCTGTAATCAAAATAATCTTCCTTTATAACAAAGTCATCTGATACTTTTGTCCACAACGTGTATCTGGGATAGAAGCGGTTCTCCCGGTCTTGTAACATTTGAAGATCTTTTAATAATTGAGAGGAATTTTCATCCCCCGTACCGCTTTCTGCTATCCCGGCAAGGATATTTTCTCTTTCCATAAAGCTGTGCCACTGCTTCTGATGAAATAAACATTTATCTTTATTTTCAAAAAATCCAAATCCGAAGGAATTACTTTTTAATGCAGGCCTGAGCAATACATGTTCAACTATATGGAAACCTTCTGATTCTATGTTGATATCTTTTAAATAGTTTATTAATTTCAGGAGCGAAGCTTTAGCGTGTAACGGGTCGGCATACTTTTCACTTATTTTATTCCATTGTTTTTCTTCGGGGTTTTTATATTTAATATAATAATATTGAAGATTTTTTGACGCGGGCTCAATCTTATAATTGTTTATATCAATCCCATTTTTAAAAATTTCGGTGGTTTGGTCCCCAAAGTCAAAGAAGTTGGGAGATTGGCTATCGCGGGGTTCCTTTCCTGCATGGCTATCGGGTTTGGTTTTCCCCATCCATGCCAGGCTGTGAACCTGTTCTTCCCCATCCTGCTCTCCCTTTTTTAGATCAAATACCCAGCTTAGGGGTCTTCTTTTCAATTTATGGATGTAAAGAAGTTTTGCAAGCCTTTTATGAAACCCCTTAAAAGCTTCTAAATCTTTTGATGTAGCGAGATAGTCTATTGCCCTGATCCTGTCGTGGCTCAATTCTACCAGGTTATTAATGATATCTGATTTCCAATCCAATATTTCGTCTTTTTTTTCCTCCATTGCAGGATCTCCATAAAGCGAATGAAACAGGTTAACGGGAAAGAAATCAAGGGGCCAGTTAAATCTTGCAAGCAGATGATCGAAGACGCGATTTTTTCTTTCCCGGTAGGTGTCCTGGTCTTCCAGTCCCTCTCTTAAGAACCGCATATAATCGTTATTTTCATTTTTCTTAAAAAGTTTCCATTCTTCCTCTGATCCGGATTTACTTATTGCGGTAAAGGCCTTTAATTGTTTCTTTACATCAGGGATATCGTATAAGGGCTGATAATAATAGGTGTTGGCCCCGGGACCGGACAGGCGGATAGAGAACAAATCCTTGCTATGCGCTAACTGGGAAAGGTAGTTGGCGAGTATTTGTTCAAATAACATCAGGTATGATTTTAATTGTTTGGCCCGTGCTTTATGATCTTTGGTTTCTCCCGAGGGTAATCCTTCGGCGCCAATATTATAAATGGTGGGAAAATGATTCTGAATAGAATAATAATGCGCTACATCTCTATAATTCCCCTTAAATAAATCAGGATTTGAATAAGTATGAAAGGAGGATATGAAACTCCTTCGGGAAATTTCTCTTTCTTTCAGGAGCAAATCCTGGAAAATGCCTGTTTCTATCAGAGAAGTATTCTTTCCTTTTATTATTTTTATGGATGGATCATTCATATTATTTACCAGGTATGGAAAGTTAAATTCATTCAATCGAAAGGGCTTGAATCCTGTATTTCCTTCGGAAGTTTGTAAAGAAAGATTTATCACGTTTATTACTCCGTCTATTTGCATTATTTGCTCAATAATTTCTTCAGGATCAATAATTTCTCTTCGGAAACTCATTTTGGCTTCGGGTATAAAGCCCTTCTTTAACAAGGGGCCGACAAAGATATCCTCAATTTTAAAATTTTCTTTTAGCAATTCCCCCTCCGAATAATATTTAACAGGGGGATTCATATAATTTTCCAAATGGCTGTAAACCTTTGCCAAAACTTCTTCGGATTTGGTATCCCCGGTTACTAAGATATCCGCATTAACCTTGATTTCTGTCGGATCGAGGATGACAATATCTCTCTCCCAATCTTCACATAAATTCCTTTTGGAGACAAAAGATCGCTTAACCTGATCTTTTATCCGGTTGATGACCTTTTCCCGGTCTTCTTTTTTTGATGCAGCTTCGCGGGTCATTTGTACATAAATCCGGTACACGCCTTTTACATATTCGGGAGAATGGCGGGAGCGCATAGGTTCCAACCAGACATTATAAACCTCCTCAATCTCGTCCTGTAGCGCCATTTGAAAGTCGTGTACGGTTATCGGGTTTGTGGTTAGGATCTCTTCCTTGGTGAAGAAGGCATTGTCTTTTGAGGCGATGTTGCCGTCCTTATCAGACAATAAATCTTTTATAGGAAATTCTGTTCTGTATGCCAGATCGGTGATGGCCGTGCAAAGCAGTTCCAGGATGGTCACCCCGGGGTCGTGGAGGTTGTAATCTGTCCACACGTGGCCAGACAATTTTTGAACCAGGTTTATCCCCTGTTCCCGGAGTAATTTGAAGTCCAGGGAGACCGGTCTGTTGTTCTCTTTTTCGATACTGATACTCTTCTTTTCGCTCATTTCCTTTCCCCGGTTTTGAATGACGGTAGCTAACTTATATTTTCATAATTATTTGTTGGAGTAGAAATTTTGTTCAGGCAACATCTGTTCATCGTCCCATAATTTGGTTATCGAATAAAATATTTTTGCATTGAATCCATAATTACAGCGGGTGCGCAGTTGCAGATGATAATTGTGGGTGCCTTCTGATTTCCAGCGGACACTTAACCGGTTCCAAAAAAAGCCGTAATGAGCGCTTGTTTTTTTTATTTTGCTTCTTGAACGTCCAAACGTACTTAAGGCTATGGCATGGATGATCGCAAATTTTCCTTTTCCTTTTGCCCCGGCCCTGGCCATGAGTTCAAAGGCTTGACAATTGTCCAGGTTTTTGATAACCGAATGCCACGCGCCATCTGCGGGCAGATCGCCCGTTTTATAGATCCCCATGCGGCCGTCCATCCCTATAAAACCCCGGACATCCATTTTGCGATGGGCCGAACAGCGTTTCCCGATCCCCAGTTTTCCTCCCTGATGAAAATAAAAGCTGTTTTCTTCCTCCTGATCCGTTTCTCCCGGGTTATTGAGGTGCTGGAGTTTAAGACCTGGGATTTCTTTATCATCTTTTTCTACCAGGAAAAATGGCGTGTTTTCGTCAATATTGTTAAAGAAAGTGACCAGCCTGTTTGAAAATTCTGATCTGAAAATATGCAGACCATGGGTTTCATCTTTAGATATCCCATCGTCTTGTTTGTTGATCATCGATTCTATGAGATATGCGAAGTGCTTTTCACTGGGGATATGCCCATTTCTAAAATATTCTTTTAATTCCTCTCGTCCGTATAGGGCTTTGTGTTCTTCCCTGTCCATATCATATTGTTTAATGTTGATTAATTATAAACCTGAAATGTTCTTCCGGCTCTGGCTCATTTAGTTTATTGCTTTTTTCTTTTGGACTTTTATCCGGTTCAGAGATCAATAATTCACTTCCTATAGGCAAATCTCCTATTCCTGTTATCGAGGGCTCTTCAATTTTTATATCCGGAAGGAAGGTTATTAGATGATTGGTATCAGGTATCAGCACCGCGTCGGGAACAGAGCCGCGAATAAACTTTACCTTATCTACAGCCGTATCAATAAGTGCTGATTTGTATTCCCCCGTTTGACTGTCCCGGTCCCTGAAAAAATGGATCATGGAAAACCCGGTTATGAATGATATATATTTTAAGCTTTTTAGGAAATTGTACATATCTGTCAGGTAGAGGGTTGTTCCTATTCTAAAGGTATCGGTTGCTTCATAGAGCCAGGCGCAAATATATTTCCTGATATCTGTATTCAGTTGCTGAATGTAAAGTCCCCGGTCAAGATCGGCCTTCTCAGCAAACTTCACTTTACAGGCTATTTTTATTCTTTCATAGACCGGATTGTTAACCTCAAATCTTATAAAGGGGGAAAGAAGAGGAAGAAGGGTTTGTTTTACCTGATTTATCGTGGCCAGGCTGACTTTGGGTTCGTTGTTCTTGAACTGGCCGCCTGTTTGTTCCCTCGGGATCAGGATAATTTGTAAATCATTTCCCTTTGGTGACGCCTTTTCTTCCCCTTGCTGCCGAAGACATTTTACCATTAAAAGGTCCGGGAACTTATCTAAGACAAATTGCTCAATATCCCGCGTGCTTACCGGCCGCTGTTTATGTCTTAACCTTTCACTGACCCGCGTTCGATAAATGGATTCCCCTTCTGCTTCCTTTCCGCCAAAAGAAGGTAAGGGTTGCCAGATGTTTTGTATTTCCGGTATTCTTTTTACAAAACTTCTTATACTTCCCGGAGGCAGGCATATAATATTATCGCTTTCCTGGTCTTGTTCTATAACTCTCGTTGCCTTTGCCGCGTGCGCGAATATGGCATTCACCCTGGATTTTATTTCCGATTTATAATAAGTGGAAGCCCTGAGCCAGTACAAATTGGGATTTAGCATGGCATTGTTTCCCTTGCTGATGAGATAGGGTATCTTTAACCGGATAATACCTGTATTCAGGAAATTATTTGTTGTATCTTGTAACAGGCTGTCGCTTGTAATGGGAGTCCAATCTCTCTGATGAAGGTAGCTCCAATGGATCAGATTGGGGTGGTTGGTGTTTTTAAAATTCTTTTCTTCCAATATAAAGAGTAAGGAAAGTTCTGATCCCGGTTTTAGATCTTTAATGCCTATATACAAATTGCTTGGAAAGTTAAATACCGGCATAAACGGGTACTCGTGTTGTTCTTTGCCGGGATATATCTTATCGTATCCAAAGGGATATTGATGAATTAAATGTACATAATCCCGATGCCCTAGATCTGTTAAATTTCCTTTCCAGGTCTCGGTATATTCCAACGTATAATCTATTGAAATTGCTTTGGTAACGGGTATAAAAGGTTGCTCCGGGATGGGCAGGGCCTTATTCAACCTTTTAGAATTATGCTGCAGTACTTTAGGAAATATCTGAGGAAATAATTTGTGACCAAATGCTTCCGGTGGTGCGTCCAGAGATATTTTTACTGTTCCATCTTTAAATTGGGTTTCGGATTCCCTTTCTCCTTTTAGTGACATTTCATTGGGGAATCCCATTTTTTTTAGGTCTATTCCCCCGATCAGGGTGGTATCTTGCAGTATCTCTGATCCTTCTACGGACTTCTTTGTATTAAATAATCTGAATTTTTGTTGATTTTCTGGATCAGGAATGAACAGGCCATTTGATAATGAGCTGATTTTAATCTGAAAGGAGTCATTTTCTATTCCGGAGTTGTAGCCGGTGTAATAGGTTTTAAATCCCCCCGGCGATTTTGGCAGATCCAGCCATTCCAACCGGATCATAAAGTCTTTTGTAAACTTATTAAAAATGTTAGTGTTTTTGATACTCAGATAGGAGCCTACCGAGGGTTGCGGCCCAAATATCTGGAATGGATTGCCGGGACTGAGTGCGCCAATGTTATTTTGCATTTTTATCTCCTGAAAACCTTTTACAGATACCCTGATCGTGAGTTGATCAATCAGTAGGTCTTTAAACAGACTGTAAGCGTTGTGAGCAGCCTGATTATTAATTAAAAGCCTGATGAGCGGCAGGGGCGTCTGGTCAGATTTTTTTCTGTAAATGGCCTCATTAATATCCAGGGCTTTTTCCTGATGGCTAAGGGACAATTGCACGATGAGGTCTCTTCCTTTGGAAACCTTAATAGTGGAATACTTCACGGATTCCCACCCCTCCGGGGTCGTAAAGTCAATCCGGAACGCATCAGAGAGTAACTCGGCTTTGGCAGATTCTATACTTCCTCCCGTCTTTTCTGAAAAAAGACGAATAAATTTATTAAAGTTCTCGATACTAGTTTCTTCCATGGTAAAGGTTAATTGGATGAACCTTTCTCCACCGGGGAGATATAATAAAGGAGACCCTATTATAACTCCTGTTGCCGCCGCTTCCATAGTACGTTCATTCTTTGCCAACTCGCTTTGGTCTTCTCCGAGTATGGGCCACGATTCTTCCAGATTGTTTTTACCTGAAAATACGGAAGGGCTTATGACAGGATAATCACCGGAATAAATTTGTAAAGAGGTTAATCTGTTGTTTTCATTATCCTCTGCAAACAATTCTCTATCCGCCACGAAAATGGTTTTTAATTCTTTTATTTGTGCATTGTCAACCGTTTGATTGCCTTGTAATGCGTATATAGCCGGATTTGCCCGGTCCTCTGTCTTTGCGAGCAAGGAGGTGCCATGCGGTAGCTGAACAGGCCGGGTTGCCGCATTGGATTCAAAAAGGATATAAGCGCTGTCCGGGTAAGAAGGCTTTGGTTTTATACCAAGAATATCATGGTAGTAGAAGTTAAGATGTTTTGTGGTAAAACCATCCAGTTGATTTTGTAAATGGGAATATAACTTTAAGAAAGTAATCAGAAGTCCTATGTGTGGATTGAACTGATGTTGGAGCAGGTCTGTGTCTTTAAGATAATATTCTGCAATTCCGGTCAGGTGGCTGACTTTCGATTTTAAAACCGACAAGATTTCATCTATATAGGAGATGCCCTTGAGTACCCGGTTGGTTTTATCAGGGGAAATACCGAAGATATCCTCTTCCGTAAGGGCTTGAGAAGCAGATAGATTACCCATGGCAAATTCTGCTCTCATCCTGAAGGTATGGTCAAAAAGTCTTTTGGCATACAAATTACAATATTTTAATTTCTCGATTTCATTTTGACAGCTATTTAAAATTTCTTTCAGATCTTTTATTACATTGTAATGGTAGTAAAGATCAGTTGCTTTTTTTAATAATTCTTCTAAAAACAAGGCGATGTCGCCCACCATTTCTATGAGATCATTGAAATAGAATAAAGCTTCTTTTTCACTGGTTGAACGGTTGATCAATAATTTCAGCTTTTCGTATTTCTTACTATAATGTCTGACGTTTAGCCGGGAAATAAGAATGATGAGTATGTTGGGGTCCGATTTTAGCAGGTCTCTCCAGTCTCCGTCTATGGTATCGCTAAAATTATAGTAATTAAACTGGCCGCATAATTCAAAAATGAAATTTAGAAGATCAGGAATATCCCGGTCATCGGGTTTGATAAATCGGGGTGAAAGGGAATCTATCCGCCGTTCTTTTTGGTTCGTTCCATCTTCTAATATGGATAATATCTTGCTGCCCATTTGATAAAGTTAAATTCCTGTTCATTCTGAAACGTTGGTTCCTTCCAGAAGGTAAAAAGGGAAGACAATATTGTGCCTTGTGTTTGTACTTATGATGGAATAATTTAGCTGTATTTGTAAAATGCCTTCTAATTCATTTCGTTGAATAATATCTACGGACAAAAAATTTACCCTTGGTTCAAAATCTAACAACGCATGATATAAGATGTGATTCAGTTCGGCTTCCAGCGAAGTGTCTACTTTTTCAAAAACCAATCGTTTAAGATTGCATCCGAACTCGGGCTGCATGAGTCGTTCGCCCGGGGTGGTCCCTAAAATGATCCGGATACTTTCGGCTATATCTTCTTCATCGGAGACCATCCGAACGTGATGATTGATTTTGTCAAAAGCGGGCGGGAAACTCCAGCCCGAACCCAAAAATGATTGAATTGGCGTATCCATAATTTATCCTCCTATTAAAACAGTCATGCAGCCCACCTGAATGCTTCCCCCATGAACAGTCGTATCTCCTACCCTGGCTGCGGGTTTTCCACAAATTAAAACGGTGGAAGATCCTTTTATGATGGTGTCTGGAGGCCCCGTACAGGTGGCGCTATCGCCCATCAATGCGGCAGGGATTCCTCCAATAAGTACCGTAGAGGCTCCCGGGCCCATAACGGGCCCTCCTACATGCGGAACCGGTGGAACTCCCGGTGTTTGCATGGGACAAACGTGTAAATCTCCTATCCTGGCTGCAGGCATTCCCATGAAGTTAAGTTTCCTTTAGTTGATCATTACAATCCCGCCCTTTACTACGGTTTTACCGGATGCCAATAGTTCGGCCCCTGTATTACCTTTTGCGGTAAACCCGGCCTTTGCTTCATTTTTAATGTTTGCGCCTGCAACTTCTACATCCTGTATTGCCGAAAGTTTTAGTTTCCCGCTGGCCTCCAGCGTCATATTGGCGGCTGCTTTTATTACAATATCCTTTTTGCTATCTATTTGTATTCCATCCGTATTCATTTTTACAGAATTTTTGTTCTGGTCCTTCATTTCTATAAGTCCTTCTTTGTCATTCAGGGTGATGCTGTTTCCTTCCGGGGTTTCAATGGTGGTGATTTTCTGTTCATCGTCAAAAATGATTTTCAGGTTGCCTTTGGTCGTAAAACTTTTTATGTAGTTATTATTGTCTTGTGGCTCTACGGCTGACTTCCTGCTGTTGCTGTATAATGATCCCAGCACAATGGGAAAGCGGGGATCACTTTCAAGAAAACCGATAACAACCTCGTCGCCTACTTCCGGGAGGAAATAGGCTCCCGATCCGGCGGTTGCATAAAAGTTTGAAACTCTGGCCCACAGGTTGTTTGGGTTTTCCGTATTGGATGGGAGGTGTACCAAAATTTTATTTTTTGAAGCCGTTTCATCAGAAAACAATTTGGTAACTACTCCAATTTGTAAGCCATGAATTACCGGTAATTGCCCGGTTGCTGCAGGATAAGAAAAATCAGGCTGTTTATGAATCGGCTTGTAGCCAAGGCCAAATTTTACTTTGGTGGTCCAGCTGCCATCTTCAATGGTATGCGTAACCGATGAAACGTATGCCTTGCCGTTAAACCGGTCCCCGACTCCTGCCAATTCTACTAGCTTACCGACTTTTACATCTGCATTACCCATAAAAGTGACGTAACCCTTTATGCTATTCATTCTCATCATAAGAAGTTTCCCGTCTGCCCATGCTTTTAATTCTTCTTGTGCCATAGGGATAACTGAGGAAATGAAAAGCTCCGACTGCTTAAGCTTTTCGGAAAGGTTTTTAGCATCGGTATTTCCCTGTACATTAACCGAGGGCTCAGCGGCGTTGGAGCTTATGGGTTGTTGGTGGTCCGGATCCCACGCGCTGGCCTTCAGAGAAGCAGGTTGCTTTTCCGCATCTAATTCGGCCTGGAAGGAAATG
This sequence comes from uncultured Chitinophagaceae bacterium, assembly GCA_964478125.1. Classification (GTDB taxonomy): domain Bacteria; phylum Bacteroidota; class Bacteroidia; order Chitinophagales; family Chitinophagaceae; genus FW021-bin31. The sequence goes on along the minus strand of CAYZGR010000043.1, from coordinate 13,320 downwards.
ATAGAATCCCCGGCTGTTATCTGCAGGAGCGGTTCCCCATCGAAAACGGGCTTCCCGATCCTGATATCCTGCTCATCCAGAATGGTGACATAGCCATAAAATTCAGCTCTGGATAAAATGAAGTCCCAATCTGTTGCGGACTTTTGATAAGTGATCTCTTGTTGTATATTCGTTTTATCTATGGCGGCAGTTATGCCGTAATTTCCAATAATGCCGGACATGATATCGCTGTCCGTGGTATTTTCAAATGTCTTTTCTGTGCGATTAAAGGTCATCAGTACTGCCTTGTGCTTGCAATACACGACCAGGTTAAAGCCGGAATCGGGCTCCAGTCTTACTGCCTGTTTTATAATAATTCCCTTGAAAATCGTTTCCTCGTTATTTTCTATATAACCCGCCTGGATCTCAATATTATTACCCGGAAAGAAATCTATTCCATTGCTTATCGGGAGATCCTCTGATTCTATTGTGCCGTCTATCACCACGATCTCAGCTGTTGATATCCTGTTTATTTCATGATGAATATGGATTCTTACAACCGGATAATAATCCTTTATTACGCTTCCATTGATTTTAATGGTAAATCGTAAAGTAGCATTTGATATATCAATAGGCGATCTTGCCGGCATCTGTTATTTTTTTAATGGGGGGAAAAAGATCTGATCCCCGGGTTTAATCGCCAAAAAACTTTTAATGCTATTGGCTTTAGCTACTTCCAGATAATAAGAACTGTCTCCATAAATCCGATACGACATGAGCGGGAGATTATCCCCTGCCTTGACCGTTACAATGTGAGTCAGGTCGGGTGAACTTTTTTGACTTTCCTTAAGTTTTGTTTTAAAATCGGTAGATTTCAGGAACTTCATTTTAACGATTGCCCTTAAGGCGGAACCATCGGGGCTGAACAGGGTATAATTTATGGATAAGGATTCACAAACCCCTACAAAGTTCCACCCTCCCCATGATATTTTCAAATAATTGGGACGATGGCTCTTGCCTTTATACTGATAGATCACTCCCTTCAGTTTCCGGATATAGCTGTCAACGTCTTTTCCACAGTCGGGGGGGATGGGAACAACTCCTGTCCCGTCCACGATCATATCAAATTCGATTCCTGCGGATTCCATACGGGCGAACCTCTGGGTGACTTCGTTTTGGCCTTGTCCTTTTGAAGGATAATATTCCACATTAAAGTCTCGATTAAGCTTTTCGGGATTAATAATTGCAGATATGGAATCTACCAGTTTATGAACACATTGGGGATCGGAATAGCCTCTTATTATTATTTTTTTTAAAGCAGCACTTTTCATATTTATTATCTTTGAGGTAAGGTCTCTAACCTGGCCATCACCTTATCAATACATTCTTTCACCATCCTATTCTTTAGCTCCTTTAATGCTTTAGAGGGATCGGCTTGTTTCTCTTTTTCCCGGACCGTTACCTTTATGACCAGCTCTCGTATTTCAATAGGCATATTTAGTTGACTTTCATAAAATAATCAAAGGATAATTCGAAGGTTTCAAATGCAATGGCACTTTCCTGCGCTTTGAATTCAGATATTTTCATTGCGACCGGATAAGCATTTACGATTTTCCAGGAGGCTAAGGGGCTTGCCTTTTCATCCATAAGATTGATCATTACAATTTTAGGTGAAAAAGTAAATTGCTCAACTGCTTTCTGCACCCAGTCAACAAGCGGCGAACCTAGCAATATCCCGCGTTTGAGAATAATATTCTCATATTTGGGAGGGGTAGGTAACCGATGGATAAACCGGTTTTCTCCCCCTTCCTTTATTTCTTCTACACCGAGTTTTACGTTTAAGCCGCTTACTTCCTGAAAACTACCCTCATTTTTTCCCTGAATCCCTACTACGTTTACTTTAAAATGAAAGCTAACAGGGGGGTAATATCCTGATTCAAGACTTGCCATATCTCTTCATGCACTTATTTGCTGATTTGAAGTCCCTCATGCTCCAACTCCATCGTTTCTATTGCTACCTCATTTGCATCTGATTTCATGTCGGTAACGGAAATCTTGCTGGGGAAGGCGTTGGTCAGCGTCCAGGTCATTACGGGCGCATTGCTCTCATCTAATAAGCTGATGGTAATGCTTGAACGTTTTACCGTGTTCATTTTGATCTCATTGTATTTATCCCATAATGCCGTATCTCCCTTAAAGATACCCTTTTTCAGCGTGACCTTTCCGAACTCCAGAAGCCCGGGAAGTTTCACTTCTGAGTAGACCTTGCTATTTCCCCCCCTGTATTTTATTACTTTTGATTCGGAGGTGAGCCCCGTAACTTCCTGGAATACCATTTCATCCTTATCCCATTTTACCTGGAATGAAAATTTAACCAGAGGCCATATCGTTTGCGATTGTTGTGATCCGTCATCTGCCATGATTTATTAATTTTTAAAGTTAAAAATGAAGTAAAATATCTAAGATTGCTGTTGTTGTTGCTGAAAGGTAATGACAATAAATTCGGCCGGGTGTACAATGGCCACTTTTACTGTGATCTTCATGATGCCGTCCAGAATGTCATTAGGGGTCATTGTTACACCCAATCCCACCTGCACGTTGAATGCCTGTTCGGGAACTGCTCCGGCCAGGGCACCCTGTTTCCACAGATTGATCAGGAAATTATTGATCATGCTTTTAATGGTCAGCCAGGTGGCAGAGTCGTTGGGCTCAAACACGTAGGCCCTTGCCGCAAGTTTAAGTGACTGTTCTATCATTATGGCGGTCCTTCTCACATTAATATAACGCCAGTCCTGGCTGTTACCATCCAGGGTACGCCCTCCCCAAACCAGCGTACCGATTCCCGGAAACGGGCGGATCACATTGATCGATTTGCCTGCCATTACATCCACGTTGAGTTTCTGCTGTTCCTCATTAGAGATATTGACTGTGGGTGCGTTTACCATGTTAACAGAAACATTTGCCGGGGACTTCCATACTCCCCGGGTATTATCAACCATCGTATAGGCCCCTGCCATTGCACCACTTGGGGGAAGTTCGTTTATTCTGGACCTGATTTCTTCAAGAATGTTCACATAGGTAGGGCTGGACGCTTTCAGAGACTGATGGTAATTTTGTTTGGTGCCGCCATCCGGATTTTGGATTCCTTTAAATCTCTTTACGACTTCTATTGCATTACCTTCCGGAAGTATGGATTCCAGATCAACCGAAGGATCAATATTTTCGAAATCCAACTCGCCGGGTTGGGTAATAGTGGTTCTTAGCCAGGGGTAATAGGCAGCGCCGTAGCTTAAAAAATTAACCCCGATATCTTCCCTGAACTCATTCACCAGATCCTCTGTTTTTTCGCCGGGCCCTTGTTTACGTAGATCGAATATCCCTACCCGGCTTTGCATCTTTTCGCAATGTTCCAACACCTGGGTATATACCGAATTGTACGCCGCCTTTCCCAGCGCGATGATGTCTGGGATGACAACCATCGTAGGCTCATATTCTTTTTCCAACAGATTAAATACACTTACCGGATGGGCTTCCGTGCTGAGGAAATCATCTGCCTTAATTTCAATGCCCTGGCTTTTGTCTGCTTCTTTCTTCTCATCCTTTCCTTTGGTTGCCTCTGAAGATTTATTTACGCCATAGGTGCCAACTGAAAGAATATAACAGTTGCTGCCCCCGTTGGCATAAAATAACCGGATGCTGTTAAATAAATAAAAAGTGTTATTGGGGTTGACCGTTACCATTTTTTCCGCTCCATTGAGATTAAAAGTCTCCGATTGAGATGCGGGATCAGTTGGATCTGCTATGGTGAACTTGGGCTTAAACCCTCCTCCAAAACTTTCTACATATTCTGCAAAAGAGGCGACGCGGGTAGGCTTTCTGATCAGTGATTTGCCGTTTCTCTCGGCTTTTTCTGTATAACCAATAAATACAGGCACGGCTGTTTCTACTGCCACGGCTGAACTGGGAAAGGCGTTCTTTTCTTCGACGTAAACGCCAGGCGTCATAAGTGTAGTTGGCATAGTGGTATGTTTTAATCTAGTAAATAAAAATTTCCGAATAATCTGTTTTGTTACCGTTTGATGCTTTTGCTTCCACTCGCGATATGGTATTGATATCAGGAAGGGGCAACGCCTGTTTCACTACTCTGAATTTACCTCCTTCCGGATCAAAGTTTTCCACTAAGCGGAAGAATGGGAAATAAGAATCCCTTAATCTGATTTTATTTTTGGAGATAAAGGCTATCGCCGGCCTGCCATCAGGAAGTTTTAATCTTGTAGGTCCATTAAATATCCTGTCATTTTCAGCATTCAAAATAGCGGGATGGTTTAAATCTCTATAATAAGGACTAACCAATATATAACGCCAAAAAGTGGATTTCGCTTGAAAATTTATGAGATATTCCGCTCTCAATTGCTCATTTATCTTCAGATCTAGCAGTCCAAAAGGTTTTGAAGCAACATGGATATTAAATTGGATAGTTGGAAATAAATCTGCTTTCGTTACGAAAGCGCCTCTATGGAGCATGCCAGAAGGATTGGTTTTACCTGTTTCCCTCGAAATATTGCTGAAGTAAAAAAGCGTCTGGATGATGTCTTTGGAAATATTTGCAGTATAATTATAAAAAGAAGGAACACTTAACTGAAGATGGAAGGTCAAAGTAAAGGGGGCCCTCACCAATACGGCCCTGGTTCGTTTCCCCCCTGCAAAACTCGTATCAAACAAAATCTGAAATCCGCCTTCGAATGAATGAAAGACCAATCCCAGGTTTGTTATTTTGGCTTTAGAATCTTCATCCGGCACAATATTCAACCCTTTAGACTTTCCGTCTGAATAGTATTCATGTTTAAAATATACAGTGGTTAATATCTCAAATTGATAATTCATTGCACCATATGATTATAAGACATACTTCCAACGTTTGGTCTATATTCCCTGATGATGGCATCTCCAAAAGTTAGCATTTTTACCTTATACATAATAGAAGGCATGTATTTGGCGCCTAACATAGACCAGATATGACTCAATCTGTCTATACCCAGATTCTCAATCTTAAAAATTAATTTCTCTATCTTTTCATCCAGGTTAGGCGTATTCGATTTATTAAAAACATTTTTAGTTTGAAAATAGGCGATGAGAAAAGAGAGGAATCTTAAAGATTCCCCGTAATTATTACTGCTGAAATAGGCAGAAAACAATATATATAGATTTAAGTTTACACTCGGAGAAGTATGAGCTGCTGTTTTGATTGCACCGTCTCCTCTTAGATTTTTACCGGTATAATCATCTTCCACATTGACAAGGGTAGCCAGTAACTTATTCTCTCCCTGAACGGCAAGGCTGCCGTCCTGGTTAACAATGCCCGAAACAATGACCTTTTCTTCGCTGGTCCTCAATTTACTTCGGAGATGCTCGTTGATATCTTCGGTTATGCATGAAAAGGTTTCAAATATCATTAAAAAAGGTTAAAAAGGTTATTGTCCGGACTTTTTGTCAATAATATTTTCCCAGGTCTTTCAAATGGGTGAGAATGTCAAGGGTAAAATTATTGCCTCATATACGGAGATCCAAAATAAAGGCGTTTCATTTTTTTATGATTTTGATATTTATTTAATCAAATAGAAAAAATATAAACTAATTGGAAATATATTTAACATATATATAAATGTAATTATCTAATAATGAGTATCTTAACGATATTTCGTAGTCGATATGCAGCCACAGTGAATATGAAAATAAAAAATTATCCTACTCCTCTGTTAAATATATATTGACGGGTATATTTTCTTTAATCTTATTTTGATATCTTTATTCGTTGAACCGCCAATTTATTTTGTAATCTGTAGTAATTCTTTATCTTTATCATGCTTTTATCTCCTTTTTATTGTCTCCATTTCGGATATGCTCCTTTAAACATTTTCCATTAAAGCATGTAAATTAATTTCTGGCCTATCGGGCTCCCTGACCTGTTTTAGTGTAAATATAAATTTTAACCCTTGTCCCATCACTTTTGGTTTCATATGGTGCAAATGCTTTGTAAAAGGGTATAGATCCTGTTTCTCAATATGATGCGTGTTTAAATAATTTTTTGGTCTTGGTCTATTGACCTGAAATGCTTTTTATAAATCTGATCCGGTCGGCCTCTTTCTTGTACTTGGTTATTTCCATAAACCGTTTATTTTTGGTAGTTTATGAGCTATGGAGAACGTAATGCAATCACCCATATGTATTCTATTCAAGGTTCACTTTCGTTTCCTGGTCGGGTTTCGGTACTAATGATATTCGATTATCTTCTATTAGCCGTTGGTAAAATGTGTCCATATATAAATGAGTATGGTCTTTATTATGATATAGACTTTTATGAATATGCGGCATCTGTTTTACTCGTGAGACCATGACACTACTTTGTTTCTCAAGTACTATCTATCCTTTCGTCTCTCAGGACACAAGTTTATTTTTTTTAGAATGCTTCTTACTGTTACATGAGAAATGCCTTCAACATAATTTAGTTCTACCATCTTATTTGCCAACAGTCGCAATGACCATTTTTCAACCCCTTCTGGCGGATCGCTACAACAAAGAGCCTCCAATTTTGACTCAATATCTTCATCTATTTTTCGATCATAAATCCTTGTAGTGGGATGCCGTTTTAAAACCGCTTCTAGGCCTTCTTCACAGAACCGCTTCTTTACTCTGTCAATGGTGCGCATGCTCACCCTTAGTACCTGACTGATCTGTGTATTGGTTACTTTTCTTGAATATTTACCTTTATCACAATTTAAAAGAATGAAGGCTGCTCGGAATGCTTTAGCAGTATGAGAACCTCTACTAATAATACCGGTTAATTCTTCTACCTCTGATTTTGTGAGTTTGACTGTATAACGTACCATTTCAATTTCTTTTGGTGGGTACAAATATATAAACCTATTACGCCATAATATAATTAACTTTATACAAACCTTATTGTTTTGGTATTGCTAAATCTAAAATGATTATTTATTTTTACACATGTATTTAATCTCTTTAAAACCTATGTATTATGGACCTACAAATTGGCTCTCACATTCAAAAAATCAGATTAATTAGAGGATACCCCCAAAAATATATGGCTAATCGTTTGGGGGTTTCAATTCCTGCGTATAGCAAGCTGGAAAGGAAGGGTGGAAATATTTCAATAGAATATTTGATCAAGATTGCTGATATTTTAGACGTTTCCCGGGATTTTATTATTGAATTTAATGAAGAAAGACTTTTGGCATTTCTCGAAAAAGAGCGATGTCATATGTAATAAGGAAGTTTTTTAATATTAGAAGGTTAGAAAAGGAAAATATATCTTGGAAATCCCTACAAAGCTTTATTGTTATGAGAAGAAGATCTATTCTTTTTATATTATCTGTCTTCTTGGCGGCCTTTTTTATTATATCCTTAAAAGGAGAGGGAAAGGAGGTAGAAAAAGCTTTCTTTGTCGTGGGAGCCGGCCTGCAGCAGTTCCACCTATCAAACGATACCCTTCCTCCCAGGTCGGGCCTCCTACAGAAAATTGGTAATTTTCTGAAATTTCGAAAAAATTTGAGAGCGGCAGAGCGAGAAAGAATATTACATGTTATTGATAATACTTTCTTGAAAGATTCTATTCTGGAAAATACCCGGAATATCCAATTGCTTAACAATATATTAACCGATACGGTGAATCAGAAGTTTGATTCATTGCGTTCCATGATTAACATCATTTCGAAGTCTAAAGAAAAAACAGACAGCTTGCTAAAAAAATATGCTGCCCACTTCAAGGCTGATACGGTTAAAGATGACAGTATTTTTTACGCGCTACTAAACAAGATTCTACCCATAATTCAAAAAAAGATTCATGAGAATAATAGGGAGACATCCCAGCTCTCCATACTCAGGAATATTCGTTATTTTTATGGCAGGCCAAGGGTAACCGGAGATACCCTTAAAAGACCGGTAGATAATTCTCAATATTGGAGATTGATCCTTGAAAGAAAAGCAGATGTTTTGGCTTTTTACCCTTCAGATATGGGTGGAAATTATCTTGATTATAACTTCGGCATCATTAAGACACTGATTTATGAGGGTTACAAATTAGAGGGAGCAACTGGGCGTTTTAATAATTTAGGAGGCGTCGGGGCTGAAGAAGTATTAAAAAAGGCTCAGAAGGCCGGTTGCAATGTAGTATTGACCATAGAGGGAGATCAGTCGTCTGATATACAGCTTTTTTTGCAGGATAGGAATGACCAGCAAGATTATTTTATAAGTAATTTTTCGGATCTTATTGAAAGGGAAAAATTCAATGGAATAAATATATACTTTAAACAATACATAAACAGTTCTCAACAAATATCCTTTAACAATTTTATTCGTAGACTTTCCGATACCTTGAGGACCAAATGTGGAGAATGCCGGTTATTAATCACCATTCCACGCGGGAGTAAAAGCTCGTTATACGATATTAATGCGCTTAACCATTCTAACGTACGTTTTTTAATAAACTTTAGTGATTTCTACTTTGGAGACAAAGCCGGACCTATCGCTGCATTAGAGGGAGAAAATGGGATAGCGCCTACGGTTTCCCGATACCTTAATTCAAATATCTCTCCGTCTAAACTTATTATCGGATTACCTTATTACGGTGGGCAGTGGAGGATTAATCCGGGTGAAAGTACCGGCCAATTTATTCAGTTTCTTTCACAGGATGAGATCACAAACCAGTATTTAAATCCTACCTTGTATGATCGCAATTCGGAATCTGCATTCATTAATTTAAAAGATAACCGGCAGCGGATAAATGGTCGGATATGGTATAATGATCATAAAACGCTGGATGATATTTATGATTTTATCCTTCAAAACGGATTGGGGGGTATTGCTGTAATTCCATTGAGAGAGGGGATCGGATATAGCAAGCTGTGGGCTGGTATTGGTAACAAGTTTTTAAGGATTGAATCGGATACACTTTCGATAGATTATTTTAAAAGGCTGAAAAGGTCTGAAAGGCATTATATGGATAGCATACGGGAGGAGCCCTTAATGACTACCTGGGAATTTTTTAAGAAATATGCTTCTTCCCGGGACTCGTTGCTTAAAGAAATTGGTTTTTTATTTGAACATCCGTGTGAAACGGAATTTGCTACGGGGTTTACTTCCCCGGTTCTGAATCAAAGCCTTAAGAAGGATTCGACGATTCTTCTCAAAAATGATCCCGATATCTTAGATCAGACACTTTTGTCGGTCCTTTTGGAATATGATGCCATTCCTATGACGACCAGGATGGAGTCCAGGGTTAAATTCTTCAGGGTACACAGGATAATCAATTGGTTCACATTCTTGGTCAGTATACTTCTATTTATCTGTCTGATTGTCCTGATTGTCATTTATCTCAAAAAGCTGCGGAGGTTGGGCAAAGAATGGAAATACAGGAAGGGAACAGGCATCATACTTCTGGCACTGGCGACCCTTTTTCTAATCTTTACTTTTATAAGTTTATTCCTGAGCGATGCGGTCTCCGGTTTTGGTACAAACGTGAGCGATGCGGGTAAAGCTTGTTATGGTATGCCTATTCAAACGTTGCTCCTGATTATTATATCCGGGCTTGTTTTGGGGATCATTATTATGCGATATTTAATTTTCCCTCTGATTAAGAAGGACAATATTCCATAATAGTGGATCATGTATGCAAAAATAAATATGAATATTAAGTAGATGAAAACGTTTCTACTGATTATAAGCGTCTTTATTCTTTCCGGTAGAAGTAGTATGGCTCAGCCTCCCTTGCCGCAGGCTTTCCGCATAACCTCAGATACTGCTGCTTCTACTTTTTTACCCCGTGCTTATTGGCAGTTTATGGCAGACTCAGCCGGCAAGCAAAATCTACGAGAGGTTTTAAGAACCGGTTATTTTGAAGATACGGGCAGGATTGTTGATTATAAGATTCACACGTATTGGATCCGGTTTCGTTTGATCAATAGTATGTCAAAAGAGACGGAAATTGCCCTGCCAGTGAATGCGGCCAGGGTTGATTTGTACACGCGAATGAATGACGAGAAGTGGCGCCATTACACTACCGGTAAAATGGTTCACTGGAGCCGACGGGATGGATTGAAGAAAATACCGGCCTTAACGCTTACCATTCCGGCAGGAGCTACGCTTACAATATATAAGAGGGTGTATTGGGATTATATCATGACCCAGCCGGATTCTATGACCGTTTATTTCACTTCTGCCAAAAGGCTGGTTACACGGGATTATATTGCGGACGATTCCATGTTTATGACTTCCATACAGGCCGCCTTTATATTGGGTCTGTTTGTCTTATCCATTCTTATCAGCTTTTATTTCTTCCTGGTCGTTCGTGAAAAAGAATTTCTTTATTTTAGCTTGTTTCTTTTAATGGGTGCTTTAGAATCGGTTCCCACCTTACATGATGTTTTCCTTCGAGAACACCCTCATTTTGTACTGTACTTGTATATTATAAGCAACAGTGTTATCGGATTTGGACTGATACATTCCTTACGCCAATTCTTAAAAACTTTCAAATGGTTTCCCGTATGGGATAAAATACTGGTAATATTCAGCTTTCTACAAGTATTCTTTCTGTTGTTAAGTCATTTTGCTTCTTCAATCTTCCATATCAATTTGTCGGCTCTTTCGCATTTTACCTATAATCTTTTTATGCTTGTTTCGGCGGTGTTCGTGCTGGCCACGCTTTTTTTATATCTTCGGAAACATGACAAGGCCGTACGGTTAATGATCATTGCATTTACACCTATTCTAATACTTAAAATAGTTGCTTACCTGATAGCGCTTATCTACGGATTGTATTACCCGCGGCTGGGAGAACCAGCGGTTTCCGGTTATGCGGTCTCTTTTAACAAGGTGGCCTTTTTTATTCTGATCATTACATATTTATGGATGATCGGACTGTTTAACCGGGTATTGTTCTTGCGCTTTTCTGATATACGGAAAATGTTGGAAAGACAGACCACGCTTGATCACCTCAAATCCCGTTTCTTTGCCAATATCTCTCATGAGTTTCGTACACCGCTTACGCTGCTTATGGGGCCTCTGGAAGATGTGATGCGGAAGGGTGATGCTGGTGATCTTACTCCCTTTGTGCCCGAAATGTATCGCAATTCAAAACGATTATTGCAGCTTATTAATCAGTTACTTGATTTGTCGCGTCTGGACGCGGGGAGTTATCCGGTTAATACCTCCCGGGAGGACATCATTCCGTTTACAGCCCAAATTGTGCATTCCTTTACTTCGCTTGCCAAAAGGAAAAATATTCATCTGGAAATGGAGGTAGATCCGGCTTTAAAAACCGCCTTACAGCATGAGGATCTTCGATTTTATTTTGATGAAGATATGATGGAGAAAATATGGAATAATTTATTGTCCAATGCTTTTAAATTCACGCCTGATGGCGGCGCCATAACGGCGGGTATAAAAAGGTCCGGGAATAGAGCTAACTTCCTGGAATTATCAGTGAAAGACACGGGGAAGGGTATCCCTGCTGATAAACTGGATTTCATTTTCGAACGTTTTTATGAGGGAGATCACTATGAGAAGGGGGAATTTGAAAGCAGCGGGGTAGGCCTGGCTTTGTTGAAAGAACTGGTTGACCTGCTCCAGGGGGAGATCTCGGTCAAAAGTTCGCCGGGAGAGGGGGCAACTTTCTATTGCTGCCTTCCCTTTAATAAAAAGATCGTTTCTGAAAAGCGGCTTACAGCTGTTGAACCGGTCAATAATGCTGTTCCTGAAATCCTTCCTGCGGAAAACAATGATGACATCGATCAGGAGAAGGTAAAAGATAAATGCTATATTCTCATTGTGGAGGATCATCAGGATGTAAGGAAATATATTCGTGAAAAATTGAAAGACGTCTATGGTATAATAGAAGCGGTAAATGGAAAAGAGGGATTGGAACTGGCGTTGGCACAGATGCCGGATTTGGTGATCAGCGATGTGATGATGCCCGAGATGGACGGCTTTAAATTGTGCGAGCAGTTAAAGACCCATAAGCTAACCAGCCATATCCCGGTTATTTTACTCACTGCAAGAGCGGAAGACAGCGATAAAATGGCCGGTCTGGAAACCGGCGCTGATGCTTACCTGATCAAGCCGTTCAATTCTCAGGAGCTGAAGGTGCGGGTGAAAAATCTGATACAGATCAGAAATAAAATGCGGACAAAGTTCAGTAAGAAGCTAATGGTAAAACCCAGTGAGATCACGATAACCTCTGTTGACCAACAATTTATGCAGAAGTTGTTATCCGTGATGGAGGCGCATATAGGTGATTCCCAATTTTCAGTTGACCAATTAGCTGGGGCAATGAGCATGAGTCCATCGCAATTGTACCGGAAACTGAAAGCGCTTATCAATCAATCCACGCAGCAGTTCATCCGGTCTGTACGCATGCAAAGGGCTTTAGAGCTTCTGAAGCGCAATTCTGGAACGATATCGGAAATCTCCTGGGAAGTGGGATTTGAAGATCCGGGATATTTTACAAAGGTATTTAAAAAGCAATTTGGATGCCTGCCGACGGATCGGAAGAACTTTCCTGTTTAAACTCTATTTTTTCAGGACTTTTCCCCTCCTGCCCTTTTAGAAGCTTCATAAGGCTCTAAACTTACCATAATTTGCAAGATTATTCCTAACACGCCCCTTCTCGTCCCAATACCTTTACAATTAAAAGTACTTCTCATTTTTAAAATCTTAAAGGTCATGAAAAAGTTAATCATCGTATCTGCATTGGTGATGGCATGTACGACTGCCATCTATCCGCAAAATGCTTTCGCTTCTTCCTACAAGAAAAAGAAAATTCCCGATCGGAGTCTTGTAAAAGTCCTTCATCAAGATTTTCCTCAGGTGATCAGGGCGATCCACTGGACCAGGGATAGAGCGCATTACATTGCCAGGTTCAATTCCGGCAACAGGAGAATAACCGCTATTTATAATAACAAGGAAGAGCTACTTTCGACACTGATCTATAGCCATCCTGAAAATATTCCCTTTGAAATTCAAACCAATCTGGTAAAAGAATACCCGGGCTTTACGGTTCAATGTATGAAAGAGTGGATTACAAAAGACGATCATAATTACTATTTTATCCTAAAAAATCAACAGGGGGACAGGGAGAACTGGCTAAGCGTAAAATCAGATGGGAATAGCCATTTTACGATCCTGCAGAAACTGCATGAGACGGTTTGAAATAGGTATGGATTATTGGTTGATTATACAATACCCTCCTTTATGATCTCATGGAGGGCTTTCCCCTCCTAAATACACGAAACTTACCAAAATTTGCATGATTTGTTCTAATACCAAACC
>CAYZGR010000042.1:0-26916 GCA_964478125.1 uncultured Chitinophagaceae bacterium | reverse complement strand
CGGTGTTCAAAAAAATTGTAAAATTTTATAAGCATCTTCTATCTTTAGGCGTAAATTTTCTGTATGCCTTTAATTCTCTGTCTGATCGGTATTATCTTGCTGGTCGTTCTTATTGTGTGGGTTAAGCTGGATACGTTCATCAGTTTTATTCTTGTGAGTATATTATTAGGGTTGGCAAGCGGGATGTCGGTTGCGGATCTCTCCGATTCTCTTGAAAAGGGAATCGGTAATATGCTGGGCTCGCTGGTCATTATCCTGGGTTTTGGCGCCATGCTGGGCCGGCTGGTGGCCGAAAGCGGGGCGGCACAACGGATTACCCATTCTCTTACCGGTCTTTTTGGCAAAAAATATCTGCGGTGGGGGATGTCGCTTGCCGGACTGATCGTGGGGATACCCTTGTTTTATACTGCCGGGTTTGTGGTTGTCATACCGCTGATTTTTGCAGTGGGTTATTCTACTAAACTTCCGCTTCTTTCAGTGGGGGTACCCATGTTGGCTGCATTGTCTGTAGCCCATGGGTTTTTACCGCCGCATCCCTCACCCACTGCTATTTCGGAACAACTTCATGCGGATATAGGCACTACCTTATTATATGGTTTGCTGGTGGCTGTTCCTGCTATTGTCATTGCAGGTCCCCTGTATGGAAGTACCCTGAAGAAATACAAGGTTCATCCTCCGGAAGACCTGTTGCCGGAAGAAGCGCTTCCCGAAAAAAATTTGCCGGGCCTTGGCATCAGTTTGTTTTCAGCCTTGCTGCCCCTTGTTTTACTGGCGCTTACTACTATTGCCGGAAATGCCTTTCCCCCGCATACTATCCCCTATAAGATCATTCATTTTATGGGGAATCCCAATATGGCTATGTTTATTTCCGTATTGGTAGCGATTTATTTCCTGGGCATCCGTTGCGGGCGCAATATTCCCACCGTTATGGGAGAGTTACAGGATGCTTTTAAAGGGATTTCTGTCATTTTATTGATTATTGCCGGTTCGGGCGTATTTATGGAGGTGATGCGCGATAGTGGTGTCAATACCTATATCGCCGCTGCATTGAAGGACTGGCGGATCCCGCCATTGATCCTGGGATGGATGATCGCGGCTATTATCCGTATTTGTATCGGATCTGCGACGGTAGCAGGACTCACGACGGTGGGCATTTTGCTCCCGCTCGTGCAACAACAGATGATCCATCCATCCTTGATGGTGTTGGCCATAGGCGCCGGCAGCCTGATGTTTTCCCACGTGAATGACGGAGGATTTTGGCTTTTCAAAGAATATTTTAACCTTAGCATCAAAGAAACGTTCAAAACCTGGACCGTCATGGAGACTATTGTCTCTTTTACCGGTTTGATAGGAGTTTTGATATTAAATATGTTTATTTAAAACAGGTACAATGGCACAAGATATGATTGAAGAGAAATTGAAAGCGCTGGGTCTGCAGCTTCCTCCGGCTCCTCCTGCCGGAGGCGTTTATCATCCGGTGGTTCGTCAAAGCAATTTGTTGTATGTATCGGGCCAGGGACCCCAACTTGATAGTGGTAAGATGATCATCGGGAAGGTTGGAAAGGATCTGGACGCGGAAGCTGGAAAACAGGCGGCAGAGCAAGTAGGGCTGACAATGTTGGCCACCTTAAAGGCGCATTTTGGACCTTTGGAGCAGATCAAAAGGCTGATCCGGCTGTTTGGAATGGTCAATTGTACTCCGGATTTTGACCAACAGCCCTTTGTCATCAATGGATGCAGTGCGTTATTTGCCGAACTATGGGGCCCGGAAAACGGCAAGGGAGCCCGAAGTGCGGTGGGTATGGGTTCGCTTCCCGGAAATATTTCCGTAGAAATAGAAGCTGTTTTTGAAATAAAATAAATAGGAGTTTAGAAGAGACGAATCGGCTTTTGAATCTCTCTTTTAATATCTTACATTTGCTAAAACTTTATTCGATGAACAGCCTCTTTTTAATCCTGCATTCCTGGTTTCGTTGGCTTATATTAATAGCAGCGGTCTGGACGGTCATCCGGGCGATTATCGGCGTGACCGGCCATAAATATTATACAAAGGCGGACAACAGAAGCAGTCTTTTTTTCCTGATACTTATGGATATACAGTTCCTGATCGGACTGGTAACGTATTTTGTAAGAGGCTGGGCCAATAAATGGTCGGGTAATATAGGAGAAATGATGCAACATGCCGCAGAAAGATTTTTTGTCCTTGAGCATGTTGTATTGATGATCGTGGCTTTAATTTTGGTACACGTGGGCCGCAGGGCGGTTAAAAAAGCCTCCGTAGATCGAAAGAAGCAGAGCAGATCCCTGCTATATTTTGGCCTGGCCCTGATCATAATTTTGATTGCCATTCCCTGGCCGTTCCGCGAAGAAATAGCACGTCCTTTATTCAGGTTTTAAGAAATGAGGCGACTTTTTCCCTCAGAAATTTGTACCTTCACCTGCCTGATGGCTGGTAAGTTCGTCTCTTGAATTAAACCTGAAAACAATGAAAGATTTCCTGATCTTTATTCTGCTTGCGGCGCTGCCTGTTGTGAGCTGGGCGGACGGCGGACATTTGGGTAAAAAAAGTAAAACGGGTTGTAACGGGAAAAAGATCCAAAAAAAGCACCAGATCCAGAGTATTGAAGAATTGAGCTTTCTTGTTCCCCCTCCTTCGGAAAATAAAAAATGTCGTTTCAAAAAACGGTATCAACGGGCCATAGTCAATTTTTATCAATGGTACCTGGACAATCAAAGTGTTATCTCTAATGGCCTTCAGGAGGAAGATAATCAAAAAGATCTGCTACCGCCTTTTCATGTGTCCTATAAATCCCTCCACCGATTTTATGAACTCATACAGGAGAAATACCCGAACTGGATAAGTGAGCTTACTCCAAAAACACCGTCTTCTGAAGAAGAGATACCTGCTACAGGGGCAAAAGAAGGATTAAATTCCGATACCAGGATGACACGATCTGACCTGGATTCCTGTAAGATCCCGTTTTCATCTACTTAAAAATTTTGACAGATTTCAATGGAGCTCCAATTTCAATATGATAAACAGGAAGTAATTGATGCCCTTCGTTTTCATTTTATGAACCGGCCGGAAATGAAACTTTTTAAGGTCGTGTTGGCGCTTATGGTTGTTCTTGCATTTATCGGATACGGCATGAACGTGGTCTCCTTGAAGATGTTGATCTGGATATTCCTGCTTTTCATTGTTTTGGTGCTTATTTTTTGGTATATTTTGCCTTACACCGTATACAGAAATGCAAAAACTTTTCAGGAGCCCACCATTTCTTTACATTGGACGGAGGAAGGAATCTCTATCGGTACCGAAAGGGGAGAAAGCATGCTTCCCTGGAACCGTTTTCATCAAATACTGGAAACAAAAGATTTTTTTTATCTGTATAGTTCCAATAAATCATTCTTTCTCATCCCGGTGGATGCTTTTCCTGACCGCGAGGAAAGGGTTGCCTTCAGCGAATTGTTGCAAAGCAGGTTCTCCAATTATATTTTCAAATAAAAGGGCTTATTTTTCCAGGTACATTACTTCTTTAACCAACTTTACGGTCCCTTCAACACTTGGAAGATAAAGCTTGTTCAGATTAGGTGCATAATGCATGGGAGCATCTGCGGCAGTAATGCGACGTATGGGCGCGTCCAGATAATCAAAACCTTCTTTTTGAATGCGGTAAGCAATTTCAGAAGAGACGCTGCACATGGGCCATTGTTCTTCTACGATGACCAGACGATTGGTTTTTTGTACGGATTCCAGTATGGTATGCCAATCCAACGGACGGATGGTACGCAAATCAATCACTTCTGCTTCAATATCTTCTTTGGCCAGTTCTTCTGCCGCACCCAAAGCCACTTTCATCATCTTATTGAAAGAAACGAGGGTTACGTCCTTTCCCTCACGCTTGACATCTGCTTTGCCGATAGGAATAAGATACTCTTCTTCCGGGACCTCTCCTTTATCGGAATACATGACTTCGCTTTCCATGAAGACCACCGGATTATCATCACGAATGGATGACTTAAGCAGTCCCTTGGCATCATAAGGATTGGACACGGAAATTACTTTTATGCCCGGGATATTGGCATAAAGGCTTTCGAAAGCTGTGGAGTGTTGGGCCCCCAGTTGTCCGGCAGATCCGTTTGGTCCGCGAAATACAATGGGACAGCCGATCTGTCCCCCGCTCATGGCCAGCATTTTAGAGGCTGTATTGAGTGTTTGGTCCAAGGCAAGCACGGCAAAGTTCCAGGTCATGAACTCAACTACGGGCCGTAAGCCATCTTGTGCGGCTCCTACACCTATACCGGCGAAGCCCAGCTCGGTAATAGGAGTGTCTATTACCCGCCGTTCTCCAAATTCCTCGAGCATCCCCTGACTTACTTTGTAAGCACCATTATACTCTGCAACTTCTTCGCCCATGAGAAAAACACGATCATCACGTCGCATTTCTTCCACCAAGGCTTCTCTTAGTGCATCCCTGAAAGCTATTTCACGCATCTTTACGATTTTTCTAAACAAAAATTATTTTGAACATGCAAAAATATTGTTTAAAGTCGAAAAAGCCAACGACTATATCTTAAACTTGCTGAATGATCATGGCGCTGGCGCCGCCACCCCCGTTACAAATACCGGCAATACCATGTTCCGCCCTGTTTTCCCCTAAAATATGAGTAAGAGTGACCAGGATTCTTGCACCGCTGCACCCGAGGGGATGGCCCAAAGCCACGGCGCCTCCCCAGGCATTGACATATTCCGGCGCCAGTCCCAATAGCTTCTCATTGGCCATGGCGACACAGGAAAAAGCTTCATTGATCTCTGCATAATCCATATCTCCGATTGACAGTTCAGCTTTCTTTAATGCCTTTTGCATGGCCAGGTTCGGAGTGGTGGTAAACCATTCCGGATCTTGGGCTGCATCTGCGAATGATACGATTCGCGCCAGGGGTTTTAGACCCAGTTCTTTTATTTTTTTCTCTCCGGCCAGGACAAGAGCGGCGGCCCCGTCATTGATCTTGGATGCATTTGCTGCGGTTATGGTGCCATTTTTTTGAAAGGCCGGCTTTAATTGGGGGATCTTTTCAAAATTTACCCGGCGATACTCTTCATCTTCGGTTACCTCTGTCGTTTGTTTTCCTTCGATGGAGACGGTCGTTATTTCTTTTTGATAAAACCCTTTTTCGTAGGCGGCCGCGACTCGCTTATAGCTTTCGGCGGCAAAGGCGTCTTGTTCTTCGCGGCTGAGCCGGTATTTGGTGGCGCATAATTCGGCGGCGTGGCCCATGTGGAAATCTTTATATGGATCCCAGAGCCCGTCCCGGATGATCCCATCGGTCAACGCTCCGTGGCCTAGACGGTAACCCTGCCTCGCTTTTGCTATATAATAGGGTACCTGGCTCATGCTTTCCATCCCCCCCGCTACCATGAGGTCCTTATCCTCAAGCATGATTTGCTGTGCCGCAAGCATAACCGCTTTCATCCCGCTCGCACATACTTTGTTAATAGTCGTGCAAGGGACATGGGTTGGTATTCCTGCATGAATGGCTGCTTGTTTGGCGGGCGCCTGCCCTTCATTGGCGGTCAGCACATTGCCCATATAGACTTCTTCGATTTGCGCTGCCGTAATTCCGGCCTTTTCAATAGCGGATTTGATGGCGATACTACCCAGCCGGGTGGCCGGGACGGCAGCCAGGCTTCCTCCCAAGCTGCCGATGGGGGTTCTGCTTATAGAAACAATAAATACCTCTTGCATAATTTATCCGGATTAAAAATGTACCCTATTAAGAATCGGGGAAATGCTTTTTTTGCCGTTCCTTCTTTTTCTCTCCCTGTATTTTCTTTTTGCGTAGCCGTCCCTCTTTTGCCGCGGCCGGAGGCCGGGTTGGCTTTCGCTTCTTCGGAGGCCGGAGCGCTTCCCGAATGAGACTGTTGATCTTTTTTATTGCGTTTTCTTTATTTTCCAGCTGACTCCGTGACTCTTGTGCGTATACGGCAAGTTGACCGGAATTATTGATTTTGCCAGATAAGTTTTCGAAAATGCGTTTTTTCTGTTCCGTTGTCAGTATTTCTGACTGCCCGATATCAAAGAGGGCCTCGACTTTGGTTTCTACCTTATTGACGTTTTGTCCTCCTTTTCCGCTGCTGCGAGCGGTGCGAAATTGTAATTCTGATGAAAGATCAATCAACTTATACATAACACTACAAAAGTAAGGAATTCATTATTAGCTTGTCTTTATGGAGAGATAAGGATCGTCAAACACCCCTTTTCGGTATTCGCTGACAGGTACAGTTGGGAGGCTTTTTCATTTGACGGTTTATTTTAACTATCCGGTTGTGATACAAATTTTTATTTTTAATTTGCAGGGGTTTTTGGCCCGACCCGGCCGATCATGGCCGCAAAACAAAATTTAACGCATTTAAACTTCAGATCTTGGAAGATTTTTCGAAAATCATAAACGAAGCCTACCAATTTTCGGGCAAAAGCTTCAAGATAGGCAGCGGTATGCTGGATAAAAAAGTTCGTAGTGAAACGGCAGTTTCCATCCCTCTGAGGACGCTTAACCGGCATGGGTTGATCGCAGGAGCTACGGGTACCGGTAAAACCAAAACCCTGCAATTGCTTACCGAAGGCCTTAGCGAGGCGGGAGTGCCTGTTTTGGCGATGGATATAAAAGGAGACCTAAGCGGGCTGGCTGCCGCCGGAACAGAAAGCGATATGATCAAAAGGCGGTATCAATTGCTCAGTGAGCATTATGATCCGAAAGCTTTTCCGGTGGAGTTTTTAACGCTGAGTCAAGAAAAAGGCACGCACCTGAAAGCTACGGTTACGGAATTTGGATCCATTTTAATGGCTAAAGTGTTAAACCTGAGTGATACACAAGAGGGGATCTTAGCTGTATTATTCAAATACTGCGACGAAAAAGGCCTTCCGCTGCTGGATCTGGAAGATCTTATAAAAGTCCTTCAGTATGCCATGAATGAAGGAAAAGAAGAAATTGAAAAAGGGTATGGAAAAATGTCAGGTGCTTCGCTTGGCGCTATTCATCGAAAGATCATTGCCCTGGAGCAACAGGGCGCCGATTCGTTTTTTGGAGAACGTTCTTTTGAAATTAAGGATCTGATGAGACTTTCGGAGGAAGGTAAGGGAATAATCAGCATTCTCAGGCTAATGGATTTGCAAGATAAACCGGATCTTTTTTCAACATTTATGTTGCAATTGTTGGGAGAATTATATGCAACCCTTCCGGAGGTGGGTGATTCTGATAAGCCCCGGCTGGTTCTGTTCATTGATGAAGCCCATTTAATTTTTAATAATGCAAGCCGGGTATTGTTACAACAGATAGACAGCATCATCAAGTTGATCCGGAGTAAAGGGGTCGGTATCTTTTTTTGTACGCAAACCCCGACAGATGTTCCCGACAGTGTTTTGGGACAATTGGGCCTTAAAATACAGCATGCTCTTCGTGCTTTTACGGCAAAAGATCGTGAAGCGATCAAAAAAACAGCAGAAAACTATCCCCTGAGTTCCTTTTATAAAACGGATAAGTTATTAACGCAAATGGGTATTGGGGAAGCCTTTGTCACCCTGCTCAATGAGAAAGGTATTCCTACGCCTCTTGTACATGTTTTTTTGATGACGCCCCGCTCTCGTATGGGTGTTATAACTGAAGAGGAGTTTGATAATATTGTTGCCCGTTCGAAAATCGCAGCCTATTATAATGAACCATTAGACAAGGACAGTGCGGCCGAAATATTGCAGAAAAAAGTGCAAAAATATGCTGCAGAAGTCGACTCGCCGGCGAGCCGTTCCGCATCCCATCCCTCAAAAAAACAAAACAAGCATGAAAAGTCATGGCTGGAAACCTTTGTGAATAGCTCTGCCGGGAAGCAGATTCAACGGTCACTGGTACGTACTTTTTTTGATGCGCTAAAGCGGTCATTAAAATAATGTGGCTTTTGATTAAAATGAAGGCGGCCTGAGTAAATAAAAAATCCCGTGAAAAGGACTTTCTACGGGATTGATGTTTCTGGCTTGATGGACAAGCCTATTTATTCGGTTGCGGCGTGGTACGCAGATAAGGCTTAATGATTTTATGCCCTTTAGGAAAATGTTGTGGGATGTCTTCCGTCTTTATATTTCCACCGATGACCACATCTTCCCCATCTTTCCAGTCTGCGGGTGTGGATACGCTGTAATTTGCCGTAAGCTGCAGGGAATCAAGAGCGCGTAAGATCTCCAGGAAATTACGTCCGGTAGAAGCGGGATAAGTAAGCGTCAGTTTTATCTTTTTGTCCGGGCCAATGATAAATACGGAACGTACCGTATGGGTATCAGACCATTTGGGATGGATCATCCCATAAAGATTGGCGACTTTCTTATCTGTGTCGGCAATAATAGGATAACTCACATTGGTATTTTGAGTCTCATTAATGTCTTTAACCCAGCCGTTGTGAGATTCCAGATCGTCGACACTAACAGCCAATATCTTGGTATTGCGTTTGGTAAATTCATCCTGTAATTGTGACATACGGCCCAATTCCGTGGTGCAAACCGGGGTAAAGTCGGAAGGGTGTGAAAATAAAATGCCCCATCCATCTCCCAGGTATTCATAAAAATCTATTTCGCCCTGTGTGGTATTTGCCTGAAAGTTTGGAGCAGTTTCTCCTAATGGTAAGCTCATTGTTTTATGATTTTTTAAGATTAATAAATAATACAGATGCAAATATAATAATTTCCTACCAATTCTATAGACTATATACAAAAATATTTCAAGAAGAAGAGGGCGTGTTTTTCGGTTTCTTTTCTCTCAGGAAAACACGTGCTATTATATAAACGATAACCGCTATGCCAATGAACCACCAGGCGATATCGAGGTCCTGGTAATGTAAAACGGCTCCTGTAATCAGAAGCAGAAAGGCGATGGCAAGCAACCCGATTCGGTATTTCTTCTTACTCATGAGGCATTTCAGTTAGTTCATCTTCAGCGGCACGATCATTACAAATTCGGGAATAACGGCTTCAAAGGTTTGCATATTGTGTTGGTTTTCCATCAGGTAGATGCCGTACATCTTTCCGATCTCGGTGCGTAAATTGGCCCCCGAGACATACCGATAATCTTCTCCCGGCAGAATAACGGGCTGCATCCCGACAACCCCCTCGCCTTCTATTTCGCGACGAATGCCGTTAGAATCCACAATGTGCCAGTGGCGGTGTAACAGCTTTATGGAAAAGGGGTTATTGTTCTCAATTTCAATACGATAGGCAAACATATATTCGCTGTTCAGTGGATTGGAATATTCCGGCTGATAAAATGTTTCCACGCTAATGGTGATGCCCGCTGAAATTTGTTTGACCATAATCTCCGTAAAAGTAAGCAATTTTATAGCAATGCAAGCTTTTTTTGTGCCGGGGGAAAAAGAGGGGGATTTTTGGTTGTAATCAAGCAGGGATCAGTATTTTGCCGCTCTATTTTTTGGTAAGCGCATAGCGTTACCGATCTTTATTCTTTTATTTGAAAATGGAAGAAAGGGTGTTTTCCAGCGCATTGCCTCTCAGGTCTTTGGCAATGATCTTTCCTGAAGGGTCAATTAAAAAATTGGCAGGAATGCTGTAAACGTGATACAGTTGCGCGGCTGCGTTGTTCCATCCTTTGAGATCGCTTACCTGGGTCCAGGTCAGTTTATCCTGTCGGATTGCATTTTTCCAGCTCTCCTCGCTCTTATCCAGAGAAACGCCGAGAATGGTAAAGTTCTTATCCCGGAATTTTTGATAAGTGCGAACGACATTGGGATTCTCTGCCCGACAGGGGCCACACCAGCTGGCCCAGAAGTCCACCAACACATACTTTCCCCGAAAGGAAGAAAGGCTGACCGGATCACCCGCTATATTATCCTGGGTAAAGTTAGGAGCCGGGGCTCCAATGGCTGTTGCGGCTACTCTATTGATGGCTGCGCGAGCCATCGCACCGTATCGGGAGGTCTTTACCTCCTCTGACAGAGAGGCAAAGAGCTTTTTCAATTGTGCGGGAGGGATATTATTCAGCTCGTTCATCAGAACAAAAATACTTGCTATAGCCCGGGGGTGGTATTGTACATAAGCGATACCCGTACTTTTTATCTGGCTGTTGAAGGCCTGTGCTTCTTCCTGTATGGCGGTTGCGGCAGCGGTGTCTCCGGAAGCGATACCGCGAACCCGCATATTTATTTCATTGGCTTGCCGGATCAGGGGTACAAATTCTTTTTGATATTGCTGCATTTGAAGGCTTTGGCTGTTTCCTTTGACCTGTGCAAGAGGGAAAGAATCCATACTGGTTTGGAGCGATAAAGTATCCTTTCCGTTAAGCACGAGCAACATAGGCAAATCCTTATCCTTGCATTTTAAGGCAAACACCGTGGGGGAGGAGGCGGCGCCTTCCAGTATAAAAGCGCCCTTTTCAACCGTCGTCTGGGCCACCTTCTTATTGTTATCCGCGTTGATGAGGGAAAGCTTTTTCCCATCGGCATTCGAGAACTTTCCTTTAATGATGAAAGGCAAAGCAGTTTGCTTCTGCGCTTTTGTTGTCAGGAAGAACAAAAGAAAGCAGTTCAGTAAGATGAAAAGAGTCCTTTTTATCATTTTTTATTTCAATACTTTGGCCAGCTCATTTTCCAGGGCCTCGCCCCGGAGATCTTTGGCGATAATTTTTCCCGAAGGATCCAGCAAAAAGTTGGCCGGGATGGCCTGCACGCCAAATAGTTTGGCTGCGGAATTATCCCAATATTTCAGATCGGATACCTGATGCCAGTTGAGGTGGTCGTCTTTTATGGCTTTCAGCCAGGCATCCTTATCTTTATCCAAAGATACTCCAAGAATAGTGAAGTTTTTATCCTTGTATTCATTGTAGGTCTTCACTACATTTGGATTTTCTGCCCGGCAGGGACCGCACCAACTGGCCCAAAAATCTATCAGCACGTATTTTCCTCTTAATGAAGAGAGACTGATGGGTTTCCCTTCGGGATTGTCCATTGTAAAATCAGGCGCTAATTGTCCGATACCTGTTCTTTTTGCGGAAGCCACCTTGGTTCCAATACCCTGTCCGTACATGCTGTTTTGCACCGCGGTGTCCAACCCGGAATATAACCGGGCTACCGTACTGTCTCCCATACCGGGCATAATGCTTTGAAGGGCAATAGCGCTTACGATAGATTTGGGATGATCTTTGATAAAATCTTTCATTTGGTCCGTGATGATGTGGGCGATGCTGTCCATCGTATTCCGTATGGAGGCCATCGTGGTGGTATCTCCACTCATTTGTGCCTGCATAAATTGTCCCTGCATTTTTTGCATTTGGGGCATGTAAGGTTTTTGAATGTTCATAAATTCCTGTAGCGCATCATTATTATGCGTGCCGGACACCCGGATGTTTCCCATCATCATAGAGTCCGCATCCCCGTTGATGTTGATTGTGCCTGCTTCCAGGATGACCGGAAAACCACTATTGTGGTCGGAGGTCAGTATTTGTGCAAAAACCGGGGTTTTTGCCTTACCCGAATAAGTAAAAGAACCATTTTGTACCTTCAGGGTATCGAAAACGGGTACGCCTGCTATTTGATGTCCCAGGAATAAAACCGAATCATCCAGGTGGGTCAGCTTTCCTTTTAAAGTATAATGGCCTGAATCCGATTTACAGGCAGATAACATAAAAATGCCCGCGAAAAGGGCAACCACAATCCGCTTCATAATCTGAAATTAAAAAAAGTTTGGTAGAATGAGCAGCTAATAATTTATCCTTGGTTTAAGGAGCAAATGTAGGCAAACCCCTTCTTTTGACATTTGTCTTTCCCTATAATTATGTTAAAGAAGGTCTATTATGCCGTTTTTTTAACACCTCGATAACATCTTCCAGGACGTACCCCTTGGCTACCAGCAGCACGAGGTAATGGTAAAGAAGATCGGCTCCTTCGTTTAGGAAAAGCTCTTCATTGCGGTCCTTAGCTTCTATGACCAGTTCCACAGCTTCTTCTCCCACTTTTTGGGCTATTCTGTTTATCCCGCTGGCAAAAAGAGTTGCCGTGTAAGAATCTTTTGTGGGCGTTTGGTGGCGATCAATTATGGTATTTTCCAGCTCGATAAGGAAATTATCATTTTCGTTTTTTTCTTCAAAACAAGTGTCTGAACCCGTATGGCAAACGGGTCCCGTAGGCCGCGCCATAATAAGCAGCGTATCTGCATCACAGTCTGTTTTTACTTCTTCTACCATTAAAAAATGGCCGCTTTCTTCTCCTTTGGTCCATAATCTTTTTTTGGAGCGGCTGTAGAAAGTCACCTTGCCATCTTTCAGGGTTCGGTTGAGCGATTCCCGATTCATATAACCCAGCATTAAAACGCGGTGCGTGCAGGCGTCCTGAACAATAGCGGGGACAAGTCCGTCCGGTGATTTAGAAAAATCCACATTCATTTTCTATAGCAGTTATGGAATTATTAACATACAAAAATACAATAGATAAACGACTTTTTGTACATTGCAACTTTTAAAATGCCAAAATTAGAATTTATGCAAGAGGTAAAAAACGGAGACACCGTAAAGGTTCATTATCAGGGAAAATTGAAAAACGGAGAAACTTTTGATTCTTCGGAGGGACGCGAGCCTCTGGAATTTGAAGTGGGTTCCGGAAACGTGATCAAAGGGTTTGATAATGGCGTGCTGGATATGAAGCCGGGGGAAAAAAAAACATTGGAAATTCCGGTGGAAGAGGCTTATGGCCCGCGAAATGAGGAACTGATCCTCGAATTTCCCAATGAGAAATTACCGGCAGACCTCAAACCTGAAAAAGGCATGCAGCTACAGTTAAGCAGTCAGGATGGCCAGGTTTATCCCGTGGTGGTGACCGAAGTAAAAAATGAGGGCGTGGTTTTGGATGCCAACCATCCCCTGGCAGGAAAAGATCTTGTTTTTGATATAGAATTAATAGCGATCGCTTAAGGAGGATCATTTCTTTTTTTATTCATGTCGTCATTTGAACAATATGAGTTCACCGTTGCCGGGCGGTTTATAAGATACGTGCAGATGGATACCCAATCGGATCCTTTTTCCGAAACCTATCCTTCCACACCAAAGCAAAAAGACTTGAGCAGCTTGTTGGTGAACGAATTAAAAGGAATGGGCATTTCGGATGCAGAAATGGACGGTTATGGCTATGTATATGCGACCCTTCCGGCCAATTCCCCCAAAGAGGTTCCCGTATTATGTTTTTGTTCACATGTGGACACCTCCCCCGACTGTTGCGGGGCGGGAGTAAAGCCTGTTGTTCACAAAAATTATGACGGAGGCACGATCCGCTTGCCGGATGATCCGGAACAGCTTTTAAGTCCGGATAGCCAGCTCGATCTTAAAACAAAAAGGGGTAAGGACATCATTACGGCAAGCGGAAAAACGCTTCTGGGAGCGGATGATAAATCCGGTGTTGCTATCATTATGGATGCGGTAAATTATTTTATGCAACATCCGGAGGTGAAGCATGGACGGATCCGTATTTTATTTACCCCGGATGAAGAAATTGGCAAAGGCACGCAATATGTGGATCTGAAAAAATTGAATGCCGATTTTGGATACACGTTAGACGGAGATGTATTAGGCGCCTTTGAAGATGAGAATTTTAATGCGGATAAAGCGACGATAACCATTGAAGGAATTTCCGCGCATACCGGATCTGCTAAAGGGAAAATGGTTAATGCGATCAAAGTGGTCTCATCCATTATTGACCGCCTGCCTAAAGATCGGCTTTCCCCTGAAACTACCGAAAATAAAGAGGGCTTTATTCATCCCTTACATGTTCGTGGGAATGGCGAAAAGGCAAAAGCAGAATTTATTTTGCGTGATTTCACGGAAGAAGGACTTCGATCCCACGGCAGTTATCTGAATAGCCTGCTCAATAGTATACTTTCAAAATATCCCGGCGCCAAAGGGGATTTGAAGATTGAAGCGCAATATCGCAACATGCAGCAGGTGATTGCCAGGCATCCGGAAGTGTCTGCATATGCTCTGCAAGCCATTCGTGAAGCCGGTATTGAGCCACAGCATCACAGCATTCGCGGGGGCACTGATGGCGCGATGCTTTCCCATAAAGGACTTCCCTGCCCGAATCTTTTTACCGGACAACATGCGTTTCATTCGAAGCAGGAATGGATTTGTGTGCAGGATATGCAAAAAGCCGTGGAGGTCGTGGTTCGGCTCTGCCAAATCTGGGAAGCCGGAAGTTAAAAGTTATACGTCGTTTGTTTGCGGCCCTAATGTCTTTTTCACCAGAAAATGAGGGAGCGTCACCTCGGTAAATTCTTCCCCTTCTTTAATGAAGCCGGATCGTTCGTAAAAAGGTACGGCCGGTTTGCGCGCATGCGCTATTATGGTGGCAAAACCGGATTGCCGGGCTTCCCCTTCTGCAAAGCGGACTAATTTTTTCCCTATACCCCGGTGCTGATATTTTTCGACTACCGCCATTTGTCGCAGTTGCACAATATTTTCATCTATGGGAGTGAGCATGCAGCACCCCAGGAGAACCGATTGTTTGGGATGAAAGCATCCGATAAGCCGGTCGCTGATCTCTCTTTGCAATTCCTGTTGTGAGAAGGTTAGCCCCAACGGGGTTCGCAGGAGCGCTTCTCGTAGTAGAAGCATGTCCTGGTATTCGGGACTGCCATATTCTATCACTCTTATGTCGTACATCATTTTCCGGATTGCGAGTACAAAAGTAAAACGTTTTGAAGGAGTGGGGAAACATAAAGTTTTGTCGGAGGCTTGTTATATTTTGTTGAAATGTTATCTTTGCAATCCAAAAAAAAGCGACGTGTCTGCCCGGGACAGAGCAGAATGGGTTTCCTGAGGCGGAGTCGGGTTCAGATCCCGCTCCCGCTCTGTGTTCTTAAAATAAAGTATTAGGCGAGGTAGCTCAGTTGGTGAGAGCGCAGGATTCATAACCCTGAGGTCTCGGGTTCAAATCCCGATCTCGCTACATCGGATCCTGACTGAGGTCGGGATCCTTTTCATCCAAATACATATAATTTTTATACCGCTGAGTTGATCCGGAGGAGCTTTACATAGCCGCACCTTCCCCTGTCGAAGCCTTTGATCAATTTATCGGCGTCCCGACTCCCTTTCCCGAAGAATAATAAGAATATCGAAAGCAATGCGATATGTGCTGTTATCTCTTTTCATCTTCAAAATTCCTTCAGAATAAAGTAGTAATTTGCCCGTCTGATGAAGGTATTGGTCATTGAGGATCATAAAGAACTGGCACAAAATATTGCGGATTACCTCCTGAAGGAAGGTTATATCTGTGAGCTTGCAGAAGATTACCGGGAAGCCATTGATAAATTAAGCATTTTCTATTATGATTGTGTTGTGCTTGATATTATGCTGCCTGACGGAAGCGGATTGGATATTTTACGCTTTATCAAAACACAGAAAAATAAAAGTGGTATCCTGATCATTTCTGCAAAAAATGCCCTGGATGATAAAGTAAGCGGTCTTGAACGGGGGGCCGATGATTATCTCACCAAGCCCTTTCATCTGCCGGAGCTCAATGCCCGGCTAAAGGCCATTTACCGGCGGAAATTCCTGCAGGGTGATGAGAGGGTGACCTGCAATGAGATTCATGTTAATACCAGTAAAATGGAAGCGGTTGTTCATAAACAACCTTTGGATCTTACCCGTAAAGAATATGCCTTATTGCTTTATCTTATTATCAATAAAGACCGTGTACTCACCCGGCAGTCTATTGCAGAGCACCTGTGGGGAGACTATGTTGATAACCTGCTGAATTTTGATTTTGTCTACCAGCACGTAAAAAACCTTAGAAAAAAAATAGTGCAGGCCGGGGGTACAGACTATATCGAAACGGTTTATGGATTAGGGTATAAATTCAATACCAAAAAAACATGAAGCTGGCTTATAAATTTGCAGTTCTTTACCTGCTCGTTACTTTGGTCATATTATTAATGGGTGGGGTGATTTCCTTTTATAACATAAAACGGGAGGTTGATCAGGAACAGGCCAGATTTTTAAAGCATCGCATCAACCTTATTTCGAAAGAGATCAAAAGGGGAATACCCATTGATTCACTTACCAATCATGAAATAGATATTCGCATTCTTCCGATAGACATGCCGGTCATGGGCCTGGCCGTTTCAGATACGATGATCTGGCATGATTATCTGAACCGGAAAGAACCTGAAGTAAAACTTTCTGTTTCCCGGAAAATAAAGGGTAAACATTATTTCATATCCACGCATGACTCTATGATAGAGTCGGATGACATTACCGAGGCCGTACTCAGATCACTTACCGGGATTTATATCTTGTTCCTTATAATCACCGGGCTGCTCACTTTTGTAGTATCCAAATATTTGTTGTCCCCTTTTCATAAAACGTTACGCGCCATTCAAACCTTTAAACTGAAACAAAAAACGGCATTAGACTTCCCGGAGACCAGTACCGTAGAATTTAAAAGATTAAATATCTTTTTAAAACAGATGACCGATAAAGCACAGCAGGATTACAGAACATTAAAGGAATTCACAGACAATGCCTCGCATGAACTCCGGACTCCTTTAGCCATTATTCGCGGGAAGCTGGAATTACTTTTAGACACCGACATTGATGACCATCAGGCCAGGCTGATCCTGAGTGCACACAACTCGTTAGGGGTGCTGAGTAAAATGAGCCAGTCGCTTACTTTACTTTCCAAACTGGATAATCAGGAGTTCGAACCTCCCGAGGCCGTTAACCTGAGTGATCGTTTAAAAGACAAGTTATTCGCATTTAAGGAGCTTGTTGAAATGAAACACCTTCATTTACAAAAAAACATAGCTGAAGACGTAAGGATAAATATACATCCTGTTTTGGCAGATATACTCATCAATAACCTCCTGAGCAATGCGATCCGGCACAATCAAAATGAGGGCCATATTCGGATTTTGCTTACCACGCGGCATTTGATCATTGCCAATACGGGGAAACCATTGGATATTCCCCCTGATGAAATGTTTGTCCGGTTTAAGAAAAATAATCAAAGCGCTGATTCCATAGGATTGGGCCTTTCCATTGTGCAACAAATTTGCAAACAGAACAACCTTTCAATTCACTATGAATACAAAGACGGATATCATCAATTTAAATTATCCTTTATCAACTAAACCTATCCGGATAACGCCGTTCTTCAGATTTCTTCAAAATCTCTTCAAAGTTTTCATAAACAGAAGCGGGATATTTGCGTTTTGATTAAAGAGTCGTTATAATTCTATATATCTATGAAAACGGTTATTATACTTATTTATTTAGTACTTCTTTCAGTTTCTGCTATACAGGCGCAATCGTCCCATGGAGGTACCATCAAAGGGCAGGTAGTTGATAACGCCCGGTCGGGTATAGGTTTTGCTTCTGCGGTATTGTTGCGGGTATCGGATTCTTCTATCATAACGGGAGCTAAAACCAAAGATAACGGGAGATTTGAATTAAATAATATTTCCCCCGGCCGATATATGGTAAGGATCAGTTACCTGGGTTATTCGACCCGCCAGATAACAGATATTGCGGTAAAAGAAGGCCATACGGAAAACCTGGGTGTAATTATTCTGAAGAAAAGCAACCGGCTCCTAGATGAGGTAGTGGTGGAGAGTAGTGTTCCCCAGGTACAATACGAGTTAGATAAAACCATATTTAATATTACAGACGACATCCGGGCCATGAGTACCAATGCCACCCAGATCCTGGAAAATATTCCTATGGTAGAACTGGATGAAGATGGTGTGCCCAGTGTGATGGGACAGGGAGTAACGGTTTTAATTGATGGCAGACCTTCCAGAATTTACGGCGACAATATAGAAACCGTATTAAAACTCATTCCCGCAGGGACGCTAAAAAAGGTAGAAGTCATTACTAACCCCTCGGCGCGATACGCAACGGAAGAGGGAGGTATCGTATTGAACATTATTACCAAGTCGGAACATTTGATCGGATTGAGTGGAGTGGCTTCGCTCAACGGGAATACGAACGGCGGATATTCCCCCGGGATAAGTATTAATCTTACCCGAAAAAAATTTGGCTGGAATAACAGCTTCAGTTTTGAATATGACAGGGACCCGTTTGAAGGTTATCTTGACAGGGAAAATATGCTGGATACCGTATTTTATACCCACCAATCCCGTAGCGGGACAGATCTTGATAAAGACTTTTCTTATAATGGGAATTTGTATTATGAAATTACGGATGAAGATCGGATCGGTGTCTTCTTTGGCCTCGGGCATGATACGGAGAATGAAACTGAAAAGCTCGTCACCCAAAGACATAATGGAAAGAAAGAGTTGTTGTCTGGCTATATCCGAAATATTACGGGACATGAAAACTCCTGGCAATACCATGCGGGCGTAACCTATAGAAAAACATTTCAGGACAACGAAGATCATATACTGGATTTTGAAGCTTATTATTCAAAGCGGGATGATAAAGATGACGAGTTATTTGATCAGCAAAGTAAATGGGAGGAGTTAAATGAATTAAAACATCATTTTACTACGAGTTATGATAATGGATTTACCGTAGATCTGGATTATGTGCAGCCCTTCAGTGAGAAATCCAGATTGGAGGCCGGATTCAGAGCCGAATGGGAAACAGATGACAACAATTTTATCCCTAAATATTTTGATGATTCGGCAGGCGAATATCTGATCAATGACACTTTGCGTAATGATTTCATTTCCTATGACCATGAGTATTCTCTTTATGCCATGTACCGGACAGAGGTCAAAAAGTTTAGCCTGCAAACCGGGTTAAGGCTTGAAAAAGAACTGCTTATTACCAAACAGCATATACTGGATCAAAATTTCCATAATGAATTCCTGAATTTGATCCCCACGCTTAATATTTCCTATAGATTTAAAAATGAAGATAATATTTCTTTCAGTTATACCCGAAGAGCAGACCGGCCCTGGTGGCGGCAATTGAATCCTTTTGTCGACTATTCCGATCCCGAAAACATCCGATCCGGGAACCCGGACCTGAAGCCGGAATTTGATAATTCTTTTGAACTGCGTTATGGGAAATTCATCAACCAGTTTAGCTTGTATGGCGCTGCTTTTTATCGCCATACCTATCATCCGATCCAAAGGATCAGAACCATTAATAAAGACGGAGTTTCATATATGACATATCAAAATAAGGGGAAAGAGAATTATTTTGGATTGGAAACGGGTTTAAGTGCGGATATTGTTCCGGGCTGGACGGTAAGGACCAATATCGGGATGCGGAGGAATGAAGTATCCGGTTTTGATCGACCATACAAAAACTGGTCATTGAATGGGCGATTTTCCTCTTATTTTCCCCTGCCCTGGGATATAAGAGGCTTTGCTTATGTTCATTACCGGGGGCCGAGGTCCGTTGCACAAGGGACGCGAAAAGGAATGTTGTATAGTGACCTTGGTGTCCGTAAATCCTTTTTTGACAAGAGAGGAGATATTTCCTTGCGTCTGTCTGATGTCTTCAACCAGAGAAAATGGGCCAGCTCTTTAATAACCGATGATTTTACAGAAACCAGCAGTTATCAACGATCTCCCCGTAACCTGCAATTGAGTATCAGTTATACTTTTGGCAAGCTGGAAGCCGGTAAAGATGAAAAAGAAGGCAGACAATCTGACGGGGAAAGAGAAGATGCATTTTAGCTGAAGGAAATAGTGTTGGATATTGTGCTATTGCAAACGTATAGGAGTTCGGCAGGGATTGCCGAATGAATGACGCAATGGAACGGCGGGCTATATTTGAAGAAGGTTTGTAATCTGTGAGAATCTTTGTGCGAAACCGATACTGTTGCAGAAAATTAAAATCCACAACTCAAAAAATTTATTTTGTGAGCGACTTTAAAAAGAGGTAATCTGAAGAAGGCGGGGCGTTTCCTTTCTAGGCAAAATCAGACATCCGTCTCCATAGCTCAAAAACCGGAAGTTATGTTGAAGGGCATAATCATATACCTTTCGCCACTCCTCTCCCATTAATGCAGCAACCAGCAGCAATAAAGTAGATTGGGGCTGGTGAAAATTGGTGATCAGACCGTTTATCATTTTATAATCATATCCCGGGGCAATAAGAATTCCCGTCTCTATCATCAGATGGCTTTTTCCCCGGCTTTTTATCCAATGAATAAGCGCGGCAGTAGCCTCTTCTGGGCTGTGTATTTCTTGAAGGTCATATACCTCCCATTGACTGATTTGCAGATCGTGTATATCGTTTACTTTATCATTTATGATTTTATTTCCCATCCAGTAAATGCTTTCAAGCGTGCGTGTTGCAGTTGTACCGACGGTAATGATGCTTTTATCTATGTTTTTTAGAAGATTTTCCAGGAATTCTACGGTAATATTCATCCATTCTTTATGCATGATATGACCTTCCATGAAATCTGATTTAACGGGCTTAAAAGTCCCGGCGCCGACGTGTAAGGTAGTGAATAAGGTCTCGATTCCCTTTCTTTGGAAGCCCTTCATCATCTTATCCGTAAAATGGAGCCCGGCCGTGGGCGCTGCCACAGATCCTTCATGTGCCGAATAGATCGTCTGGTAACTGGTTTCATCTTTCTTATTGGCTTTCCTTTTGATATAGGGCGGCAGGGGGGTAACTCCCGCAGCATCCATTATTTCACCATGGGAAATGGCGGGCGGTGTCCAGGATAATTCAACCAGGTAGGAATCTGTTAATTTCTTTTGGAGTTCGGCAGTAAGTGTAACTTCCGTTCCCGAAATGGAAAGGGTTTTTGACAATCGTTTTTCTTTCCATTTCCCTGCTTTTCCGATCATGCATTTCCATAAAGCCTTCCCGGTTTGCCGGAAAAAAAGGTCATAACCTCTAAAATCTTCATAGGGTTCCAGGCAAAAAATTTCAATAATGGCCCCGGTGGATTTGGGAAATAAAAGGCGGGATTTAATCACCCGGGTGTCATTGAACACCAATACCGAATTTTTGGGTAAATGATGTTCCAGGTTCCGGTAAATATCTTCTTTGATCAAACCTTCATCATAAATAAGGAGCCTTGAACTGTCTCTTGGCTCGGCAGCATATAGCGCTATTTTTTCTTTGGGCAGAACATAAGAGAAGTCTTCAATGGACAGGTCTTTTGGATGCATGATGCAAAGGTCAGAAAAATTTATTTTATAGGCCCGGCAGCTTGAACCGCATGACGATCTCCCCTGTTTCTTTATCTATTTCCACTCTTTTGTTTTCCAGCCCGGCATTTTTTCCGGTGGCCATTTTCAACAGGCCGGAAAGAAATTCCATGCCGTTGTTCAACACGCTTTCCACGGCTTCGGTTTGAGATGGGTCTTTTTGAGGGACAGGTTTTTCCTGTTCTGTATGAATGCTTCCCGCTAAATCCTCTTTCCCTGCTTCTTCGCTGATCAAATCTTTTATGGTCTCTTTTTCTGATGTAACGGGTTCTTCGGGTTCCGTTTCTCTGGGAGCATCCGGGTTGTCCAGGTCATCCATAATAGCTTCCAGTTCTTTAAGAAACTGTGCCCTTCCCGAAGCCGAAAAGTCTACTTCATCCATGCCATTTTCTCCCAAAACCCCGTCAAAAAGATTTTGTTTCAGAGTAAGCCCGGAGGCAATCTTCATTTCAATAGAATCCCGTGTGAGCAGGTTGATCACGGTTAGTTGTTTATTTCTTTGTCCGAGGCGGTCGATGCGGCCGATCCGCTGATTTTTCTTCGCCGGATTCCAGGGAAGCTCAAAATTAATCACCGTGTCTGCCACCTGCAAATTCAGTCCGCTGCCGCCGGCCTCAGAGGACAGAAAAACCTGACAGGAGGGCTCGGTTTCAAACTTTTTCACCAACTTCCCCCTGTTTTTCACAGCTACCTTTCCCGTGAGTTGGGCATAACTTATTCCGTTTTCCCGAAGCACTTTCCCAATCAGGTTCAGCATGGTTACCCATTCTGAAAAAATGATAATTTTCCGGGGGCTGTTTTGGATATCTAATTTTTCAATGAGGATATGTTTAAGTTCTTCCAGCTTGGGAGAATGATAGCTTTCCTTATCAATAAGATAGGTGCTGTCACATGCCATCCGCATGTTATTTAACAGCAGCATCAGCTTTTGCCAATCATAGGGAGAGATAAACTTTTTTCTTAAAATAGCCGCCACTCCCGCTGCAAAAGAACTATGATAATCCGCCTGATCGGGATGGAGATTTACCGGAACGGTCATTTCGGTAACCTGGGGCAACTCTTTGATGACGTTTCTTTTTTCTCTCCGTAATAAAATGGATTTTAACCGGTCGTTGAGTTGCTGCAGGTTGTAATAACCCACGATCTTGTCCTTCTTGTTGGCGTCAAAGTAACAGTGCTGATAAGAGAATTCCCACAGAGGCGTTAAAAAATCAGGATCCACGAATTGCATGACTGAATAAAGGTCGATCAGTCGATTCTCAATCGGGGTGCCGGTGATAACCAGAGCATGTTTTTTATTGAGTTTTTTAATATTTTGCGCCGTAACGGAAGAATAATTCTTAATGCGTTGAGCTTCATCCAGGATAATGAAATCAATATCCAACTTATTCATAGCGTTCAGGTCCCGTAGAACGGTTTCATAATTGACAATAAGAAAATAAGCCGTGCTTTCGTTGTATAAAGCTTCTCTTTCTTCCGGGAACCCCTGTATGACCGTAGCCTTTTCGTTACAAAACTTTTCTATTTCCTGTTTCCATTGATCTTTGAGCGAGGCCGGGCATACGATCAGGCATTTTTTAAACCCAAAGAGTTCTTTTTTCATTATCGCCGTTCCTATGGCCTGAAGGGTTTTTCCCAATCCCATTTCATCGGCGATGATGGCCCCTTTCCTGAAGGTGGCAAACTGTACGCCTTTTTTCTGATAGGGGAAAAGCCGGGCATTTAACAGGGAGAAGTCTAATTTTTCCGTGTTTTTTACCGCCTCAAGCATTTCTTCATCCCAGGCTTTCTGTACCTTCTCTTCTACCTCCGGCCTGATCTTGATATTGGAAATAACACCGGCATCCCGAATAAACAATAGAAAGTCTTTAACACGATCTTCATCAATATAGTTTTTATCACCGAAATATTTAGTTATTAATTTTTTTTCCTTAGGTTTCATTTCATGGGGATAGTACCAGGTGATACGGTAGTCATTCAGCGGATCCAGGAAGACCTCTATAAAAGGATATTGTTTACTCAACCGGTTAAAAGTCCTTTTATTTGATTTTAAAACATCAAAGGCATACATGATATGCTTGGTAGTCCCTAATTTGTTCGTTTTCAGGTCCGGGTTATCAATATAGCCTGTCTCATTTTCAAAGTCTCTCAATGTAATTTTGTAATGAACTCCTTTTTCATTAATAAGCGTGTGTTCGCCATGAATATTATCTGCAAACTTTATTTTATAATCAGCTTTAAGCGCCTTTTCTTTCCGTTCTTCCAGTACTCTTTTCATCATACCTTCCCGCGTGTAGGTTCTCCCTTCCGGGTGTATCTGAGGGGCTGTATTTTTTAATTCTTCTTTTACCTGCAATAAAGCGGCAATGCCCCAACTTCCCCATTCCAGGGGTTTCTTTTTTTGAAAACAAAACCAATCCTCTTCATCGGTTTTAATTTTTAATTCTACGGCCTCTTCATCAGGGATATCTACTAAAACTTCCCATTGATTTTTCCCGTGGGTGAGTACCTGACAATACCCCAATAGATACATCTTCTCTCCCCTGATATAATTCCTTTTGCTCATGTCTTTTGAATCTTTCAGCTTCCGGAGAAAATCCGCTATTTTTTCAGCCATGGATGTTTCATCAACCTTTCTTTCCATCTAATCCTTTTTTGAGGATAAAATTAGGGAATATTCAGAGGATGACAGAAAGTTTTCGCTATAAATACTATGTTTGCACCTATTTTAACATTTATGAATCTCGAAATTGATCATAAGAGTCATCTTCCCTTACATGCTCAGGTCGAACAAATATTACGTAAACTGATCGGTCAGTCTGCGTATAAAAGAGGTAAACCGTTACCAAAAGAAGTAGAATTGGCCAACCGCTTTGGTGTCTCAAGGAACACGATCCGGCAGGCGACCAATAAGCTGGAAAATGAAGGACTGATCACTCGCAAAAAAGGGGTGGGTACGTTTGTAACTCCTCGCGGATTGTCTACTCAACTCACTCACTGGCATAGCTTTACTATGGAAATGATGGAGAAAGGCGTTGCCTTCGAGAATAAAGAAATAAGTGTTTCGTGGGTAAAAGCAGATGAGAAGCTGTCTCGCTTTTTTAGGATAAGGAAGCATACGAAAGTGCTATTGCTGAAACGG
Organism: uncultured Chitinophagaceae bacterium; assembly: GCA_964478125.1. Lineage (GTDB taxonomy): Bacteria > Bacteroidota > Bacteroidia > Chitinophagales > Chitinophagaceae > FW021-bin31. The sequence continues at coordinate 2,595 of CAYZGR010000042.1, read as the reverse complement.
CTCAGGTCTATTGAGGGTAAACCGGTGGTCTATTTTGAAAGCAGTTTTCACCCCCGGATCGGGTTGGATGGAGGGGAAGACTTCAACCAGCCGCTTTACCAGTTATTGGAAGAAAAGTTTGGTATCATCGTCGTTCGGTCCAACGAACATATCCGGGCACAACTGGCCGGCATGATGGCCAAAAAATTGGATATTTCTCCCCATGATCCCATATTGGTAAGAGAACGCTTTGTATATGATCCCGGCGACCGGCCGGTAGAATATAATATTGGTTTTTACCGTTCGGACAAGTTTACGTATTCTATTGATATAAAAAAGTAGGCAAGGTACAGACAGCGGCATCGGGCTCTCGAAGTAGTAAGTAACTGCTACTGTTTACTACTTTTGTAATAAGATTTGGTTTTTAAAAGATATGCGTTATCTTTGCTATGTTTAAACATTTGTACATGAAAATTATTTTAGGACTGGATATCGGCGGAACGCACATCGCAGGCGCTTTGGTGAACGAAGTAAATGGCGATCTCTTGGCTGAAAGTTACCATAAAAGTACAATAAATACAGGTGCAAACAGCCCTAGTATTTTAAAAGAATGGAGTGAAAATATAAAGACAATAATAAAAAATATAAAACCGGCTGATCTTGCCGGTATCGGTATGGCCATGCCGGGTCCCTTTGATTATGAAAGCGGCATATCGCTGATCAAAGGATTGGGGAAATATGACGCATTGTATGGAATAAACATAAGGGATGCCTTAAAAAAGGAACTGCATTTACCGCAGGATTTTCCGGTCTATTTTAAAAATGACGCGGCTTGCTTTGCTTTGGGAGAAGACTGGCAGGGGGCAGCAGCGGCTTATCAAAATATCGTTGCAATCACATTGGGGACGGGTTTGGGCGCCGCATTTCTTAAAAACGGCACACCTGTTCAAGAGGGAAATAATGTTCCAGAAGGGGGCACTTTGTACCAGGTGCCTTATAAAAATGGGAAGGCGGAAGATTATTTTTCTGGAAGAGGATTGCTAAAGAAATATGCGTTGTGTAAAGGAGAGCAGCTGAAGGAAGTAAAGATCCTTTATGAACGGGCCTTGCAAAATGAGTCGGAAGCGATTCAGGTTTTCGCCGATTTTGGTAAAGAGCTTGCCGCGTTTTTAGCCCCTTGGCTTGATCGTTTTAGAGCGGAATGCCTGGTTCTTGGAGGCGGCATCAGCAGAGCTTCCTGCTTTTTTATTGATGAAATGAAAAAAGAGTTTATAAAAAACAATTTATCCGTTAAAGCCATGACATCTGAATTGGGAGATAAGGCAACCATACTGGGTGCTGCACGTTTATTGAAAAATAGGAATGAAGAAAACAAAAAAGATGTTTTTCGAAAAACAAACCAGTTTTTATTACCTCTAAAAAAGAATGTGGAGCGCCATGTCACTGAGGGCCTGTCTGCCGAAGCCGCAGCGCAGGTAGGGAGGAACCTGCCTGGCCGGAAGGCAGGCGACGAAGCAGTCTCAACAAAAATATCAGCTCATGATCAGGAGATTGCTTCATCCCGCAAAAATGCGGGACTTGCAATGACGAAGGGCAATAAAGAAGTATGCCCTCAATTGGAGTATGATATTTATCCCTCCTTTCATCTGGAAGATGGGAAGATCTATGAAGATGTCGGCTCACTGGCAGCATATATTGTGAAGCGAAAAACAGTGTGCATCGATGGTTATACGGGTGTTTTTTGGAAAAAAGTAAAAAGCGAATTGCAAGGTGTATTACCTAAAAATTTAAAAATAAACATTCAGGATACAAACGACTGGCTTTTACCGGAAGAACAAATAAATGAGCTGGTGAAACCTTATCTTGGAAAAGAAGATTCGGTTTGGGGAACGAAATGTGACAAAGAGTTGGTTGATCTTTTTGATAAAAAGAGGATTTCGCAATGTTTACCCGACCCGGATTATGATGTTAATATTTTGATGGGAACCGGCGCTGCTTTATCCTCCTGGGATGCGCCGGTCATTTATTTTGATCTACCTAAAAATGAATTGCAGTACCGTATGCGCGCGGGAAACATCACGAACCTGGGAAGTAGTAGAATCGAAGATACGGTGCAAATGTATAAGCGCTTTTACTTTGTAGATTGGGTTTTATTGAACAAACATAAAAAGGATGTTTTAAATAATATTGAAGTTGTCGTTGATAGCCAGCGTCCGGATGCGATCACCTGGATGTATTATAAGGATTTAAAAAGAGCGCTACGCACCATGAGTGAAAATGTTTTCCGTGTTCGGCCCTGGTTCGAACCGGGCGCCTGGGGCGGACAATGGATGAAGGGGAATATTGAAGGAATTAACAAAGAAGAAGTAAATTATGCCTGGTCTTTTGAACTGATCACGCCGGAAAATGGATTGTTGTTTGAAAGCGGTCACTTGCTCCTGGAAATATCTTTTGACTTTTTAATGTTTGCGCATAATAAAGAAATTTTAGGCCGGAAGCATGCAGAAAGATTTGAAGATGAATTTCCCATTCGTTTTGATTTCCTGGATACGGTACAGGGCGGCAATCTTTCCATTCAATGTCATCCTTCCGTTGCTTATATCAGGGAAAATTTTG
>CAYZGR010000041.1:25649-27618 GCA_964478125.1 uncultured Chitinophagaceae bacterium | reverse complement strand
AGGCCCATAGTGTGAAACATTCTATTGAGGATGTGAAGCACATTGTTATTTTAATGCAGGAAAACCGTTCTTTCGATCATTATTTTGGTACTATGAAGGGTGTAAGAGGTTTTGGAGATCGTTTTCCGATCCCTTTGGAAAGCGGTCGGCGCGTATTTCATCAATCGGATGGCGAGCGCCTGATTCCTCCTTACCGGGCAAACAGGAATAGCTCCAATGCTGCATTTGTACAAGGCACGCCGCACGGCTTCCGGGATATGCAAGCCGCATGGAACCAGGGGAAATATGGCTATTGGCCGTTGTACAAGACCCCTTACTCCATGGCTTACTATACACGGGAAGAAATCCCTTTTCAATATGCGATGGCCGAATCTTTTACTATTTGCGACGCTTATTTTTGCTCCCATGCAGGGCCGACAGACCCCAACAGGATATTCTTCTTTTCAGGCTCTAATTTCGATCCTGAAAAGCGGGCCGCCGGGATCAATTGTACCGATAAGGATGCAGAACCGGAGAACTTGAGATGCTGGATAAAGGGAAAACTACCGGAGCCTGGATATACCTATCAGGGCAATGCGTTCACATGGCCGACTATTCCTGATGTCCTGGAAAAGCACGGCATCTCGTGGAGAATATACCAGGATCCTAATAACAACTGGACAGGGGCTATGCATGGTTGCCTTGCTTTTGAAAGCTTTCGCGAATGCGGGCCGGGATCCCCGGTTTATGAAAGCGGGATGCGGCACTGGTCGCTGGAAGACCTGAAAAAGGACGTTCTTAATGAAACCCTGCCCCAGGTAAGTTGGGTACTCCCTTCCAAAGATGACTCCGAACACCCCGGAGCTCCTTCCAGCCCTTATCGTGCAGCAGATTTTACCCATCGTATTTTGGAAGCTATTACCTCAAATCCTGACGTATGGAGTAAAACCGTTTTCTTTATCACTTTTGATGAAAATGACGGCTTGTTTGATCATGTGCCGGCTCCGGCTGTTCCGTCATACAACAAAGATGGATCTCTGGCAGGAAAATCTACAGTGGATCTGGCCGGCATGTATTTCGACAATGGGAATAGCAGTAAGAACTATCTGGATGAACGGGATGATATTTCCGGGAACCTCCGTCCCTGGGGACCGGGGCCAAGAGTTCCCATGTATATTTTATCTCCATGGAGCAAAGGGGGGTGGGTGAATTCGGAGCTATCTGATCACACCTCTGTAGGACAGTTTATAGAAAAACGCTTTGGTCTAACCATCCCGGCCATCTCCCCCTGGCATCGGAATGTTTTTAGTGATTTGACCGCTGCATTTGACTTTATTACGCCCAACGATCCTAAATTTCCTCGTATGCCGGACACCTCAGATTATAAAAAAATTGAGGCGGCATCTAAAAGACTCCCTAAAGCAAAACCCCTGGAAAAGTCGGCTCTTTACCAGGAAAAAGGAGCCCGGTTTTCACGTGCGCTTCCTTATCGGCTTCACTGCCACCTGGAATTTTTGAAAGGACAGAATAAAGTAAGATTGATTTTTGAAAATAAAGGAAGCAGGGGAGCGGTCTATCATGTTTATGACATGCATAAGCTGGAGGCTATACCCAAAAGATATACGGTAGAAGCGGGGAAATCTCTTGAAGATGAATGGACCGTGACGCGGGAAGGAGCATATCATTTGGAAATATACGGACCAAACGGGTATTTTCAGGCGTTTCGTGGTAATACCCAACATCGTTCGCCGGTTACACAACTCGAGTATGATCACAAGAAAGGTGGAATTTCGGTCTTATTGACAAATACAGGGAAAAAAGATATGGATTTGACCGTACGATCTAATGCATATGGATACGATGCGGAGCCTTCTTTTGTTTTGAAACCGGCAAAGAGAAAAAGGTTGTCGTGGAATCTTTCTGATAGTGGAAACTGGTATGATTTTTCAATCGAATCGGGAGAAGCGTATTTCCACCGTTTTGCAGGTAG
>CAYZGR010000041.1:0-25549 GCA_964478125.1 uncultured Chitinophagaceae bacterium | reverse complement strand
GGTATGATTTTTCAATCGAATCGGGAGAAGCGTATTTCCACCGTTTTGCAGGTAGAGTTGAAACGGGGAAGGACAGTATTAGCGATCCGGCGATGGCGTATGAGTTATAGGTGGTTCATTTAGTGAAGCTTATTTCTCTCGGAAAGAGGAATAACGTTTGGAATAGGTTCTATTATTTAAATATTTAACAATCTTCATGCTGAAACATAAACTTATTTATTTGATCCTGATCTGCCTATTTAGCATTTCTTCATTTGCCCAGACAAAAAAGCTTTCTAATGAGACGCTCCGGCAAAAAGAGCGGCGCATGCAATGGTGGACAGACGCTCGTTTCGGTATGTTTATCCATTGGGGATTGTACTCTTTGGCGGCTCGCCATGAATGGGTAAAGAACAGAGAACGCATGACCAATGCAGACTATCAGATTTATTTTGATGAATTTAATCCCGATCATTTTGACCCTGAAAAGTGGGCTAAGCAGGCTAAGGCTGCAGGAATGAAATATGCAGTACTTACCACTAAACATCACGAAGGTTTCTGCCTCTTTGACTCAAAATACACAGACTATAAGGCTACCAATACCAAAGCTCAACGTGACCTCGTAAAAGAATTTGTAGATGCATTCAGAAAAGAAGGACTAAAGGTGGGTTTTTATTATTCGTTGATTGACTGGCATCATCCGGATTTTACCATTGATCGCGTACATCCACAACGTCCTAAAGATTTAAAAGATTCCGCGGCTTATGCCCGGTTGAATAAGGGAAAGGATTTTTCTAAATACAGGGAATATTTATTTCATCAGGTGAGGGAGCTGTTGACCAACTACGGTAAGATTGATATTCTTTGGCTGGATTTTTCATACCCCGGCCCCTTTGGGAAGGGGCATAAGGATTGGCACTCCAAAGAACTGTTGGCCATGGTGCGGAAATTGCAACCCGGTATCATTGTTAATAACCGGTTGGATCTGAATGATTATGCGGATGGATATGATTTTGAAACCCCCGAGCAGGTAAGTCCGGAGGCGCTCCAAAAATACCGGGGCAAAGCCTTTGAAACCTGCCAGACCTTTTCAGGCTCCTGGGGGTATTACAGAGATGAAACAAGTTGGAAAACACACAGGCAATTACTTGATCTTTTAATTTCATCAGTTTCCAATGGAGGAAATCTTATCCTAAACGTAGGACCTACTGCGCGCGGGGAATTTGATTATAGAGCTAAAAATGCTTTGGACAGCATGGCGTATTGGATGCACGCCAATAGTAAAGCAATCTATAACTGTACCTATGCGCCTGAAAATTTTAAAATACCGGAAGGAACCAAATTGACTTATGATCCTGAAAACAAAAAATTATATTTGTTCCTTTATGAATACCCGGAGAATGGCAAATTGACCCTGCCGGGTTATCAAAACAAGATAAAGTATATACAGTTTTTAAATGATGATTCGGAATTATTGTATGAACGAAGTGACGCCAACCCGAATGATCTGGTATTGACTGTCCCGAAATTGAAACCTCCTTATGAAATTCCGGTAGTAGAAATGATTTTAGAATAAAGAATGCTTATGAAAAAAATATTGATCCTCTTCGCGCTGCTTGCCGGCGGTGTCTGCCCGCTTGCAGCGCAGCATTATGAGCCCAATTGGAAATCTTTGAATACGCGGGGTATCCCGGCCTGGTTTAACGAAGCCAAATTTGGGATATTTATCCATTGGGGCGTGTATTCCGTCCCCTCGTACGTGCCTGTTATTCCCAACAGCGGCGCCAGTTATGCCGAATGGTATTGGAATGACCTGAGAAATAAGGATGCTAAAGCGCATGCAGCGGTAAAAGCTTTTCAGGAGAAAAAATACGGGGGCAATTTCCATTACGAAGATTTTGAAAAACAGTTTCATGCGGAGCTGTTTGACCCGGATCAATGGGCCCGCATTTTCAAACAATCGGGGGCGCGTTATGTGGTTTTGACATCCAAACACCATGAGGGATACTGCTTATGGAACAGTCCCTGGGCAGACAGCTCCTGGGGGCATCCCTGGAATGCGGTTACCGGCACGCCCCATCGCGACTTACTCGGCGACCTTACTCATGCGGTCAGGAAAGCAGGGTTGCGTATGGGGTATTACTACTCTTTATATGAATGGTATAATCCCTTATGGCTGGCAGACCGGCAACTTTATATCCGGAAAGTGATGATGCCCGAATTAAAAGATCTGGTTACCCGCTACAAGCCTTCGGTGATCTTTGCGGATGGGGAATGGGATTTACCGGATACCGCCTGGCATAGCCTGAAGTTCCTGGCCTGGCTCTTTAATGATTCCCCGGTCGCCAAAGAGGTGGTGGTGAACGACCGCTGGGGAAGCAATACCCGGGGAAAAAATACAGGTTGTACGTACACGACTTCAGAATATGGAAGCGGCAAAGACCCTGGCATCACCTGGGAAGAAAGCCAGGGCATCGGATATTCCTATGGATACAACAGAATGGAGTCCTTGAAGGATTATAAAACCGGTTACCAACTTATTTTAACGCTGATAGATGTGGTATCACGGGGCGGGAACTTGTTATTGGATGTGGGTCCTACGGCGGATGGCCGGATTCCGGTGATCATGCAGCAACGATTGGCAGAAATAGGAAGCTGGCTTGAGACCAATGGGGACGCAATCTATGATACGCGTCCATGGAAACGGATCCGGCAGTGGAGTGCCGGCGCACGGCCGAAAACAAGCAAGGCCAGCTACATGTCGGGTTACGATGTTAGTAAATTGATAAAACCTGATGAAAACAGCGCCCATATTGAAATGTTTTTTACGCAAAAAAATAAAAATTTATACTGCATTATTCCTGCATATCGGTCAAAAGTCACTATTCAGAATTTTACTCCTGCCAAAAATACTCATATTCGTATTCCAGGCTATAAAAAAAGCGTAAGTTGGAAGCAAAAAAATAAGGATTGTGAAATTGATCTGTCTTCATTACAACCCAAAGCGCTTAAAGTGCCTTTGGTTATAGCGTTGGAGAACAGTCTTTAGCACCTGTCACAGAGCTATGGATAGATTCAGCTTTCTGGATGATTATCATGATGGCGGGCATCCCCGTATATTATCTGCATTACAAAAAGATGCCCAGATCAGTGCGGCTGGTTATGGGAAGGATCCCTTTTCCAGATCTGCCGCTGACCTGATACGAAGAGAGATCCAAAATCCTGATGCTTCTATCTATTTTATATCCGGTGGCACACAGGCGAATTTGATCGCCTTAACTGCGATGTTAAGGCCATATGAATCCATAATTGCCGCAGACACTGCTCATATCCATGTTCATGAAACGGGAGCGATTGAAGGTACAGGGCACAAAATAAATCTGGTTCCTTCGGAAGACGGGAAATTGCGCCCTGAGCCCATTGAAAAGATAATTGAGATCCACCAGGATGAACATCGGGTGAGGCCCCGGGTGGTATTTATTTCTCAACCTACCGAGTTAGGAACCCTTTATTCTAAAAAGGAATTGATCCGGCTTTCCGGTCTTTGCAGAAAAAATAATTTATGGCTATACGTGGATGGGCCCGGTTATCGGTGGCAGTTACCGCTCCTGCAAATGATTTGATGCTTTCCGAATTATCGGGCCTGGCAGATGTTTTCTATATCGGCGGGACGAAGAGCGGGGCATTGGCTGCAGAAGCGATCGTGATACAACAACCGGAGATTAATGAAAATTTTCGATACTTATTGAAACAAAGAGGCGGTCTTTTAGCCAAGGGGCGGTTCTTTGGCAGCCAGTTTAAAGAACTGTTTCATGATGGGCTTTATTATCAGCTAGGCCGGCATGCGAATTTTACGGCCGGGAAATTAGCGGAAGGGATACGGGGTTCGGGATTTCGATTTATCACCCCGCCTGAAACCAATCAGTTGTTTCCTCTATTTCCGGATCATCTGATCCAAAAATTAAAAGCAAATTTTGAATTTCATTATTGGGGAAAAACAAATGATTCCCATTCGGTGATCAGGCTGGTTACCTCCTGGGCGACACCCATGTCTGAGGTAGACCGCTTTATAGGGCTTTTGAAAAATAGATAAAATGAATTACTTTTAAGGAGGGCTCTTTAGCCGTTACTTTGTTAATGGAAGCTTATCCTGTCTGCAATGAGATTGTACAGCAACTGACGGAAACGGGAAGATCCTGTTGATTTAGTAAAGCAAATCCGATTATGAACAAATTCTCCATTTTATCCCTGATCTACTGTTTTCTTTTTATGGGAGCTCTTTTTGCACAACCGCTAAAAGAGGGTCCGGATACTTCCAGACATCCCAACATTATTTACATCCTTGCAGATGACCTCGGTTATGGCGACATCGGAGCTTATGGCCAAAAGAAGATCGAAACGCCTCATTTGGACCGACTGGCAAAAAGGGGCATGTTGTTTATGCAGCACTACGCGGAACCCGTATGCGCCCCTTCTCGTTATGCTTTGATGACCGGGCTGAATGCCGGACATGCATATATTCGTGGAAATGATGAATGGGCATCAAGGGGAGCGGTATGGGATTATGAGAAAGTGGAAGCCAATCCTTCTCTGGAAGGACAGCTCCCTATTCCTGATTCAACCGTCACGGTTGCAGAACTTCTGCAAAAAGCGGGGTATAAAACCGGGCTGGTGGGTAAATGGGGTCTGGGCGGCCCCTTTACGACCGGCATACCCAATAACCAGGGCTTCGATTATTTTTTCGGATTTCTTTGCCAGCGGGAAGATCATACCTATTATCCGGGACACCTCTGGGAAAATACTTTCCGGACGCCATTAAATAATGAACCCCGCCGGCCCAATGTGAAGTTTCCCAAACACCTGGATCCTCAGGATCCTGAAAACTATGAGAAGTATCAGCAAAGCGACTACGCTCCTGTCCATATTATTGCCGCAGCTTTGCGGTTTATCAGAGAGAACAGGTCTCATCCTTTCTTTTTATATTATGCCTCTCCATTACCACATACTTCTCTGCAGGCCCCGCAAAGACTGGTGGATCATTATATCCAAAAGTTTGGTACGGATGAGAAACCTTACCTGGGCGGCAGCTACTTTCCGGTTCGATATCCTCATGCTACGCGCGCCGCTATGATCACGCTGCTGGATGAATATGTCGGAAGGATCGTGAAAGAACTTAAAGATCTGGGTATTTATGAAAATACCCTTATTGTATTTACCGGGGACAATGGCGCTACTTTTGAAGCCGGTTCTGATCCCGATTGGTTTAACAGCGGCGGCCCTTTTAAAAGTGGTTATGGATGGGGCAAAGGTTCTGTGCATGAAGGGGGGATCCGGGAGCCGTTTATCATATCCTGGCCCTCGAAGATAAAGCCCGGTACAAGAAGTGATTTGCTTTCTGCGGAATGGGATTTTCTCCCCACCGTTTGTGAATTGTTGAATATTCATCCTCCCCGGAATATTCAGGGTATAAGCTACCTGCCTACTATTTTGGGACAGCCGGAGAAACAGGAGAAACATGCGTATCTGTATTGGGAATTTCCCGGCTATGGAGGGAAACAAGCTGTGCGGCTGGGAAAGTGGAAGGCGATCAGGCCCGATATGCAAAAAGGAAATTTAAAAATACAGCTTTTCAACCTGGATAAGGATATTCGGGAACAGCATGATGTTTCGGCACAACATCCGGATGTTGTGAAAAGAATGAAAGATATTATGGAAAAGGAGCATATGCCTCCGGAAGTAAATAGTTTCAGGATAAAAGCGCTGGAAGAATAAATTACCCTTATAAGATAAGGGCCGGGGTACAAGACGGCCTTTGGAAGTAGGCTATTAATTAAAGTTACCCGTAGGGAGAACCCTGAGAGTGTTAAGTGCAATGGCTCTTAATCTCCTAGTAATTTAATACTATAAAAATACCATAATGAAGCGCTTCTATTCCTATTTTCTGCTTAGCCTTTTTTTATTTTCCTGTTCTGTCTCAAAAAACAGGCGGACGCCAGGATGGCGTCTGACCTGGTCGGATGATTTCAATCAAGCGGATCATTTTGATACCACGAAGTGGTCAAAGATACCGAGGGGAAGGAGCGATTGGAACCGGCATATGAGCAATTTTGACAGTTGTTTTGCCATGCGGGATGGGAAACTCATCTTGCGGGGGATCATGAACTATAGCCTTCCTGATGATACGGCCCGGTGGATTACCGGAGGAGTCTATACCAAAGGTAAAAAAGCTTTTGGCTTCGGGAGATTGGAAATAAGGGCAAAGTTTAACGATGCCCAGGGCGCATGGCCTGCTTTCTGGATGCTTGCTGAAAATGCGCGTTGGCCCGATGGCGGGGAAATAGATATGATGGAGCGATTGAATGATGACTCCATTGTTTACCAAACCGTTCATTCCCATTATACCTTAAAGTTAGGAATAAAAGATCACCCGCTATCCCATGTTACCGCTCCTATAAATCCACATGATTTTAATACTTATGCATTGGAGAATTATCCTGACAGCCTGGTATTTTTTGTGAATGGTAAAAAAACATTCGCCTATCCCCGTATTCAAACAGATAAAGAAGGGCAATATCCTTTCAGCAATTACAAGCATTATCTGCTGATTGATATGCAACTGGGCGGCAGTTGGGTAGGTCGGGTAGACCCGGCCGACTTGCCGGTAGAAATGGAGATTGACTGGGTGAAATTTTATGCTTTCTAACCTTCACTTTATATTTGCCCTATGATAAACCATAAATACTTTCTGCATGTAGCCTTATTGATGTGTTTGGGCTGTTTATGTTCCTGTCAACAAAAGCAAAAGAAACAGGCCGAACCGGATAAGCCCAATATCGTCTTCATTATGAGCGACGATCATGGTTACCAGGCTATTAGCGCTTATGGCTATGGGTTGAATCACACCCCTTTTATGGATAGCCTGGCCGCTCAGGGAATGTTGTTCCGACATGCTTTTGTGAATAATTCACTTTGTGCCCCCAGCCGGGCTTCCATTATCAGCGGCAAATACAGCAACAAAAGCGGCGTGGCAAAAATTGGAGATCTTTTTGATGGCTCGCAAACTACTTTTCCTAAACAATTACAAAAGGCAGGTTATCAGACTGCTTTAATTGGTAAATGGCATCTTTTCACTAAACCCACCGGTTTTGACTTTTGGGAAATTGTTCCCGGCCAGGGTGAATATTACCAACCTGATTTTATCCGGATGAATGGGGATACCGTCAGGGAGCAAGGGTACATCACCAACCTAATAACGGATCATGCCCTTCAATGGATGGACCGGCGGGATACGACCAAACCATTCTGCATATTGATATGGAATAAAGCCCCGCACCGGGATTGGATGCCGGAAGTAAAATACCTGAATGAATTTGATTCGATAACCCTTCCCGAGCCTGCGACCTTATTTGACGATTATAGCACACGGACACGTGCCGCGCATGAACAGAAAATGGAGATTGGCAAATGGCTCTCCCCAAACTATGATCTAAAGGAAGAAATGTTCCCCAAGTCCCAACACCGTTATGATGGCCTTTGGAAAAATGTTTTCGGCCGGCTGACGCCGGAAGAGCAGCAAGCCTTTTTAAAAGCCTATAAACCCAAAAATGAAGCCTTCAGGGAGGCAGATCTTTCCGGAAAGGCACTGGTGCGCTGGAAGTATCAGCGGTTTATGAAAGATTATCTGCGAACGATTCAGTCGGTGGACGACAATGTAGGGAGAGTCATGGATTACCTGAAGGCGCATGACCTGGATAAAAATACCATCGTCATTTATACCTCTGACCAGGGATTTTATTTAGGAGAACACGGTTGGTTTGATAAGCGGTTTATGTATAAAGAATCTTTTCGTACGCCTTTGATTGTTAGATGGCCCTCGGTGGTTAAACCCGGAAGCGTAAGCGAGGCCCCGGTCATGAACCTGGATATAGGAGCGACTCTTATTGATGCGGCCGGTGGGGAAATTCCCGATGATATGCAGGGAAAAAGTTTCTTATCTGTATTGAAGGGCGAGGTACCGAAAGACTGGCGTAAATATGTCTATTACCATTATTATGCATCAGGGGGCGAACATAATGTAGCAAAACATGTGGGAGTACGTTCTAAAGATTATAAACTGATTTACTTCTATGAGAATGACGAATGGGAGCTGTATGATCTCAAAAAAGATTCTTTGGAGCTTCATAATGTTTATGATAATCCGGATTATGAACCGGTCCGGGACACGATGGTCCGGGAATTATGGAAGCAAATGCGGAAATACGATGATCACATTTGATGTTAATCGTTAAAGTATTAACGCAGCATTTTATTTAGCTTTAATCAGAAACCGGTCAATTCCCAATACGCCTTCTTCTTTGGGATCCTTTTTCTTAAATACAAAATAAAGATCATGCCGTGCATGGTCTTGTACCGGATGAATGGAAATAGAGGTATTAGCCATTTTCATGGGAGGCGTGTTTTTACCAATAACCGAGGATCCCAGCAGGGGGCCGTCGGGCTTGTCCCGATGAATTTCCACTTCCCATCCGTTTTGCGAAGGTTGCTGTATTCCATAGAGCAGCTGAAAGGCAGAAATATTTTTTAAGTTGAGTTTGGGGAACAACAACCAGCCCGAGTTCCCGTTGATTGCCTTCACCTGCCGGTTATGATAACTTAATTCCGAAATGTTCCCGGAAGATTGGGCATCCGCCGCTTTTAAGACCGGGGCATGTAAGATCAGATCATCAGAACCGGTCAATGCCGGAACGTTACCCGATCCTTTATCCGTATAAGTTGCAGAGATCAGAATCGCTCCCTGATCCGTTAATTTAAATTTTTTATCGGGTATAAAGCTTCCTTCCAGGGGCATGGAAGTCTTTTCAGCTTTCTGATCCGGTAAAGACATGATCCAGCTTACAATCGTTTTGGCATCGGATACCGACAGTCCCGGATGTGCGGCCATGGCTGTTTCTCCCCAGTTGCCGCTTCCTCCTTTTATTATTTTTTTGGACAAAAGCTCTAACGCCCTGGAGCGGTCTTTTTGATAACGAAGCGCCACCTGCATGAACGAGGGACCTATGGACTTCTCATTAATTTTATGGCAGGATTGGCAGTCTAAGGACTCCATCAGGCTTTTTCCTGAAAGGGGGGCTGCCGAGCCTGAAGCCACGGCCGCTTTGTCGGGGCTTTCCAGATAATGGGCTTGTACCTGTACTGCATCTGTGTCTATGTTTCCATCTTCCTTGTCGGCGACACTTACTTTATAATGTAGTGTACGAGTGGGAAAATAAAATGAGGAGTTACCGGTAGTTTGGATCTGTACATCCGGTAGACTGTTACCCGCGTAAATGCGTACATTTTTACTGGTCGTTTTTCCTCCGTTGTCATCTGAAATCGTGACGGAAACGGGATAAACACCGGCTTTTTTATAGGTATGTGTTGCATTTGGGCTATCAGAATCTTTCTTAGTTCCATCTCCAAAATTAATACTGTAATGAAGGTTGTCCCCATCCGGATCGGTAGAACCAGCGGCTGAGACTTCAACTTTTAGAGGTAAAGGACCGGAGGTATGATCCACTTTTACTTTTGCTACGGGAGGCCGGTTGCCGCTGTTAAAACTGATTACCGATAAAGCGGCATCAGGGTTTTTGGAAAACCAGCCTTCACCGTATTCCACTATGTACATCTTGCCGTCTGATCCCAATTCCATATCGCTGATGTTACGAAAGGTGGTATGGGGCATAAAAGGTTCGATGGTTTGCAGATCTCCGTCCTTATTCATAGTAACCGCCATGATCCAGTTGCGGATCCAGTCATAAATAAACAATTTTCCATTGTAATATTCAGGAAATCGACTGCTGTCGGGATAGTCATTGACATAATAAACCGGCCCGGCCATAGCGCAACGGCCGCCTTTTCCAAGTATCGGGAAATCGGGAGAAGTGGCATAAGGATACCAGATAAAAGCAGGTTGGGCGGGCGGGAGCACTTTTATTCCCGTATTGTTTCTGGAGTTGTTTACTACGTGATTCGGGTCAAAAGCGGGACCGGATTTCCCCGTAGCATAGTTATATTCATGGTAAGCATAGTTATCTCCTACAAAATACGGCCAGCCAAAATTTCCCGCCTGGCGGGCCTGGTTGATCTCATCATATCCTCTGGGACCACGGGTTTCCAGGCTGTCATTTCCTGCATCAGGCCCCACTTCTCCCCAATACAGGTATCCTGTGTGTTTATCGACAGATATCCGGTAGGGATTGCGATCCCCCATGACATAAATTTCTGGGCGCGTCTTTGGAGTGCCTTCCGGGAAAAGATTCCCTTTGGGAATACGATAACTGCCATCCTCATTCACGTGGATCCGGAGGATTTTCCCGCGCAGGTCATTGGAATTTCCTGCTGCCCGCCGATCATCATAATGTTCAAAACCGGGGCGGTCGTCCAGAGGAGAAAATCCATGGAGGTTAAGCGGATAAGCCTTTCCGGTACGGGGATCTTTTTCATCAAAGGGAGTGGTATTGTCTCCTACGGAAAGGTAGAGATTGTCGTCTGCATCAAATGCAATGGAACCGCCGGTATGGCAGCAAATTTCACGACGCGTGTGGACTTCCAATATTTTTTGTTCGGATTGAAGATCAAATTTTCCATTCTGAAATTTGAAGCGCGACAAGCGGTCTACAGAAGTATCCACGGGCGAGTAATAAACATATACCCAATGATTTTTAGCATAATGCGGGTCTGCCTGAAGTCCCATGAGCCCCATTTCTACATTAACGCCTTTTGTATGTAAGGTATGATGATAAACCTCTAGCTGAGCCACCTTTTTAATCGAATGATCTTTTCTGTTATAATATTTTATTCCTCCTTTCCTTTCGGCTATTAATACATTCAGGTCGGGCAGAACCGTTAATTCGGTAGGCTCATCGAGACCGCCGGCAAGGAAGGTTTTGGAAAACCGATTTTCATCCGGCACGCGCAAGGCCGTAGCCTTTTTATAGTTCAATACTTCATTCTTTCCAATGGCATAATCTATCCCGGCCCATAGCAGTTTCAGGAAAGCCGGCTCCGTGTAAGAAGCTTTCGTGTGCCCCAGTTCCATATAAAAAGCGCGCCCCCCGTCAAAATCATGATACCATACCATGGGATGGTGGTCTCCATTACTTCCGCCTTCATAACTTTTTTCATCAATACTGACCAGTACGTGTACATCTTTTGGCGCTGCTCTGAAATTGTACCATTCGTCTTTTCTGATCCACGGATCAGGTAAGGAATCTGTTACCGGAAATTTTGCATCCTTATGAATGATGAGTTTCGCCTGTTGTTGATGGGGATGATTATCAAAGTATGCTCCTACCAGCTTCCCATACCAGGGCCAGTGATACTCACAATCTGAAGCTGCATGAACTCCTACATAACCTCCTCCCGCCTGAATATAGCGTTCGAAATCGGCCTGCTGATAATTGTTTAATACATCCCCCGTGGTATTCAGAAAAATAACAGCGGCATATTTTTTTAGGGAATCTTCTGTAAAAAATGAGGCATCCGAGGTCGTATCTACAATAAAATGGTTTTTTTTCCCCATTTTTTGAAGGGCTTTTACCCCGTCGGGGATGGAAGCATGATGAAAACCGGCTGTTTTGGTAAATACCAGCACCCTCGGTTCTCCCTGCCGTTTATGAGTACAACTTGTAGATACAATAAGTAAAGCGGTGGCTAAATAAAAAAGAGCTCTTTGTTTCATTAGTTTAATTCCATTAAGAAAAATCCGGGACAAGGTACAAACTGACTTTGAAAACTGCAAGAACTGATATGGAATGGTTGCCTTTCTTTTTTCAGATAGGAACAATAAATTATATTTTTTTACTTACGGGACTTAATTCAGGTAAGCGCCTTTGATCTTCCCATCTGCTATAGCAACCGTCACATTCTCCTGAAGGGTAGTTGACAACAGGTAACCGGTGTAATCAACGGATATGGGGAAAGACTTATGCATGCGGTCAATGAGCACCGCGGTCTGTATTTTTTTGGGCAGCACGTGCATAAAAGGAAGCATTCCGTAAAACAGGGTGCGGCCTGAATTGGCTACATCATCCACAATGATTATTGACTTCTCCCTGCAATCTGCCTTGCCTTTTAAAGTTGCATTTAAGGGATTCTTTTTGTCCAATTGTATTTCCAGCGTTGTGATCCGGATAGGTGTAATTTGTTTTAGCTTTTTTGTCAGCAAATCCGATAATACACTGCCTCTGTTTGCTATTCCCGCTAAGATTATCTCTTTCTCCGATGCATTATTTTCATATATCTCATATGCCATGCGAAGTATTTTCCATTCAATGGCAGCTGCATTTAAAATGAGCGAAGCCCCTTCCTTTATTGATTCAGAAACCATCATACAAGAATTTGTTTTTTTATATGATTATATTTTAGTTAATTAGCTTTATAAAATCAAAACATGCACCTCGTTCAACAGCTCTTATTCGTTGTTTTATTTATAGTCGCTATTACTTTATTCGTCCGAAAGGTAAAACAAATCAGGCGAAATATTTTGTTGGGTACAGACGAAAAGATCAATGATCATAAGAGAGCCCGCTGGCGACAGGTTTTTTTGCTGGCCCTGGGTCAGAAAAAAATGTTTCGTAACTGGATACCGGCCATTCTTCATTTCTTTGTTTATGCAGGCTTTATAATTATTAATATTGAAATTCTGGAGATCATACTGGACGGGTTAACCGGAAATCACAGGTTGTTTTATCCAATCCTGGGGAAGGCTTATAATATTTTAATCGGTTGTTTCGAAGTGCTGGCGGTTTTGGTCATCATAGGATGTGTCCTTTTTCTTTTCAGGAGGAATATATTAAAAGTGCGTCGTTTTGAAGACCGTGAAATGACTTCCTGGCCCAAGTCTGATGCCAATTACATTCTTATAATGGAGATCATTCTGATGCTTTTATTCTTGACGATGAACAGTTCTGATCAGGCGCTCCAGGTCCATCACGCGGCTCATTATAGGCAGACCGGCCCCTTTTGGATCAGTTCCCTGATAGCGCCCTGGCTTGAACCGTTGTCCAATAACACGCTCGTCGGTTTGGAACGGGGCGCCTGGTGGTTGCATATAGCAGGAGTTTTGTTTTTCATGAATTACCTGCCCTATTCCAAGCATTTCCATATTATCCTGGCCTTCCCGAATGCTTATTATAGCGCCCTGGAACCTAAAGGTAAGATGCATAACATGCCTGAGATCCAGAAAGAGGTGAAAATGATGATGGAGCCGGACGCGGGTGGAACAGAAGAAGACCCGCCGGAAAAATTTGGCGCTAAAGATATATTGGACCTTTCATGGAAGAACCTGATGGATGCTTATACCTGCACGGAATGTGGCCGTTGTACGGCTGCCTGTCCTGCCAGCCAGACGGGCAAGCTCCTATCTCCGCGAAAAATTATGATGGATACGAGAGACCGCACCGAAGAAATAGGAAAAAGAATTAATGAGGAAGGAGCCTTTAAAGAAGATGGCAAATCACTTTTATATGACTATATAAGTCCGGAGGAATTGCGGGCTTGTACAACTTGTAATGCGTGTGTGGAGGAATGTCCGGTAAGCATCAATCCGTTGGATATCATCTTACAATTAAGGCGGCATTTGGTGATGGACGAGGCCAGTGCGCCTGCCGAATGGAATGCGATGTTTACAAATATTGAAACCAATGGAGCGCCCTGGAAATTTCCTGCCGATGAGCGGGGAAATTGGGCGGAGGAATAGCCGACTGCCGGAGCGGAGTACGGATATTCATGATCTCACCGATTTGTGTGAATTCCATAAAGGATCATAAGAATCCGTTCCATAATTTTTAGTTTTGAGATGAGGAGAATCTAAAAGCAAAACATGAACCAGATAAAAACAATGGCTGAAATGAAGGCTGAAGGTAAAATGCCGGAGATCCTGTTCTGGGTAGGCTGTGCAGGAAGCTTTGACCAGCGGGCTCAGAAGATTACCAAGGCCTTTGCATTCATTTTGCAGAAGGCGGAGATCTCCTTCGCTATTTTGGGTAACGAAGAGGGATGTACGGGAGATCCCGCCCGCAGGGCGGGGAACGAGTTTATGTTTCAAATGATGGCATACCAAAATATTCAGACCTTGAATGGTTATGGCATCAAAAAAATCGTTACGGCCTGTCCCCATTGTTTTAACACCATAAAAAATGAGTATCCCGAGCTGGGCGGCCATTATAAGGTGGTGCATCATACCGTCTTTTTACAGCAGCTTATTGATGAAGGAAAAATACGAATGAAACCGGGTAATACTTTCAAAGGGAAAAAAATCACTTATCATGATTCCTGTTATCTCGGAAGGGCCAACGGTATTTATGAAGCTCCCAGAAAAGTCCTTCATGCGCTGGATGTGGAATTGGCGGAAATGAAAAATTGCCGCAGCAGGGGATTGTGTTGCGGAGCGGGCGGAGCTCAAATGTGGAAGGAGGAAGAAAAAGGAAATACCAAAGTGAATCACAAGAGAACCCGGCAGGCGCTTGAAACAGGGGCTTCCGTTTTGGCTTCCAATTGTCCTTTTTGCATGACTATGCTTTCCGACGGGGTAAAAGAACTGGGAAAAGAAAGTGAAATGCAGGTTATTGACATAGCCGAACTGGTGGCTGAAAGCCTGGAATAGAGATCTAGAGGGTGTAAATGGGTTTACAGAATCAAGGTGGAGATTAAAAATACAGGCAGGAATTAAGAATAAAAAAACGCGATGGCTTTTGCATAGAAAGGGCCTTTCTAACTAATTTTTAGCCGGATAAGTGAGCGTTTCTTTTAACCATTTCTCCGCCAGGCCGGGCCAGGTAGCGCCGGCGGGATTGTTGTTTCTTAAACCATAACCATGTCCCCCTTTAGGATACAAATGCAGCTCTACCGGAATCTTATTTTCTCTCAAAGCCTCCGCCATGACCAGGCTGCTTTGCCCGTAAGGATCGTCAGCTGTCTGAAAAATAAACATAGGAGGTGTTTTTTCTTTATCAACCTTTAATTCCGGCGTAAGGGTGTGGTTTGGCCCTTTGTTCAAATAAGCGGGGTAAATTAAAAGCGTAAAATCGGGCCTGGCAGATAACCGGTCGGCCGGATCAACAGGCTTATAAAGCTGTTTTTCATATTCCGTACTCAGGCGGGCACTCAGGCTGCCTCCCGCGGAAAATCCCATGATGCCGATCTGATCGGGGTGAATATCCCACTTGGCGGCGTGGGCCCTGATGATTCGCATAGCCCGTTGGGCATCTTGTAAGGCCCCTGCTTGTTTGTCGGGCACCCGATACTGCAATACGAAAGCAGTTATGCCCTGTTGGGTAAGCCAATGGGCGATCGCATAGCCTTCCAGGTTGATAGCCAGTATTTTATAGCCCCCTCCCGGACAAACCAGCACTGCGGCGCCGTTTGCCTTGGACTTCTCAGGAGTGAAAATGGTCAGCGTGGGATCTGTTACATCAGTCAGGCGTATGACATTTCCCTGATGATTGTCCGTTACGATTGCCGGATGTTTGGTATCCTTTTCTCCCGGGACATCGCCCGGCCATAAGTGAACAATGGTGCTGTCCCCTGCAAAAGCGTGTAAGGATACGAAGATTCCTAATAAAACAGCTGTAAAATTTAACATGTTCCGTTATTTTAAAGGCCTTTTCTGTTTTTTATGGAGAACGGATTCGCAAAATACAAGCTTTATTTCAGATATTTGCCCTCTCTTCTAATAAAACCTTGACTTTATGCCTTTATTATTCAAGAATGGAGTGGCCCTGCTGCTTGTATTGTTGCTCTTTATGGGATGCCAGAATGGCGGTAATTCCGGAAATACTGCTAAGGATACCCTAACCGTGATGACCTATAACATTCATCATGCCGCACCACCGACTGGTGGCGACAGCATCATAGACATTCCTCAAATTGCAAGCGCTATTAACGAGGTCAAACCCGACCTGGTGGCGCTTCAGGAAATAGATGTCCATACCCGCCGCTCCGGTAAGGAGATGGACGAGGCCCGTAAGCTGGCTCAGTTGACCGGCATGCAGGCTTACTTTACAAAAACCCTGGATTATGATAGCGGACAATATGGAATTGCCGTTTTATCCCGTTTCCCTCTTGAAGATTCTATCGGTTATCTATTGCCCATTGCAACGGGAGTCCGGGAAGAAACGCGGGCCGTATGTATAATCAAAGTAAGTTTACCGGGGGATCAGCCGCTTTATTTTGCATCTACCCATCTCGGACTTTCCAAAGAGACCCGCCTGCTGCAGGCCGGCCGTATTTCTACAATCATTCAGAATCTTCAGGAACCGGTCATTCTGGGAGGAGATTTTAATTCAACCCCGGGGAGTGAAACCATCAATAAACTCAGTTCTTTCATGCAAAGAAGCTGCACCTCGGATTGTGCTTCCACTTTTCCTTATGACCAGCCGCGAGAAAAGATCGATTTTGTATTTTATACATCGCCTGACCGGCTGAAACCGATAGACCAAAACGTTTTAACCGAATTCCGGGGATCGGATCATCTCCCTGTTGTGGTTCGTTTTAAGATCAGGTAGCCGGGTTATAATCCCCCTTTATTTGAAAACTGGTGGAGTCCGTATAGCATCTGTTCTTCAGATAAAATACGTAAATTGTCGGTATTTATAATTGAAGTGATGGATCATAACGCGCGAATTTGGGAAGCAGTCAGAAACCGGGAAGAAGCGGTTTTTAAGGCATTGTATTTCCGGTGTTATGACTTGTTGTTTAAATATGGAATCCAAAAATTGGATGGGGATCAGATGAGAGTGGCCGCTGTCATTAACGAGGTATTTGCAGAAATTTGGGAAAGGGGACCTGCTCTTCCGCCTGTCGAAAATATTGAAGGCTACCTTTTTATTATGTTTAAACGAAAGCTCTTCCGTGATTTAAAGCAAACGAAAGCTTTCCGGCTGGTTCCGGATTCCTATCTTGAAAAAGAAATGGAGACCACCCTGTCCTACGAAAACCTGCTCATAAAAATGCAAACCGAGGAAGTTCTAAAGAAAAAGATCACTCATGCGCTTGAAGCGCTAACTCCCCGGCAACTGGAAATCATCAGGCTCAAGTACTTTCAGGAGCTCTCCATCAAAGAAATTTCCCATAAATTACAGCTTGCTCCGCGCACCATTTACAATACGCTTCACCGGGGGCTTAAGATCCTGCGCAACGAGCTGGAAGCGCTCCTTTGAAGAGGAGATCGCTCAAAAAATTAAAAATAATCGGTTTTCTTTTGGTAAATTTTGTTTCGGGAGGACACTTTATAAACAGAAGCGGTCATTTATGTCTAAAAATTATACATCCCCTGAAGACTTTGCTGCAGATGAGTCTTTTATTCGTTATTGTTTCAAAGACAATGATAAAGATATGGCTTTCTGGGATGAGTGGCTTTCCAGGCATCCGGAACAACATGAAAATGCACGCAAAGCCGAGAAATTGCTTCATATTCTGACCGCAAAAACCGATCCGGACAAGAAATTAAAGAATTGGAATACATTAAAAGAAGAACAACTATCGAAAAATGTAAAAAATGCTTCCCCGGCTATTCCCGACAAGAGGAAGGTTCGCTTTAAAAGGTTCCGGGTAGCAGCGGCCATCGTGTTATTGATCCTGGGAGGAGGGGCCGTCTTTTTATTGACAGATCATAAGAAAGAGGGACAGTTCTTCACCTACGAGACGGTTTCGGGAGAAAAAAGAGAAGTCGTCCTTCCGGATGAGACCCGGGTATGGCTCAATGCAGATAGTAAGATAATTTATAATAAAAATTTTGAACATTCCGGTAAAAGAGAGGTTACCTTAACAGGAGAGGCTTATTTTAAGGTCCAAAAAGCACACAACTTTCCGTTTATTATCCATGCGAATGCATTGAATATTGAAGTGTTGGGAACCGAGTTAAATGTCCGCGCTTATTCGCAGGCTTTGACTACTTCGACCACTTTGATCCGCGGCGCTGTTCAGCTTTATTTTGCAGATGATCCCAACCATAAAATACGTCTGAAGCCGAAAGAAAAGTTCACTTATTCCAACCGGAAGGAAGGGCAGCCGGAGGCAGGGAAGCCGGAAAAAATAGTCAGGCCGGCGCTACCCGGGTTGCCGGAATATAAAATATCAAAAATACATCCGGATCCGCTCCTGGATGATGAGATCGTGGAAACAGCCTGGCTACGGGGAAAATTGGTGTTCAGGGATGAAGATTTTGGATCCCTGGCGCTACAGATGGGGCATCGCTATGGGGTCCAGTTTAATTTTGACAACGCGGATCTGAAAAACTATAGATATACCGGCATCTTTACCGGAGAAACATTGGATGAGGCGCTGCATGCGCTGCAACTGACATCGCCTTCGCATCCCTTTAAATACCGGATTGAAGGAAAGACCGTGTATATCACTCCCTGATTAAAAGTATGAAAATTTGAAATATATAATTGATCACCCAAAATTCAAAAAATGATGAAACAGACTTAACAATCAAAAAAACGGACATGCTGCCACATGCCCGTTCTAAAATGATCTTCCAAAAGGAAAGCCTTATTCCCTTCTCATATAACCGGAAAAATAAGGCCATTTAATCATCTTAAAAAAGCAAAAATATGAAAAATATTTTAGGTTCTGCTGAAAGGAATCTCCTTGCCATTTCAGTAGGAAAAGACCTTCCGGCGTTTTCCCGAAGGTCCCTGTTTAAAACCCTGCTGTGTATGAAATTTACATTGATTTTGTTGACCCTTTGCGTGGTGCAGGGTTATGGTAAAGTTTATTCACAAAATGCCGCGGTTACGCTTAAAATGCGGAATGCCAAGTTTAGCAGGATCCTCTCCAAGATCGAGAAAAGAACGGATTACCGTTTTTTGTACAATGTAAACGAGCTCGCTGATATCGATAAAAAAGTAGACATTGATGTCGAAAACGAACCGGTAAGTGAAGTACTTCACGAGCTCTTAATTAAGACCGGTCTTTCTTTTACCTTACTGAAAGACGGTCTGATCATTATTGCGCCCCGTCCCGCGGATATGGAGGTTCAGGAGGTCTCCGGTACGGTAACCGACAGTTCGGGTACTCCGTTAATAGGGGTTACCATTAAAGTAAAAGGTACTTCTATGGGGGCCGTCACGGATGCACAGGGCCGGTTTTCGTTGAATGTTCCGGATACGGCGGTATTGGTGGTATCTTATTTGGGATACCAGACGAAAGAAGTGCCGGTGGAAGGCCAAACAAGCCTTTCGATCGTCTTAAGCAGTTCTGCTACAGAATTGAACCAAGTTGTAGTAGTAGGTTATGGCACACAAAAGAAAATTGATATTACGGGGGCCGTAGGGCAGGTAGATGGAGAAGACATTGCCAAACAGGCTTCTGTCAATGCCGCCAGTGCACTACAGGGGAAAGTTGCAGGCGTTCAGGTGGTCAACTCTGGCGCCCCCGGCTCATCTCCGCAGGTACATATCCGGGGTATAGGAACTGTTTATGGGAGTGCAAGCCCATTGTATATTGTAGATGGCGTATGGTACGACGACATCAGCTTTTTGAATCCGCAGGACATTGCTTCAGTGAGTGTCTTAAAAGATGCCTCCAGCCAGTCAATCTATGGGATCAGAGCGGCGAACGGGGTGATCTTGATCACTACCAAAAAAGGAGAAAAAGGAGCGTTGACCATTAACTATAATGGATATGTCGGTTTTCAACAAGCTACTGATGTTGTAAAGATGGCCAATGCGAAGCAATACGCCACCTTATTAAATGAAAAACTGGATACCACACTTATTGATCCTAATACCATAGGACACAGTACGGACTGGTATAAAGAAATCCTTCGGCGGGCCTTTGTTCAAAATCATGAAATATCGGCAAGAGGCGGAACAGAAAAAGGCACTTACAGTTTATCCCTAGGTTACCTGAATCAGCAGGGCATTATAAAAGGTAATGATTACAAGAGAATAACCGGCCGCTTCTCCAATGATTGGCAATTAAAAAAAGCCCTAAAAGTAGGATACAATATTACGATGTATGGATTTAAATCCAGTGATATCCCCATGAGTGCTGTTTATGATTCTTATGTCGCACCTCCTATCATTCCCGTTAAAAATCCGGATGGCAGTTATGGGGATGCCGCAGACTATCCGATAGGGAACTTTGCCAACCCGGTAGTGGATCTGGATTTTTACCATCAGACCACAAAAGGAATGCGCTTGACCGGTAATGTGTATGCGGATTTGACTTTCCTCAAGCATTTTACCTTTCATACCAGCTTTGGAGGAGACTATGGAGAGAACGGCGTATTGAATTTTGCACCTGCATACAACGCTACTTCTGTTCAGCACAGAGATAAGAGCGTTCTGACCAAGCGCAGAGATGAAACGAGGAACTGGATCGTGGAAAATACATTGACCTATGATAATACTTTTGACGATGCACATCACTTAAAAGTGTTATTAGGTCAGACGGCCCAGCGATATAAAACAGATTTCCTGGTGGGTACGGCTGAAAATGTGCCGGGAGGAAACTCAGGGCAGCAATATCTGGATTTGGGAGATGTAGATACAAGAGATGTAGATGATGGCGGAGATTTATTCACTACTTCCTCCTTTTTTGGCCGGATCAATTATAGTTATCGGAATCGTTATCTTTTCATGTTTTCTATGCGGGCAGACGGGTCTTCCAAGTTTCCCGTGGATAGCCGCTGGGGATATTTTCCCGCAGTCGGAGCCGGCTGGGTTATTTCCGAAGAATCCTTTATGAGCAATCAACATATTTTTGATTTCTTAAAATTACGCGGCAGCTGGGGTAAAATCGGGAATGCATCTATTCCTACCAATATTACCAATGTATTGGTTAATAACAAGCCGGAGTTTACCGCCAGTTTCGGAGGACAACTTCATTCGGGAGCCAGCATTACCGCATTGGTGCCCCCCACTTTGGTGTGGGAAAGAGGCGTTGGGTCAGAAGTGGGGATAGAAATGGAATTTTTGAATAGCAGATTGCATTTTGAAGGGGATTTCTATAGTCGTAAAACAAGGCATGCCATTTTCGACATTAAGATTCCCGAAACTTTAGGAACCTCGCCAAACTCCGTACTGGGCAATAATGCCGATTTTCAGAATCAGGGATTTGAATTTAGTATCGGCTGGAAGGACAAAGCCGGCCAAAAGTTCAACTACAGTCTGAATGGTAACTTCTCTATCAACCATAATAAGGTGCTGAGCATAAGCACCGGCGATGTTCCACTATATAGCGGTGCATTGCCTGTGGGAGGATTTTTTACCACACGTACGATTACCGGCCAACCTATCGGGCAATTTTATGGGCTTCTGGTAGATGGTATCTTTCAGGATTCTGATGAAATAGCAAAGTCTGCTCAAACGGATGCCAAGCCCGGAGATTTTAAATATAAGGATGTCAATGGAGACGGAACGATTGATGACAGGGACCGGGTGGTATTGGGCAATGCCCATCCCAAATACACCTATGGACTAAATACATACTGGCAATATGGGAGTTTTGACCTGGAAGTGGATTTTCAGGGAGTGGCAGGTGTTGATATATACAATGGAAATACGAATGCCAGATATGGTAATGAGAATTATACCGAAAAATTTTATAAAAATCGCTGGCATGGGGCGGGAACATCCAATACGTATCCTGCACCCAATCTGACGGGGAAAAACCTGAAACCCAATTCATGGTTTGTGTCCAGTGGGAACTATTTCAGGATCAGAAACATCCAAATTGGTTATACATTGCCGGAATCGCTTTTATCAAGATGGAAAATGAAGCAGGTTCGGTTTTATCTCAATGCTCAAAATGCCTTTAATTTTTTCACCTATAATGGCTTCAGTCCCGAAATAGGTGCGCCAACCTCTGGAGCCACAAAAGGTAATCCAACCGATGCCGGTATTGATCGTCAGGTTTACCCCATGTATGCCACCTACAATTTTGGGGTGAATATCTCATTTTAAAAAATTAAGATTATGAAAAGGATGAATTATAAAAATTTTGTGTCGGGAGGGCTCATATTGTTGCTTATCTCCTTACAATTTTCCTGTAGTAACTTTCTTGAAGTAGAACCTCAGGCCAAACAACCCAGTCAAACCTTTTTTAAATCGGAAAGTGATGCCATGAAGGCTGTCAATGCCATGTATGCCAACTTACACGCGTGGAATATGATTGCCATGTCTTCACTAGCAGTAGAAGAGATGACGTCGGGAGACGACGATAAAGGGAGCACACCGGGAGATGCTGCTTATCTTGACGATTTTATTCACTTTGCGATGTCACCTACAACCGGACAGGTAAATGATTACTGGACCGGAAAATACCAGGAGATCCATTTATGCAATGAGGTTTTGGATAGCGTGCCGCAGATTGATATGGATGAGGATTTGAAAGACAGGTTAATGGCGGAAGCCAAGTTTATCAGGGCTTATTCCTATTTTCGTCTGGTACGTGCATTTGGCGGTGTGCCGCTACGGTTACACACTATTGATCCCAATAATACCTCCGCCTATAATATTCCCCGTGCATCTAAAGATTCGGTATACCTGTCTATAGAAAAAGATCTGGAAGAAGCGGAAAAGGTTTTGCCAAAACAATATGGAGCAGAGGACGTTGGCCGGATTACAAAAGGAGCCGCATTGGCGCTGCATGCTAAAGTAGAAATGTATTTGAAAAACTGGGATCAGGCTTATGCTTTATCTAAACAGGTCATGAACTTAGGAGTGTATCAGCTGTTCCCGGATTATGAACAGCTGTTCCGGATAAAAAATGAAAATAATTCCGGATCTGTTTTTGAAATACAGTGTGATATTGTTCCGGGGAAAACCTCTATCACGTATAGCCAATATTCCCAGATACGGGGACCGCGCGCCATTTCTCCGCCTTATAACGGGTGGGGATTTGGAAATCCCAATCAACATTTAATGGATGCCTATGAAAAGGGAGACCCCCGTATGGATGCTACTATTCTATATAGAGGTGAAACAACTCCTGAAGGAGATCACATCTCGGAAGATGCGACCAACCCACGCTATAATCAAAAAACCTATATTCCTTTTAAGATACGTGATCAGTATGCCCAGTATACTTATGGCGCCAGACAAAATATACGGATTATCCGTTATGCAGAAGTATTATTGATCAATGCAGAAGCTGCAAATGAATTGGGAAAAACCCAGGAAGCGCTTGATGACCTTAACAAAGTGAGAGCCAGAGCCAGGGGAAATAATCCCAATGTATTGCCGGATATTACCGAAACAGCTAAAGAAGCATTAAGGAAGATCATCTGGCATGAGCGGCATGTGGAACTGGCATTAGAAGGAGATCATTTCTTCGATTTGGTCAGGCAGGGAAGAGCTGCAGAAGTATTAGGCCCCCAGGGCTTTACTAAAGGTAAAAATGAAGTGATGCCTATCCCGCAACAGGAAATTGACGTAAGTGGGGGTGTCCTGACTCAAAATCCGGGCTATTGAGGCTCTGAAATTAAGCGAATAGCAAAAAAATGCTTTGAGCAGAGCGATAAATGATTGGTTATATAACATTCGTTTCAGTTATTTTATAGCGACTGTTTATATGGCCATTGACCAGGAGCCGCAGATTTGTATGATCGAAAATTACAGGTGCGGGTTTTTGTGAGATCTGTTTATGTCTTGTTCTGAAATTCAAAGGGATTGGGACAGTTGGGATCTAATGGGTATTCATGCGGGGATATTGCAATTGTTCGCAGAGATAATTCATGAATTATCTCTCTGCTGCAATTAATCGTTTTAAAAAAATAAATAAAGAGGGTATTCAAAAAAACAACATGTCTATAAATTCGACCAAAAATGAACGACCGGATCCCCAACCCAAAAAGGGAATAACCCGTCTCAGGTTTCTAAAAAATGTAGCCGCCGGCGGGGCGGGTATGATGCTTCCCGGCATAGTATCTGCCCATTCTGTTAGATCCATGCCCTTAAAAGATCGTCCGCCGAGGGCGGATAAAAGACCTAATATATTGATCATTTTTGATGACCAGCTGCGCAGGGATGCACTGGGCGTTTTCGGCGGGGGATATAATTTTACCACGCCGAACCTGGACCGGCTTTCCAGCGAAGGGACCAATTTCAGGAACAGCATTTCTTCCTGCCCGCTGTGTACTCCCTTTCGCGGGATGCTGATGACCGGCCGGTATCCCACGCATTCCGGGATTATTTTTAATTTTGTAGAAGCCAGTCCCAGGCAAAATCCAAACTGCCTGGCCAATGTATTCGATAAGGCCGGCTATGATACCGGATTTATTGGCAAGTGGCATTTGGCTTCAGGCTTCAGGGTGGGAGATGGGTTGTATGAATCTCATCCAAAGGCAGAGAAGGAATGGATAAGAGATCATCCGGATCATGATTTTGTCCCTCCCGGTCCGGAGCGGCTGGGTTATAAATTCTGGCAGGCCTATAACTTCCTCAATGATTTTCAAAATTACTGGTATTATGAAGATACACCTAAAAAGATAGTTACCCATAAATATGAGACAGATGTGCAGTTTGATCAGGCGATCGCCTATATGGATAAACATAAAGATTCAAAAAGGCCTTTTCTGCTTACCGTTGCCCCCCATCCGCCTCATGAACCCTTTCGTGACCCGCCTGCAGGTTATCTCGATAAGATCGTTCCGCCGGATCAGGTGAAATGGGAACCCAATGTACCAAAAGACAACCCCAGAAGTATAGAAGATGTAAGAGGCTATTATGCCATGATCAAAAATCTGGATGACAACATGGGACGGCTGTTGACCTTTATGGATCAGTCGGGCCTGGCTGAAAATACGATTGTTGTTTTTACGGCGGATCATGGAGAAATGAATGGCAGTCACGGGCGCCTTCAAAAAATGGTGCCTTATAAGGAGGCGGTCAATATTCCTTTTATTGTCCGATGGCCGGGTAAGATACCCGAAGCCCGGTTTGTTGATGCCATACACACACCTATGGACTATTTCCCTACATTGTGTGGGTTGACAGGGGTGGACATCCCTGAGGAAGTGGATGGGATGGACCTGAGCCCGGTGGTATTGGGAGAAAAATTTGCGCAAAGAAAAAACGCACTCATTGCCAATTATACCTCGCATTGGGATTTTCTGCAAACCGGAACCTTATGGCCGGAGTGGCGCGGCGTATTTACCGGAAGGCATACTTATGTAAAATGGTTGACAGGAGAAGAAGAGTTATATGACAATGCAGTCGACCCTTACCAAATGAAAAATGTCATCCATGATCAGGAGGCTTTTTTAACCCTCCAAAATCTGAGAAACCGGTTACGGGATTTATTGCGACAGGCTAACGATGATTTCCGGCCGGGAAACAAATATGGGGAATGGTTTAATGAAGACCGGACATTAAAGAAAACAGGATTGGGGCCGGTGCCGAAATGATGTTATCGTTGTAGATAAAATTCATGAATTTTATCTACAACGATAACGATCTAATTCAAAATATATGAAAATGAAGATGCAATATAGTTTGATAATTATTTTATTGTTTATCATAGCGCCAGCCTATGCCCAACAATTGTACACCATGCCATCCGGTATACAATCCCGGTGGAC
>CAYZGR010000040.1:0-28152 GCA_964478125.1 uncultured Chitinophagaceae bacterium | reverse complement strand
AACTCAACAATCCCCAATATACTTTAACAACCGATACTTTAAAGTACAACACCCTTTCACATATTGCCACTTTTGTGGCCCCTACCGCAATCAATACCGGTAAAACTATTATTTATACCTCATGCGGGTATTATAATACAGACAGGCAATACGCCCATTTATGCGACCAGCCTACCATCAAAGACAGTACGGGACTGTTAACCGCGGACAGCCTCAACTTTGACAAAATGGCAGGGATCGGCAGGGCTTTCGGAAATGTTACATGGTCCGATACTTCCGGGCAGGCTACGGTTAAATCCCAATATGCCATTTCCCGGCAGGAGCAGCGAACGATAATGGCTACTCAAAATCCGCTGTTGATCCTGTCACAAAAATCGGATACATTGTTTATAGCAAGTGACACTTTATTTTCCGGTCCCGTTATCCGGGATACGGCAACTCTAAAACCCGATACGGCCGGTTCCGACACCTTATCGTACGTCTATATCCAACCGGATAACCCGGTAGTTAAAAATTTCAGGGATTCTTTAAAAGCCGGGGTAGATTCTACCTCCCATCTTCCCGGTGATTCGATCTCCTCAGCTCTTTCGACTACTCAAAGATCAAAGAACCTTTACTACCTCCCTCCCGTCATCAGGAGGCACGGGCAGGATACCATACGGATCCCCGACCGGATTACAGCCCGTCCATCCATTGTGATCAATAAGCCGTCCGGGGAAAAACAGGAAGAGAACAAATTACCTCCACCCTTAAAAAAAGAAAAACCATTACAGCCGGCAGATACGATTTCCACCCCTGCAAAGAAAGATACTGCCGAGCTGCGGAATATGATCGCCTATTATCACGTGCGGCTCTTTTCAGACTCCCTGCAGGGTATTGCAGACAGCCTTCATTATTCGGATATAGATTCCACATTTCGGTTCTACGGAAACCCGGTTTTATGGACGGGCGTCACCCAATTGACAGGCGATACCATCGTGCTGTTTACCCAAGATCAAAAAGCATCCCGTCTCATTTTGCAGGAAAATGCCATGATCATCAATAAGGTCGGTCCCGACCAGTACAACCAAATCAAGGGAAACGTCATTACCGGCTACTTTAACGACAGCAGCCAGTTGAAATGGATGGAAGTTCAGGGCAATGCCGAAAGCATTTATTGGGCACAAGAAGACAGCGGGGCTTTTGTGGGAGTCAATCAGACCACCTCCGCCTCTATCCGGCTTTATTTTAAAGATAACCAGTTAAATAAAGTCGTTTTTATAAAAGAAGCCTCCGGTACTTTTAAGAACCCGGTGGGCTTACAGGAAGAAGATAAAAGATTAAAAGACTTCCGATGGGAAGCAGATAAACGGCCGCGATCGAAAGAAGAGCTGCTTCGGCCACCCAAAAATCTAGATAATGGAAAAGACAGACAGGAGCCGGCAACCGGACTCTCGCAGAGAAAAATTTCGGACCTTTAGCAAGCGCGTCATCAGCCCTCTGCGAACCTTCATGAACGACAGCCGTGCGGTGGGAATTGTTCTTATCGCATGCACGGTACTATCCCTGTTTTTTTCAAACATGGACTTTTCCCGGGAGGCTTATACCGGTTTCTGGAATATCAGGACCCATCTTGGAGGTACTGCTTTACACTTGCCTCATAATTACCTGTTATGGGTAAATGACGCGCTGATGGTCCTCTTCTTCTTCCTCGTAGGCATGGAAATAAAAAGAGAACTGATGATCGGTGAGCTGGCCTCTATACGTAAATCCATGCTTCCGGTATGCGCAGCATTAGGGGGTATGGTGGTGCCGGCTCTTATTTACTTTGCCTTTAACGGGGACACGCCTTTCCACCATGGGTGGGGCATACCCATGGCAACGGACATTGCCTTTTCTCTGGGCGTTTTATCGCTGCTTGGAAACAGGGCCCCGATCCAGCTTAAGATTTTCCTGGCTGCCCTGGCGATCATAGACGATCTGGGCGCCATACTGGTCATTGCCATTTTTTACTCCTCCAATCTGAGTTTAACCTACCTCTTTATCGGCCTGGGCGCTATGTGCGTGGCTATTGCCTTAAATCTTTTAAAAGTAAAAAGAATGTTTCCTTACATGCTGATCGGAATAGTAATGTGGTACTGCATCCTCAATTCCGGTGTTCATGCCACCATTGCAGGAGTGTTGCTGGCCTTTTGCATCCCCGTATCCCGCATTTCCGACATGGAAAATAAACTTACGCATTTTGTTAATTTTGTGGTCATGCCGCTGTTCGCCTTAGCCAACACCGCCATCATCTTCCCGAAAGAAATGGGACATATCTTTGAATCCCCCATCACCCTTGGGATTATTCTGGGACTGGTCATTGGAAAGCCTGTGGGCGTGCTGTTGTTTTCCTTCCTTTCCACCAAATTGAATATAGCCGCCTTACCGGATAATACAAAATGGAAACAAATGATCGGCGTCGGGCTACTGGCAGGGATTGGCTTTACCATGTCTATTTTTATTGCCACGCTGGCTTTTGGGGAGGTAGAGATCCAGGATATCGCCAAGATATCTGTATTAATAGCCTCCCTGATCTCGGGCATCATTGGCTATGAATACCTATTTAGAAGTTCAAAGAAAAGACCGCTCTCATCAGGAAACGCGGAAGGGGCTGCCTTAAGGGCGCCGGACCGGAATATGAATTAAACCTTAAGTTGGCAAAGTTTTTGAGGAGAGAGGTAAAACAGCCGGAGAAGCGCTTATTAATTTAAAATCAATCCTTTATTTATGAAAAAGTTATTATTTGTTATCGCTATTTCTACAGTATGTTTAGTTTCTTTCTCAACCCGCTCTGACGCCCAGGCCATGGGGCATGATTACCGGACGGGGATAGGTGTAAAAGTCGGCTGGGGCGGCGGCGCTCTGGATGTAAAACATTTCTTTCAGGCTGACAGGGCCATTGAAGGACTTTTAAACTTTGGCCCCCACTGGTTCAACCTGGCAGGACTGTACGAATTTCACGGTCCTATTGCAGGAGCTCCCGGCCTGAAATGGTACGTAGGCCCCGGGGCGCATATAGGTTTCTGGAACTCGGGCTATAAGGAAAGCGGCGCCTTCTTTGGAATTGACGGCGTACTGGGTATCGATTACAAATTTAATAATGCGCCTATCGATCTGAGCCTGGATATTCAACCTGAGATCAGCATCCCCAGCGGCGGTTTCAATGTATGGGGAGGTTTGGGCATCCGTTTCGCATTATAGGTAAATACCTTATCTTCAAAAAAAGCTGTTCCGGATGGGGCAGCTTTTTTTTATGTAGAAAATCGGGCCTTGGGAAAATACATTATTTTTTAGAAATTTGGAGTCCGGTCCTATCACGTTTCCTTTAAAAAACATGGACTATGCGAACAGGAGAAGGAGAAAAAGGCAGGAAGCGGATCGTTATTAATCAATTGAGGGAGGCAAGGGTTAAAATGAAGATATTCACAGCGGCACAAATAAGAGAAGGCGACTCCTACACCATCAGGAATGAGCCCATTGACAGTATCGACCTGATGGAAAGGGCGGCCGGGAAATGTGCACAATGG
The DNA here is from genome assembly GCA_964478125.1 of uncultured Chitinophagaceae bacterium. Classification (GTDB taxonomy): domain Bacteria; phylum Bacteroidota; class Bacteroidia; order Chitinophagales; family Chitinophagaceae; genus FW021-bin31. The sequence continues at coordinate 24,604 of CAYZGR010000040.1, read as the reverse complement.
ATAAAAAAGAATTACCCGGACGCCCCTTTCTTCTATATTTTCTGCGGGGTGGGAAATAATGGCGGAGACGGGTTGGCACTCACCCGTATTTTACAGGACCTGCAGTTGGAGGCGCATGCCTACATCGTCATGTATAGTGAAAAGTTGTCTGCCGACTGCCAAATCAACCGGGACCGGCTCGAACATTCTTTTGGCGCGCGAATACACGATATCTACCAGCCGGAGGACTTCCCGGAAATACCTGCCGATGCCGTCATTGTAGACGCGCTGTTCGGCACCGGCCTGAACCGGCCATTAAAAGGGCTGGTTCATGACATGGTTTCTAAGATTAACTCTTTAACTAATACGGTCGTTTCAATCGACATGCCTTCAGGCTTACAAGCCGAGGACAATACGGACAGATCCAACATTGTAAAAGCGACCCATACCCTAAGCTTTGAATTTTATAAACTCTCGTTCCTATTCTCTGAGAATGCCGGTTATACCGGCGAAATACATATTCTTCCGATAGGTATTCATCCGGATTATATAAAGGATACCTCCTCTCCTTTTCAATTCAGTACTCAAGATATCGTACAAACAATCCTTAAAAAAAGGGATCCATTTTCTCATAAAGGAACTTATGGCCACGCCCTCATAGCGGCAGGAAGCTATGGAAAGATAGGCGCCGCCGTTTTAGCTACGAAAGCGGCGTTGCATTCCGGCGCCGGGCTGGTTACGGCCCATGTTCCCGCTTGTGGTTATACCATCATGCAAACCGCCGCCCCGGAAGCCATGTGCCTGTGCAGTGGCGGAAAAGATTACCTGTCCGCTCTTGAAATGGAACTCAAGCCATATACCGCTATCGGTATCGGACCGGGAATAGACACGCATCAGGAAACCCGCCAATTTCTGAAAAGTATTTTAAAAAAGGCCTCACAGTCCCTGGTATTGGATGCGGACGCATTGAACATAATAAGTAAAGAAGCGGCCTTATTCAATCATTTGCCCGAAGGTGCGATACTTACCCCCCATCCCAAAGAGTTTGAAAGGCTCTTCGGAAAAACAACCAACGGCTATGAACGCCTGCAGTTGCAAATTCAAAAGAGCAAAGAATGGCGAATCTTCATTTTATTGAAAGGACACCGTACCTGCATCACTTCCCCCGAGGGGCAAGTTTGGTTCAACACGACCGGGAATGCAGGAATGGCTACCGGCGGCAGCGGAGACGTATTAACCGGAATATTGACCGGCCTGCTGGCACAGGGATATCCCCCCGGTCAGGCAGCCGTTTTAGGCGCCTGGCTACACGGAAAAGCCGGGGATATAGGCGCATCCAAGGCTTCGCAGGAAAGCCTGACCGCATCAGATATTATTCATGGTCTGGGTGCGGCCTTTAAAGAAGTGAGGAAAGCCTGTTGAAATGAAGTACTCCATAAAAAAACGGAAGTTCGCATATGCCCGTTTGAGCATTATCGGTTAGAATGAGCCAGTTTTGAAAAATACGCTGCTGTTTGCTATCGGTCATAGTTATACCATTTACCCTTAGTAACAAAAGTAGAGTCATTTATTGCAAAAGAGTAGAAAAATTCTGAAGATATAAACCAACAAATATTGGAGCGAAAGTGAACTTTAGTATAGGCGAACAATAAGAAGATGGGATATTTTTTTGTAATTTAATTTGCCGAACCGCTAAAATAGCCAGTTTGGCAAGAGAGTGGGAAAACGTCTCCGTTTGAAAGTTTTTTGTTATTTCATGGTTGCGGCTTCAGTTGATGAGTAGTGATGGAAATCCACTCCCTCACTAAGCTGGGCAGACGTTTCATGCCATGTAACGGGACATACGTAAAAATAGAATAATAATCCAGGAATGTGATTCACATTCTAATATTAAAAAAATATATGAAAATTTTCAAGTATGGTATCCTTATTTGTTTTTTAACTATTTTGACCGGCTTACAGGCGGAATCACAAACGCCTTCATTTTTCCAAATGACAGATATCTCAAAATATCAGGAAAAAAAATTTACGTTTACCGGCTGGTTCCATGCCGATCAAATTAATAACCATTCATTGGCCGTTGTTATGGCTATTACATTTAAAAAAGAGAATAAGCAAAAAAGAGAAGTGCTGGACAGGTTTATAGAAAAAGCCGGTAAGGTTAAATATAAGCCGGGCGACTGGACTAAACTTACTATATCCGGTAAAATAAATCAACAAGCGAACAGGATGGCTGTGGGGGTAGGTTATTTTGCTGATGGAAAATTTTATTTTGACGACATGCAACTTACCATAAAATCCAGAAACAATGAGATAGAAATCCCATTGAACAATGCCGGATTTGAACAATCTGATACGGCTCCGTGGAAGTTTAATAACACCCCTGAGAATGTGAAAATATCCCTGAGCAATGAATGGGTTCACTCGGGTAAGCAGGCCTTGTGTATAGAAAACTTAGGAGAACAAAGTGAAAAAGACAATTCTACCGATCGTTCAGATAAAACAACCGGTCATAAAACAGAAAAACCTAAAGCGTTGTTAGATAAAATGGTTCATATTTTTCAGACACAATCGATTTATAAAGACAGTGTAAATTGGGACGCGCTAAAGCTAAAATTGTATAAAAGTATTGATTACTCCGCCCTAAACAGTGAAGAAGCTATTATCCCAGCTTATGTGCAGCTATCAAAGATTCTGGGTATTACTCATGGAGGGCTAAATTATAAAGGGGAAAATTATGGAGCATTGAACCGGGGGCTTTCTAAAATGTCTAACCGCATCTCAAAAGAGGTCAATGAAGCTGCAAAAAACGAAAAATATATCTTTCGAACTAAAATTTTGGATAAAAGATTTGGATATATATCCATCCCACATGTTGGGATACAGTACAGTAAGGATATGAATATGATGAAACGGGAATTAACAAAGAAAGCTTCTATTATTCAAGACTCATTATGTAAACTGTCCGGTGCAGGGTTAAAAGGAATAATCATTGATTTAAGATTAAATAATGGTGGGAGTACCGTTGCTATGATGGCCGGGCTAACGTCTTTATATAAACAAGGTTTGCTTTATAGTAATGTGATGGCCAATGGAACGCAAGAAAAAGTTGTTAAAAGCGGGAAATATCTTTTATTTGATCAAGACACCTTAGTGAATTTAAAACCCCAATGTCCTGCATTAAACAAAATAAAAGTGGCGGTACTCATTTCGCCCTACACGGCAAGTGCTGCAGAGCAAACCGCTATCCTGTTAGCAGGGAGAAACCATACGATAGTTATTGGAGAGAAAACCAAGGGACAGACTTCGGGTATTCAAACCATCAGGCTGGCTAAAGAGTTGACCTTAGATGTTGCAACCGGCTATTCTTCCAATCGACAAGGGAAAATATACCTTGACGGAATATCACCCGATATTAAAGTAGTTGGAGGCGATGACTTTGCAAATCTCAGCAAGGATAAAAAGGTTGAAGCTGCCATTAAATGGTTAAAGAGCCAAGATTAGTATTGAAATTACCCATTTTGAACCTAATCATATTGCTTTCAGAGATTATTTGAGAGAAAATCCCGAAATTAGAGACAGATATCAAAAACTCAAAGAGCAACTTAAAACTAAAGAATGGCGAGACGGAAACGAATACAACAAAGCGAAAGATCCATTTATAAAAGAAGAAGAACAGAAAGCCTTGAAATGGTATAACGCAAAATAATTGAACGAACACAAATGTTCCTCTGCAAAAGTCAGCGATTTCGCGACATAAAAGTTACAACAAATGATGGAATAGATTCCACTGAATCATTCGGGACAATTCGCGACATTCGTGGCAAAAAGTCCCTATCTTTATCGCATGAAATTTTTGCCCTTACTCAGCCTTCTCTTTTTATTATTCGGTCCCCATGAAGTGGAAAACAGCTTGAGCGATCAGGGGAAAGCTCAGACAAAAGATACACAGACCGTTATCCGGATCAACCTGCTGGGGTATCCTTCCAACGGATTAAAAACAGCCGTGTGGGCCTCCAAAAACGAGGAACCCCCAACCGGCTTCTCCCTGGTTCGAATGGCGGATGACCGCGTCGTTTATACCGGGAAAGCGAGTGCTGATTTCGGAACCTACGGTCCGTTTCGACATGCCGTAAGATTGAATTTTTCCTCTTTCAAAACGCCCGGTCAATATTATCTGCGGGCATCGGGAAATGATCCTTTACAAAAAACGTCTTCTCCGGTTTTCCGGATTTCCGATACGGTTTATAAAGGCGCTCCCGACTTCTGCCTGCAATACCTGCGCCAACAACGCTGTGGATTCAATCCCTATTTACGGGATTCTTGCCATACGCACGATGGATACACCGTTTACGGTCCCATGCCCGGGGGCACGCATGTAAATGTAGTGGGGGGATGGCATGATGCCAGCGACTATCTGCAATATGTGACCACTTCGGCTACGGCAGATTATTATCTGCTGGCAGCCTATCGCGATTTCCCCGAAGTATTTGCAGATTCCTGCCAGGCGAATGGGCTCCCGGGAAAAAACGGCACGCCTGACGTGCTGGATGAAGCCCGCTGGGGATTAGATTGGCTGCTACGGATGCATCCCCGGCCCGATTGGTTTTTCAACCAGATAGCGGATGACCGGGATCACGCCGGTTTTCGTCTGCCCGACAAGGATAGTGTCGATTACGGCCACGGGCTGCAGCGGCCCGTGTATTTTCTAACAGGCGAGCCACAGGGACTGGGAAAATATAAAAACCACAGCACGGGGGCCGCTTCCACCGCGGGAAAATTTGTATCTTGTTTTGCCCTGGGCGCTCAAATCTATAAAAACAGGGAGCCCCGCTACTCCGAAAGCCTGAAAGGGCATGCGCTAACCGCTTATCAATATGGCCTGAAAAAACCCGGATTCACCCAAACCGCCTGCAACCTCTCTCCTTATTATTACACGGAAATGGACTGGGAGGATGATATGGAACTGGGAGCCGCTTTATTGGCCGGGTTAACGGGTAAAAAAAAGTATGTAAAACAAGCGATGAAAGATGCGGAAACAGACCCGCTCAAGATATGGATGGGCGCAGATACCATGACGCACTATCAATGGTATCCTTTCTACAATGCCGGTCATTATGAGCTGGCAAAAGAAACCAAAGGTCAAAATAAGGCCCGGCTGATCCGCTATTACCGGGAAGGAATAGATTCCGTCTGGCAAAAGGCCAAAACCAACGCCTTCTACCGGGGTGTTCCTTTCATCTGGTGTTCCAATAATCTCACTGCGGCTTTTGCCATTCAATGTTATTTATATCGGGAACTATCCGGAGATGCTACTTACCGGCCGCTGGAACAGGCTTGTGTGGACTGGCTTTTAGGCTGTAACCCCTGGGGCACCACCATGGTCGTGGGTTTACCGGAAGAAGGGGATCACCCCTCCGATCCGCATTCTGCCTTTTGGCACCTGAAGCAATACCCCATCAACGGCGGTATGGTGGACGGACCGGTATACGGAAGCATTTATAACGGTCTCATCGGCGTTCATTTATCCAAACCGGATGAATATGCCTCCTTTCAATCCGCTCTGGCGGTTTATCATGACGATTATGCCGATTATTCCACCAACGAACCCACCACCGACGGAACGGCTACCCTCCTGTACCTGCTGGCCCTGCAAGACGGGCAGGCCAGATTCCCTCAGCATCCTGTAAAAAAAAAGTAATTTTGAATCATGGCGGCATTATCCGGGGAGATACTTCTAAAAAGAACATAGCCCTCGTTTTTACCGGACATACATATGCGGATGGCGGTTACACGATTGCCGGAATATTAAAGAAAAAACACATCAGGGCTTCCTTCTTCCTCACGGGGATGTTTTACCGTAAACATCCCAATCTGATCCGTTTACTACTCAAAAACGGGAATTATCTGGGATCCCACTCCAACAACCATCCGTTGTATTGCGACTGGAATAAAAGAGACCGTCTTTTAATTACCAAAAGACAATTTGTACGTGACCTGGACAGCGCTTATTTAACCATGAGAAAGTTTGGAATTACCAAAAAAGATGCCCCTTATTATTTACCGGCTTACGAATGGTATAATGATACCATTGCAGCCTGGACGAAAGACCTCGGTTTGCAATTGGTGGATTTTACACCCGGGACATATAGCAACGCGGATTACAGCTATCCTGAAATGGGGGCTAAGTATCGCTCAAGCGACACCATTTTTAACCGGATCCTTCGATATGAAAAACAGGATCCTCACGGATTAAACGGCTTTATCCTGCTGCTGCATATCGGAACGGATCCCCGCCGTACAGATAAGTTTTATAAAAAGTTACCCCTTTTAACAGACACCTTAAAACAACTTGGCTACAAGTTTGTAAGAATAGATGAGTTGTTAAAAGATAATTGAGCTATAAATAATGGTAATAAAACATATACATTTCGATGATAGTTCTTTTCTACTTTTTGCCGTAGTTTTGCATGATAAGCTTCCTTAAAGGGTAAAAATTACTTTCTCATGAAGTTTGATAAGATCAAAAATAAAGGGCAGGCGCGTTTATTTGAGAATCATTACCTGGAAATGCTGACCAAAACGCACCCACTGGTGATTTGGGGAATGTATATTCCTATTATTGTGTATATGCTCTATTACAGTTCGGCTAAAATGGGATTCGGCGCGGGCCGCATTATCTTTACCTTTTTCTTTGCCATGTTTTTCTGGACCTTTTTTGAATATCTCATGCACCGTTTTGCCTTCCATTATGTAAGCGACAATCCCCGTATACAGCGTATTATTTACGTGATGCATGGCAATCACCACGAATATCCGAGGGATAAAGAACGATTGTTTATGCCGCCTGTTCCCAGTTTGATCCTGGCAGCGGCCATCTTCGGAATTTTGTACCTCTTTCTTCGCGATAATACCTTTCCTTTTTACCCCGGGTTCTTACTGGGTTATTTGCTTTATGGCAGCATGCACTATGCCATACACGCCTGGAAACCGCCCTTTAAATGGATGAAAACCCTCTGGCGAAACCATCACCTGCATCATTATAAAGATGAAAATAAAGGATTTGGCGTAAGTTCCTCCTTATGGGATCGCATATTTGGCACCGGCTTTGACCTGGACAGGATCAAGGAAAATAAGCAAAAAGTAAAGGAGCTTATGTTTGAAAAGAATAAAAGACAGCAATAGGGATCCATCCGGTCTCTATCCCCTTTTTTACGCCATCCCATATCCACGTATATGTTTTTTTCATACCTTCATATATTTCATTTTTCAAAAATCAAATGCCCGCATAGCCGTCCTTTTAAATCTGGGAAACGGCCATGTGAGAAACAAACATGCCTGATACCAAAGAATTGATCGAATATGGCGGATTGTTGCTTGTTTTTCTGGTAGTTTACAGCCAAACAGGATTTTTTTTCTGCTTTTTTATGCCAAGCGGTGCTTTTATGTTTGCAACGGGGGCAATGGTAGCTTCCGGTTCGTTGGACTATAACCTGACGACTGTTTGCATCCTTTTGATAATGGCAGCCATAACAGGAAATATCACAGGATACTTTTTTGGGAAAAAAGCCGGCCTTCTGCTCTATCAACGACCCGATTCCCGTTTTTTTAAACAGAAACACCTTGCAGCCGCAGCACAATTTTATGATAAACACGGGGGACGGGCGCTGGCCATCGGGTTGTTTTTACCTATAGTTCGAACCTTTGCTCCCCTGGTAGCCGGAATGATCCGGATGAAATTGAAACGTTTTATACTTTATATTGCAATCGGCTCCATTTGCTGGGTTTCGAGCTTCTTACTGACCGGCTTTCTGGTGGGCAGCAGGCCTTTTTTCAGGCCTTATCTGAAATATATGGTAACCGGCATTGTGGTCCTCGTCTCCATACCGGTGATCGTCAAAATACTCAGGGAGTGGAAGATGGGAGAAAAAAAGCTGGAAGAAGGATCATAATATCAGGTCATTCAAATCCCGGATCCCCAATTTTTTGCTGGAAATAAAACCTTCGCCATGAGCCGCTCCAATCCTCTTTCCCATTAATTCCGACCTGTTCATGAGGTTCTTAAAAAACAGGGGAGTAGAGATATAGGTTTGCAGTTTTTCTTTTTGGTCGGCCATAAATTGGGTTTTATAACAACGGATCGCTTCTTTTTTTCGTTCTATAACCTCGCTTATATCCACGATAAAATCCGGATCAAGATAACGGTCCTGTATATAATAGAAGACCTGTTTGGGCCTCCAGGCTTCCTGACGTTTGCCATCCAGCTCGGTTTCCACTTTTATCAAGCCGGCTAAAAAACAACTTTCATAGATCAATTTCGAAGCCCGGCCATGGTCCGGATGCCGGTCTTCGGGCGCATTGGCCAAAACAACTTCAGGCCTGTACTTACGGATCACCCGGATCAGCTTCAATTTATTCTCCATGGAGATCTCAAAAAAGCCGTCGGGCAGTCCCAGGTTTTCCCGGGCATCCAGACCCAAAACCTTTGTCGCCGCTTCCGCTTCTTCTTTCCTGGTCTGTTCGGTGCCTCGCGTTCCCATTTCTCCCCTTGTCAGATCTACAATTCCTGTTTTCCAGCCTTTGCCGGCCTGCACCATCAAGGTGCCGCTACAACCTAATTCAGCGTCGTCAGGATGGGCCGCCATAGCCATAATATCCAGCTTCATATACTCGATAAAGATTTATAAGAATGTAAGTGCTTTATTAAAAAGCGCAAGATACGAACTATGGATTAATGAGAAGCCTTTGTGAAGATTCAATTGAAACGATTCGGGTAGGAATAGGCATTGTAATAAAAAGGATTGCTCTGTATTTCCTCTACGATAGACTCTATATCCGCATTTTTTGTCTTATCATAAGGAGTTTTGAGGTTGCTTCCAAAGACAAAGGCCACGGTTTGCCAGAAGCGCGCCGAGAATCCCCCCTTGAACCCCTTGATCAGGTTGTAGCAATTATGGCCGGTTTCCCGGTAGATCAGCTTGATCAGTACTTTCCCCTGATAGATAGACAGATCTTCTATTTTAGGACCGAAGGCGACTTTCATTTCTTCCTCTTTCAACTTCAGGTACCGTTTTTTTTCTCTTTCGTCGGAAAGTTGCTGCAAATGGGCGTTTACCTCTTTTAAAGTACCTGCTACAATCCGGGCGTAGGGGTAAGTAACATACACCGCGTTTCTCAACCGGTTCCATTGCCGCACTTGTTTTCTCAGCTTACGGGGCGCTTTGGCCTCAATTTCTACAGGAGGTAAAATGGCCCAGGGTATAATCTCATTTTTATACATGGCAGAATAGACAAAACGCCCGCTGTCCGTTGCATATTGCGCGCGACCACATAGGTAAAAGCCCAGGAGAAGTAAGCTTAAGCCCGTTATCTTCTTCATTGCCTGCATAAAAACATCCTCCTTTCCTCAAAAGATTGTCTTCAGGAATAGGTAAAGTTAACAATATTTCAGAAAAAAAACCTTATTCTTCCTGCAGGGGAAAGCCTTTATCAATCCAGTCTGCCTTAAGATTGTGAGATAAATTAAGCAAGCGGGGGCGGGTAAAGCCCATTTCCAGGAGTGTTTTGAATGCAGGGCGCACATTCGGGCATTTTGAGAAAGGGCAACAACCGCAATAAATGACAATTTCTTTATCCTTTGGTAATTTCTTAAGGACCGATTTTAATTTTTCAATTCCCTCTTTGTCCTCTGCCGGCCCGACCTCTATAGCACCTTTTATCAGTCCGGCCGGCCCCACGTCTATTACCGCCGGTTGTTGGTCTTTTGGCTGCGTCTTAAGCTGCGCAGCCAAGATATCAGGCTCTATTAATTGTTTGGGGGTCCAGGGATTCTCTTTTTGCTGAGCCAGACCGCTCATACCCAAACTAAACAACAACATCCCGGTCAGGAACAGTAACTTCTTCATAACTACGTTTCGGTTTAAGCTTACGCCATAATTTTTTATAAGCCGCGCGAATGCTTATCAAAAAGCCCACGATCATCACCAGGGTTCCCAGCCATAATACATTGACAAAAGGAAAAACGTAGGCCTTCATGACTATATAATCGTTTACTATGCCCGATTGTTTAACCTGAAGTTGAATTTTTTTCTGCTGAGGCAGAATTTTGTCAAAACGGATATATAATGCCTGATTGTTTACCGTATCGGCAACCGTATACTGGTAGGAAGAATCCCGTAAATAATATATGGGCATGGCATCATAGGTGTTTCCATTGCCACTGTATACTTTCAACTGGGCCCCGATGGCCAGATCTCCCGGCTCAGGATGATAATTCGGGGATTCCGGATTGGAAACCATTCCCTGGAGGATCATGTATCCCGTAGAAAAGAAAATGGTATCGCCCTGCTGCACGTTGTAAGACTTATACGCTGCCGTATCCTTCATCTTGGAAGGATCGAACACGGAGGTAACGTAAGTAAATATATCATGATCCCAATAGTGCTTGGAATCCGGATTGGCGATCAGCCCCTCCTCTCCCTGCGGATTGACAAAGGCATCAGGATACAAGTTGAACTCGCTAATGGTATTTCCGGCATCATCCTTCTTCACATAGTGAACCTTGTAATACGTCTTGGGGTCGTTCGCGGCCGTAGAATCTCCCTCGTACGTTACCACGAAATTCTGCATGTTCATAGGCTGGTTGCGGGGCAGATACACGTTTTCTTCCGGGGTTTTAGCCTCGGCGCTACCGGCAGGAAAATAATCATTTCCTATCAGTCCCAGGGTATCATGGGAAATAGCCGTCTGTTTGGAAGTAGAAATAACGATCCCTAAAAGCATCAATCCAAAACCCAGATGGGCTACTGAAGCGCCCGCATTCTTCATCCGCCCTTTAAGGGCGGTGAATATGTAAGCTCCATTGGCCATGATGGCAAAGACGCTGCTATAAACCAACAGGTCCAGCGCAATCAAAAACCCCAATCCATGAGCTGTATAGTTCATGTTTCCTGCAAAAACGATCAGAGAGCCGATGATCAATGAAAGAACGACCGGTTTCCAAAGGTTCTTCCAGGTCTTTTTCGCATTGCTCTTCCGGTATTTAAAGTATTGAATGGAGCCGGTACCCAAAGCAATCAGCACGGCAATAAACACCATAATTTTATTATAATGGAATTTATTATCCACCGGAGGGGCCAGGTTCAATCCGAATAATTTGTTCCATACGGGTGTAGAAGTACTGAAAGTTACAAAAATGGCCCCCAGCAGCAATACCAAAGCGCCAATGAACATCCAAAATTCCCTCGAATCAACCGCCTCCTCTTTTTTGACTACGGGGATGTTCTTGTAATTAATAAAAAACAACAGGAAGGCGCCCACCAGGAAGGCAAACAGGAAGAATAACAACTGTCCGCTCATCCCCAACCCGGTAAAAGAGTGAACGGAAGTTTCTCCCAGAATGCCGCTACGGGTAAGGAAAGTCGAATATAAAACGAGGATAAAGGAGAGGATAAGCAGAAAAAAAGTAGTTCTTAAAGACCTGCCGGTATGTTTAAATACCAGAAGTGTATGAATCCCCCCTACCATGATCAGCCAGGGAACCAAAACGGCGTTTTCTACCGGATCCCAGGCCCAAAATCCTCCAAAAGAAAGCGTTTCATAAGCCCAGGCGCCCCCCATCATAATTCCGGTTCCCAATACCATAGCGGAAAATAAGGCCCATGGCAACGCCGGTTTCACCCATTCTTTATATTTACGCGACCACAATCCGGCAATCGCGTAGGAAAAAGGAATAATGGTAGAAGCAAAACCACAGAATAAAACCGGAGGGTGGATGGTCATCCAATAATTCTGTAATAAGGGGTTGAGCCCCCTGCCGTCATTGATAAAGCTGAGATAATTGGCGTTGGCAAAAACCGGCATGGAAGGATTGGCTTCCCTAAAAAGAATAAAAGGATCGCTGCCGATTTTAGTCCCAAAAATATAGAGCCCCAACAACATAGAGCCGAGACATACCTGTCCGAAAGAAACGACGGACATGACTTTATTTTCCCATTTCCCGGCTGTAAACATCAGGATCGCGCCTAAAATGCAATTCCACATACTCCAGAGCAGGAAACTCCCCTCCTGCCCGTTCCAGACAGCGGCGATCAGGAACTTAACGGGAGATTCTTTGCTGGTATATTCCCATACGTACGAATACTCAAAATAATGGTTAAAAATGATCCAACAGAGCGAGGCAAAAGTGCCAAATACGGCAACGACCTGAACCAGGAAAGCCGACCGCCCCAGCCTGCGCCAGGAACGTTCTTGTTGCAGATCTCTTGAAAATGCGGAAGACAAAAAAGCAATGACTGCTACCAAAGAAGCCACAAAAGACAAGATGACCATTAAATGGCCAATCTTTCCCGGGAGAAGATGTTCTCCAATATATTGTATATCCATTTTTCTATTGCTTTACAGGCTCGCCTGCGCCTGTATTTCCTTGTTCATCGTTTTTTCGTCAGGAGTATATTTGGACGGGCATTTCATAAGGATGTGGGAGCATTGAAATACATTGTCGGGTCCCATACTTCCGGTGAGTACGATCTGTTCCGATTTTTCAAAATCCGTTGGTTTAGACCCTCTGTAAACTACTTTATTTACCGCCCCGCTCTTATCTTTTATATAAAAACTGAAATAGTTCGCGTTTTCTCTCGGGTTGTATATCATAGGTTTTTGCTTTTCCAACACGCCGATCACATGAAACTCATTCCCCTTTTTCCGGGCGGCAGACGCAAAGGTTTCATATGTGCTGAAATCGCCTACCAGACTGATGATAACAGCTACCGCGATGGCTATAACCACAAGCAGGACAATATTGGACTTTTTCATCGGAACAGTTTAATTTAATTCATTGGACAAAGTTACTGTAAAAAACAGTATATAAAAGTCTTATTTTGTTAAAAATCAATAAATCAAAGATTCTTTTTGCTGCATCTAACTTCTCTATGTATCTTTGTCGTAGAAACCGTTGTTACTGTTTCAAAGTAACCGTTTCTCCTCGGGGTGCCTTATTTATAACAGGCTGAGATCAAACCCGTTGAACCTGGACCGGGTAATGCCGGTTAGGAAAGGTAAGCACTCCGGCTGCGGCCATGGGTTCCCGACAGACGGAATTTTCACTTACCTGTTTTTGTTTTTCAAAAGGATCATACCGGATATGTCATAATTCCCCGGTTTTGATGCTATTTTTTAATTATTCAAAAGCAGTAAGATCATGCAAAAAGGAAAATGGGTCATTCTTGTCGTATTCACGCTCTCCCTGTTTCATTTCCAAAAGACATGGGCACAGTTCTCCCTTTCAGGTCAGATCAGAGATTCCGCCACAGGAAATCCTATCGCGGCGGCCAGTATTGTATTAAAAGGTCCCATGCATTCCGGAACTTATTCCAACGAACAGGGCCATTTCAAGTTCACGGGGCTTCCTGAAGGGAAATATTCAATTAAAATACGTTATCTGGGGTATGAAACGCTGGAAAAGAGCCTTTTGATCCACCATGAATTATCCGGTCTCCGGTTTAATCTTAAGGAAATCGGTTTATTTATTAAACCGGTTGAGATCAGCGGTACCCGCGCGGGTAAAAACGCCCCTTTTACCAAAACCGATATTTCCGGCGCTGAAATTAATTCAAAAAACCTGGGACAGGACCTTCCGGTTTTACTGGACCAACAGCCTGCCGTCATGACCACTTCTGATGCCGGCGCCGGCGTAGGTTATACCAATATATGGATTCGCGGCAGCGACGTTACCCGGATTAACGTCACTTTCAACGGGATCCCGGTAAACGATGCCGAGTCATCGGGTACTTTCTTCGTAGATATACCGGATATCGCTTCCTCTATAAATAATATACAGATACAGCGGGGCGTGGGCACCTCTACCAACGGAGCCGGTGCTTTTGGAGCCACCATTAATCTGAGTACCAATACTTTTCAACCCGACCCTTATGGCAACATCATGAGCAGCTACGGCTCTTTTAATACCTGGAAACATTCCGTAAAAGCAGGAAGCGGATTGCTTAATAATCATTTTACCATTGATGCGCGACTTTCTTCAATTACTTCCGACGGTTATATGGACCGGGCGTCTTCGGATCTAAAATCTTATTATCTCTCGGGGGCCTATTTTAATAAAAAGACCTCCATCAGGTTTAACGTATTCTCGGGAAAGGAAAAGACTTACCAGGCCTGGAACGGCGTACCGGAAGATTCCCTCAAAACACACCGTACGTATAACGGCCTGGGCCTGATGCCGGATGGGAATTATTACAGCAATCAAACCGATAACTACACCCAAACTTATTACCAGCTGTTCTGGAATCAGGAGATCAATCCCAATTGGAATTTTAACGTGGCCGCTTTTCTGACAAGAGGAAAAGGGTATTACGAGGAATATGAAATGGATGAACCTTATTCGGACTACGGCCTCAGCGATCCCGTCATCGGGAAAGATACCCTGAAGAGCACCGATCTCATCAGGCGTCAATGGCTGGATAATTATTTCTACGGTACGGTTTTTTCCCTGAACTATAAAAACGATAAATTTAGTTCCACTTTTGGCGGGGGATGGAATCGTTACGACGGCAAACACTATGGTACGGTGATCTGGGCCGGACATGCCATTGATAAGGGATATCGCTATTACTACAATATGGCCCATAAATATGATTTTAATCTATACTGGAAAGGCAGTAAAACTATTGGTGAAAATCTGACGGCCTTCCTGGATCTCCAATACAGGCACGTGTTGTATGACATTAACGGCTTTAAACACCATCCGGATATCCTTCAACATAATCGTTACAACTTCTTTAACCCAAAAGCAGGCCTAAGTTACAGGCTTCATGATCAGGATCGTTTTTACGTTTCTTACGCGCGCGCGCATAAAGAGCCTAACCGGGATGATTTTGAGGCCAATATCCGTGATATCCCCAGAGCAGAGGCTTTATCGGACTTTGAATTGGGATACGATAAAAAAGAGACGATCTATCATTTACACGTCAATGCCTATTATATGCGATATAAAGATCAACTGGTATTAACAGGAAAGATCAATGACGTAGGCGCCTATACCCGGACCAATGCGCCGGAAAGTTACCGGGCGGGAATAGAATTGAACGGTTCGGTGAAATTTGCAAAAATATTTTCTCTTGCAGCCAATGCGGCGTTCAGCCAGAACAGGATCCGGAACTTTACGGAATACCTGGACAACCATGATAAAGGAGGACAAAAAGCGGTCACTTACAATAAAACCACGATTTCTTTTTCTCCTTCGGTGATCAGCGGCGCTACTCTGACCATTGAGCCGCTTCAGCACTTTAGCGCTTCTCTAACCGGGAAATATGTCAGCCGCCGTTACCTGGATAATTCGGAAGACAAAAGGCGAAGTCTCGATCCCTATCTGGTCAATGGGCTTCAATTACATTATAACTGGAAACCCCGGGAAATAAAAAGCGTCCGGTTCAACCTGCTGATCAATAATCTTTTCAATGTAAAATATGTCACCAATGGTTATACTTATGCTTATTGGAAAAATGGAGAAACCCAAGTAGAAAATTCCTATTTTCCGCAGGCCGGAATAAATGTCCTCTTTGGAATAGAAGTCGATTTATAAACCGGCCGATCGACTCTGGAGCCGTCTCATTGGAACCGTCTAAAAAGTCATCTCAACATCATGGCGAAGGAGGAACGACCGAGTTATCCCATAATAAACACATAATGTATATGTTAAGGTTACTTCACTGCCGTAAGGACGGCTTTTTAGACAGCCCCGATTATATTTTATCCCCATCGCGATCATGCTACGTCTCCCAATGACAGCTTATACAAATGAATGATTTACTCCCAATGGCAGGCAAACCGATAAATCTCCTTCACTATTTAATTTCCACCTCAAACATTTTCTCCCCTTCTAAGAATCCTTCCAGATAATCGCCAATTTTTACCGGTCCCACGCCTGCCGGAGTTCCCGTATAGATCAGGTCGCCAATATTAAGCGTAAAATATCTGGAGAGATAAGCGATTATTTCATCGAAGGAAAAGATCATGTTCGCCGCATGGCCGTTTTGAACCACACTTCCATTCTTTAACAAATGAAAATGAATATCCAAAGGATCTTCTATTCTGCTTATGGAAATTAATTTTCCCATAACGGCAGACTGGTCAAATGCCTTGGCGATTTCCCAGGGATGACCTGCTTTTTTTAATTGATTTTGTATATCCCTCGCAGTAAAATCAATGCCCAGGCCAATCTTATCATAATACCGGGAAGCATATTTTGTTTGAATGTGCTTCCCGTTTTCAGCCATTTGTAATACAAGCTCACATTCATAATGCAATTCCCTGGTAAAAGAGGGATAATAAAAGTATTCTCCCGGCCGGAGCAGGGCATTTTTGGGTTTCATGAAAACGACCGGTTGGGTGGGAACTTCATTATGGAGCTCTTTTGCATGTGCCACATAATTTCTTCCCACACAAAATATTTTCATGAATAGAATGATTTAGGATCCGGGACTGCATTCTCCGCGCAAGAAAATGGTGGAGGTTACCGGGCTCGAACCGGTGACCTTTACGCTGCCAGCGTAACGCTCTAGCCAACTGAGCTAAACCCCCTATTTCCCCGAAATTTTATCGAAAGGGTGTCCTTGTTCGCCAAGGGGTTGCAAAAATATGTTTTTTTATTAAAAAAACAATTTAAAAGAACGGGCTCTCAAACCCCAATTTCTTTAAACCCTCCCGCACTTCCGGACAGCTCATGAACAGTTTCCATAACATCCCACTGCGGTAGTTCTCGATCATGACCACCTGTGGTCCCTGATCAATAGCCAGATACTTTTGGGGATACCAGTCGTCTGTCTCGCTGAAAGCATCATAGAAACCATAGGGACCCCATAATCTGGCTTTCATATCCTCATACCAATGCCGAATGGCCCGCATAGATTTTTCCGGCGTATAAGGAATGGAAGAAATAGCTGCCGTCGGCGAAATAACGCCCAGGTCGGTCTGTTTTCCCGGTGCATGTGCGGCATAACCCTTTACCGAATAGCTGGCCGTCAGCCCCCAGTTGTCGGGACCGTATCCTTTATAGTGCAAAGGATTCTTTACACACCAGGTATAATTGATCAGCGTTTGATCCCGGTTTTCCCGCCAATAATCGGCATACCGGTCTTTTAGTCCTTTGGGGGCAAGGCCCAGATAGGAATACTGCGCCCAAAACAAGGGACCGCCCAGGGCGGCCCTACCCTGGCGAAACAGCTGCAGCGTATCGCCATAGTGGACCGAAACAGATCTTATCTTACCATTCTCTGCCCAGCCCTGATGATAAACGGAGGCAGATATGCCATGTGTAGGAGAACTTGCAGCAAGGATGTATGTAATCAGGCACTCGTTATATCCATGAATGGGAAAATTCATCTGCCAGCCATAATCCGGACTCCAATGCCAATACAGGACCTGTCGCCCCCGTGTGTAATATTGCCAGTCTACCCCCCTCCATAAGGAATCGACACGTGCGGCCAGGGATTTTTCCGCTTCACTACCCGACTGAAAATACTGTCTGACACATAACAACCCTTGTATAAGAAAAGCGGTTTCTACCAGATCTCCTCCATCATCTTTTTTGCTGAACGGTTTCACTGTTCCCGTAGAACCGTAGAGCCAGTGTGGCCACACTCCGTGAAAACGATCGGCCCGTTCAAGAAAAGTAACCATCTTTTCTATTCTTTCCAATCCTTGTTGCCGCGAGATATAATCCCTTTTTATTCCTGCAAGTATAGCCATCAATCCAAAACCGCTTCCCCCGATGGCAACGACTTCTTTATCGTCTTGAGGATATATGCCATTCATGTTTATTCTTTCCGGGGCCATCCCACTATGGGGTTCGGCTCCCTCCCAGAAATAACGAAAAGCCGCATGCTGCACCGTATCCAGCAATGCCTCATCCGATAGTTTACGGGTTGAGGAATCGGTGTGATCTCCGCGGTTTTCGGATCCGGGATAACAGGAAGCCATAAAAAAAAGGAAACCCGGAACCACAAGATAAATTAATTTATTTCTCATCTAATTATAAGCATTTCGCGGCCAAAACTTGACGGGTTTGCCGGTATTATCCTTATACTTTTGTCTCAGGCCTTTTAGTTGTTGCAGCAAATCTTTCAAAACATCTTCATATCCCGGTTTCACCTGCATGCCTCTTTCATAAAACAGGCTCTCCATCTCATCCGGATCTCTCTCCAGATCAAACAGTTCCCATTGGTTCACGGTATAATAATAAATCAATTTATAGCGTTCCGTGCGAATACCATAATTGGGCAACACGAAATGGGGCGGTCCTTCTTCATAATAATGATAATACATGGATCTGGGCCAATCCTTCGGCGTATTCCCTTCCAATACCGGCATCAGGCTCCGCCCCTGCATATCTTCCGGAATGGGCAGCCCCAACATATCCATGATCGTAGGAGCATTGTCAATGCTCTGCACCCAGGCATCGGTCTTACTTCCCGGTTTTATCCGGCCGGGAAAGCGGATCAACCAGGGCACGCGCAGAGCCTCCTCGTACATAAACCGCTTATCAAACCAACCGTGTTCTCCCAGGAAAAAACCATGGTCTCCGGTAAATACCACGATGGTATTATCAGCCAGGCCGGCCTCATCCAGATAATCCAGCAGCCGCCCTACATTATCGTCCTGAGATTTCAGGGTTCCCAGGAAATGGCGCATCAGTTGCTGGTAATTCCATTGCCGGAGTTGTCTTTTGGTATAATGTTCCGGGGGATCAAAATCCTTCATATCGGCAAGACGCATATGTGCATCGCGAGCCACAGAGCTGCGGTCTTTATAATCATCCCAAAAGGTTCCCGGCTCGGGAAAATGCACATCATCAAAAATATGTTCGTATTTGTGCGGCGGATCAAAGGGACGGTGAGCGCTGAAAAACTGCATGGCCATGCAAAAAGGCTCCTTTAACTTTTTCATCCCTTCAATGGCGAGTTCGGTAAAAGTATCGGTAATATAACCCGGGCGGCTTCGATGCACCATCTCCTTGCTGCCCAGGGAGGGATTTTCTATAAATCCCTTTTCATTATAATAAGGGCCTCCGGCTCCGGTTTTAAAGGAAAAATAGTCAAAGCCCGCTTCAGCCGGATTAGCGGT
The DNA here is from genome assembly GCA_964478125.1 of uncultured Chitinophagaceae bacterium. Taxonomy (GTDB): domain Bacteria; phylum Bacteroidota; class Bacteroidia; order Chitinophagales; family Chitinophagaceae; genus FW021-bin31. The sequence continues at coordinate 5,491 of CAYZGR010000040.1, read as the reverse complement.
CTCTCCCTTGGCTTTTTTCATATGCCACTTGCCCACTATACCGGTTTTGTAACCCGCTTTTTTCAGCAGTTTTGGAAAAGTCTGTTGTGTGGGATCAAAGAAGGCATAAGGCTTTGTTGGATCTGCATTGTACCCGTTGGAGGCAGAACCGGCCAGGTGGTTATATTTGCCGGTGAGCAAGGTGGCCCGGCTCGGGGCACAGAGGGCATTGTTACAAAAAGAATTGTTAAACTGCATCCCCTCGTTGGCGATCCTGTCGATATTGGGAGTCGGCATCAACCGGCTGCCATAACAGCTTAACACCCTTAACGGCACTCCCTCCGTCGTAATAAACAAAAGATTTGGCTTACCTTTTATTTTCTTTTTAGGTACGATGATGTGGGGGGCCTGTCTTGTTCTCGAAAAGGAGAGGTTGGTGATCGCTGAAGAAGCCAGGGGTAATCCGAGCGCCAATCCCCCCATACGTTTCAAAGCATCTTTCCTTGTGATGTTCTTTTGTCTTCCGTTTTTTTCCATAATATTTAATTTTAAGGTCTGATTTTTAGGATCAATAGGTATTTATTCTATTTTTACCGCTTTGCTACGCACCCCTACTCCATTTTCATTAAACGCCTCTATAGCGAAATAATAAGTCTGATCCGTGCTCAGACATCGCATATCCAGGCTGTTCTTATCATAAACCATCCAGGATTCATATAATTTATCCGGCGCGATACCCCACAAGATATTATATCCCTGACAATTTTCCTGCTTATTCCAGTGAAGGGTGGCATCCCGCCGGTCAGGATGGCGGTTTACTTCAAAACCGGTTACCTTACGGGGCGCCTTCCCTTCCCCTTTTCCAAAGACCCGTATATCCGCAAGAGAAAGATAAGGGGTAGGCACATGAATATTTTTATAACGAACATACCGGGCAGTTTCCGGAATAGAAAGCTCTGTGTAGTCGTTCGGCGTGTCTCTAAAACTGTTGCTTCTGTTTACCAGCGTATCCCAGGTTTTTCCATCGGTTGATCCCTCCATAACATAACGATAATGGAGATCCTGAATCTTTCCATACAAGTCCGAATGATAGTCATTATAATTTACCTGAATTGCAAAGATCCTCACCGGTTTTCCCAGATCAATTTCCACCCACTGTTTATCATCGTTCTCCCGGGCTACCCAAAAGGTTTTTATGTTTTCATCAACTATATTATTAGGTGAATAATCTTTCAGTGTGGAAGATACCTTAACAGGCTTTTTATACGATAACAGCATCCAGCCGGTAAAGGCGCCTTCTTTTTGAGAAACGTTAGGAGCATAATGCGGGTAATCTCCAAAATAGGTATTACAATACATCAGGCCGTCTTTATCAAAATAGGTGGGAAACATGCCGATCCGTCGCTCCCATCCGATATGTACCCCTACCGCCATGGTCGTAAAATGCCAATACCGACCGGCAGGACCTTTTACCGTGCTACCATGCCCAGCACCATTAATAAATCCTCCGGGCTTAAAAGAAATGGGGTTATTGGGAGCATAATGAAAAGGACCCGTAGGCGTATCTCCTATATAAACACCGTCCGCATATACATTAAACTCCGTACCCGGAGCAGCATATTGCAAATAATATCTCCCATTGTATTTTGTCATCCAGGGGCCTTCAATATATCCGCCCAATACCGTGTCCGAGTTGTTTTCACCAAAGCGTTCCCAACCGTGTTTGTCCTCCGCCAGATTAAACAACGTATCCGTTTTTTCCGACGGCGTAAAGCGCTTATCCCTGTCCAATTTTTTTACGCGAACAGGAAATTTATTAGAAGAACCCCAGTACATATAAGCCTGCCCGTCATCATCGATAAAGAGATCGGGATCCTGCAAGTTTGTGATGATGGAGGGCGTCGCTGTCCAGTCGCCTTTTTGGGGATCATCCGTATATAAAATACTCATATTACCGGAGGGATCACCGGCCGCATACAACACCGAATCTTTATAATTCCATGCAGCAGGTGCATTGGATCCCTGAAAATACCATTTTTCCGGCTCGATAAAATGCCAGTGGGTCAGATCCGTAGAATGCCAATATCCCATGGAACGGGTAACGAACATATAGTATTCATTTCTGAACTTCACTACCGCCGGATCGGCCCCGGAGCGGTAAGACAGACCTTTATTGGCATTAAAGATCATATAAGTATAATCGATGTTAATGGGATTACAATAAGTACTCCTTTGCATATCCTGCGCAATGGCTGTAAAAATGCAACAAAATAGCATACCACAAAATAAGATAAGATGTTTTATTCTCATATTTTTTGTTTTATAGCTTTGACTGGGGGTATGATTTCTTTTTATAGAACGCTGATGACACTGCCGGAGCAGATTTTCACTGATCATAAACCAATTAAGGTGAAATAAGAAATATTATCCGTATATTGTGACAAAATACGATTATATTAATGCATAACAAAGTGTAACATGATGAAACATACTACACTTCTATCAGGGACAGCCCTGCTTTTTATACTATTTGCAGTACCTGCTTGTTTAAAAGATACTTCATTAGCTACCACTATTCCTCCCGAGCCTCCTCCTTTCTCAAAAAAGATGATTTGGAAAGAAGCGGCCCAAAAAATCGGATCTTCTCATTGGGAAAAACTATCCGATGGCGATACACTGACTTTACGCTTAAATCCCATTGTAAATGCTACCAATAACAATCTTGAAGGAATGTATGGAGCGTATCAATATCGTTCTACAAACTTGGGAACTGATTTAGATTCTATAGGAGGAGTATCTATAACAGACTTAGACATCAGTTCTCCCGTTATCTTTACTTCAACCGGCAGCAGCAAAATTATTTTTATCAATTACAATGAAAAAGAATCAGAAATCCGGCATACACTTGTTAGAGATACCGTAGGGATTTTCCAATATACGGAAGTGGAAGATACTTTATTCCTTAAGGATACTTTAAATATCCCCTATATGGAGATGAAATACATCCGGGTTAAATAGGTGTTGCGTACAAGTATTTTATACAGACTCCGTTGTAATTTTCCCTATATTCCTTGGGGTAAAATCCCCACCCGCATTCTTTCGCCAAAGTACACTGTTTTAATAATCCGTTTCTTTCCTTATTCCCATACCCTCATATCAAAGAACTTATTTTATTTATTTTAATAACCAAAAGGAAGCTTTATTTTCCGTATCTGAATTTCCTCCTATATACACTTCAAATGCTCCGGGCTCGGCAGTAAAATCCATGTTCTTATTATAAAAAGCCAGCTCTTTCCTGGTTAAAGAAAAAGTAACTTTCTTAGTTTCTCCAGGCGCTAAATTGATCCTTTTAAAACCTTTCAGTTTTTTTACCGGCGGGCTAATGCTGGCGATCAGATCACTGATATACAATTGTACGATCTCTGTCCCCTTAAGATCCCCATCGTTGGTAATTTCTACCGAAATATTTAGTTTATTGTCCCATCCTAAAGAATCGGTACTCAGTTGAGGAGCCGAATACGTAAAGCGGGTATAACTCAGTCCATAACCGAAAGGATACAGCGGGGTATTCGGTATATCCACGTAACGGGTCGTATATTTATCCCCTTTTACAAAAGGTCTGCCCGTGTTCAGATGATTGTAATAAACGGGGATCTGTCCCGTATTCCGGGGGACGGTCATAACCAGCTTTCCGGAGGGATTATAATCTCCGAATAACACATCGGCGACGGCATGGCCGGTTTCAGTGCCGGCAAGCCAGATATCCATGATGGCGGGGACATGCTCCTTCAACCAGGGGATGGCTAACGGCCGCCCGTTCATCAGCAAAACAACAACAGGCTTACCCGTTTTTACTACCGCTTTTACCAGATCAAGCTGGTTGCCGGGTAAACCCAACAGGGAACGACTGTCTCCTTCGCCGCTCATCCCGGCGCTTTCCCCCATGACCATCACCGCTACATCTGATTGTTTTGCAGCGGAAATCGCTTCTGCAAATCCTGTCGTGGACCCTCCTTCAATATCCGTTCCTTCCGCATAATGCAATTGGGTACCGGATGAAACCGCTTCCTGAATCCCCTGCCAAACGCTGATCGCCTCCTTAGCCCGGCCCAACGCATGTACCGGACCCAATATTTCTTTTTGATCTTTTACCAGAGGACCGATTACGGCCAGGTCTTTGATCTCTTTCGATAAGGGTAAAAGTTTATTTTGGGCGCCTGCAACCGCATCATTTTTTAACAAAACAAAAGATTCCCGTGCCATTTTACGAGCCAATGCGCGATGCCGGGCTAATAAAGTATCCTGGTACTGCGCCGATTGGTTTCCATACAAGAAAGGATGTTCAAACAGACCTAATTTGAGTTTCAAAATAAGGACCCTTTTCACGGCAGCATCTAATACGGCTTCATTTATTTTATTTTCTTTAACCTGTAGCGGTAAAATATCAAAATAGGTACCGCTGTGTAAGTCCATATCTATTCCCGCCGATATAGCTTCCTCCACTGCTTGCGTATCTGTTGCCGCCACACGATGATCGAGCATTTCCGGAATAGCATCATAATCGGAAACTACTAATCCTTTAAAACCACATTCCTTCCTTAGAATATCCTTTAATAAATGTTTATTCTCAGAAGCAGGAATACCGTTAAGTGAGATAAATGCCGGCATGATAGAAGCCACTCCCGCATGGATCGCCGCTCGAAAAGGAGGCAGATAAATCTCACGAAACCGACGCCAGGATATATCTACGGTATTATAATCTCTTCCCGCTTCTACAGCGCCATATCCGGCAAAATGTTTTGCCGTAGCCGCCATCGTTCGCGGATCTGCCAGATCGTCTCCCTGCAACCCTTTTACTTGTGCCGCAGCAATGGCAGAAGCCAGAAAAGGATCTTCTCCCGCCCCTTCCACCACCCTGCCCCAGCGGGGATCCCGACTGATATCCACCATAGGGGCGAAAGACCAGTTCATACCATCCGCAGTCGCCTCAAATGCCGCCACGCTGTCTGCCTTTCTGATCAGAAGGGTGTCCCAGCTACAGGCCATAGCTATATTAACGGGGAAAGTTGTCCGGTACCCATGGATCACATCTCCCATAAACAACAAGGGAATTTTCAACCGCGATCGCATGGCGGTCTTTTGCAATTGAGTTAAATAGGTACTTACATTTTCTTTTCCCGGTAACATGCCGTTGGTGCCTCCGACCCATCCTTTTTGTATTAATTCTTTCAATCCTTTTTGATTGCTCCCGTAAATACACAATTGCCCCGCCTTTTCTTCCAGGGTCATTAAAGAAAGGATGGAATCGGCTTTGTGATCTATAATAGCTAAATCATATCCCTCATTTCCCAAATGACCTTGGCCCATCACAGGCATAACGAATATATTCGTTAATAGAATAGCCATTAAAACCAAATGTTTCATTATTTCTATATTCATTTGCCTGTTTTGATCATAAATTATTTTAATTGTATTGGGGGCATTAGGATGCATTGTATTGTAGATAAAATTC
>CAYZGR010000039.1:0-30012 GCA_964478125.1 uncultured Chitinophagaceae bacterium | reverse complement strand
TTCAAAGTTATTTTAGATGATTGGAATACAAACACCCAAAAGGCAGCACATATACAAGGGCAAAGAATAGTAAATAGAGAATTGAAAGAACAAGGATTGATTCTTTCACAGGCACGGAAGTTTTTCGTAACAGGCCTTCTCAAATTAGATGATCATAACGAATTAAAATGCGAGTGCCAAGCCGGTATCCGGGGAATGAAAGAAGAGTTACACGATATCCCAGTTAAATTTAGAAATATTGACAAACGAAATCAGCTAGAAGGCAAGTCATTTAAAAATATTTTTCAAGGATTCTCAGGCTTGGATGCGACAGATAAAAAACACCTCGTCAATCTAATCCCACCTCATACGGTCAACTTCCAAACGGGAGATATCGTCTTGAGCCTAAATAACGCATTATTAAAAGTACTACTGAGAAAAAGATAATCAAATAATAAATATGAATTTTATAGACAAAAGGGTGTCCGCTAAGCAAGCAATTGCGATATTAGCAAAAAATGGAGTCCAGATGGACGATAACGAGGCTAACATTATTCTGGACTTCCTATATCTTATCGCAAAGAATTATCAACAATCTGAGGGCGATCAAAGCGCCGAAACCCCAAGGAGAAATCGAATTTTTGAAAAGATGCCATGAGACAGATTTTTGAGGTTACTCCACGTTAACTGCTGAATATTGTAGCGGCCATTGTAGAACTATAGCTGATTGGATTGCAACAGTTTGATTTACAGCCCTTTGTTGAAACTAAAAGGGACACACCTAAATGTAGTGTTTCCTTAAGTAGCCCCGCCAGGGATCGAACCTGGATCTAGAGTTTAGGAAACTCCTATTCTATCCATTGAACTACAGGGCCAATGAGGCAACAGCCGTGCAAAGGTAAGCTTTCAACGATAAATTCTCGAAATTATGTCCTTGTATTTTTCAATAATCGCTTTTCTTTTAAGTTTAAGCGTGGGGGTGAGCTCGCCGGCCTCAATAGTCCATTCATGGGGGAGGAGTTCGAATTTCTTGACCTGTTCCACATGATTGAATTCCTGATTGTATTTATTCACTTCCTTTTTAATAAGTTTGCGAACTTCGGGAAGGCGGATAAGCGCTTCCTGAGTCCGGTTTTTTATGCCGGAAGGGGATATTATTCCCTCTAGTCTTTGGAAGTCTGGAACGATAAGCGCTGAAGTAAATTTCCGGTTGTCGCCTATCAGCATGATTTGTTTAATATAAGGAGATTCTGCCATTTTGGTCTCTATCGGTAACGGAGCTACATATTTCCCTCCCGAGGTCTTAAAAAGTTCTTTCTTCCGATCTGTTATTTTTAGGAAACGGCCTTCCACCAGTTCTCCGAGATCTCCTGTATAAAACCAGCCTTCTTTCAGGACTTCCCTGGTCAGCTCCGGTTGCTTATAATAGCCCATCATGATGTTGGGGCCCTTGCATAATATGACACCGTCAGGCGCTATTTTTACTTCTACCTTATCAACGACAGGTCCCACGGTGCCAAACCGGCGATCCCTCGTTTCCATTCGGTTTACACTGACTACCGGAGCGGTTTCTGTAAGTCCGTAACCTTCCAGAATGGCGATCCCTGCAGCGGTAAACAACCTTAGTAACCTGACCTGACAGGCGGCCGATCCGGTAATAATCGTCTCTACCCGACCTCCCAGGGCCTCACGCCATTTGCTGAATACCAGCTTCCGCGCCAACGCCAGCTGTAACTTGTATCCTAAGCTTTTAGTAACATTAATTTCGTATCTGCTGCCAACCGATAAGGCCCAAAAGAAAAGCTTTTTCTTTATTCCTTTAAGTTCATGCCCTTTTTCCATTATTCGTTCATATACTTTCTCCAGCAGACGCGGAACGGTAGTGAAAATGTAAGGGTGTACCTCTTTCAGGTTTTCTCCGATGGTATCCATGTTTTCAGCATAATAAATAGGTATACCTGCATAGATATAAAGATAGGAGATCATACGCTCATATACGTGATTAAGCGGTAGAAAACTTAATGCCCTGCCACCGCTTTTAATGGGGAGACATTTGTATCCTGCCAATACGTTGCTCAGAATATTATGGTGGCTTAGCATGACTCCTTTGGGCCTTCCCGAAGTGCCCGAAGTGTATATGATAGTGGCCAGGTCTTCGGGTCTCGTTGCCATTTTTATTTCTTTTATCTTTTGCAGATTTTCATCCTGAATATCCTTCAGTAATTCTTCCCAATGACGAACGCCTTCGATCTTGTCAAAACTGAAAACAGCTTGTACCGTTGAAAGAGAGACACAGAGGTTATGTACTTTTTCATATAAATTTTTATCGCTTACAAATACCCATTTAATTTCAGCCTCTTTTAGGATATGCAAGAGCTCTGTGGGATGTATAGTGGGATAAATGGGCGTTAAAACAGCGCCGCTTTGTTGGCAGGCCTGATCAATAAGCAGCCATTCCGGCCGGTTTTCGGATAAGATGGCTACCTTGTCCCTCCCTTCCGAGTGCCATTCTTTATAGCCTATACCGGCCCTGTTGAAACCGGCTGCCAGCTTTAATGCGGTTTCAACAAACCATTTTGTAGAATAAGATATCCATTTTTCTGCTTTCTTTGCCGCCATCATATCCGGTTGCGGATTATGGGACAATTGATATTCCGGTAGATCAAAAAGACGGGTAGGTTCCATAACTTCAGAAGTTGAATGTGTTAAAACTAAAGCATTTTAATGAAAGTACAATAGACTACTTTTTCATATTCATTATGGATCCTTACAAAAAAATTCCCCCGGTGGAAACCGGGGGACTACTCCCATCCTCTCTACGATAGCCATCAGTGGTTGATGGCCGTAAACTTCAGTATTTTTTAGCTCTTTTTGTCTTTCTCTTCATGACTTACAAAGATAAGTAAACCTTTTTATCTAAATGTTTAAAGATTGTTAATTTACAATTCTGCCGGGATAAACTTCCAATGCTCTTTTTAAACAAACTAAAGCTTCTTTTAGTTCATTTTGATGGATGACGTAAGCCAGCCTCACTTCCTGCTTACCCTGATCCGGAGAAGAATAAAATCCCGAACCGGGGGCCAGCATCACCGTTGCCCCCTGATAAGAAAAGTCTTCCAACAGCCATTGACAGAAGTGCTCGGCATCATCTATCGGTAGTCGGGCCATAGCATAAAAAGCCCCTCGTGGCAGCGGGCATTTTACGCCCTTCATTTGCTGAAGTGTTGTCACCAGCATATCCCTACGGGCCTTGTATTCCGTTCTCACCTGCTCGAAGTACTGTTGAGGCACATCAACCGCCGCCTCGGCAAAGATCTGGGCAAAAGTCGGAGGACTGAGACGCGCCTGTGCAAATTTTGTAACCGCTTCCAGAATAGGCGGATTTCTGGTAACCAGAGCGCCGATACGTGCACCGCATGCACTGTAACGTTTGGAAATAGTATCCAGAACAACTACATGCGCTTCCATTTCTTTCAATTGTAAGGCGGAGAAATGGGTATCTTCATAACAAAACTCACGATAAGCTTCGTCTGAGAATAAAAACAGGTCATGTTTCTTACAGACATGTCTCAGTTGTTCCAGTTCTTCCCTGCTGTACAGGTATCCTGTCGGGTTGTTGGGGTTACAGATCAGGATGGCCCGTGTCTTCTCGCTTATCAACGCTTCGAAGGCTTCTACCGGAGGGAGGGCATAGGCCTGATCAATTGAAGAAGTAACGGCTTTTATTCTCACCTGTGCGGAGATGGAAAAGCCATTATAGTTTGCGTAAAAAGGTTCGGGAATGAGTATTTCGTCTCCCGGATCCAGGCAACTCATGAACGCGAAACGAATCGCTTCCGATCCCCCGGTCGTTACAATAATCTGGGAGGCCTCTAAGGGTATATTATAGCGGGAATAGTAGGTCGTTAACTTTTTCCGGTAGCTTTCTACCCCCGGGCTTGGCGTATAGGCGAGCACTCTGAAATGGCTATCTCTTACGGCTTTTAGAGGAAATGCGGGGGTTTCAATGTCCGGCTGTCCTATATTAAGATGATACACCTTAATCCCTCTGGCTTTGGCTGCCTCTGCATAAGGCGTAAGCTTCCTAATGGGAGAGGGGGGCATTTTCAGGCCCCGGTTACTTATCGCGGGCATAGAGAACTTATTTTTCCACTTTACCGACAATATGAAGTTCCATAGTCTGGGGGATCCCCTGGAAATTGACAAAAACGGTTTTATTTACTTGTCCCAGTGCGGCGGCGTTATAAGTGGCTTTCACCTCTCCTTTTTTCCCGGGAAGGACCGGTTGTTTGGTCCAGTCGGGTGTGGTACATCCACAACTGGGTTGGGCACTTTTAATGATCAGCGGTTTTTCCCCCACATTTGTAAACGTGTAAGTAACCGTTACCGGGTGATTCAGTTTTGCGGTGCCAAAATCAATGGTCTCTTTGTTAAATTTAACAACTCCGTCAAAGGGCGATTTCTTTTTGATTTCCTCTTGTTGAGGAGCCGTAGAAGCACTGGTTTGTGCCAATAAAGGACTGTTGAAAAAAAAGACGGCGGCAGCAAAAAGCAATATTTTTTTCATAATAAACGAATGTTTTTAGACAATCAATATTTTATTTATTAGTGGGGCAAGGTACAAATAATTTGCCAACTCTATACCCTAATTAAATGTTAACAAAAGGGTATTTGTTTGGGATATTATGACGGAATTTTCCTTAATTTTCCTTACATTTGTAACCTAATCCTTAAGAATGACTATACATCATCATCCTGAATCTGAAATGTTAAGCCACTCTTTGTCGTTTGACGAGTTTAGAAAGGAGGTGCTGGATGATTATCATCTGGCTTGCCAAAGCCGCCAAATTAGTATCATAGGAAGAAAAGAAGTGTTGACCGGAAAAGCTAAGTTCGGTATTTTTGGGGATGGTAAGGAAGTGCCGCAGGTCGCGTGGTCCAAGTTCTTCCGCCCGGGAGACTGGCGTTCAGGATATTATAGAGATCAAACTTTTGCTTTGGCCTCCGGTTTTACAACCGTTTATCAGTACTTTGCCCAATTATACGGGGATCCGGATTCCTCACATGATCCCAATTCTTCCGGAAGACAGATGAATTCCCATTATGCTACGCAGAATATAGATGAAAACGGACATCTTTTAAATTTGTCGGAGATCAAAAATACGGCTGCCGATATGGCGCCTACATCCTCTCAAATGCCTCGTTCCCTTGGATTGGCTTATGCTTCTAAATTATTCAGGAATGTAGATTCGATCAAAGATCTCCCTCATTTGTCTCACAATGGCAATGAAGTGTGTTTTGCGACTATTGGAGATGCCAGCACATCGGAAGGACATTTTTGGGAAACGGTGAATGCTGCCGCGGTTTTACAGGTCCCGCTGGCTATTCTCATATGGGATGACGGATATGGAATTTCGGTTCCCCGTAAATTACAAACTGCCAAAGGCTCTATTTCCAGGGCCTTGAAAGGATTTGAAAAGGGAAACGAAAGAACAGGTATAGATATATACACGGTAAAAGGATGGGATTATGCCGGATTGTGTGAAGTTTTTGAGAAAGGGATTCAGCGAACTCGTCAGGAGCATATTCCGGCCCTGTTTCATGTTCAGGAGTTAACCCAGCCGCTGGGCCATTCTACCTCCGGCTCCCATGAACGCTATAAAAGCAGAAAAAGGCTTGAATGGGAAAAGGAGTGGGACTGTAATCGGCAAATGCGTTTATGGATACTGGAAAATTCCCTGGCTGATGAGGCAGAACTGGACGAGATAGAAAAGCGGGCACATGATGAAGTGATAAAGGCCAAAAGTAAGGCCTATCGTGATTTTCAGCAACCCATAAAAAAGCAGGTCCATGAAATTGTACTCCAATGCAGAACGTTGATTAAGGAGCAGAAAAGCCACCGGGATCAGGTTAAGGAATTGGCGGGAAAGCTGCTGGCCAATAAAGAGCCGTTACGCAGGGATGTTTTAAATACCCTCTCGGAAATTACCACCCTCCCCGGATTAAAAGCTACGAAGGGAGTAGTTGAACTGAAAAAACTCTATGAGAACTATAAGAAGGAAGGAGCGCTTTTATACAACAGCCATTTGTATGCCTCCGGCGCCAATTCGGCTTTAGAAGTTCCTGAAGTAAAAGCCGTTTACGGGGAGGAAGCTCCTCTAATAAACGGTTATGAGATATTGAACCAGTATTTTGACCAGTTGCTCGAAAATAATCCGCTCGTTTTTGCTTTCGGAGAGGATGTGGGAAAGATCGGAGGCGTTAATCAGGCTTTTACAGGTCTTCAGGAGAAGCATAGCGCGCATCGGGTTTTCGATACGGGTATACGGGAACTGACTATTATGGGTCAGGCTATTGGTATGGCGCTACGGGGCCTGCGACCTATTGCGGAAGTTCAATATCTGGATTATATTCTCTTTGCCCTGGAGCAGATCAGCGATGATGTGGCTACTTTACAATATCGTACGAAAGGACTGCAACATTGCCCGATGATCCTGCGTACGCGTGGCCATAGGCTGGAAGGGATTTGGCATTCCGGTTCCCCGATGGGGCTTTTGATCAATGCGCTGCGCGGAATGCACATTTGCGTACCACGTGATATGACAAAGGCTGCCGGAATGTATAACACGCTTTTGCAGGCCAATGAACCGGCCCTGATGATCGAATGCTTGAACGGTTATCGTTTAAAAGAACGACTTCCGGAAAACCTGGATACCTACACGGTTCCTCTGGGGGTGCCGGAAGTGATACATGAGGGAGAGGATATTACGCTCGTTTCTTATGGATCTGTATTGAGAATTGTTATGGATGCTGTTCATCGTCTTGAAAGGCATGGTATTTCTTGTGAACTCATTGATATACAGACGCTCCTGCCTTTTGATATTCATCATAAGATATTGGATTCACTGAAGAAAACAAGCCGCATTTTGTTTATAGATGAAGACGTACCGGGAGGGGCTTCGGCCTATATGTTCCATCACGTGATGGAGGTACAGAATGGTTACCGTTACCTGGATGCAGCTCCCCGTTGCCTGCCTTCGGCAGCACATCGTCCTTCATACAGCTCTGACGGCGATTATTTTTCCAAACCCAATGCAGAAGCTATTTTTGAAGTGGTATCTCAAATGATGCTTGAATAATTTCAAAATATATTAACCATGCCGGAGGAACAACTTATTCCTGTGAATATTGTAGTGGCGGATCGAACGTATCGGCTTCGGATCAAACCGGGAGAAGAAGAGGATATTCGTAAGGTTATGAAGGAGGTGAATGCGAAAATTGTAGAATTTAAAACGGCTTATGCAGGAAAAGATCTGCAGGATTTTATCTCTATGTGTCTCATATGGTATGCTACACAGTCAGTCACTGCCAAACCCGGTCTTTCTGAAGAGGTGCAGGAATTTCTTCTTAACATGGAAGCTCGCATGGATGAAGTTTTAGAAGAAAATGAAACCTCATGACCAAAAGATCAAATATTTAGACCTTTCCCTGATCGTATGCAGATCGGCTGACCTATTCCTTCTATGAACAAGACGCTATTGCTTGCCATTGTACTGGCCTATTTTGGTCTTTTGATGGCTATCGCCTGGTTTACTTCCCGTCACAGCAATAATGAATCTTTTTTTGTTGGGAATCGTAAAAGTAAGTGGTGGGTTGTAGCCTTCGGAATGATAGGCACTTCTTTAACGGGCGTCACTTTTATCAGTGTTCCGGGAACGGTAGGCCATACCGGTTTTTCCTATTTTCAAGTAACAATTGGTTATTGGCTGGGATATTTTATAGTGGCTTTTGTATTGCTGCCTTTGTATTATAAAATGGAGCTCACCTCTATTTATACTTACCTGGAGCGCAGACTGGGCCGAAACGCACATAAGACGGGAGCGTTGTTTTTTATGCTGTCTCGTACAGTAGGTTCCACCCTTCGGCTGTATTTGGTGATTAAGGTGCTGGAGGTTTTTATCCTGAAGGAGCTGGATATCTCTTTCTCCATTGCCGCATGGGCCATTATGTTACTGATCCTTTTGTATACCTTCAAAGGAGGCGTGAAAACCATCGTGTGGACGGATACTTTACAGACCACCTTTATGCTCCTCTCTCTGATCATAGGTACCCTCTATATTATGAAGCATCTGAACCTCAATATGGAAACTTCCTGGTTGCAATTAAGAGAACAGGGGCTAACCCGTATATTCACCTGGGAAGGACTTTCTTCTCATAACTTTTTTAAGGAGATTATCGGGGGCGTCTTTATTACGGTAGCTATGACGGGATTGGATCAGGAAATGATGCAAAAAAATATCAGTGTGAGTAATCTGAAAGATTCCCGTAAGAATGTACTGGTGATGGGAACCATGCAAATGGGGGTTGTATTTATTTTTCTTTTCCTGGGCGGTTTGCTTATGTTGTATGCCCAACATCACGGGATCTCGGCAAGAGGGGATGACCTGTTTCCGGCTGTCGCGATCCAGGGCGGATGGCCCTTCGTGTTTACTATCGTATTTATCATAGGTTTGATATCTGCCCTTTTTCCCAGTTCGGATGGTGCGCTGACGGCCATGACTTCTTCTTTTTGCATAGATATCCTGGAAATGCCGAAAAGAACCGGTTGGCCGGAGTCAAAAAAGATACGGGTTCGCTTTGTTGTGCATATATTGTTTGCATTGTTGTTTCTGGGGTTCGTATTTTTTTACAGGCGGGTGGATAATGGATCCCTGATCGTTATCCTGCTTAAACTTGCCGGGTATACGTATGGCCCCTTGTTGGGATTGTTTGCTTTCGGTATTCTGACCAAAAGGATAGTGAAGGGAAAAGGGCCGCTGATGTTTTCCATTGCCTCCATGCTGCTTACCTTGTGTTTGGATTTGATCAACCACCCCGACTGGTATATAGAAAAGTTTCATTTAACTCCTTCTGCCGCCGCCTTTGCCCAAAACTGTTCTTCAGCTATTTTTCATGGCTATAAAATAGGGTACGAGCTTTTGGTTATCAATGCCCTTCTGACTTTTTTCCTCTTGTTACTGGCATCTAAAAAAAAGAACTGAATTTCAATCTCTTTGAAATTTCCCCTCATTTTCTCTCTTAAATTTGTATTTTCGCCCTTTAAGATCCTCAAAATTTGCTTGAGGTCATTTTATTTTTTACATGAATCTATTTGAATTACATAATTATGATTTCGTTAACAATTTTAATTGGGGCTGCTGTCGTGGCCCTGGTAGTAGGTATATTCGTTGGAAGGGCCGTCTTTTCCGCTTCATTGAATAAAAACAATCAAAAGCTTATAGAAGAAGCCAATCAACAGGCGGAAAGAATAAAAAAAGAGGCGCAAGCCGAGGCAGAAACGCTGAAAAAAGATAAAATACTGGAAGCCAAAGAAAAATTTCTGAAACTTAAAACCGAACATGAGAAATCCGTATCCAAAAGAAATAAAAAGTTAGAAGACAGTGAAAAGCGAATTCGTCAGAAAGAACAGTCTCTGAATCAAAAGAATGAAAATGTACAGCGCAGGGTTAAGGAGAATGAGGCTATCCGGGAAAATTTACAGGAGCAGATCGAACTGGTCAATGTGAAGCGTACGGAGCTTGAAAAACAGCAGGAACAGCAGATCAAACAACTGGAGAAAATTGCCGGTATGAGTGCTGATGAAGCGCGGGAGCAGATGGCCCTGGCACTGAAGGAAGAAGCTAAAACCCATGCGGCGGCTCATGTACAGGAAATTCTGGAAGAGGCAAAAATCAAAGCTAATAAAGAGGCAAAAAAGATCATCATTCAAACCATTCAGCGTACGGCAGCCGAGCAGACCATTGAGAATGCCATCACGGTATTCAACCTGGAGAGTGATGAGTTAAAAGGGCAGATCATCGGCAGGGAAGGACGCAATATCCGGGCTATAGAAGCAGCTACAGGTGTAGATCTGATCGTAGATGATACGCCGGAAGCTATTGTACTTTCTTGTTTTGATCCGCTGCGCCGGGAGATTGCACGTCTGGCTTTACAACGCCTGGTTCAGGACGGTCGTATTCATCCTGCCCGTATTGAGGAAGTAGTGGAAAAAACACGCAAACAAATGGAAGAACAGGTCCGGGAGATCGGTGAGCGCACTGTTATAGAGCTGGGTATTCATGGAATGCACCCCGAGCTGATCCGACTGGTAGGTAAGATGCGCTTTCGTTCTTCCTATGGTCAGAACCTGTTAATGCATTCGAAGGAAACCGCCAATCTTTGTGCCATTATGGCTGCGGAAATGGGTTTGAATGCCAAGCTGGCCAAGCGTGCCGGACTGTTACATGACGTGGGTAAAGTACCCGATGAAGAAACCGAATTGAGCCATGCCCTATTGGGCGCCAAGCTGGCCAAGAAATACAATGAACATGAAGCCGTGGTAAATGCCGTGGGCGCACATCATGATGAGATTGAGATGGAATATGTCATTTCTCCCATTGTGCAAGCCTGTGACGCCATTAGCGGCGCTCGTCCCGGTGCAAGGCGCGAAATTATGCAGAGCTATATGCAACGTATACGGGATCTGGAAAATACAGCCATTGCCTTTGATGGAGTGGAAAAAGCTTTTGCTATCCAGGCCGGACGCGAGCTTAGGGTGATCGTGGAAAGTGAAAAGGTGGGAGATGCGGATGCCGAAAGACTCTCCTTTGAAATTGCCCAGAAGATCCAAAGCGAAATGCAGTTCCCGGGGCAGATTAAAATTACAGTTATCCGCGAGAAGCGGGCAGTTAGCGTAGCACGATAAAGTCTATTTATAATTTTTAATTTAAAAACAATGATTATGAAGATCACCTTAAAGGCAAGCCTGGCGCTGCTCCTGTTTGCCAGTCTTTTTATTGTCACCGACCGGCAGGCTGCCGCTCAAAAAAAGAAACATAAAACGCATTCCCTTTTTAACGGTAAGAACCTGAAGGGTTGGATCATTTACGGGACCGAAAAATGGTATGTAGATAAAGACGGAACCCTGGTATGTGAGAGTGGGCCCGATAAAAAATATGGATACCTGGGTACAAAGAAAAAATTTAAGAACTTTATACTTACGTTACAGTTTAAACAGGAGGCCAATGGCAATAGCGGTATTTTCTTTCACTGTTCGGTGGACGGCCGTAAGGTGGCAGGCTGGCAGGCCGAGGTAGCTCCTCCCGGGCATCACAGTGGGGGAATTTATGAATCCTATGGCCGTGGATGGCTCATTCAACCCGCTCCTGAGAAAGAAAAAGCTTTAAAGATGGGAGAGTGGAACACCATGAAGCTGCGTGTAAATGGCGATACGGTGGATACCTGGCTGAACGGTACCCATATGTGCCATTTGGAAGATGCAAAGATCGGGGAGACTACCGGTCAGATTGCCCTGCAGATACATGCCGGCGGCGGGATAAAAGTGCGCTGGAAGAACATCGAATTGCAAAAGCTGTAACTGTTGTAACAAGTAAACGGGATTACTCTACGATGGAAAATGAACTCCTCTTTATCGACATGGATGGCGTATTGGTTGATTTTTATGGTGCAGTTAAAGAAAGATATCCCGAATTTGATCATTATGAACGTGCGAGACAGCGCGAGATCACTTCTGCCTTAAGTGCGGAGTCCGGTTTTTTTACCGCTTTAAACCCGGTTTCCGGCGCTGTCGATGCCTTTACAAAACTGTCCCGCGTTTATGAGGTATACATTCTTTCTACTCCGGATTGGCATGGCGTTAATTCCTGGACGGAGAAACGGGTCTGGGTAGAAAAACATCTGGGAGAGATGGCTTTTAAGAAGCTCATCCTTTCTCACAACAAAGGATTATTTACGGGAAGGGCTTTGATTGATGATCGCCTGCGCAATGGAGTGGAGAATTTTACGGGAGAACATATTCATTTTGGTACCGATGTTTTCCCTGATTGGGATTCGGTATTAAAATATTTATTGCCATAAAGCGACAGGTTATTAGTCAATTGTAATTCGTAATTTCGTAATTCGTAATTTGTAATTGACGATTAACCATTAATCCATCGTGCCGGTTATTTCCAAAAAGAAGATATTTTATCCCATTAACAGTGCTTTTCGCAAGTATCTGAAGCTGTATGACAGGGAATTGGATTTACCGCTGGCTTACGAGGATCTGAAATATTATGATAATGCCATTCCACTTTATGATAAAAAGGGGAATGATACGCTGTGGGAAACCGTTTTTTACCCCCAGCATCTCATGCATCAGATTCATCAGGGATTGAAACGGATATATTCCATCCTGAAAGCGGGGGGAGACCAGGCGGCGGAGGAGCATCTGTATGTAGAGCGTATTGATTTCTGTACTTTTGGAAACTCCCATCCTTTTCGCATTCGCATTGTTAATACCTACAATGATGTATATGATTATTTTTATGTTAAAGTAGCGGATGCTTCCCGAATATATGGCTTGGAACTCGAGCATATCTTATCGCCCTATTGGCTCAATTTTATTGTCGACAGGGAGACTCTGATAGAAGAACATATCGCGGGGGTTCCCGGAGATCAGTTTGCATTGCGCTGGATGAATCGGCGTGATTTTAATCCTACGCGTATTGCGAAGGAATTTGTGAAATTTAATGAACGTTGCTTCGTCCGGTTGCTGGGGGATATGCGTTCTTATAATTTTGTTTTTGATATAACGCCTGATTTTGATGATGTGCAGTTTCGTATCCGTGGAATTGATTTTGATCAACAGTTTTATGAAGGGAAAAAGAATATTTATATGCCTCAGTTTTTTAAAGAGAATGAACCTTTTGTCAATCTGGTGGTGCAATATCTCAATGCGGAAGTGGTAAGGCAGTATCAGCAAGAAGAGCGGTCATTGATCTCCAGGCGTATTAAGGCGCATCGTCATAGAATAAGGGATTTACGGGATGTTATAATGACGGACAATGTTTCTACCCCCGAAAAGATTGAACAGCTTGGTCATGAACTGGCTCGTCACTATGATGATGCCATCTTTGCACGCTGTAAGACCATGGGAGAGATCATCGAACGAAGTTTGAAACGACTATTGGTGAGAAGTCTGGCCAAACGCCGATATGTGTAAAATCAAGAAATAATTTATTTATTAAGTTTGCACTTATATTCTGTTTACTATGCTGTTGACCCATTTAGGAAGATATTTGTTGATGCTGAAGGGGATGTTTACCAAACCTGAAAGCTTCAAGATGTTTTGGAGGCAATTCATGAGTCAGTGTGTGGATATCGGTATCGGGTCTTTGGGCATTGTACTCATTATTTCTCTTTTCATAGGAGGGGTGTCCACTATTCAGACGGCTTACCAGTTGGTGAGCCCGCTCATTCCCAAGTCTACCATTTCAATGGTGGTACGCGATACCATGATCCTCGAGTTTGCACCTACCATCACTTGTATTGTCTTAGCAGGAGTAGTGGGTTCAAAGATTGCCTCAGAACTGGGGAATATGCGGGTGAGCGAGCAAATAGACGCGTTGGAGATTATGGGTATTAATCCCAAGTGTTATCTGATCCTTCCTAAGATTTTGGCTGCCTTACTGATGATCCCGCTTTTAGTCGTTATCTCGGGTTTTGTGGGAATCTGGGCCGGGAAATTTGCCGGCGTGGCTTCGGGTATCCTTTCTGCGGAAGACTACATGATCGGACTGCATGCCGAATTTAAGGGATACAATATTTTCTTTGCGCTTGTCAAGGCGTATTCTTTTGCTTTTATTATATCCAGCATTTCATCTTATTATGGTTATTATGTAAACGGGGGCGCTTTGGAAATAGGAAAAGCCAGTACCAAGGCGGTGGTCGTCAGTTGTGTCTTTATCCTTTTGGCAGATTACGGACTGGCGGCGTTACTGCTTGCATGATCCGGTTAAATACAGATTCATGATAGAATTGATCGAGGTAAGAAAAAGTTTTGATGGCAACGAAGTCCTTAAAGGTGTGTCTGCCACCATGGAAAGCGGCAAAACCAACCTCATCATAGGTACCAGCGGAAGCGGAAAGACCGTGCTGATGAAATGTATGGTCGGGCTTTTCAAAACGGATTCGGGGAAAATAAAATATAATGACACCGATCTGTTTGCCATGTCGGAGAAAGAAATAAAGCAATTACGCCAGAAGATAGGGATGCTTTTTCAGGGAACGGCGCTTTTCGATAGCATGACCATCGAACAGAATGTGATGTTTCCATTAAACATGTTTACGAATCTTAACTATCGGGATCGGAAAAAACGCGTCAATTCCGTGCTGGAACGGGTCAATTTAAAAGACGTGAACACAAAACTGCCTGCGGAGATCAGTGGAGGAATGAAAAAGAGAGTAGGTATTGCCCGTGCTATTGTCCTGAATCCGAAGTATTTGTTTTGCGATGAACCCAATTCCGGTTTGGATCCTCAAACTTCCATGGTAATTGATAAACTCATCCATGAACTGACGGTTGAATATAACATTACCACGGTCATCAATACCCATGATATGAACTCCGTGATGGAAATCGGAGATAATATCCTTTACATGTACCAGGGCAACCGGCAGTGGGTAGGATCAAGCAAGGATATTATTTTCAGCAGCGACGAGCGGTTGAACAGCTTTATTTTCGCCTCTGAGTTCCTTCAGGATGCCAAGCAGATGCGACAGATAGAAATGGAAAATAAGAGGCGGACAGAGGGGTAGATCTGGGAATTCTCCAAAACCTCACAACCGGTATTTTGTTCTTTTCACTTATTCAAATATCTTCAGCTCTTTATAAAAAGAGAAATAGAGCGAAGGCATTTTCTTATCCGGATCGTGAACCACAAGGGCCGTACAAAGGCCGCCTTTTTGAGGAAGATTATTAAAGGCGGGTACTTCAAATGTAATGCCTTTGGCGCGGGCATTTAAGATGATCATTTGTTGGGTACTGTCTGATGCAGAAGTGTAAGAGGCTACCGTGACCAGATCGGGATAAACTGCTTTTATATCTTTGAAGCTGCTGTTTACCCCTATTCCGGACCTTGTCTTGAATCCCGGATCTGTTGTCCGGATCCATTTTACATGGGGACGCATCTCGTCATCCGGATCACATTCCGAAAATACATCCAGTTCTTTACTTTGGTCTTTATTTCTGCCATAAAACCAGCGTCCCAGGCTTTTACACATTCCGGCATCGCCCTTTTGAGGTTTTCCAAGCCTTTGAAGATGGTCCGTTTTTTCTCCTACCTGAAGATTTCCTATGGATCTGCCCGGAAGAATAACCGCATTCCCTCCTTTTATTTTACGAAAGAAGGAGTCTTTTTGTCCGGCGTTTTTTGCAGGCATCTTTTCAAAAGAAGGAATAGAATCCCTATTGTCCGTAGAATGGTTTGTATGACTATTACAGGCTAAAAGTAAATTGAGGCCGGCCGCAATAAAAAATGCACAAGAATAAAATCCTTTCATCTTTCCGAATTCGTTTTCTATACTTGTGCAAAATTTAAACCAAGAAAGGCTTAGCCGTTCATACTGATCAGGAATTCCTCGTTGCTTTTTGTGTTTTTCATCTGATTAAGCAGGAAGTTCATGGCTTCTTCGGTATTCATATCGGCCAGGTGGTTTCTCAGTATCCACATCCTCTGAAGCACGCTTTGATCCAGTAGAAGATCTTCGCGCCGGGTACTGGATGCCGTTACATCAATGGCGGGGAATATACGGCGATTGGCCAACCTGCGATCCAGCTGCAATTCCATGTTACCGGTGCCTTTAAACTCTTCGAAGATCACCTCATCCATTTTGGAGCCGGTGTCTATTAACGCGGTGGCCAGGATGGTCAGGGAGCCGGCGTTCTCGATCTTGCGGGCAGCGCCGAAAAATTGTTTGGGCTTGTGTAGGGCGTTGGCTTCCACTCCGCCACTCAGCACTTTGCCGGAGGCCGGCATTACCGTGTTGTGTGCCCGGGCCAGCCGGGTAATGGAATCCAGTAGAATAACCACGTCATGTCCGCATTCCACCAGCCTTTTGGCCTTTTGTAGTGCGATGTTGGAAACCTTTACGTGCTTATCTGCAGGCTCGTCAAAGGTAGAAGCAATAACCTCTGCTTTCACGCTGCGGGACATATCTGTTACTTCTTCCGGTCTTTCATCAATGAGCACAACCATCAAGTAAGCTTCCGGATGATTGGTGGCGATGGCGTTGGCCACCTCTTTGAGCAACATGGTTTTCCCGGTCTTGGGCTGTGCCACGATCAATCCGCGTTGTCCTTTACCGATAGGAGTAAACAGGTCCATGATGCGCGTAGAATAGTTGTTTGCGGTGGTGGTCAGGTTAAGCTTTTCATGAGGGAAAAGGGGGGTCAGGTAGTCAAAAGGCACCCGATCCCGGACGGCTTCCGGTTTTCGGCCATTGATGGCCGAAACCTTCAATAAGGCAAAATATTTTTCACCCTCTTTCGGGGGGCGGATACTGCCGGTAATGGTATCGCCTGTTTTAAGTCCAAACAGTTTGATTTGAGAAGGGGATACATAAACATCATCCGGAGAACTCAGGTAATTGTAGTCCGAAGAGCGTAAAAATCCATATCCGTCAGACATCATTTCCAGAACGCCTTCACTGGTAATAACTCCGTCAAATTCTATATTAAATCCGTTCCCTTCTTTATTCCGGTTCTTTTGATGGTTGCGGTTATCCTGGTTGCTGTGATCATCGGAGCCGTTTTTTCGATTATTGGATTTTTGGTATTCCACCGGGCGACCTGGTTTTTCTTTTGGCTCTTCAACTTCTTTTTCGGTTGTTTCTGTTTTTGCAGCAGGAGGATTGTTCTCCTGTTGATTTTTGGCTGCCGTCTTTCTGACCACTCTTTTTCGCGCCCGCTTTGCAGCCTTTTCGTTTTCTTTCTTTTCCACAGTTGCTTCCGCAGCGTTTTCTCGTTTTTCTTCTGATGCGGATTTTTCTTCGGTTTTAGAAGCGTTGTTTTTAGAAGTCTTTTTTCGGGCGGCACGCTTACGGCCTGCAGCCTTTTTGGCGGTAGCCTTATTGGAATTGTCCGCCTGGTTGGAAGGAGTAACTGCCTGCATGTCTAGAATCTTATAGATTAATGTTTGCTTATCTGTCCTCTTTGGAACAGAGATATCAAGCTTCTTTGCAAGTTCATGAAGCTCCGGAACGAGCATATCGTTCAATTGTAGTATATCATACATGGATAAAAAGTTGGAAATACATTTTTTGTATTGATGTCCCTCTGCTTTTTGGTTAAAAAAGGGACAGATTTTTTATAAAAAAACCACTAAAAAAAGGTATAAACTCGTGTTAAAATTAAATTATGGACTGATAAAAAGCAGGAAAACCGGTTGCCGACAGATGGAAAGACAACAAGCTTACTTATTAAGCACTTGCTGCAAAG
The DNA here is from genome assembly GCA_964478125.1 of uncultured Chitinophagaceae bacterium. GTDB lineage: Bacteria > Bacteroidota > Bacteroidia > Chitinophagales > Chitinophagaceae > FW021-bin31. The sequence goes on along the minus strand of CAYZGR010000039.1, from coordinate 12,716 downwards.
GTAGAATATTTATTTAAAAATACAAAAAATATGCTTTTCCGTTCTTTATCTCAACAAGAAGGGAGTTATCTTTGCATTTCTTAAACACCTTTAAATGCTTAATGACCGAAAAAAAATCAAGGAGATCCTCTCTTCCGAGGAAACTGGATATCAGGCAATTGTAAAGGGATGGGTCCGGACTTTCAGGAGCAATCGCTTTATTGCATTGAATGATGGATCTACCCTGCACAATCTTCAGATCGTTATAGATTTTGAACATACGGATGCTACGCTGCTTAAACAAATTACCACCGGGGCTGCCCTGGCTGTTACCGGAACAATTGTTGCCTCTCCGGGAGCGGGGCAAAAGGTGGAATTACATGCAGAACAGCTGAGAATATTGGGAAGAAGCGATCCTGAGAAGTATCCCTTACAACCCAAGAAACACAGCCTGGATTTTCTTAGGGAAGTAGCCCATTTACGCTTTCGTACCAACACTTTCGGCGCCATATTTCGAATACGTCATACTCTTGCATTTGCCATACATCAATTTTTTAACGAAAGAGGATTCGTATATCTTCACTCACCTGTTATTACAGCATCCGATGCCGAAGGCGCCGGAGAAATGTTCAGGGTGACCACCCTTGATCTTAACGATGTACCCAAAGATGCGGAGGGAGAAGTAGATTTTAAACAGGACTTTTTCGGAAGGCCGACAAACCTGACCGTTTCCGGGCAACTGGAGGCGGAGTTGGGCGCGCTTGCATTGGGAGATGTTTATACTTTTGGACCCACCTTCCGGGCTGAAAATTCCAATACCACCCGCCATCTTTCGGAATTTTGGATGATCGAGCCTGAAATGGCTTTCTATGACCTGGAAGACGACATGGATCTGGCCGAAGCGATGTTGAAATACCTTATTAACTATGTGATGGAACATAATCAAGGAGACCTCGAATTTCTTCAGCAGCGTCTTTTGGAGGAAGAAAAGCATAAACCTCAGAACGACCGGAGCCCCATGACCCTTCTTGAGAAATTGCAGTTTTGCCTTGAAAACAAATTCCAGCGGATAACCTATACGGAAGCTATCGATATCCTGCTCAATAGTAAGCCATATAAGAAGAAAAAATTTAAATATCCCGTTTCCTGGGGAGCGGATTTACAATCGGAGCATGAACGTTATCTTGTTGAAAAACATTTTAAAAATCCGGTTATTATTACCGATTACCCAAAGGATATTAAAGCTTTCTACATGAAGCAAAATGCAGACGGGAAGACCGTGAGCGCTATGGACGTTTTATTTCCGGGTATAGGGGAAATTATCGGTGGTTCCCAGAGGGAAGAAGATCTTGACAAGCTACGGCAACGAATGAGGGAATTGGATATCTCTGAAGAAGAGCTCTACTGGTACCTGGATACGCGTAGATTTGGCACCTGTCCGCATGCGGGTTTTGGATTAGGATTTGAGCGGCTTGTATTGTTTGTTACCGGCATGACCAATATCCGTGATGTAATTCCATTCCCGCGAACTCCAAAGAATGCATCCTTTTAAACTGGCCCATTTTTTGAAAGTTCTGGAATTATCAGGAGATTATTTATCTTTACGCAATGGGGTTACCAGAATTATTTTCATACTATAAAGCGGATGACGAAATTCCGGATACCGCTAAAAAGCATATAAAGCCCGAAACACGGGGGCGAAAGCCGCTTTCAGATGCCTATGACATGGAAGTGTTGCAGGAGATTAGCCGGAAAAAGCTGGATAAACAATACTATGGGATTGGAGAAGTGGCGGAAATGTTTCATGTCAATACATCGCTTATTCGTTATTGGGAGAACGAATTTTCCATTTTAAAACCCCGCAAAAACCGTAAAGGAGATCGCTTGTTTCGACCGGAAGATATCCGTAACCTCCAGTTAATTTATCATCTGCTCCGTGAAAGGAAGTTTACCATTGAAGGCGCCAAGAAAAAACTGAAAGCGGAAAAGCGGATTACCGAACGGAATTTTGAAATGGTACAATCTTTGCAAAAGGTGAGACAGTTTCTTGTACAACTGAAAGAAACCATATAAATAATTGAGATCGGAAATTTAAAAAAATGACAATTAGAAAAACTGTTTTTCTGCTGGCCGGCCTGGTCCTTTTAGCCTTTACCACCTATGCCCAGCAAGCTTCAAAAATAGAAACCGATAGTGCGGGTAATAAAAATCTTGTGGGTAAGTTGGATATGCAACAACTGGTTAATGACAGTTCCTTTACCTGGTTTTACAGCGGTATAAATAAGTATCAACCGGATTCGGAATGGGTTCATTATATAAAATATTACAGGGACAGTTTCCGGGTAATTGTTTTTGCGGGTACATGGGATCGGAATTCTCGTCAGTTGTTGCCTTCTTTTTACAGGACCATGATAAATGCCGGGTATCCGTTAAATAAAATTATGCTTTATGGTGTGGATCATGATCTGCATACTTTAAATGGAGAAGCAAAACAATATAATATCAAAAAGCTGCCTACTATTATTGTATTGTATCAAAATGAAGAACTCGGACGTATTGAAGAAGTTCCGGTACAGAGCATAGAAGCTAATCTGGTAGCTATTTTACAAACGCGTTTTACACCGAAAGAATCCCGTGATACCAGCTCGGAAATAGGGGTCTTTTAGTGAATGAATTCCATTAATTTATTCTTTGAATCAGGTATTTTAAATTTGTAGGATTAAAGTAAAAAGCTTTTAAAGAATTCATTCTCTTAAGGGTTTATTCCCTCGTACGGAGCAGAAGGTTTCAGAGCTCTTGACCTATGCCTCCGACATCTGGTTATATAAGTGTTCGCGAGTACGGAACGCCTGATCCTATTTATTTTTTAGTTTATTGCGCTTCCGGGTGCCGTTTCTTCATCGGGGTTAATAAAAATTAATTTATCTTCTTCCGATGCCATGAGGATCATTCCCTGGGAGACTACTCCTCTCATTTTGCGGGGGGCCAGGTTAACGACTACGGTTACTTGTTTTCCTACGATATCTTCCGGTTTGAAATGCTTAGCCAGTCCCGATACAATGGTTCTTTCTTCAAATCCTAAATCTATCGTTAGCTTTAAAAGCTTGTCTGCCTTTTTGATCTTTTCTGCATGTAGAATAGTACCCGCCCTAAGATCAATTTTACTGAATTCGTCAAAAGTAATCTCAGGCTTAAGGATTTCGTTTTGGACTTTCTTATCTTTTTCCCCTTCAACTGGTTTTTCCTCCGGTTGGGTTGCGGCCTTTCGAAGGGTATGGCCTTTTTCCAGTTTATCTACTTGCTGTTGAATAACAGCGTTGTCAAGTTTGCTGAACAACAGTTCCGGTTCACGAAGGCTGTATCCGGGTTTGACCAGTTTCATACTTCCCGCGTTCTGCCATTCCAGCATGCGATCCACTACTTTAAGCATATGACAGATCTTTTTGGCCGTAAAGGGCATAAAAGGGTTGGTAAGGATGGCGAGGTTGGCGGTAAGCTGGAGGCATACATGTATACAATTGTCAATGATCTTTTGATTTTTCGATTGCAATTCCGGTGTTTTAGACAGCATCCAGGGCGCCTTTTCCTGCATATATTTATTTCCTTCACGGGCTATATCCATGACTGCGGCGAGTGCATCCCTGAATTTGAATTGCTCTAAAGAATCGCTTGTTTTGTTTTTCAATTCCTGCAACTTAAACCCGATCGCCTTGTCCGGCTCGTCGGCTGCGTCTACATGAAACCTCGGGACTTTACCCTTACATAACTTATGCATCAAAACCATGGTGCGGTTAATAAAATTGCCCAGAATGGCTACCAGTTCATTGTTGTTACGGCTTTGAAAGTCTTTCCAGGTAAAATCATTATCCTTATTTTCCGGCATATTGGCACAGAGGACGTAGCGCATGACATCTTGTTGCCCGGGAAAATCTTTTAAATATTCGTGTACCCATACGGCCCAGTTACGGGAGGTGGATACCTTATCGCTTTCAATATTCAGAAATTCATTGGCCGGCACGTTATCCGGTAATACGAACTCGCCATGGGCCTTCAGCATGGCGGGGAAAATAATACAATGAAACACGATGTTGTCTTTCCCTATAAAATGGATCAGCCGGGTATCCTCACTTTTCCAGTAGGTTTCCCAATGTTCCGGCATCAATTCTTTAGAGGCAGATATATATCCAATGGGGGCGTCAAACCAAACGTACAATACCTTCCCTTCGGCATCCGGTAAGGGCACTTTTATTCCCCAATGCCCGTCACGCGTCATGGAACGGCTTTGTAGGCCATGATCCAGCCAGCTTTTACATTGTCCGTACACATTGTTTTTCCATTCTCCCTTTTTACTTTCCAGCCACTCGTTGAGCCAGGGCTCAAATTTCTGTAATGAAAGAAACCAGTGCTTGGTTTTCTTTTTAACGGGTTTCGAATCACTCAGCGTTGAACGGGGATTGATCAGCTCTTCCGGGCTCAGCGAAATTCCGCATTTTTCACATTGATCCCCGTATGCATTTTCGTTACCACAATTGGGACAGGTCCCTGTGATGAAACGATCCGCAAGAAACAGATCCTTCTCCTCATCATAATATTGCTCCGTTTCCTTTTCCTCAAATTGTCCGTCGTCGTATAACTTTTTGAAAAAGGCGGCGGCAGTTTCATGATGAATAGGTTTAGAGGTCCGTGAAAAGATATCAAAAGAAATCCCCATTCCTTTAAAACTGTCTCGTATAATGGGGTAATTCCGATCAATGATCTCCCTTGGTGTAACCCCTTCCTGCATAGCCTTAATAGTGATCGCGACCCCATGCTCATCCGTCCCGCAAACAAATTTGATGGGCGTTTTTTTGGCGCGTTGGTAACGTACATATATATCCGCCGGCAGATAACAGCCTGCTATGTGACCGATATGAATAGGGCCGTTGGCATAAGGCAATGCCGCCGTAACTAGATATCTGTTGAATTCTGTCATAGTGCTGCAAAATTAAGGAAAAGGAAATTAGGGTAGGATAGATTCTATTAAAGAAAGGAGAGAATAATAAAAAGGAGCGCTTGGCCAAACGCGGACAGAAACCGGATTTCTATTATTTTCCGTAGTTTAGCACCCTGATTTTCTATAATTATCAATATCATTGTATCGATGTATTTCCCATAGAATTACTGAACTTCTCTTTTCAATAGCTACAAAGAGATTGAAAACCAAAGTTTTATGAACCAAAACCTTACGCGAAGGGCAGAACGAGAGCTTTGGGGGCATCCCGTTGGCCTATACATTTTATTTTTGACAGAGATGTGGGAGCGCTTTTCCTACTATGGAATGCGCGGCATTCTTGTCTTGTATCTCGTACATGAAACCACGGCGGCCAATCCCGGGCTGGGGTGGACCAATGCGCAGGCGCTCGCGCTCTATGGCTGGTACACGATGCTCGTTTATGTAGCCTGCATTCCGGGGGGCGTAATTGCCGATAAACTACTGGGACAGAAAAATACAGTACTCATTGGCGGCATATTGTTGACCATTGGTCATACCATATTGGCGGTGAAGGCGCTCTGGGCTTTTTATGCGGGACTGATATTTATTGTAATAGGCGTGGGCATGTTGAAGGCTAATATTTCCACGATGGTGGGAGGTCTTTATCCGAAAGGGGATATTCGCCGTGATAAAGGGTTTACTATTTTCTATATCGGTATCAATACCGGCGCCCTGATGGCTACCCTGGTGGTAGGTTATCTGGGAGAGAAAGTAGGATGGCATGTAGGTTTCGGAACTGCGGGGGTAGGTATGTTTATAGGATTGCTCGTGTATTCATGGGGACGTCGTTATCTTAAGAAAGTGGGCAATAAATTGAGTGCGGAAGAGGCCGATAAAGGCGCTTCTTTTGGAGACCTGTTTAGAAATTTGTTTAAAACGCGCTTGCAGCTGACCATAACCGTTGTTTTATTACTGTTTTCTTTTTATTGGCTGTTTTTTCAATCCTTATCCTATGGGCTGCTTTATATTTTCATAAGCCTTGTGGTGGCTATGATGCTTATGATCTATAAGGATTTGACCTCTCAGGTGATGAAGGACCGCTACGTGGTTATGTTACTGGCCTTTCTGATGACCATTGTTTTCTGGGGCGCCTATGAGCAAGCCGGCGGGTTGATGACGATCTATGCTTCGGAAAAAACAAACCGGATGATCCAATGGCTGCATTTTGAAGTGCCTGCTCCCTGGTTCTTATCGGCTAATCCCATTTATATCATTGTTTTTGGTGTTATTGTAGCCAATTTTTGGGCCGGGCGAAAGCTGAAAGGCAAGGAAGCCAGTTCCCTTTTTAAGATGGCGACCGGTATTATCATCATGGGCCTGGGATTTATTTTTATGGCTTTTGCTTCCCGACAATTTGAAGCAACCGGTTCTTCGGCAATGTACTGGTTATTGCTGGCCTATCTGTTTCATACTATTGGCGAATTAAGTTCCTCGCCTGTAGCTCTTTCTTTTATTACCAAACTTTCCCCTTTAAAGTACGGCTCTATTATGATGGGACTCTATTTTGCCGCTACGGGTTTTGGCAACAAAGTAGCCGGAATTGTAGGCGAGGCTTCGCAGGGGGAACCTACGCATGTTGCATTGACCACTTCAGAGGTAAAACTGGCTACTTATATAAAAGACGTGGATCAACTGTTGGATAAAGGAGAGAATTTTGATATAAATACGGCGATTTATCCCGTGGACGGACAAATCACTGCAGTAGATGTGCACAATGGAAAATCGATAATGGATTTAGTGCAATTTAAAAGCCGGCAAAGAGAAGAGGAGATCCTGAAATTGTTAAAGAAAAAGCACATTACGAAGCAGGATCCTTACCATGCCACTTTCAAGTTCAGAAGAGACGCGGATGCAAAGGAATCCGTTACGAACGGGAAGGTAAATTATTCCGGAGTTTTCATTATTGAAGAAGTGCAAACCAAACTGGAATTCAGAACTTTTGTGGGTATTACCATATTTACCGTGATCTTTGGAATACTGGTTATTCTGATCATTAAACCCTTGAAGCGTCTGACACATGGCGTGGAAGACGATGAACATTAATAACATTTTACCGGCTGTAACTTATCGTTTTTGTTAAAGCCATTAACCCATTAACAATTAACAATTGACCCTTAACCATTAAAAAGAATGGCGACAAAAGAAGATATCGAGCGTTTTTTCAGCTCCAATGTCATGGGGCATCCGGCGGGGCTGTTTATTCTGTTTTTCACGGAAATGTGGGAGCGATTTTCTTATTATGGTATGCGGGCTTTGCTGGTATTGTTTCTTACTTCGTCTCTGCTGGCCGAGGGTTGGGGATGGCCGCGGGAACAGGCTTTAGCATTATATGGGACTTATACCTCACTGGTTTATTTAACGCCGATCATTGGCGGATATCTGGCAGATAAATATATGGGTTATCGCAATGCCGTAGTTCTGGGAGCCCTGATCATGACATTGGGACATGCTTCCATGGCCGTGCATGCACATTTTACCATGTATCTGGGTTTGTTTTTTCTTGTTTTGGGGAATGGCTTTTTTAAGCCCAATATGACCTCTATTATTTCACAAATGTATGCCTCCCACCCGGAAAAACAGGATGGGGCATATACTATTTTCTATATGGGGGTTAATGCAGGAGCCTTCCTTGGGATTTTGTTGTGCGGATATGTAGGGGAAGAAATTGGTTGGCACTACGGCTTTGGACTGGCAGGAATATTTATGTTTTTGGGTATGTTGCAGTTTTATTTTGCGCAAAAGATCTTTGGTTCCGTAGGTAAGAAGCCTGAAAAAGAAGAATTCCCCCAAGAGGGACAATTGGTACAGGAAGATATCGAGGCACATCCTGATCTCGGGATCTCAAAGAACCGAAATAAAATAGCTGATTCGGACAAACGGAACCCATTTACTCCTGTTGATCTTATTTTAATGATTGCCAGTGCGGTCATTGGCATTGTATGGGTTATTAACGACCCCCTCTCTAAGATCGGCGGTATCAACATTTTTAATTTTCAGATTGCCGGCTTTGACGGGGCCAATGTGATGATCCTTGTTGCCGTCCTGTTATTTTTTATTTTGCTGGTCACCCGGATTGTCCGTTATGGCAAGGTTACCCGTGATAAGATGATCGCCGTGGCCCTTTTCGCCTTTTTTACCGTTTTCTTTTGGGCCGCATTTGAACAGGCCGGCGGCTCTATGACCATTTTTGCCCGTGATTATACCAATCGTACACTGCATGGTGTATGGGCAGACGTTTTCAGGGTGGTGAATACATTGATTACCATTGTTCCCCTGGCCATTATCACCTATGTATTATTCAGGTTATTTCAACGGACCTTTGCAAAATATGCACTTTCTAACATCTTTTTGGGATTCAGTTTTACCGTGATATGGGCACTTGTTATTTATATGCTGGCGCGCCAGTTTTCCAATCCGAATCCGGAGGTGCCGGCATCCTGGTTTAGCATTTTAAATTCTTTGTTCATTATTACGCTTGCGCCGCTTTTTTCCAGATGGTGGGATAGCAAGTACAACCCCGGCGCGGCTGTTAAGTATGGCCTGGGCCTGATCTTACTTGGAGTGGGATTTTTATCCCTGGTGTTGGGCGCTTCCGGCATCGCCCCTGGGGCCAGGGTAGCTTCCGTAAGCTTGATATGGTTGGTATTCGCTTACTTTTTCCATACCACGGGAGAGCTTTGCCTGTCTCCCGTGGGGCTTTCTTATATCAGCAAGCTTGTTCCCGGAAGAATGATCGCTTTCATGTTCGGCGTGTGGTATGTAGCCATTGCCATTGGTAACAAGCTGGCCGGCACTACCGGTGGAATGATTGACAAAATTACATCGGAATATTCTTTGTCTACTTTTTTTCTGATGTTTTTCATTGTTCCGGTCGCGGCAGGCGTGGTCGTTATTCTGTTAAACCCGGTATTCAAAAAGTTGATGCATGGGGTAAAGTAAATTTTTAGTAGTGGTCAATGAACAGTTGGTCGTTGTCCGTTATCAGTTAGTAGTTATCAATTAACAATTAAAAAAACATGATCTTTTTATTGCTTGGAAATGGAGGCAGGGCGCATGCTATGGCCTGGAAACTGAGCCAGAGCGCTCTTTGTGATCAATTGTATATAGCTCCCGGAAATGCGGGTACGGCTTTGTGTGGTACCAATATACCGGTATCCGTAACGGACTTCGGACAAATAAAGAAGCTGTGTTTAGATAAAAAAGTGGATATGGTGATTCCCGGGCCGGAGGTACCGCTCGTTGAAGGAATAGTGGATTTCTTTAAAGGAGATCCTGAAATCAGGCATATTCCGGTTATGGGTCCCGGGCGTTCCGGGGCGCAATTAGAAGGCAGCAAAGCTTTTGCAAAAACATTTATGAAGAAGCATGGCATACCGACGGCATCCTATAAAGAATTTGATATCCATTCATTGGAAGAAGCAAAAAAGTATTTGAACATGCTGGGTGTTCCTATAGTACTGAAAGCAGACGGTCTGGCGGCAGGAAAGGGGGTTTTGATATGTGAAACTTACGATCAGGCGGTATACGAGCTTAAGCAAATGGTAGAAGGTAAATTTGGTGAAGCCGGAAAAAAAGTGGTCGTGGAAGATTTCCTGCGTGGTATTGAACTCTCTGTATTTGTCATAACTGATGGTAAAGATTATCTTATTCTACCGGAAGCCAAGGATTATAAACGTATAGGGGAGGGCGATACCGGATTAAATACGGGAGGAATGGGCGCCGTCTCTCCGGTCCCATTTGCAGATAAAGCTTTTATGAATAAGATTGAAACGAAGATCATTCAACCTACCATAAAAGGTATCCGGGAGGACCGGCTGGACTATACCGGTTTTATTTTTCTGGGATTGATGAAGGTTTACGAGGAACCTTATGTCATTGAGTATAATTGCCGGATGGGAGATCCGGAAACCGAGGTGATCATGCCGCGTATCAAAAGCGACCTCGGAGAGCTGTTTAAAGCGGTGGCAGAAAGAAGGCTGAAGGAATATAAAATGGAGATCAGTCCACTGGCGGGTGCCACCACTATCATTGTTTCCGGCGGTTATCCGGGAACTTATGAAAAGGGAAAAGAAATAGAGATCCCTCAAGAGGAAGCAGATTCTTACTTGTTTTATGCAGGCGCCGTTGAAAAAGAAGGAAAAATAAGGACCAACGGCGGGCGGGTAATGGCCGCCACCGCACTGGCCGAAAATCTGGAAGAGGCGCTTACAAAATCCAGAAAACTGGCTGAAAAGATCCGGTTTGAAAACAGCTATTATCGTAAAGACATCGGATGGGAGTTCGTTGAAGCAAAATAGCATCAATAATGGATAAGTTTCCATTAGTTTAGGATTCTTTTTTATAATACATTTGATACGTGAATTATTTTAAAAGAAACCTGTGAAAAATGGCTCCTGATGAAGTATATTTATTAGAAGGCCTGAGAGAAGGCGACCCGGTGGTCTTTCGTACCCTATACAAGCTGTATTGGGAAAAACTGTACAACATGGTATTTTACTATGTAAGAAATGAGGCGGATGCTGAAGATATTCTCCAGGATGTTTTTATTTCTTTATGGTCCCGCCATAAGCACATTCAGATTGAGGTCGCCCTGGAAAATTACCTGGTTCGCTCGGCGAAATATACCACCTTTTTCTATCTTAAATTGAGACAAAAGCAGCAAACTTCACTCCGGAATGTCCCCAAACCTGCACGCTCAATGAACAATATAGCGGAGGAGATGGATTACAAAAGTTTGTTGGAAAAATTGGATGAAATTTTGGATTCGGTATCCCAAAAAACAAAAGAAATTTTCTACCTGAGCCGGTTTAATGGTTTTACTTATAAAGAAATAGCCGGACAACTACGGATTTCGGTTAAGACCGTGGAGTACCACATCTCCGTAGCGCTGAAGCGACTGACTATGGAAGAATGGTAAGCGGAAGAGCAGGATATATAATAGTTCTATTTCTATCCCACCCACTTCCCGTCGTCTCTTCGCCCGATCGTCCCCTCGTTCATTCCCCTTCTTGCATGTCAACCCCCTTTCTTTTTAAAAAAGATTTTGCTCCTGTTTAGGGTATCCTTCTTCTTTTATACACTATATAAGAAAATAACCTGGATATAGAACAAAAATACTATTTGAATTTTAAAACAAACGGATCTGATGTCTCCGATCAATCGAGAATTATTAGAAAAATATATCCGGGGAGCATGTACAGCAGCGGAAGAAGAAGAAGTACTCCACTGGCTGGATATGAACGACAGTGATGATTATCCGAAAGCGTTACATGCTACAGGGAAGTATAAACATAAAGAAAATGAAGGCTGGAGGTTATTGAGAATACATTTTGATGAGCTGAAGCCGGTTGCATTAAAAGACAGGCTCTTTATAAGAAAGTGGAAATGGGCAGTTGCAGTCACAATTGTGGCCCTGGTTGGTATCTCTTTCTACTTTTACCAAAACGATCATTGGGTTCGTTATCAAAATAAATATCAAACATCCTATGGAGAAGTAAAACGGGTGACCCTGAAAGACGGTACTTCTGTTACCTTAAATGCAGCGTCTGTTTTAAGCGTAAGAAAGGGATTTGATGAAAAAAACAGGGTAGTTTATCTGGAAGGCGAGGCTTTTTTTGAAGTAGAGAAACATACAAATCTACCGTTTATCGTTAAGACCGGAAGGGTGGATGTAACTGCTTTAGGGACAAGTTTTGATGTTTCCAATTTTAAGAACGCTTCTCAAATATCGGTGGCCTTAAAAGAAGGGAAGGTGGCGGTAAATGCCAATGACAGAGCCATTAAGAAACGCATTGTGCTTAAGGCGGGAGAGGAAGCGGTTTATGATAAGGCCTATCCGGGGGAGCTGAAAATAGAATCAAAGTTTGATCCGAAGGAGCGGCTTGCCTGGCAGCGACAAGTGATCTATTTTAAAAATGCCGGTATGCAGGAGGTCATTAACAAACTTGAACGGTTTTATGGAGTGGATATTAGCACGCAGGGCCTAAAAGACAAACATTGGCGGCTAAGTGGAGAATATAAGGGTGAAACCTTGAAGAATATATTGGAAAGCCTGTCCTTCAATTATGGGATCGGTTTTGAAATAGAAGGAGAAAAAGTAGTACTTTATAAAAAATAAAATATAAGAAATGTACAATACGAGCTAATGCCCGGATGAATTATGGGCACTTTTACGAGGGGTACGAACGGGTGTATAAAGAAGAACTCCCTTTTCCCCCGCATATCGTGCCTTTTAAAATAGAAAAAGCCTGCCTTTACCTGTTCTGCAAACAGGGCGCGGGCAGGCATGGAAAAAATGCCGTTTGCATACGGATTGGCCTCTGGATGCAAAAGGTGACATTCTTTCACTCAGACAATGTAAAAATATGAAAAAAAATTTATGGAGCGTAATAATTATGCTTTCGAGGTATTTTGTGATCGGGTTTCTCGTACAATTGGCGGTTTTTACCACCTTATTTGGCAAAGATGTGGAGGCCCAGCTCAACAATCCTGTACATGCAAGCCTTCAGGATGTTTCCCTAAAACAGGTATTTGATATTCTTAAAAAAAGCGCTCATGTGACTTTTGTCTATGATGCCGGCGATATCAACGGCAGTCAGAAGGTCAATATTCCCGGAAAGGGATTGAATGCCGGGCAGGTGCTTGACCGGCTGGCAGCCGGCCTGGATCTTTCCTATAAAATGATCGGGAATACGATTACGGTAAA
>CAYZGR010000038.1:0-30834 GCA_964478125.1 uncultured Chitinophagaceae bacterium | reverse complement strand
CCCTTATTTTCACCTTTTACTTTAATGGTAACGCCCACCAACGGTGTACCGGCAGAATCAGTGACAGTGCCTTTCACCGTTATTTGCGCATTGATCCCCTCCAGCGACGAGATTACGACCATCTTATCCCCAACAATCTTGTATGTCAGCCCTTTGGGAAGTAAATTATCCAGGATCTCCGGCAAGGTGGCATTTTTAACCTGTACATTTACTTTACCCAATTTTTTTATATCATCATAAGTATAAAAAAACCGGTAATCACTTTCCTTCTGAATCCTGGAAAAAACTCGTTCTGCACTGGTATGCTTGTAATCAAGCGTAAATTTTCCCTGTGAATATACCTCTGCAGATACCTGCATAAACGTGATCAATAATAGGAAAAAGGTCAACTTCATACAAAGAAGTAATTTAAAATCCGGGACCATCCCGCCCGGAAACATGCACTTAAATACATTTTTTTTCATACCTTTGGTTTGTGAGGTTAATAATAGGAGTAAGCCAGTGTCTGATCTTTCCGGTTTACTCGGTTTCAATCTGTTAGCCTTTTTAGGGGAGGGTTGCAGCTCTTCCCTTTTTACCCTGAGCTAAAACAGGGGTTGTTTATATAGAAGTTGAAGGATTATCTTCTTATATAAATGCTATCTCCTTCAACCTGATAATTAAATTTTGTGATCATTTGAAGAACATGTAATGCTTCTTCCACCGTTTCCTTTTTAAAAACCCCGCTCATTAAAACATTTTTCAACCTCTTATCTTCAAAAATGATCTGAACATCATACTTTCTTTCTAACTTTTTGGCCACGCTGCCAAAGGATTCGTTCACAAAAGCCAGCTGGCCGCGTACCCATGCTGTTTCAGTATAAGAAATACTATCAACCGGGTTTACCGGGAGCATTTGTACCTGGTATTTCAACTTATTGGATTTCGGAATAACCCGTAGCTTGTTTTTACCCGATTCTGATTCATTATTCATTTTTTTAACCTTTAATGAACCCCCTTCTTGAGCATTTACCGTAAGTTTCTCATGAGGAGACAATAAAATTTTTTTTCCCGAATCTTCACTCAGTGAGACCCGTATACGGCCGCTTATCAGCGTAGTTTGGATATCAAAATCTTCCGGATAAGCCTCTACATTAAAGACCGTTCCCAGCACTTCGATAGTTATATTTTTTGTACTTACCACAAAAGGTATGGCCGGGTCTTTTTCAACATTAAACAACGCTTCTCCTTCTATGGAAATCCTCCGATTAATCCTGGCGAATCCGTCATTATAAGTCAATTTACTCCCTGCATTCAGCCAGACACGGGTGCCATCCGGTAATGTTATATGTTTTTTATGGCCGTTTCCAACTACTATCTCATGCCGGGCTCCCTGCTTATGCAACAATTTACCCTGAAAGAAATAATAAGACAGACCCAACAACATTAAAATGGCAGCCGCCACTTTACTCCAAAAAAGGAATACTTTCCTGCTTCTTCTTACACCCGGATGAATTACCGCATCAGGAGTTTCCTTCTCATCTTCTTCAGACGCTAATAATCTGGCGGACAAACGGTCCCATTTTTCATTTAACCTTTTATCCGTTAACTCATCGCTCACCGGCGGTCTCTCCCATTGCTCTTCCAGAACTTCAATAAGGTAAGAAAGGTCGGCCTTATCTTCCCGAATCAACCTTTCAAACATTTTCCGTTCTTCCTCCGTCATTTCTCCATCCAAGTATTTACCCAGTAATGTCCAAAAGGTTTCCTTTTCCATAGCAAAATTTCCCGTCTCATTTATAAAGACACCAAAAAATAAGAGAGCCCCTACTAAAAGTCGATAAATTTTAAGATTATTTCAATTGATGATTTTTACGATGTTCCGGACGGTTCGTTTTTAAACGGATATGAATATGATTTGCAATACTCCTAAGGGCAGATGCGACATGATGCTCAACCGTGCGGGGGGAAATTTCCATAATTTTCGCCACTTCTTTATGGCAAAGCCCGTCTTCTTTAACCAGCTTATAAACCATCCGGCATTTAGGAGGCAATTCGAGAACCGCCGCTTCTATAGCCTTTTTCATTTCAGACGCCATAATGATCTCCTCCGGAGTAGGCATGCTGCCAAGGAGAGAAACATCCAGGTTATCCATGTTAAGGCTATAATCCGGCTTAGATCGTCTCAGGTAATTAATAGAATAATTCTTAACTGAAACGTATAAATAAACCTTTAAATTACCCACTTCAGGCAACTTTCCCCGGTTTTTCCATATAGCAACGAACACATCTTCAACTATTTCTTCAGCAGCCTCTTTACATTTAACAATGGAATTGGAAAAATGAAAAAGCGGATCATAATAAAGCCAAAACAATCGTTTAAAAGCTTGTTGATCATTGTGGAATGCAATCAACTCCACCCAGTCCCTTATTTTATCTGCCTTCATTTAAGTTTGTAACTAAATAAACAATAAACATAAATCTATTTTATAATTCAAGTAACTTCATTGCCAAAAGGGATCTTTATCTGGTTATTTGTAACAACGCCGCACCCGGTGCTTCAACGGATTGATTGTATTTCCCACTAAACGTTCCTAAATCCTTCCTGCTCCATAAATCTCTAATAGACAAACCCGCCTCTTTTACGATTTTCAGTAGATAAAATCTGGTTGTATAAAGCACGATCGTAATAGTCCATATATTTTGGATCCCCCGAAACTTGATAAAGCATACGGGTGAGCTTTAACATGTTATACGTCTTACAGGTTTCCGGTCCCTGCGAACTGGTGATCATCCTGGAGAAATCATTCACCGGATTAAAATGTTCCTCTACGCTATTCCCCCCAAATACCAATGACCGGTTATACACCACGGTATTCCAGAAAAAAGAAGCGGCTTGTTGCCAGTTTTGGTTTCCTGTTTCTTGTGCAATGCGTTCGAATCCTAAAACAATAGGGATTTGTGTATTGGCATGGAGGCCTGTCAATTTATCTTCTTTTTTGAGTAAGGGGTCTAATAAAGAATGTTTAGAGAACCTCTTGGCCAGTTCCAGGTACTTTTTATCTCCTGTAATTCGGGCCACATCAGCCAGTACTTTATTCATCCCTCCATATTCCGTTTGTAACATCTCCTGCATTTGTTCCGTCGTCAAATTATGCGTTTCCTCCCAGCACCAGTCTGACAGCTTCACCAAAATCTTTTTAGCCCTTTGGCTTCCGGTAAAAAGATACGCATCTCTCAGGCCACAAAAAATTTTATGGATATTATACCAGGGGACCCATCTGGATTTTACCGCATCCACCTCTCCTTTAGCCACTTTATCCCACATTTCTTTTCCATTGGGCACACCGCCGATATATCCGGAGGGATCCTGTTCCTGACAGCGCTTTAATTCTCCCACCATATAATTTACTCTTTCCAAAAGCCTTTTATTACTGGTAGAAGCATACATCATGGACAGTGCAGAAAGATAGTGGCCCGCGGTATGTCCGTCTAGCCCCCGGCTTTCCCAATTGGGGTAATTTCTGGCCTTGGGTTTCAGCCCGGCCTCTTTTAGATAAGGAGCCAAAAGCCTGTCCGGATCCGGTTTCATCAGATAGGTCAAATCTGCTTGTTGCGCTTTTTTGAACGGACTACTTAATAACCGGACATCCTGAAGCTTGAAATACTGTATCTTTCCATACCCGGATATATTGTCTCTGACTTGACTAAAAGATAAGTTAGGATTTATCCATATCAAAGCTAATATTATAGCTTCTATAAATTTCTTCAACATACTATATTTAATAAACTAAGCTATTAGTATAAATTAATTTACCTCAATTCCAGCACCACTACCGATAAAGGTGGAAGCCGGACCTCCAGTTTATCTCCCACTTTTTTCGCATCTGAAAAAGATTTGGGGGTTACTTTGTCGGGGGTTTTAAAAGAATTATAATCATCAAAATGGGCGGAAGTTAGGATCCGGCCATTTATACCGGACCATTGGCTATTCCCAAAAGAGGTATTTACGGTTATTGTCTTTGATGGATTAATGTTGACAAAAGAGATATGGATCGCACCCGTGGAATCAATGGAAGCAGAAGCGTTTACTGCCGGAAGCTTGTGATCGCCCGACGTATAATCGGGGCTGATCAGTTTGACAGGTAATAAAGTAGCATCCTGATGCACCTGATACAGGTCAAATACATAATAAGTAGGGGTAAGCAGCATTTGATCGCCTCTTGTCAGTGCAAGTGACTGTAATACATTTACCGTTTGTGCCAGGTTAGCCATCTTTACCCGGTCGCAATGCGCATTAAATATATTCAGCGTAGTAGCCGCGACGAGCGCGTCGCGCAAGCTGTTTTGCTGATAGAGAAAAGCGGGATTGGTCGCCGGCTCGGGATCCGTCCATATGCCCCATTCATCTACAACCAAGGCCACTTTTTTCTTCGGATCATAACGATCCATTATGGCTTCCTGATCCTTGAGGATCTGCTCCATGTACAATGCATTCTTCATTGTATTAAAATATTCTTTTTCATCAAACTGAGTGGCAGAACCTTTATGTCCCCAATTACCGGTAGGAATCGTATAATAGTGCAAAGAAACGCCCCACATCATCCTGTGAGGGATATTTTTCATCAGGACTTCCATCCAGTGAGTGTCATTCCCATTCGGTCCACTGGCTATTTTTTTCAAAGGGGCGCCCGGATAATTACGGCAAAAAGTAGCATAACGCCGATACAGGTCGCTGTAATGCTCCGGAGTCATGTTGCCTCCACATCCCCAACTTTCATTTCCCACACCCCAAAATTTAACCTTCCAGGGCTCGCCCCGTCCATTCTTCTTTCTTAATGCAGTAATGGCACTGGGAACAGGTGAATTCAGATATTCTATCCACTGGCTCATTTCCTCTACGGTACCGCTCCCCATATTGCCTGCGAAATAAGCTTCACTACCCAGCATATTACATAGCTGCATAAATTCATGGGTACCAAAATGATTATTATCGGGAACCATTCCCCAATCTTTGTTCACAATAGCCGTGCGCTCATCCATCGGTCCTATCCCATCCCTCCAATGATAAGTATCTGCAAAACATCCGCCGGGCCAGCGCAATACCGGGATATGTATTTTTTTAAAGGCATTTATCAAATCCAGGCGGATACCCTTTCGATTTGGAATTTTGGAATCCTCCCCTACCCAAAATCCATCATAAATATCTCTGCCCAGATCTTCGGAAAACATACCATATATGTATTTACTAATCTTTTCCGGACGATCGCCGGTATGGACAAACAAAGAAGCTGAAGTTTGGGCAAAAGATGAGCCAACCCCTGATAACAGTACAATAAGGAGACTAAAGCGTGAAATTATTCTCATAGCCATTCATTTTTTTAGAGAAATAAAATTTAGAATTAAAAAAACCTTTATTGTCAAACGTACAATAATAAAATCAGATTTCCAAAATATTCCCATAGTCTTATATCATCTTTCCTTAAAACGGAGGAAATTTTTGTATAAGCATCTGGTTTACAGTTATTCATTTTCTAAATTTCTTTGACTCTTTTTATTCAAATATTTCAATTTTCATTCAAATATTTTTTTAAAATTAGAGAAAAAGAATATCTTTACCGCCATAAAAATCTTAATTTCAGGGATTGTATTACTATAAATTATATCCTTCTTATGAAACGATACCCGAGGCAAAAACACTATCTGATAGCAATAGATTGCATCATCTTTGGCTTTGACGGGGAAGAACTTAAGATATTATTGATCAAACGCGGGTTTCAGCCTCAAAAAGGCAGGTGGAGCCTCATGGGCGGGTTTGTTCAACCCGAGGAGAGCCTGGATCAGGCCGCCAATCGCATCCTTCACCAACTCACCGGTTTGAAAGGCGTTTACCTGGAACAGTTAGAAGCATTTGGCCATCCCAAACGGGATCCGGTAGAACGGACCATAAGCGTTTCCTATTTTGCACTTATCGATATTCGGCAATATCAACGACAGATCAGCACAAATTTTCAAGCCGAATGGTTTCCTCTGAATGAATTTCCCCGTCTTATTTTCGATCACTCAAAGATGGTCGCGCTGGCCAAAAAACGATTGAGGTACAAAGCCTCCCTTCATCCCATATTATTCGAACTGCTCCCGAAAAAATTTACCATGCCGCAACTGCAGAACCTGTATGAAAACATTTACGATACGACTTTCGATAAACGAAACTTTAGCCGTAAGGTCTTGTCCACCGATTTATTAATCAAACAAAAAGACAAAGACAAATCAGGCTCAAAAAAAGGGGCATTCTATTACAAACTCAATAAAAAGAAATATATTGCCAATTTCCATTCCTTTCTAAAATTTGTTCCAAATCCGGACTCCCTGCTTAATTAAATCATACAAAATTTTTTTATTCCTATAAATAAGTGTACATTAGACAATATTCAAAATATGGATAAAGAGCAATTTGTCATCGGCGTGGATTTTGGTACCGATTCTGTTCGATCGGTGATCATACAGGCGGCCAATGGAAACGAAATAGCATCTGCAGTACATCCGTTTCGCAGATGGGCCGACAAATTATACTGTATTCCCATTAAGAACCAGTTCCGGCAGCACCCGTCCGACTATATTGAAGGATTACAAAGCACCATTTTAGATTGCCTTAAACAGGCAGGGAACCATGTCGCCTCCAATATAAAGGGAATAGCCATAGACACGACCGGTTCCACTCCGGTGGCTGTTAATGAATCGGGAACGCCTTTGGCCCTGTTGCCGGAATTCCGGGATAATCCCAATGCCATGTTCATCTTATGGAAAGATCATACCGCTGTTAAAGAAGCTTCGGAAATAAATGAACATGCAAGCCATTTCGATATCGACTATCTTCAATTCGTAGGAGGCGCCTATTCCTCTGAATGGTTCTGGGCCAAACTCCTCCATATTTTGAGAGCCGATGAATCCGTCAGGAAGGTTTGTTATTCCTGGGTGGAGCATTGCGACTGGGTCCCTTTTTTGTTAACGGGCGGCAGACATATTTCGAAAATGAAAAGGAGCCGTTGTGCGGCAGGACATAAAGCCTTATGGACCGCACGATCTCAGCCATATCCTGCAACAGCAAAAGAGAAAGAAAAACAAGGGTTTCCCCCCGATCATTTTTTTCATACCTTGGATCCGCTGTTAAACGATCCCATCAAACATCTGTTCGATACAACCTACACTTCCGATCAACCGGCCGGTTGTCTTTGCAAAGAATGGGCAGATAAATTGGGCCTATCTACCGATGTCGTCGTTAGTGTAGGCGCCTTTGATGCACATATGGGAGCCGTCGGTGGCCAAATTGAACCCTATCATTTAAGTAAAGTAATGGGAACCTCAACCTGTGATATGCTGGTGGCGCCCCTGGACGAAATGGAGCATAAATTGATTAAAGGAATTTGTGGACAGGTACCCGGATCAATAATTCCCGGCATGATGGGAATGGAAGCCGGTCAGTCTGCATTTGGCGATGTATATGCCTGGTTCAGCAGGCTCATCCAATGGCCGCTGCAGGAGATATGCACCCTTACAAATGTGATAGACAAAGGCACCGCCCAGAGACTGAAAGAAGAAATAAATAAAAAACTCATTCCCGCTTTAAGTACGAAAGCAGCTAAAATTCCGCTTACTGACGAAACAGAGCTGGCTATCGACTGGCTGAACGGCCGGCGGACCCCGGGAGCCAATCAAAATCTAAAAGCAGCGATCAGCGGGTTAAATCTGGCCAGCAATGCGCCGTCCATATTCAGGGCCCTCGCAGAAGCCACCTGCTTCGGAGCAAAGAAAATAGTAGATTGTTTTAATGATCAGCATGTTCAGATAAAGGGGCTTATCGGCCTGGGCGGAGTGGCGCGGAAAGCCGACTTCATTATGCAAATGATGGCAGACGTCATAAACATGCCCATCCGCATCCATAGCTCAGAGCAAACCTGTGCCGGCGGAGCAGCCATGTTTGCCGCCACTGCAGCCGGGATCTACCCTAAAGTAGAAGAAGCGATGAATGCCATGGGACAAGGATTTGATAAAGAATTTCAGCCGGACCAAGAGAAAGTAAGCCTTTATAACAAAAGGTACGAAAAATATAAAAGGTTAGGAACCTTCGTGGAAGAAGAACAACGATAATAGCTAAATAGTTTTATAGTCTTATGGCTGAACGTTTAAATGGTTCAACAATATAACAACCCAACCATATAGCAATATAACAATATAACTATGAACAATTTTAACTACATCCGGGAACAGGCTTATAAAGCCAACATGCAGTTATCGGAATTAAAACTGGTATTGTTTACGTTTGGAAACGTCAGTGCCGCAGATCAGGCCCAAGGAGTATTTGCTATAAAACCCAGCGGAGTTCCCTATACGGATTTATCGCCGGAAAAAATGGTCGTCGTGGATTTCGACGGGAATATTATTGACGGGAATCTCAGGCCTTCTTCAGATACAAAAACCCACGCCGTGCTATACAAACACTGGAAGGACATTGAAGGAATCGTTCATACCCATTCCACTTACGCTACTGCCTGGGCCCAATCCTTACGCGATATTCCGATATACGGCACCACTCATGCCGATCACAATACGGTACCTATCCCCTGCGCTCCCCCTATGAGTGACGAAATGATCCGGGGAGATTATGAACATCAGACAGGGTTTCAGATCATCCATTGCCTTAAGGAAAAAGGATTTGATCATAAAGAGGTGGAAATGGTTCTTATAGGAAATCATGCTCCTTTTACCTGGGGGAAAACAGCAGAGAAGGCCGTTTATAACAGCGCCGTACTGGAAGAAGTGGCTAAAATCGCTTATTTAACAGAACAGATAAATCCAAAAGTAAAAATACTGAAAGAGGCCCTTATTCAGAAACATTATGAAAGGAAGCATGGAAAGGATGCATATTATGGACAAGAGTAGGAGAAGAAGTGGCAGGAGGCAGTGGCAGTTTACCAGAATTACGAATTATAAATTAGGAATTACGACTAATCATCCAAATACAACAACGGACACATGAACAATCTGAAACAATTTGAAGTCTGGTTTGTCACAGGAAGCCAGCATTTATATGGAGAAGAAACATTAAAACAAGTAGCGGATCATTCAAGACAGATAACACAGGCATTAAACGAAAGCCAAAACATCCCCGTCTCCATCTTATTCAAACCCATAGTTACCACTTCAGAAGAAATATATAACACGATCCAACAAGCCAATGTAGCTCCCAACTGTATCGGAATGATCGCCTGGATGCATACCTTCTCCCCTGCCAAAATGTGGATAAGAGGATTAGAGGCCCTTCAAAAACCCCTGCTTCATTTACATACGCAATTCAACCGGGATATCCCCTGGAAGGATATTGATATGGACTTCATGAACCTGAATCAAAGTGCACACGGCGATCGTGAATTCGGATTCATTTGTTCCCGGATGAAAATAAAACGCAAGGTGGTCACCGGACACTGGCAAAATACGGCCGTACAAAATCAAATTGATACCTGGAGTCGCGCAGCAGCAGCCTGGTATGACTGGCAGGGCGCCCAATTTGTCCGGTTTGGGGACAACATGCGCCAGGTAGCTGTAACCGAAGGCGATAAAGTGGAGGCGGAAAGGCAATTGGGATATGCCGTCAACACCTATGGGATCGGAGATCTGGTAAAAAAGATGAATACCATAACCACACAGGCTATTGACACCCTTTGTGAAGAATACAGCGGTAAATACCATCTCGCAGACGCTTTAAAAAAGAATGGGAAACAGCACCCTTCCTTACGGGAGGCGGCAAGAATTGAACTCGGTCTGACCGCTTTTTTGGAAGAGGGAAATTTTAAAGGGTTTACAGATACCTTCGAAGATTTGTATGGACTAAAACAGTTGCCGGGTATCGCAGTACAACGCCTGATGGCCAGGGGATTCGGATTCGGCGCTGAAGGAGATTGGAAAACCGCTGCACTGGTTCGGGCCATGAAAGTAATGGCTACCGGACTGAAGGGTGGAAATTCCTTTATGGAAGATTATACCTATCATTTTGAACCCGGTCATGAGATGGTCATGGGCTCCCACATGCTGGAAATATGTGAATCAATAGCCGATGGAAAACCTTCCTGCGAAATTCATCCCTTGGGTATTGGAGGTAAAGAAGACCCGGTACGCCTCGTATTTAATGTGTCGGGCGGGACTGCACTCAACGCCTCCCTGGTAGATATGGGAAACCGGTTCAGGCTTCTTATTAATGAGGTAGAGGCCCTTCCGCCTATACAGGCTTTACCCCGCTTACCCGTGGCCCGGGTCCTATGGAAACCCCAGCCGGATATGCAAACGGGCTGCAGCGCATGGATCCTTGCAGGTGGCGCCCATCATACTTGTTTTAGTCAAAACCTATCCAGGGAACATCTTGAGGACTTTGCCACAATTGCCGGATTTGAATTCGTTTTAATCGGTAAAGAAACTAATTTGTACCAGTTTAAGAATGAATTGAAATGGAATGAGGCCGCAGTGAATAGATAAAATAGATCATTAAAAACTACTTTATTCAATAAAACGTAAAGATCAGACTTTAACTTCTAAACAACAAGTTATGCATCACCAGTTTCTCGGAACTATAGATTGGATTGTAGTCATCTTTTATTTCCTTCTGATCGCAGGTATTTCTGCCTGGACCATGAGAAGGAAAAAGGACACTTCCGGCGAATACTTCCTTGCCGGGAGAAATATCGGATGGTTTATCATCGGTACTTCTATCTTAGCATCCAATATCGGTTCGGAACATGTTGTCGGATTAGCGGGCACGGCGGTAGAATCGGGCGTAGTTATGGGACAATACGAGTTACAATCCTATATCTTATTGCTCCTCGGGTGGGTATTTATTCCTTTTTATATGCGAAGCAAGGTATTCACCATGCCCGAATTTCTGGAAAAAAGATATAATTCCCATGCCCGATGGTTTTTATCCGTCGTTTCATTATTAAGCTATGTATTGACCAAGGTGTCCGTTACCGTATATGCCGGTTCTGTAGTCATCTCTTCCTTTATTGGAGTGGACTTTTGGACCAGCGCCATTATTCTTGTACTGATTACCGGAATTTATACCATTCTGGGGGGAATGCGTGCAGTAGCCTTTACAGAGGCGCTTCAGGCTATTGTTCTATTGATCGGATCCATCGTTTTAACCCTGGTGGGACTTCATAAGCTGGGTGGATGGGATACCTTAATTCAAATGACCCCTAAAGAAAATCTAAACTTGTTCCATCCGTTGAGCGACCCGGACTTCCCCTGGGCAGGTCTTGTATTTGCCGCTCCCATTGTAGGTATCTGGTATTGGTGTACCGACCAATATATCGTGCAACGTTGCCTGATGGCAAGGAATGAACAACAAGCCAGAAGGGGCGCTATTTTTAGCGGCTATCTCAAATTATTCCCGTTCTTTATCTTTATGGTGCCGGGGCTCATCGCAGCCGCTTTGGCAAAAACAGGTCAGATAAACCTGCCTCGTGCAGATCAGGCATTTCCGGTATTGGTAGAGGCCCTGCTGCCGGTAGGCGTACGCGGATTGGTAGCGGGCGGTTTACTGGCGGCGTTAATGAGTTCTCTTGCCTCGGTTTTCAACTCATGCTCCACCCTTTTTACCATAGATATTTATAAAAAGGTCAAACCGGATACCTCAGAAAAAAAATTAGTACGTGTAGGCCGCATTGCTACTGCCGTGGTAGTGCTCCTTGGCATATTGTGGGTACCGGTCATGAAGGGCATTTCCAATGTATTGTACCAATATCTGCAAAGTGTCCAGTCCTACCTGGCCCCTCCTATCGCCGCCGTATTTCTGCTTGGATTGCTTTATAAACGAATCAATGCCAAAGGTGCGCTCTCCGCGCTCATTGGCGGTTTCGTCATTGGCATGTTGAGAATAGGCCTTGAGCTGAACAAAGAATCGTTGAGCGGCTTTTTATATACTTTCGCAGACATTAATTTCCTCTACTTCTGTATTATATTGTTTGTGTTCTGTATCGTTTTGATGATTGGAGTAAGCCTGGCAACGGAACCGCCGGCACAAGCGCAATTGAACGGGCTGACGTTTTCTACAACCTTAAAAGAAGACAAAGCTTTATCTCGTTCAACCTGGAATCGTTGGGATGTTATAGCCTCGGCCATCATCCTTATTCTGCTGGCGGCCATTTATATCTATTTCTCAAAATGGGGGGTTGCAGGATAAGAATAGCATCACGTTTAGTTCTCTTTATATGATCCCAAAATAGGTTTCCTCCTCTATACCCTCTCATTCCTGAAGGCGATAGAGTGATTGCTACCAGAGAAGGAATATCTGTCGATAGGAACGGGGAGAATGGATTTAAGAAAGTTGGTGTTATTAAAAATATCGCGTTCTTTTTTTAGTGTCGCAACGAGTATACAGTCTCCCCGGCCTCTTTACCGGCATGATAGCTGAAGCTTTTTCCGAAGAAAAACAAGTAAGCAAACGGGGAAATCCATGTGACGGGTAAGGGATATTAAAATAATCTTTATCTTAGCTTGTATCATAAAGAGAAAAAGCCTACTTTGAGAGCCTGTTAATCTATGAAACCGGAAAAATCACTAACCTGGGAGATTACGCCCCATACCTCATGGCCAGATTTTTATATCAAAGAAGTATGGCGAAACCGGGAATTGCTCCTGCGTTTTGTGAGACGGGATTTTTTAGCTTCTTATAAGCAAACCGTACTGGGTTCTCTATGGATTTTCATTCAGCCGCTTCTTACCGCGCTCATCTATGTAATAATCTTTAAAAATGTAGTGGGTATCTCCACATCCGGGAAACCCGGTTTATTGTTTTACTTCGGAAGCGTCATTCTATGGGGATTTTTCTCAGAAAGCC
The DNA here is from genome assembly GCA_964478125.1 of uncultured Chitinophagaceae bacterium. Taxonomy (GTDB): domain Bacteria; phylum Bacteroidota; class Bacteroidia; order Chitinophagales; family Chitinophagaceae; genus FW021-bin31. The sequence continues at coordinate 17,969 of CAYZGR010000038.1, read as the reverse complement.
TGGCTGCCGTATCTTATACCTACGGAAGCCACACTGCAATATTCCATAAGGTCTATTTCCCCCGGATTATTGTCTCTCTGTCTATGGTGTTATCCCAAATGATCCGGCTGGGCATTCAGTTTGGCATTTATATGCTGCTCTTTTTAGGGTTGTTTGCGAGGGGAGAAAACCTGCATCCTCATATCTGGCTGTTGTTATTTCCCCTGCTGGTATTTATATTGGCATTAATGAGCCTCGGCCTGGGTCTTATTTTCACCTCTATATCTGCAAAATACAGAGATATTCAGAATCTGCTGTCCTTTTTGTTACGCATTTGGATGTTTGCCACACCGGTGATTTATCCTTTGGATGTGGTTCCGGATGGATATAAAAAATTATTGTTATTCAATCCCGTTACCCCGGTTATTGAAAGCTTCCGTTATGGTTTTTTGGGCTCAGGCATGCATAGCCTTTCCGCTTTGGGATATTCTTTGGGATTCTCCATAATGGTTTTTGTTATCGGTATTATTCTTTTCAACTTGCGCGACGGGAAAGTCATGGATATCATATAGAAGAAATAATTATGGGTAATCCGATCATAACAGTAGAAAATGTATGGAAAAAATATCGGCTGGGGAATACCAATGCCGGTAGTCTAAAAGAAGAGGTACACCAGTTGTGGAAAAGGCATCTGCGCAAAGATAAAAACACCGCGACTGCCGGGGTCGCAGGAGATAACCTTTTGTCCGGAACGGCTCCGGATCGTTACTTCTGGGCCTTAAAAAATATTAATTTCGAGGTTAACCCCGGAGAAGTTTTGGGAATTATCGGTAAAAACGGCGCTGGAAAATCTACTCTCTTAAAATTGTTATCACGTATTTCCAAACCAACCCGGGGTACCATACGAGGCTATGGCAGGGTAGCCAGCATGTTAGAAGTAGGAACAGGATTTCATGAGGAATTAACCGGTAGAGAGAATATTTTCCTCAATGGAAATATCCTCGGTATGTCAAATGGGGAAATTAAACGAAAACTGGATCAGATCATCGCTTTTTCCGGCATAGCGAGATTTATTGATACCCCCGTCAAGCGATATTCTTCCGGAATGTACGTACGACTGGCTTTTGCTGTTGCCGCCCATTTGGAACCGGAAATACTCATTCTAGATGAAGTGCTATCCGTAGGGGATACCGAATTTCAGGAAAAATCGCGACGCAAGATGAAGGAAATCGCTACCCAAACAGGATGTACAATTATCTATGTAACTCATAATATTCCTTCGGTATTGCAACTTTGTCAACGCGTAATATTGCTAAAAGAAGGTCAAATCAAAGGCGTAGGGACTCCTCGAGAAATAACCAACCGGTATTACGAATCCCTGGGGAAAAGAAGCCTCTCCAGGAAATGGAATATTCATTCTGACGCCCCCGGGAATGAAATGATCAGGGTGAAAGAGGTAATGCTTAAACCAGAATTGGCGACGCCCCAATCCGGGATTGATATACGCACGCCGCTGCATATTCACCTGAGATTTATCAATTGCGCCCCGGGAATAAAACTGAGTATCGGGATCCATCTTTTTACTGCAATGGGATCATGCATCTTTGATGTCAGTTCGGCCGCTTCCGTTATTCCGGAAGGAGTGTTTGAATGTTCCTGTACAATTCCCGGTAATTTTTTAAATGACGGGAGCTATTACATCTCCATTATCTTTGTGAAGGATACGGAAGAACAGATTTTTTATCTTCAGGAATGCCTCGCTTTTGATGTAGCAGATTATCGGAAAGACATAAAATGGCAAGGAAAATGGATGGGTGCCGTGCGGCCACATTTTCCAGTAATATTTCACCAGATAACCTCTGATCCTATCCGGCGCTTCCCATGAAAAAGGTCTGTTTATATACCATACGGCATATTGATGTGCAGGAACTCCTTCAACAAAGATTCAAAACAAATGAAGAGAAAAAAGCCTATTGGGTATTTTGGTGGGAACAAATTCCGTTGGGCCATCGTTGGGTTGCGAATCCGGATCATAAAAAAATAGGACCGGAAAGCGTATGGGGAACAATAGCGCCTATACTTAATTATTATTGTAGTCAATACGAGAAAAATTATTTTGACCCGTTAAAAAATTACTGGCGGCAAGGATCTTATGATGATTGCATGCGGCTGTTGAAAGATCTATTTAATAGTAGAACAAAAATCCTATCAAACGATCCCGGTTTATCCCTAATCATTTGTACCAGGAACCGGGCCGCTTATTTAAAGCATTGTCTGGATGCCATCTCCCAACTTTCAACACCGCCTAAGGAAGTCATAGTAGTAGATAATGCCCCTGATGACCAATCAACTAAAGAATTGGTAGATGCCTGTTCTTTTGCAACTTATGTAGTAGAACCCCGGAAAGGATTGGACCGGGCAAGGAATACCGGCTGGCAGAAAGCCCGGTATCCCATTGTGGCTTATACGGATGATGATGTCAGGCTGCATAAAGATTGGGTCGGGCAAATGATAGCCGCCTTTAGTCATCCCCGGATCAAAGCTGCTACCGGGATCGTATTTGCAGAAGAATTAAAAACCCGCGCCCAGATTCTTTTTGAAAAATACTGGTCTTTTAATAGGGGTTACCGGGATATTTATTATGATACCGATTTTTTTCGGAGACATTTAAAAGGCGGGGTTCCGGCCTGGACAATTGGAGCCGGAGCCAGCATGGCTTTCCGACGTTCCGCTCTTGAGGTCATGGGGGGATTTGATAATCGATTAGATGTAGGGGCGTCCGGATGCAGCGGTGATTCCGAAATGTGGTATCGCCTGATGGCGGCAGGCTGGACGATACATTATACGCCACGTGCTATTGCCTATCACACGCATCGTCAAAGAATGGACGCCTTAAAGCGACAAATTTTTTACTACCTGCGGGGAAGTTCCTCCTCTCTGCTGATCCAGTACCAACGGCACCGGCATAAAGGAAATCTGTGCTATCTTTTTAAAACCCTTCCGAAATATTATGCAGATGCTTTGATTAAGAAGATGCGCCATCCCCGTGCCGAACAATATACCACTTTACGTCAGGAGATAGCGGGAAATTTGGCAGGCCTTCTTTATTTTCTTCAACATCGAAAGTACTCCCCCCGAAACACCTTAAAGCAACTTGAACCGGTACCCTGCGGTGAAAAATGGGTATCTGTCATCATCACTTCGTATAACCATGCCCACTATATCAAAGAAGCAATCGAAAGCGTCCGGCAGCAAACCTACAGCTTGATAGAAATTATAGTAGTAGATGACGGTTCTACGGACCACACTGCACAAGTTGTGTCAGAGTTTCCGGAAATAAAATATATCTATCAACACAATAGAGGACTGGCCGCTGCCCGGAATACCGGAATATTCCACAGCAAGGGCGATTATCTTGTTTTCCTGGATGCGGACGACCTGCTTTATCCGTATGCCATTGATAAAAACTGCTTTCATTTTAAAGCGCACCCCCTTTGCGCTTTTGTTTCAGGGGGGCACGATAAAGTGGATGAAAAAAAGAAATTAATAACAAGTTCTGAAAATATAGCTCCTCAAAAACATCATTATTCGGCCTTACTTCGGGGTAATTATATCGGAATGCATGCCGCGGTAATGTACCGCCGGGAGATCTTCAATAGTTTTCTTTTTGACGAGACCCTTCCGGCCTGTGAGGATTATGACCTGTATTTGCGTATTACAAAACAATATCCCATATTCAGCCACAATGAAAAACTAGCTGCTTACCGAATACATGCCCATAACATGTCAAAGAACATCCGGTTCATGTTAAAACAAGTCAAAATTGTACTGCAAAAGGAAAAAGATTTCCATAATCCGGAAGTAAATAAGAATTACAGGGAAGGGATAAAAAATTGGACAGCTTACTACACCCTTGAAATCTATAACAGGATAACGAACCGCCATCTAAACGCCGGTTATAAATACAATGCTCAAGACTTCGGTCTTGTTGCAACCCATATGCCCTGGCCAATATTTCAATTTTTCATACACAAAATTGCATCCATGCTTAAAAGAAAGAACCTCTCTGCCCCCAAACCGGGAAGCCTGCGTCTAGGGGATCTACGCCGTACGAACCCATTAAGCAAAATGTTCGGTTATGACCGGGGCGGACCGGTGGATCGCTATTATATTGAATCTTTTTTAGAAGAAAATGCGGCATATATCCGGGGACATGTTATGGAAGTGGGAGATAATGCCTATACAATGACCTATGGTAAAGAACGCGTTACCAAGAGCGAAATATTACATATAAACGAATCTAATCCGGAGGCAACCATCATTGGTGACTTAAGTACGGCCCACCATATCCCCGATCACTATCTCGATTGTATTGTACTTACCCAGACCCTTCACCTGATCTATGATTTTCGAGCCGCGATCGGGCATTGTTACCGGATATTAAAGCCGGGAGGCTCCCTATTGCTAACCGTACCGGGAATTACGCAAATTGATTATGGGGAATGGGGAGACAGCTGGTATTGGTCGTTCACCGGAAGGGCCATTCAGCGGCTATTGTCAGAATATTTTCAGCCTGAGGAGCTGTTGGTACAAACCCACGGGAATGTTCTCTCTGCAACCGGATTTCTTTACGGAATGGGACAACAGGAATTAACCCGTTCGGAAAAAGAGGAAAATGATCCGCATTACCAGGTCATTATAACGGCCAGAGCTATAAAAACAGCAAGTCCGGAGGATAATTAAAGCAAATGTTAGGATTAAAAAAAATAACAAACCGCATTAAAAGGCCGTCCCCGGTTGGCGCTATCCTGATGTATCACCATATACGGCACAGGCCGGTCGATCCTTGGGAGACTTGCGTAAGCGAGGCCCACTTTAAAGCCCACTTAGAGGTATTAAAAGAAATGTATGATGTTTTACCTTTATCTGATTTTCAACAAATATTTACCGCCAAAACCAATAAACGCAAAAAAATATTTATCACTTTTGATGACGGCTACCGGGACAACTATGAATCTGCAGTACCCGAATTAAATAGAAAAGATTTTTCAGCTACCTTTTTTATCCCTACGCAAATACTGAGTAATCCGGCTTTTTTCTGGTGGGAGATCATAGATCATTTATTTTGGGAGCATGAAGATTTGCCTGAACAAATACATCTGAACTGTGGGAATCAGTCATTCGATAAAGTTCTGCCTCCCCCCGTATTTGCACGTCAGCCGCAGTTGGAAAAAGGCTGGTCAGCCAACAATGCTTCCCCTCCTAGTGCACGATGTCATTTTTATCTCGAACTTTGTAGTTGGATCAAAGAGCGTACCCCAAGGGATCAACAATCCATTGCGAGACAATTATTGTATTTATGTAAGAAGCAACCAATCGGCGGAGAGCAAAAAATGACAACAGCACAGATCTGCCAATTACCGGCCCTCAATTTTGAGATAGGGGCACATACCATACATCATCCGGCATTGGGGCTACAGTCTTATGAAGTGCAACAAAAAGAAATCGCAGACTCTAAATCCGAACTGGAAAAATTAACCGGGATACCGGTCATCGCCCTGGCCTATCCACACGGCCATTACAATTCCGACACGCAAGCCATAACCCGGAAAAGTAATTTCCAGCTGGCCTGTACAACAGAATATGGCTACCTAAGTAAAAGATATGATCCTTTTGCACTTCCCAGGGTCTGGGTGAAGGATATTGACGGCCCCTCATTCGGCAAAATGCTTTCATCCCTTTTTAAAAATTGATTTATCCGTTAACCTATGAATACAACACCGCTTATATCTGTTATTATTCCGTTTTATAATGTAGAACGTTATTTGGAGGAGGCGATCGAGAGTGTTTTACGGCAGACTTATAATCAATGGGAAATGTTGTTGCTGGATGACGGATCAATGGATGGCAGCACAGAAATCGCCCTACGGTACGCACGGAATTATCCGGACAAGATACGCTATCTCCATCATCCCGGCAAAATAAATAAAGGCTTACCGGCCACCCGAAATCTGGGCGTAAAAAATGCGGAAGGGGACTGGCTGGCCCTGTTGGATGCGGATGATTGTTGGCTGCCGGATAAATTACAACATCAGATCACCATTGCACGACAACATCCTGAAGTCGTTATGATCTGCGGCGCTTCCTTATACTGGTACAGCTGGTCCGATCCCCAAAAAAAGGATGTTGCCATATCTGTCGGCGCTCCACAAAATAGGCCTATCGCTCCTCCACAAGCCGCCGTCACGCTCTATCCTCTTGGCAAAGGGGCGGCTCCCTGCCCTTGTTGCGTCATGATCAGAAAAGATATCGCCATTCGCCACGGTGCTTTTGAAGACCGGTTCAGGGGCAAATATGCTTTATATGAAGATCAGGCATTTTTCATTAAGATCTATTTACATGAAACCATCTATGTCTCTTCCGAAGTAACGGACCGTTACCGGCAAAGAGAAGATTCTATTATGTCTAAATCCGGACAGGACAACAACTATCACGAAGTACGCTATTATTACATGAAGTGGTTGCAAAACTATCTGGAGAAAGAAGACATTAATAATCAGGAAGTATATAAGAAACTTAAAGAAGCGCTTAAATCTTATGAAAAATCCTATTGGGAAAAAGCAGGAGAATGTATTAAAAGACATCTGTTAAGACTCAAAACATGAGACATTGAAAAACCCAAAAGAGCATATTACCATTTTAATGCCGGTCTATAATGCAGCGGAATTCGCAGGAGAGGCGGTGAACAGTATTCTAACGCAGTCATATCCTTACTTTGAACTGCTGATCATTGACGATGGTTCTTCAGATAATACATCTGCAATTATAGAATCCTATAACGACGAACGGATCAGGTTAATCAGCCATAAAGGCAACAAAGGATTACAATATACGCTAAATGAAGGCATTGAATTGTCATCTCATGAGCTGATCGCCCGCATGGATGCCGATGATATCAGCCACCCCTGGCGCATAGAAAAACAAGTGGCTTATATGCAGGCGCATCCGGATTGCGCTATGGTAGATTGCTGGGTAAAAGTGATGGATAAAGATAAAAAATTTATAAGGGCAGAAGGCAAGCACAGCAAATTTGTGTATTACACCCTTACCTTCGAGTGTTGTATCTACCATCCTGCCGTCTTATATCGCAAAGAAGCCGTCCAATCTGTAGGAGGCTATAAATGGCCATACGGTGAGGATTATGATCTTTTTTGGCGATTGAGCAGGAAATACCGTATCCATACCCTGGAAGAACATTTGCTATGGTACCGGGTACATGACCGGAACCTGAACACCGTAACAAAAAAAACAGCATACGAAAAATATACCCGAAGGATATGGCAAAGGAATATCGAATATTATATGGGAAAGGGAGTAAAACTTCCGGATTCATGGATAGCTGCTTATATTTACAATTTTAAACCGTTGCTCAACGAGAATAATCTGGAAACCATGTATGAATGTATTTCCTATCTGGATAAGATCTCTAAAAAGATATTATCGGTGGAAAACCCCAATCGAGACCGGGATGCTATACAATACATCAGTCATTTTAAAAGACAATATATCATTAACGGCCTGGCTGACCAATTACCCCTCTTAAAAATGGGAAGCTTCCTTTTACATTATCATCAGAGCGGAAAGGCTGTAAAAAAGATTTTAAAACGCATGATCCAAAGCTGCTTAAGGCGACAATAATTTTTAATGAGCTCATTACCTCGCATTCCCATAGATCCCCCGGTTATCCGGCCTATTGATGGCCAAGCAGATCTTAACAGGCCGCTTTGGTCCGTCATGATCCCCACTTATAATTGCAGTTGTTATCTCCCCGAGGCGTTGAATAGTGTTCTTATACAGGCTCCGGAACCCGCGCAGATGCAAATAGTGGTTTGTGATGATGCCAGTACGGATGCGGACGTAGGGCAAATCGTTAAAAGCCTGGCAGGAAACCGGATCGGGTTCTTTAGACAACCTGAGAACGTAGGCAGCCTACGGAATTTTGAAACCTGTATCAATAGAAGCAGCGGACGACTTATACATCTACTGCACGGCGATGATAAAGTCCGACCGGGCTTTTATGAAAAGATGGAAAAGTTATTTTTGGAATATCCCGATATGGGAATGGCCTTTTGTCGCTTTTATTCTTTGGATCAATATAACAGTACCGCTTATATGAGTGAACTGGAAATGCAGGATGCAGGAATACTAAGTAACTGGTTGGAGCGAATCGCTTCCAGGCAACGTATTCAAACCCCCTCTGTAGTCGTACGACGAAGCGTATATGAGAGGCTCGGCAGTTTTTATGGCGTTCATTACGGGGAAGATTGGGAGATGTGGATCCGTATAGCCGCACATTACAAGGTAGGCTATATCCCGGAAGCGCTTGCCGATTATCGGAAGCATGATACCTCTATTTCGGGAAGATATATGCTTACCGGGAAAAACATAGAAGACCTTAAAAAGGTAATGAAAGCCTCAGAAAGATATTTTCCACCGGAAAAATGGAAGCCCATTCATAAGGAAGCAAGAAAATTCTTTTCCGATTACGCCATTAATACCGCGCGAAAAATCTGGGGAAGGACACAGCATGCGACAGGTACGCGATCCCAGATCCGCCAGGCCGCAAGTCTTTACCTTTCAAGAAATGTCATTTTACAGGCCATTAAGTTATATATCAAAATGGTATTAAAGATCAAACATTAAGGTTTTATGACTATATTAGATATCATAACGTTCCGTTCAGAACATATTGCATACACACCGATTATTTGGAATATATGCAACAACCCGGAACAAGAATGCGAAATATAGCAGAAGCGCTACCAAATGTGTTAATCAAGTGATATGGATATTAGATAAAACATTTTAAATAATTACATTGAAGGGATTTTCTATCATAGTCTGTTGTTATAATAGCGCAAAAGTTATCGAAAAAACATTGCATGCTATAGCGGCTTTGCATATTCCACATAAACATGAAATAGAGGTTATCATAGTAAACAACGGCTGTCAGGATCATACGTGTTCATTGGTATCGGCAACCTGGGACCGGTTACATGCGCCACATCGTTTAAGAATAATTAATGAAGACAAACCCGGTTTATCCCATGCCCGACGAAAAGGGATTCACGCCGCCCGTTATGAATATATCTTATTTTGTGATGATGACAACAGACTGTCTTCCGACTATGTATTGACAGCCGCGCCTATACTGGATAAAAATCCTTTGGTCGGCGTATTAGGCGGTTTAGGGATCCCCGATTATGAAAGTCTTCCTGATTATTGGTCTGATGACTTTTATATCTATGGAAGCGGCCCCCAGGCGGAAGCAAGCGGTATCGCTCCTTACGTTCATGGCGCCGGCATGATTGTACGCCGGGAAGCTCTGGAAAAAATTGAAAATGCCGATATGCGGTTCATGCTCACCGACCGGAAGGAAGAGCAGCTGACCTCCGGAGGAGATCACGAACTGTGCTATGCCATAAGATTAGCGGGATACATCATCTGGTATGAAAATAAACTTACCTTCCGGCATTTTATTACTACAGACCGCGTAAACAAAGCATATTGTTGGAAATTTATCAGAGAAAGCGCTCCCGCTATTGATGTATTGGAAATTTATCGGTATTATTTAACGCATGATACGTTCCGGATAGATTTTTATGCCCGTCAGTTAAAGACGTTTATTTTTCATACCTTAAAGCTTTATCATTCATTTCTCAACAGAGCAAGATATAAGAACAACAAGAAAATAGTTTTTCTTGAAGATTTTCATATCCGTTTTCATAAAGCGAGGATAAGGAGTATCTATCGCAGCGCCTTCAAATACAAAAGATGGGCCATACAAATTGCCGATTTAAAGAAAAGAACACAGCAACACTGATAACATTTTCATATATTTAGAAAATAACACAAGATGTTAGCTGGCCCCTTCTACCCAGTAAGTTAAAATAAAAAATAGGCTCCGAAGCGGAGTATATCTCCGATTATGAAGTTTAATTTTCCGGGAGGGCATAAAAGCGACTCCTGCAAAAGCACTAAGAACCGCCCTCACAGATTTATAATCCTCAACGGATCAATGCAATCTTTTTCCCCTTTTTTATGTTAAATTATTAAAGGCTGATATAGAATTAACTATAGCAGCTGAAACAATAGAAAACAGCGCCATGAAGGAAAGAGAGATCTCTATGCAGAATGATACTTTTTGGATGCCACTTGACAATGCAGCCAAAATATATCCTGCTATCCGGACTGATGAATTAACTTCTGTTTTCAGGCTCAGTGTGGTATTGGTAGAAAGGATCAAGGCCAGACAATTTATGGAAGCTATATATGCGCTCGAAGGGCGTTTTCCCTATTACAAGGTGACGCTCAAAACAGGCGTTTTCTGGTTTTATCTGGAACATGCAAACCGGCCAATTCCCGTAAAACCGGATCTGGGCCTCCCCTGCAGGGCCTTCCATAAACATGAATTGATGTTCCGGATCCTCGTACGGGAAAATTGTATTAGTACCGAATTTTCCCATATTTTGACGGATGCCGGAGGCGGCTTTGAATTTTTAAGATCGCTCCTTCTTGTTTATTTATCCTATTGCGGTGTCAAATTATCTGAAACATTGCCTTTTCTTCGTCCCGAAGCAGAACCTGATAAAGAAGAATATGAAGATGCTTATAACCATTACTTTAAAAAGACCGTTTCCCCTCGCATGAATTTACGCTCCGCTTTTCATTTGCCTTTTCCCTTAAACAAACCTTCGCGATTGAACGTCTCTATCTTTGAAATAGCGGCCGATGCCTTGTTAAAAGAATCCAAATTATCCGGCTTGAGCCTGACAGAATACCTTATTTCCGTCTATCTGTTTGTGCTTGAAGAGATTTATGAGGCCTTGCCCGTACTACAGCAACGAACCCGCAACAAAATATTACGTATTGAGGTACCTGTCAATCTGCGAAAATTCTATCCGACCCGGTCAATGAGAAATTTTTCGGTATATGTACTGCCGGAAATCGACCTGCGCTTAGGACATTATACTTTTGAGGAAATCACCGAAACGGTACATCACCTCATGCAACTGGAAACAGATAAAAAACTCATCCATAAAATCCTTTCCAGAAATGTGGGCGGAGAAAGGAATCTGATTGTCAAGCGTATCCCTCTTTTTATTAAATCCTTTATGCTTAAAACTTTTTATTCTTTGGGAACAGGCCGCTACAGCGGGGTAGTAACCAATTTGGGCAGGGTAAAATTCCCTCCCGAAGTAAACCGGTTAATAGATAAATTTATATTTATCCCGCCGCCACCTTCAAAAAAGTTAAAAATCAATTGCGGCGTAGTAGGTTTTGAAAATAAAATAATGCTCAGTTTTGGAAATATCACTACATCTGATTCGCTGGAACAGCGATTTAAAGATTTTTTAAATGACAGAGGTATTACTTGCAAAATAGAAAAATATTAATTTTATCAACAGCATGATATATTGTACAAAATGCGGTGTTGAATTGGAAGCCGATATGACAGCCTGTCCGATATGCGGCCAACCGGTTCTTGGTAAAAATAGGCTTCCTGAAAGGATAGAAGCGAAAGAAAAGGGATCTACTTCTCGCAAGAAATCGATCTTGAAAAAAATAAAACAATTTTTAATAGATCATACTCCTCCTTTTAAACGGATTTTTCATGTTTAATGCGGAAATAATAATCTTTTTAATACGGCCGGATATGTTGCTCCTCTTGTTCTGCCTTCACCTTTCACATAAGCGCCAAAGGTAATGCTGTCGCCAAAACAGATGATTTTTTTATAGGATTTCCCTTTCTCTTGTAGAAAACGAGCTATGCTTTCTGCCATTACTTTATAGCCTTCAGGGGTAGGATGTACCCCGTCTCGCGCACCTGCGTTTTTTTCATTTCTGATCAGACTGGAAGCCGTCCTGTCAGGAGAATGGTATGATCTAAAAATGGCATTTATATCCAAAAACATGCATTCCTGATCAATTGTGGTTTGATAAATAATATGATTTGCAGAATCAATCCTTTCATTAGGAGGAAGAATATATCTTTTTCTTCGGTGCCGGGTAAACAAGTAACCGGTATCTACATTGGGAAGCGAGAGAAGCAGCACATCGGCGCCATGAGCCTTTATCTCTCTTACGAGCATATTTAATTTTTCCCGGTAAACCATATAAGAAAGTCTTTTAGGGGGATTGACCATATCATTTGTTCCGATCATAACAATAACCAGTGAAGGATGATGTTTCAGTACCGACCTGTGGAGCCTCCTGCTCAGGTTTAAAACATTATTATTCGGTATTCCCTTATTTAAAACATATTGATCCTGCCCATATACTTTATTACTCATAAAGAGTAACACCAGCAGAGCGCGTAAAAAGGCCTTTGTCCGTTTTAATATAAACCTCACTCCCTAAAGGTAATCATTATTAATTGGATCCTCTATTTTGCTTTTACTAAAAACGACTAGACCAAAAGCTCATTTTATCAAATATTTTCGATGGATACCAGCTGAATTGCCAGAGCGCATCTTTGCCCTATTATTCAATATTTTTAATCACTTTTGCAAGAATACCGCCTACTATAGTATTATCCGGAACGCCTTTAGAGACCGCTACAGCTACTATTGAATTTTCATCCACGGTAACATCGGATAAAAGGGCAACATTTGAACTGCCTTTTTCCCATTTTCAATCAATCCTCTGACAAAAGTAAGAGAATGAATGGGTAGATATCTGCTTTACAGCCTATTTAAGTTGCCTTACCGGCTCTTATCTCCTTTGATACTATGCCTGAAGACCAACAAGTTATCTGATGGATGGTTATAGGATTGTATCTGCTTTATCGCCGTACCTGCACTGGCCAAGGCGGGATCTTTGGAAAAATCTCTACTCCCGTCATGGCTCTCAAATACATATTTCCACTATTTCTCTTCTCCGATTTTCAACAAATTGTAAAAACCGGATTTTGATCATCATGGTTCAGACTTGGGCTGAAACCATTGTCTTTTACGGCTTTCAAAGGACTACAGGTTAAATGAACCGGATATCAGTGAGAGCGCTCGTAACCTCATACTCACTCCACAGCACAACTTTTATATTTTCTCTTTGGCGTTTGTCCTAAACAAGGCGGTCATTCAGATTGTTAGCTTTTCATATAAAAAAACGGATGACATAGAGTGATCTGTATAATGTTTTCTACCATCTGGCAGGCCAAATGAGACCTTATTAGGATAGATCAGGGGGGCTGTCGGACCCCATTAGAGAAAGTGTAGTTTTAATAAAATCGAATTAAATATCATATTTATTCTTTATTTATAGGACAGCGCGATACCTAATATAGTCTGATACCACCTTTAAATCATAAACCAATAACTTTCTTATCATGTTTAAACCCGGGGACAACTACACTTCTGATCCGCTTTCTTTTCTCACTGAAGGTGAAAGGGCACGATTAAATGAGCTGCGGATGCGAATACAAAAAGAAGCATTCCAGGCGGCGATAAACGGCGCACCCGTTGAGGATGCGCTCAATATTCTCGTTCGTATGGTAATTAAAGAAACGAAAGGCGAAGCCAGGACCGCTTTTTACCTGGCCGATGAGGAGGATGCTTGTCTCCATCCGATTTTCGGTGCAGGAAATATGCCGCGATCGTATCTGGCCAAAATGGATGGCTTTCCTATCGCAACAGACTCGCTTGCCTGCGGTCCTGCGACTCCTTCCACAGAACAGGTACTCGTTCCCGATGTTTTTGAAGAACCCTTGTGGAAACCCTGGCTTCATTTAGCAGCAGAATTCAACTTTGCAGGCTGCTGGTCCTTTCCAATCAAAGCACATGATAATAAATCAGTCGGTACTTTTGCAATGTACTTCCATGATCCGCATGAAGCGACACCAAATGAGCTTATAATTGCCGATATCGTAACACAAGCTGCAGCCGTTATACTTTCGAAGCATCTGGACACCCGGGAACGCGCCAAAGCAGAGGAAGCTTTGCACAAAAGTGAAGAAAAATACCGCACGCTTTTCAATACCATTGACGAAGGTTTTTGTATCATGGAGCTGATCCGCAACGCACATGGAAAAATAACCGGCTTAATTTTTCGGGAGGTCAATCAGGCTTTCGAGAGGCAAACCGGCTTGTCGGATCTTACCGGTAAAACGGTAAGCGAAGTACTGCCAAATCTTGAACAATATTGGATAGATATTTATACACAAGTCATCGAAACGGGTAAATCACTCCATATGGAAGATTATATAAAAGACGATAATCGTTGGTACAATATGCATGTTTCCCCTCTGGGTGGCAAAGACCGTTCCATGGTCTCCGTCGTTTTTGTAGATATCACGGATCTCAAACTTCGCGAACGGCAGAAACAATTTCTTTTAAAATTCTCCGATGTACTTCGTCCGCTGGATGATGCAACGGCGATCCAGACCAAGGCATCCCGCATGCTCTGTAAACATCTCGGTGTCAACCGCGCCCGTTATGTGGGTATCGAAACCAATGGCCGGTATAACATCGTAGAACGGGACTATACCGTGGCGGCGGCTAACTTTGCCGGGCATTACCGTCCCGATGATTTTGGCCGGAAGCTGATGCATGAGGCCCAAACAGGTCATACTCTCGCGGTTTCCAATGTGAGAACCGACCCGCGGCTGTCTGATACAGAACGGACAGCCTATGCCGATATCGGTGTCGCCGCACATGTTACAATCCCTTTTCTGAAGGAGGGCCGGCTTACGGCGCTTTTCGCGGTCACACAGACATCCCCACGAAGGTGGACCTCACGCGAGATATCCCTTATTGAAGAGACTGCCGAACGCGTAAGGGCTGCTGTGGAAAAAGCAAAAGCGGAAGAAGCACTGCGGGAATCAGAGGAAAATTACAGGGTAATTGTAGAACAAAGCATCAGCGGGATCTTAAAAGTAAGCCTTTCCCGTGATATTATTTTTTCAAATGAACAGTTTGCCGAAAGATTAGGCTACAGCGTTGAAGAATTGACGCACATGAAGCTTGATGATATTATTGCAGCAGAAGATCTGGAACGTGATAAGACGCTTTTCAACCGGTTGATCACCAAAGGCAGGGCCTATGAGATTGAAAAACGAATGAAGCGCAAGGATGGTTCATTGTTCTGGGTAAACAATCAAATAGCACCGCTCTTTAACCATAAGGGCGTGCCACAGGCTGCGGTGGATATTTCTGCAGACATCAGCCGGCAAAAAGCCGTTGAGCAGCAAAAAGACGAGTTTATTACTGTTGCCAGCCACGAACTGAAGACGCCCATTACCAGCATAAAAGCATACGGAGAGCTACTGGAGCAGATACATGTGGAAAGCGGCAATACAGACAATGCCCTGCTCATGAAGAGGATGAACAGGCAGATCAACCGCCTGACCGACCTGGTATATATGCTTCTGGACACAACGAGGATCTCCGGCGGAGAGCTGACATTACATCCTCAGAAATTAGATCTCAATGATTTTATAGCCGAGCAGATTAAAAATACGCCATTGACCGCCCCCCGCCACAAGATCACTTTTCATCCGCAACCCTTACCTCCCGTTTTTGCAGATCGGGACCGGATAGGCCAGGTATTCATGAACCTTACATCCAATGCAGTAAAGTATTCACCAGCCGGCGGCGATATTGTTATCACCAGCGAAGAAGAAGGTAATTATGCAAAGATAAGCGTCCGGGATCAGGGAATAGGAATATCGCCCGAACAACAGGATAAAATATTTCATCGCTTTTACCGGATAACAGATGAATCCACAAAATTTATTTCCGGCATAGGCATGGGCCTGTATATTGCTATGGAAATTATTAAGAAACACGGAGGACTATTAGGCGTGGAAAGCATGCCGGGTAAAGGAAGCACTTTTTATTTTAAGCTTCCTTATTTAAATAATGGATAAATAATGGAACCGGCCGCCCTGTTCGGCCACTTAGGCTTAAAACGCATTAATTTGGCGGATCATTTGATGGGTAAATCCCCATTCGTTATCATACCACGCCATTATTTTAACAAGATCCCCATCTACCACCCGTGTCATTTCAACATCCACGATCGCGGCATAGGGGCTTTGAATAATATCTGTAGAAACCAAAGGATCCGCTGCAATGGCTAACACTTTTATATAACGGTCTGTGGCCGCTTCTTCTTTCAAGATCCGGTTTACCTCATCCGCTGTTGTCGGGCGCTCGGCAACAAAGGTAATATCGGATAGCGAACCCACGACTACAGGCGTACGAATGGCTACCCCGTCAAATTTCCCTTTATATTGAGGCAGCGCTTTAATGGTAGCAATCGCGGCTCCGGTAGAAGCGGGGATCAAGTTCATAGCCGCCGCTCTTCCCATTCTCATCTTTTTTTCCGAGGGCCCGTCCACTATGGATTGTGAAGCGGTGTAGGCATGAGTCGTATTAAGAATGGCTTTTTTAATGCCTATCCTGCGGCCCATGATCTCAATAACCGGGCTTATATTATTGGTTGTACAACTGGCGCAAGAATAGATATTCGCTTTCCCATCCCGGGTATTAACCCCATGTACGACAGTCGGCGTATCTAAACTTTTGGTGGGTCCTGAAATAACGACCTCTTTTGCACCGGCCATAATATGCTTTTCGGCATCTTCTCTGTTGGTAAAAATACCGGTACTTTCAATAACGGTTTCTATCTCCAACTTCTTCCAGGGCAGACTTGCAGGATCTTTTTCGGAGAGATAAGCAATCTTTTTATCTCCAATATAGAGATACCCTCCTATGGCCTTCACTTCTTTATCATATCTTCCGTAAACGCTATCATGCTTAAGCAAATACGCAGCATTCTCAATAGTCAGTAAATCATTAACGGCCACGATCTCCAGTTCCGGCGTCTCTAAAATTACTTTCAGCGCGGCCCTTCCAATACGCCCAAACCCGTTAATTGCAATACGTTTCATCTTAATGGTGTTTATTAATTCTTTATATGGCCGTTGACTATTTATAACCTATTGTTTTGTATACCCATCCCGGTACAGCCTATAAGATAACGACCTGATTCCCGTTGATATCCGATATCTATAACGCTTAAAAAGACCCAGATCGCCATCCCTTTAAGCATATCAAAACTAAAGAACTCTGAGATCCCGGCAATTACCCACTTGGTAACCCCTCGGCATTATGGCAATTTAACGATCTATGAGTGTTAAATACGACCTCTTATAAGATTAAATTCAGGATTGGAGATCAATGAGGGCCAATCCGTATTTTTCATTATAAGAGCGATGCAGATAAACCGGAGATTCGGTCAGTATGATCTCAAGGGTCGGAGAAACGAAGCCTTTGAGCAAATGTCCGCCCCGGGTGGAACCGTCTCTTAATCCGGTCACGGTATGTGCATGTACTTTATATTTTTCTTCGTTTATCGTTATATCTCCCAATAAAGTAAGAACTTCCGCCTGTTCATCAAGCGGGATTTTGATATAGTCTTTAATCCCCGGATCAAAATAACCAAATTGAGATTTACTGAAAGCGCCAATTCCAGTGAATTGACTAACCCCTAACTTTTTCTCTCTTGAAAACCGCGTCAGATTTTCTATTACTTCATCTCCTTCGGACAAAATGAGAGCAAACACCCTTTGCCCTGCTTCCTCTCCATGAATTAATTTTGAGTCCATATAACCAATTTTGGGTAACACCGTATTATAGATCAAAAAACAATTTTCATACCAGGAACATATTTTGCAGGAGCTCTTTCATCAACCAGAGGACCCGATGAACGCTGTCATTTAAATATAAGCCCGGCCCGTACAGCGTCTTTCCTCCCGGGTAATATATGCTGCGCCAATGAAAAACATTTTCAAGCGATCACCGGTTTGACGGATCAAATGAGGAAATAAAGTGTGCCGGTATCCTTTTCATTTGAACCGGGCAATCACTCTACAGTGGAAATCATTCCCCGCTTTTCTAATTATGAGGGAGTCTCATGCCATTGGAAAA
>CAYZGR010000037.1:0-31856 GCA_964478125.1 uncultured Chitinophagaceae bacterium | reverse complement strand
CGCGACCTCCTGCGTGACAGGCAGGCATTCTAACCAACTGAACTACCGGACCATAATGTTTTGTAAAGAACTTGTGTTCAATAGTTTATGAAACATTCCCCCCTATACTTAAGGGTTTGCAAAGATAAATATATTTTAAGCAACCAAGCAAATTTTTAAAAAAAAAATTTTAGGGTGTACCTTTACACCGGATTAATTACAATCAAACCATGGCTGTACAATTTTTAGACTTCGAAAAGCCCATAGAAGCGCTTTATGAGGAACTGGAGAAAGTGAAAAAGGTAGGAGAAAATTCCAACGTAGATGTTAGTTCAACCATTGAAGGTATTGAGAAAAAGATAAGAGATAGCCGGAAAAAAATATTTAGCAACCTGAACAGTTGGCAAAGGGTGCAATTAAGCCGTCATCCCAATCGCCCCTACACCTTCGCTTATATCAGGCGGATATGCGACAAATTTATAGAATTGAAAGGAGACCGGAATGCAGGAGATGACAAGGCCATGATCGGGGGGCTGGCGAAGATAAACAATCAACGGGTAATGATCATCGGTCAGCAAAAGGGTGTAAATACCAAGATGCGGCAGGTCAGGAATTTTGGTATGCCCAACCCGGAGGGCTACCGGAAAGCGCTTCGGCTGATGAAATTGGCAGAAAAATTTGAAATACCAATCGTTACCTTTATTGATACGCCCGGAGCCTATCCGGGAATTGAAGCTGAAGAACGCGGACAGGGAGAAGCCATTGCCCGCAATCTTTTTGAAATGATCAGGTTAAAAGTTCCCGTGATCTGTATTATCATCGGGGAAGGCGCTTCGGGAGGAGCATTGGGTATCGGTATCGGCGACCGTATTTTCATGTTGGAAAATGCATGGTATTCCGTTATCTCTCCGGAAAACTGTTCTACCATACTCTGGAGGAGCTGGGATCATAAAGAAAAAGCGGCCGAACAACTAAAGCTGACTTCAGACCATATGCTAAAGTTTGGATTGATTGATGAAGTGATCCCTGAGCCCACGGGAGGAGCTCACGTGGATTATGATATCATGGCAGCCACCATTAAAGCTGTGATCTTAAAAAATATTGCAGTTTTAAAAAAAGTTTCTCCCGAAGAACGTATAGAAGATCGCATTAAAAAATTCTCAAAAATGGGTTTTTATGAAGAACCCAATTCTAAATAAACAAGAATGAAACTATCAGAACTTCGTGGTGTCGGAGTTGCTCTGGTAACCCCTTTTCTTCAAGATGGAAGTATAGATTACACGGCGCTCGAAAAGGTAATCAATCATGTAATTGACGGCGGAGTACAAAATATTGTAACGCTGGGTACCACCGGAGAAACGGCTACTCTCTCCCGTAAAGAGAAAGAAGACCTTATTTGCTTTACCCTGGAAAAGGTTCAAAAAAGAGTGCCGGTGATCGTAGGTATCGGGGGAAATAATACAAGGGAATTAATAGACCAGCTGCAGACTTTTCCTTTAAAAGAAGCTGCAGCAGTATTGAGCGTTTCTCCATATTACAGTAAACCCTCTTCCGAGGGCCTGTATCAGCATTACAAAGCTTTAGCGGAAGTTTCTTCCAAACCTATTATATTATATAATGTGCCTTCCCGTACGGGAAGAAATATACCGGCTTCGGTTATTTTAAGACTGGCAAATGATTTTGAAAATATTGTCGGTCTAAAAGAAGCTGCCGATGATATGATGCAATGTATGAGCGTACTAAAGGATAAGCCGGCGGATTTTACGGTGGTGTCGGGTACGGATGCGCTCACTTTGCCACAAATAGCTTGTGGAATGGAAGGCTGTATTTCCGTTGCAGGAAATTGGTATGCCGGGGAAATGACAGAAATGGTTCGCCTGGCACTATCCCGGCAATTTAGAGAAGCGAGAGAATTGCATTACAAACTGATGCCGGCAATGGAATATATGTTTGCCGAAAACAATCCCGCGGGTATTAAATCGTTTCTGGCCGCGGGAGGCCTGATCAGAGAAAATCTGCGTCTTCCTATCGTTCCTGTAAGTCCGGCTCTTCGGGAAAAGATCATACAGCTGGTAAAGGCCTAAGCGTAAGAAAAAGATCAAAAACTTAATCTACTAAATAGGTCGTCCCTTCCTGTGAGATGGTCGTATTTTTGAAAATAGGCTCTGTCTCTGCCGCAAAGGGTTCGAGATCCTGATACTTGGAGGAATAATGACCGATGAGCAGTCTTTTTACTCCGGCCTTTCGGGCAAGGGTGGCCGCCTGTTGTGCGGTGGTATGGTAACGACTTCGTGCTCGATCCAGCTCCTTATGGAGGTAGGTAGCCTCATGGTAGATCATATCACAATGGGTGATGTATTGCAGGATCCTTTCATCATAAAGGGTATCTGCACAATAGGCATAGCAACGCGCCTCCGGCGGATCAGTCGTCAATAGCTCGTTCTTAACCAAAGTGCCCTGTTCATCTACGAAGTCTTCTCCATTTTGCAAGTTTCTATAAAAAGAATACGGAATATGGTGAGGTTTTATTTTTTCGGGTGCAATTCTTCTTTTCGGGCGCCGCTCTTTAAATAAAAATCCATAACAATCAATATGGTGATGTGTGGGGAAAGCAGTTATTTCAACATCATCTTCTCTAACAAGAGTGCCATTTTGACTGTCTTCCAGGGCTTGAAAATGAAGGGGATAAGGCAGAACGGTATGGGCACATTCCAGTTGTAATTGCAAAATTTCTTTAAGGGGTCCGGGGGCATAAATATGGAGGGCGGTCGTCCGGCTTTGCAGTCCGAAACTGTTTAGGAGACCGATGAGGCCAAAATAATGATCGCCGTGCAGATGACTGATAAAGATATGTGATATTTTACTTCTTTTTATTTTGTAATGGCTCATTTGCAATTGGGTGCCTTCGCCGCAATCTACGAGAAACAATTTATCGCGAAGCGTAACCACCTGGGAGGTAGGATGCCTGCCATGAGCAGGTATAGCTGAATTATTTCCTAAGATAGTGACTGAAAAGTGCATGATAATCAACTTATTAACACTTCAAAATTGTTTTAAGAGGTCGCTTCCTCTTCATCCGGTTCTGACAGCTCTCTTTCCAGCTTTTCCATCATCACGATATCTATACTTTCCCGAAGCGTAGGCGCATGATGTATTTTTTCAAAAGGAGGAAACTTCTTTTTTAAACGACCTGGAACCGGTGTGATAATAAATGATAAAGAATCAGAGGAATATACCGATTGGATTTCCTCTAATGTTGCAAAAAATTCAGGAGAAAATGCATCGGTCTCCGGTAAAACCAGGAGGGCATGACCCGGTTTTTCCTTTCTTTTTAATAACAGCTTTTCTTTTAGTACTTCTGCCATATTAGCAGCAACCTCGTCTTTTGAAAGGTAGAAAATACGGAAATATGTTTTGGTATCAATTTTGACCATCTTTTTCTATTATTATGCAACCTGGCAAAATTAAAATAACATTAACACAATAATAATCGAAGAATTTGAAAGGTAGTGAATTTAAATCAAATTAATTTACTAATATTGTATTATAGGTATGCATAGAAATTGAGTTATGCAAAACAGAAGGATATATTATTATGGATCAAAGTTTTTCAGCACAAGTAAGAGAGATCATTTCTTTTAGCCGGGAGGAGGCGCTGCGGTTGGGGAATGATTTCATAGGCACCGAGCACTTGCTTCTCGGAATGATCAGAGAGGGAGAAGGCCGTGCTATAAAAATCCTGCAATTATTGGGTATTGATCTTTATGAATTGAGGAAGGAGGTGGAACTGGCGGTAAAGGACAAAACCGGAAAAAATATAGCCAATATCAATAGCTTGCCCTTAACCAAACAGGCAGAGAAGGTTATCCGTGTAACGGTTTTAGAAGCTAAAGCAATGAAGAGTCAAACGGTTGAGACAGAGCATCTTCTACTTTCTATATTAAAGAATAAAGAGAATATCTGTACCCAGATTTTGCAGCAATTTGATGTAGATTATGAAAGTTTTAAGGACGAGCTGAATGGTCAGACGGATATTATTGCGTCGGATCCTCATGCTGAGTTCACGGATGACCCCAGTGAAGAAGAGTTTGAAGAGGAAAGAAAGAGTTATTCCCGGCCACGTCGTTCTAATGTGAAATCGAAGACGCCCGTATTGGATAATTTCGGAAGGGATATTACCAAATTAGCCGAGTCGAATAACATGGATCCCATTGTGGGCAGGGAGAAAGAGATTGAAAGAGTTTCACAGATCCTTTCGCGGCGAAAAAAGAACAATCCCATTCTGATCGGCGAACCCGGCGTGGGCAAAACGGCTATTGTTGAAGGCCTGGCTATGCGGATTGTACAACGGAAGGTGTCCAGGGTGCTTTTCGACAAGCGTGTGATCAGCCTTGACCTGGCGGCATTAGTAGCAGGCACCAAGTACAGGGGACAGTTTGAAGAACGTATGAAAGCCATCATGAATGAACTGGAGAAGAATAAGGATGTAATCCTGTTTATTGATGAAATTCATACGATCGTCGGCGCGGGGGGAGCATCAGGTTCTTTGGATGCTTCGAACATCTTTAAACCCGCCCTTTCCAGGGGAGAATTACAGTGCATTGGCGCTTCCACCCTGGACGAATATCGCATGTACATAGAAAAAGACGGCGCGTTGGACCGGCGTTTTCAAAAGGTTATGGTAGACCCCCCCAGCGTAAAAGAAACGATCAAAATTCTGGAGAATATTAAGCCGCGTTATGAAGATTATCATAATGTGATTTATTCATCCGAAGCTGTTCGCGACTGTGTAAGGCTCAGTGATCGTTACATGACAGATCGTCTTTTACCGGATAAAGCGATTGATGTATTAGACGAAGTAGGCGCCCGGGTTCATCTGAAGAATATCAATGTCCCCGAAAATATACTGGATCTGGAAAAGCAGATTGAACAAATTAAAGTGGAAAAAAATCGTGTGGTAAAAAGCCAACGTTTTGAGGAGGCTGCAGCTTTACGCGATAAAGAGAAGAAATTAGGAGAACAATTGGTGGAAGCCAAAAATGATTGGGAAGAAGAAATAAAACATAAGCGCTATCCTATTGACGATGAAGATATTGCCGAAGTGGTGAGCATGATGACGGGGATACCCGTTAAAAGGATGGTACAAGCTGAATCTGAGAAATTGCGGCGGATGGATGATGATCTGAAAGCGGTAGTAGTGGGACAGGAGGAAGCCATTCAAAAGGTAGTAAAGGCCATCCAGCGTAACCGGGTAGGATTGAAAGATCCGAAAAAACCGATAGGCAGCTTTATTTTCTTAGGCCCCACGGGTGTGGGTAAAACGGAACTGGCCAGAGATCTTGCCAAATATCTTTTTGATTCGGAGGATGCTCTGATTCGCATTGATATGAGTGAATATATGGAGAAATACTCCCTGAGCCGGTTGATAGGAGCGCCTCCCGGATATGTGGGTTATGAAGAAGGAGGACAGTTGACTGAAAAGGTGAGAAGAAAACCGTATTCAGTCGTATTGCTGGATGAAATCGAAAAGGCCCATCCCGATATCTTCAATGTGCTTCTGCAGGTGTTGGATGACGGAGTTCTTACCGATGGATTGGGCAGAAAGGTGGACTTTAAGAATACAATCCTTATCCTGACCTCCAATATTGGAGCCCGCGAGTTGAAAGATTTCGGGGCCGGTGTCGGATTCTCCACTGCCGCCAGAAACGTGGGCCGGGATGAACTCAATAAATCCGTTATTCAAAAGGCCTTAAAAAAGACCTTTTCACCGGAGTTCCTGAATCGTATTGACGATGTCATTATATTTAACTCTTTGACCAAGGAAGATATTTATAAGATCATTGATATATTGATGAAGGATGTGTTGAAACGGCTGGATAACCTGGGATATAATCTGGAACTTTCTGAAAAGGCAAAAGAGTTTATTGCAGAGAAGGGATATGATGTGCAATTTGGCGCGCGTCCCTTACATCGTGCGATCCAAAAATATCTGGAAGATCCGCTGGCAGAAGAAATTCTCGGTGCCAATTTGAAAGACGGGGATACCGTAATAGCCAATTGGGATGAAAAGAATGAGAAGATCGTTTTTGAAATAAAAAAACAAGTGAACAACAAATCAGGAAAACCGCAGGCCTCCTGATTTTCAAATCCCTTTAAAGGACTTACCAAATAATTAGTTGGTGAGTCCTTTTTTATTATGAATAAGATAATAGTGGCCATTGATGGATATTCCGGTTGTGGAAAAAGTACGCTGGCCCGTCAATTGGCAGATAAGCTTCAATATATTTATATTGACACCGGAGCCATGTACCGGGCGATCACTTACTATTTACTTGAAAATAAGGTGGCACTGTCTGATGAAAAGCAAATTGAAGCGGCTTTGAAAAAAATCTCTCTGCAATTCAGCCATTATGCCCCCTCGGCAAATAATGAGATTCTGATGAACGGGAAAGCCGTCGAAGAATTTATCAGAACGATGAAAGTAACGGAAAAGGTGAGCGAGGTGGCCGCCATTCCCTTGGTCCGGAGATTTGCTGTGAAAGAACAGCGAAAAATTGGATCCGGAAGGGGAGTGGTTATGGATGGCCGGGATATTGGTACGGTCGTTTTTCCCGATGCAGAGTTAAAGATATTTTTGACGGCGGCCCTTGCAGTTCGCGTGAACAGGAGATACCTGGAATTGCTAAAGAAGGGAACAAAGGTGAGTAGAGAAGCCATTAAAAATAATCTTGAAAAGAGAGATTATGCCGATTCGCATCGGATGGACAGCCCGTTGCGGCAGGCCGATGATGCGATCGTTATAGACAACAGCCATCTGAACCCGGATCAACAACTAAAAAAGGCATTAGATCTTGCTAAGAATAAACTAGAGCGGCGATAAAATTCGGGTTATACGATCAATCTATGGAATGATATTTGTTTTTAAATAGACAAATTAAAAAATATAATCCTATGAGAGGTATTAAATTTTCTCCTTATTTCCTGTTTTTGTTAGTCTGTAGTCTGCTTGTAGGAGCTTCATGCAACAACTCCAATTCCTCCAATTCTAATGAAGAAGACAGTTTATCTACTAAAATGGCGGAGGCAAAAGATCAAGCAGAACAGGAGAAGGATGCATTTCTGAACACATGGAACAAAAACATGGATCAACTGGATAAGAGAATTGACGAATGGTCTCAACAGGCAAAAACCTATTCCGGGAAGAAAAAGGAACAGGCACAGGAAAAATTAGATTCTTTGAAAGCACAAAGCGCCAGGCTTAAGGAGAAAATTAACCGGGCCGCAGATAAACATTCCGATAATTGGGAGGATTTTAAAAAAGACGTAAACGACTCCTATGATACTTTAGTATCAAGATTTAAAAATACTTTCGGCGGGGGTGACAATTGACTCTGCCTTCCTCATCCTCATGACTTTTGCAAAATAAGGAGGAGATCTGCCTACAGATGCAGATCTCCTTTTTAGTTACAAGCCCTTTTAGTTGGAATTTTAACTAATTTTGCTTCTACACTACAAGCCGGAAGAAATAAACATCTTACGGTCTTGCCAATTTAAGATGAAATTACGACAATATGGATTTAAATACCCTCACCGCTATTTCTCCCATTGATGGCCGATATTATGAAAAACTTGCTGCCTTTTCAGATTATTTTTCCGAGTTTGCCCTGATCCGTAGCCGGGTAAAAGTAGAAATAGAATATTTCCTGGCATTGTCTGATGAAGGTCTTTTCTCCTTTCCAAACAAGAAAAAACCGGTATTGAGAAAGATATATAAACACTTCTCCCCGGATGATGCACGGGAAATCAAAGATATTGAGAAGATCACCAACCATGATGTCAAAGCAGTCGAATATTTTGTCAAAAACCGGCTAAAGACGTTAGGTTATGGAAATAAAACGGAATGGGTCCATTTCGGGCTTACTTCACAGGATATAAATAACACGGCTACTCCCTTATTATGGAAAGCCGGAGTAGAAGAAGTTTTTTTACCCGAACTGGAACAGGTTATCTTTCGATTAAAATTGCTTGTAAAAGATTGGAAAAATATCCCCATGCTGGCACGTACGCACGGGCAACCCGCGTCTCCTACAAAACTGGGCAAAGAAGTAAAAGTGTTTGTGGAGCGTCTGGAAGGACAAAAGAAATTATTGATAAAGATTCCGTATGCCGCCAAATTTGGGGGGGCTACAGGGAACTTCAATGCACATCATGTGGCTTTCCCTGAACGGAACTGGAAGAAATTTGCCGATCACTTTGTAGATGAAGTGCTGGATTTAAAAAGGACCGCTTATACGACACAAATAGAACCTTATGATCATCTTGCCGCACAATTTGACGCCCTCAAGCGGATCAATACAATTATGATTGATCTGTCTCGTGATCTTTGGACTTATATTTCTATGGATTATTTCAAACAAAAGATCAAGAAAAATGAGGTTGGCTCCTCAGCCATGCCTCATAAGGTGAACCCCATTGATTTTGAAAATGCAGAAGGGAACCTGGGAATAGCCAACGCCCTTTATGAACATTTATCCATGAAGTTGCCGGTTTCCCGGTTACAACGCGACCTGACGGATTCAACCGTATTGCGAAATATCGGCATGCCGTTGGCGCATAGCTTTCTGGCCCTGACATCCCTTGAAAAAGGTCTTGGCAAATTGATCCTGAACGAAGCCTCTTTGGCAACTGATCTGGAGAATAATTGGGCCATCGTGGCGGAAGCTATTCAGACAGTCCTGCGCAGAGAGAATTATCCCGAGCCTTATGAGGCCCTTAAGGCGCTGACGAGGAACGGAGACAAAATAGATGAGAAAAAAATACGGCGCTTTATTGATAAATTGGAAGTAAATGATGCGGTAAAAGATGAATTGAAAAGAATCCGCCCGGAAAATTATACCGGGATTTATTAAAGGATCCGGTTTCCGGATTGTAGTGAAAGCTTCCAAATCCGTAATTTTGCAGTATGAAAAGAGTTGTTGTAGGCTTGTCGGGTGGCGTGGATTCCAGTGTGGCAGCTTATTTGCTCAAAGAACAGGGTTATGAGGTGATAGGCGTGTTCATGCGTAACTGGCATGACGATTCTGTTACTTTATCAAACGAGTGTCCCTGGATAGATGATGCGAATGATGCGCTCGCCGTTGCAGCCCATTTGAATATTCCTTATTATGTATTTGATCTGAGTAAAACATACAAGAAACGTATTGTAGATTATATGTTTGCCGAATATGAAAAGGGCCGGACGCCGAACCCGGATGTACTGTGCAATCGGGAAATAAAATTTGAAGCCTTTTTGAAAGCGGCTATAAATCTTGATGCGGATTTTGTGGCTACAGGCCATTATTCTCGAAAAATAACGGACGAAAAAGGAGATTATCATTTGCTTAAGGGTATCGACCCTTCTAAAGATCAGTCTTATTTCTTATGCCAGCTCAGCCAGGAGCAGTTGGAGAAGGCATTATTTCCCGTTGGAAAGTTATTAAAATCAGAAGTCAGAAAAATTGCTCAAAAAGCAGGGTTGTCCACCGCCGGAAAAAAAGATTCGCAAGGATTGTGTTTCGTGGGTAAAGTGCGCCTTCCTACCTTTCTGCAGCAAAAATTAGAGTCGAAACGGGGAGATATTATTGAGATAGATGCAGATCAGAACAAGATCAAAGCTTATCATGAAATTCCTGCTGCGATAGAGAATGTGGAGCAACTGGCTGTTCCTTTCAGATTTGAACGGAATGAAGGGGTTAAGGTGGGAGAACATCAGGGCGCCCATTTCTATACTGTTGGGCAGCGAAAAGGACTGCATATAGGCGGGCGGCCAAACCCGTCTTTTGTCCTGCAAATTGATACAGTACATAATCTCGTATTTTCCGGTCAGCTGGGAAACCATCCGGGACTCAACCGATTAGCATTAAAAATTAATGCTGAAGATATCCATTATGTGAATCCCGATCACACCCTTTCCATCGGGGATACGTGTGAAATGGACGTTCGGATCCGTTACCGTCAACCCCTGCAAAAAGCAGTTCTCATTCGTAAACCCGACGGGATATACATCCTTTTTAAAGAATTGCAGAGAGGCATCACTCCCGGGCAATTTGCCGCCTGGTATCTGGATGAGGAATTAATAGGCTCCGGCGTTATTGCTTAATGAAGCATCTTGGTCTCTTAGTCGCCCCCATATATAGAGCATATACAAATACAGGCTGCCTAAACAGGCTTTTCAAAATCTTTCCCTCTTATGATCTAAATCATAACCATTCTATGATGCGGGTCATAAGAATGCCGTGGTTTCATTCCTATTTTTGCTCCCGAAGATCAAAAATATTAATGAAACCTAAAACTTAAACTATGAAAAGCAGGGTCAATTTTTTGAAGGTGCTTCTATTTTTTATAATGGCAGCTTTTTTGGCGGCTTGTGGAAATACAGAAAGTGAAAAAGGAGTAATGGATAAAACCTACAGCGGCGACGGCGAAGGTTTGGAAAGGATAAAGCAGGTATTGGTTCCCGCACCGGGGATTCCCAGGCACGAACAAGTAGCTAAAGGAGGTCCTAAAATAATAGAAGTGGAGCTGGTAGCTCGGGAGAAAAAGATAGAAGTAGCTCCCGGGGATTCTTTATGGGCCATGACTTTCAACGGTTCCGTGCCGGCTCCGCTGATCATAGCGCATGAAGGTGATTTTGTAGAACTCACGCTGAAGAATCCCAAAAGCAATACCGAACGGCACAATATTGATTTTCATGCAGCTACCGGCAAGATGGGAGGGGGAGATATCAGTATTGTTCAACCCGGGCAACAGGTCACCTTCCGTTTCAGGGCTACACGGGCCGGGGTTTTTGTGTATCATTGCGCACCGGGAGGAATGATGACCCCCATGCATGTGGTATCCGGAATGAATGGAGCGATCATGGTGCTTCCCCGTGACGGACTTAAGGATGAGAAAGGGCATCCGGTTACTTATGATACCGCATTTTACGTGGTAGAACAGGATTTTTATCTCCCTAAAGATGAAGCGGGTCATTTCAAGAATATTGCAACTCCGGGAGAAAGCCTAAACTTAATGGAGAAGTCCATGAAGACTTTAAAGCCTACTCATATTGTATTTAATGGAAGGAGAAATTCACTCACCGGCAAGAATGCATTAAAAGCAAAGGTAGGAGATAAGGTGTTGTTCATTAGCGCGCAAGCTAACAGGGATACCCGTTTGCATCTTATCGGCGGCCATGCGGACTTATTCTGGCCCCTGGGAAAATTTCACAATACGCCTTATGTAGATCTGGAAACATGGAATATTCCGGGAGGATCGGCAGCTGCAGCATTATATCAATTCAGGGAACCCGGGGATTATACTTTCCTGAATCATAACCTGATCGAAGCCGTTGCTTATGGTGCTTATGCAACAGTAAAGGTCGAAGGGGAATGGGATAATGCCCTTATGAAAGAGATCTCAAAGCCCGGGCCCATCCGGGAGTAAACGAGATTCCCTGTTTATCTCATAACATTACCAATCAAGCAGGAAGGTAGCAATGAATTCGCTATTTTCCTGTTTGATGCATTATACGCGTTTGATTTTATAATTCAATTAATCTCTAGTGTTAAAAGGGCGAAGGAATGAGACGATATCCATCCGCAGAACATTCCTTCCTAAAAAACACAATTAAATGAGGACCCGGTAAATAAATTATTACCTTGCAGCTTTTTTGAAAATTCAATTCAAAATGGCAAAGATCAGGGATTCCAGAAGCTTTATGAGAGTGGTGCATCGCTATCTGGGATACTTTTTAGTAGGTATATTTGCCGTTTACGCGATTAGCGGAAGCGTGATGGTATACAGGCATGATAATTTTATGAAAAGAAAAAAAACGTACCATACCACCATCCAGAAAGGGCTCGGCAACGTGGAAATAAACAAGATAATAGGGGTAAAATATTTGAATTATTCTAAAATAAGCCATGACACGGCTTATTTTAAAGGAGGGTTTTATATTCCGCAGACCGGCGAAATCCGCTATTCCAAAATGGAGTACCCATTGATATTGAATAAGTTAGTACAGATACATAAAGCCGAACTTGGAAACCCTTTCTCCGCGCTGAATTTGTTGTTCGGAATTTCACTTTTCTTTTTTGTCGTTTCAAGTTTTTGGATGTTTAATCCAAAATCCAGGGCCTTTAAAAGGGGAATGCAATATGTACTGGCCGGATTTATTTTAGCTCTTATATTGTTATTTATTTAATTTTGGGACAAAATCCATAACCCTTTTTCACTGATGGTAAAAGCCATGGTAAAAATCCGATGAAAGTCCGGATCCGTCAGATGGTTTTTCGGGTTCAATTTAAAGACCGTCGCGTTACTCTATTTTCATATATCCTTTGTGTAAAATTTTTAATGTACGTTTGTATAAGTCGTACAAAATAGTAATTACCAATGAAAAAAAAGTGGACCTTCCGCAGAATTATCCAACACTTCTTCCAGGGGGTTTTGGTTCTGGCCCCGATATTCCTGACCTTTTATGCCATTATATGGATATTTAATTTTTTAGATGGCTTATTTGGCTTTGCCGATTTCATACCCGGCCTGGGATTGATCCTCGCATTGGCTGGAATTACAATAATAGGCTATTTGTCTTCCTTCTTCATTATAGGTAGATTGTTTGACCTGTTTGATCGTTTGCTGGAGCGCACGCCTGTTATAAAATATATTTATACTTCTATTAAGGATGTATTTGATGCCCTGATGGGCAAGAAAAAGAAATTTGACCATCCGGTTTTGGTCCATATATACAATGAGGAGGTATGGGAAGTGGGGTTCATAACAAGAAGCGACGCCACAGATTTTGGATTGACAGATGTGGTGGCTGTATATGTTCCCATGTCGCTGTCAATTGCGGGGAAGGTTTATTTTGTAAAAAGAAACAGAGTACAACCTTTGGAACATGTTTCTGCCGGCGATGCCATGAAATTTGCGGTTTCGGGCGGCGTTACCGGTGGAGACGGAGTGAGTTCGACGGAAGAACCGGAAAATGGAAAAAGCGAAGCCGGGATCATGGAGGCATAAAAATGATATGCATGTTCGTTTATATAAAATAATAATTTGTACAGCAGGTATCCTATTGTTAATCTTCTCTATCTCTGAATGCGCAGCGTGGGGGTTTTTTGGCCATCGGCGTATCAACAGATTAGCCGTTTTTTGCTTACCACCGGAGATGATGATCTGGTTCAAAAAACATGTCGAATTCATCACCGAGCATGCGGTGGATCCTGACAAAAGACGATATGCCGTAAAAGAGGAGGGAGCGCATCATTTTATTGATATAGATCATTATGGCGATTATCCTTTTCAAAACCTTCCCCGGAAATGGGAAGAAGCTGTAAAGTTGTATTCTCAAGATACCCTCATGACCTATGGCGTTGTCCCATGGCATGCATTAAGGGTCTTTTACCGGCTTCAAAAAGCTTTCAAAAAGAAGGATGGGCCGGCTATATTGAGATATGCTACTTATCTGGGGCATTATATAGGAGATGCCTGCGTACCCCTCCATGCCCATTCAAATTACGACGGGCAGTTAACCGGCCAAAAAGGAATACATGCTTTGTGGGAATCGGAGATCCCGGAGATGTTGGCAGATACGGCTTTCAATCTCTGGACCGGGAAAGCAAGATATATTGATAATCCCGGAGAGTATATCTGGACCTTGGTATTGGAATCTGCAAAGGCTGCAGATACGGTCCTGGAAGTAGAAAAAGAGCTGCTGGAGCATTTCCCTCCCGGAAAGATACATGCTTTTATCAATAGAAAAGGGCAAACGGTTCGCAGTTATTCGGTGGCTTTTACCAAAGCTTATAACGAAAGGTTACAGGGGATGGTGGCACGTAGAATGCGCAGGGCCGTGCATGCCGCTTCTTCACTCTGGTATACCGCCTGGATCCGGGCCGGGCAGCCGGATCTAAGTACATTAAACGATCAAACATTTGATGAGGAAGCACTTGAAGAGTTTAAAAGACTGGATCAATTATGGCATCATGCCGGGGTCCATCCCATTCGTGCGCATGAATAGGGTGAAATATGCTGTTTCTTTTAGGAAGTAAGATAACAAATGGTTTTCAGATATGGATAGAGAATAAATATTTGAAAAAAGAGGACTATGGTTTGTCTAAAGAACATGGAAGCGATCTTCGAATTATGGAACGCAGATCGTTAAGATATTTTATGATTTTTGGAATTGGAAAACAATATTCTTAGAAGTATCCTAAAAGTAAAGATTTTCTTCAGCCCTCTCAAGAAATCATAGAAACCAGCCTTCCCTTTTTTCATCTAAGGATTATCATCAGGTTCTTTATCTTTGCAAACTTCTGGGATTAATACCAGATTAAATCTTAAACAATGCAATTACATAATTTTAATGCCGGCCCCTGTCATTTACCGGAAGAGGTGGTCAGGCTGGCTTCTGAAGCCGTACTTAATTTTGAAAATACCGGTTTATCCTTACTTGAGATCCCGCACAGGGGCGCCCCTTTTAAGGCTGTTATGGAGGAAGCCCGCAATCTGGTTCGAGAACTGATGCAGTTGGATGATGATTTTGAAGTATTATTTTTACACGGTGGTGGGAGAACCCAGTTTCTGGAACTTGCCATGAACCTTCTGGACTCCCATAAGAAAGCGGCTTATATCAATACCGGGACCTGGTCTGCCAAGGCTATTGAGGAAGCGCGTTTATATGGCGAAGTAGCGGAGATTGCTTCTTCTGAAGATAAGAACTTCACCTATATTCCTAAAGATTATACCATACCGGAAGATGCCGCATATCTGCATATCACTACCAATAACACCATTTATGGAACAGAATATCAGGATATTCCGGCTTGTGCTATACCACTGGTGGCCGATATGAGCAGCGATATTCTGAGTCGGGATATAGATTTTAACAAGTTTAGCCTGATCTATGCCGGTGCACAAAAAAACCTGGGAGCCGCAGGGGTAACTATGGTGGCTGTACGAAAAAGTATATTAGGCAAGACTACACAATCTATTCCGGTGATCATGGATTACAAAGTGCATATTAAATACGAATCCATGTACAATACTCCTCCGGTCTTTGCCATTTACGTATGTCTGTTGAATTTGCGCTGGCTCAAAAAGCAGGGAGGGGTGAAGGCTATTGAAAAGAAAAATATAGAAAAAGCAAGCCTGTTGTACGCAGAAATTGACAGAAACCCGCTTTTCAGAGGAACCGTTTTGCCGGAAGACAGAAGTCGGATGAACGTTTGTTTTGTAATGGACCAAAAAGAACTGGAGCCGGTCTTTTTGGAATATTGTACGGAGCAGGGGTTGTTAAACATCAAAGGCCATCGCTCGGTTGGGGGCTTTCGGGTATCACTCTATAATGCGATTACGGTAGAAGAAGTACAACTTCTGGTAGAAGCCATGAAATACTTTGAGCAGAAAAAAGGATAGGCTGCGGTGTTATGAAAAGCCTCGTCTGCCCGAACAGGTGATAGATAAATAGAAAAGATCAGGTATTCTGCATTTCATGCAGGCGGATGGCTCTTACCAGGCTTCTAAAAAGTACTTTATAAGAGCTGGCAAAGTGATTGGATGTAAAATATTTTTCCGCTTTCTTTAAAATACGGATTTGCTTCCCAAATCTCCGTACAATAGAAGGATCTACCGGGCGTACATCATATTCTGTTTCCGTGGCGGTTCCACATTTTACCACACCTGCTTTCTGATGCCGGTTGTTGTGGCGGAAGAATATTGTGAATTCTCTCATTATTGACAACCTTTAAAACTTTAAACAATCCAAATAGTTGAGAGCAAAAACTGTTCCGCTGTTGATTTGTACTAAGTTTTTGATAGTTAATATTTTGCAAAAAAGATTTCTTTCCTGTTTATAAAGTTGTAATTTTGAGGGCATGGCTGTTATTCAACCTTTCCGGGCATTGCGTCCTCAGGCGGATATCGCAGATCAAGTGGCTTCCAAACCTTATGATGTTCTTAACAGAAAGGAAGCCTGGGATGAAGCTGAAGGCAATCCCTATTCCTTTTATCATATTTCAAAATCGGAAATTGACCTGCCTGCTTCGGTGGACCTACATGATAAGGCCGTTTATGACAAAGCCCGGGAAAATCTTGAGATCTTTCGTAAAAAAGGATTTCTTTTATTGGAAAACAAGCCTTGTTATTATATTTACCAACTTGAAATGAAAGGGCGCAGGCAAACGGGCTTGGTAGCAGTTTCATGTATTGACGACTATGAGAAAGGAGTGATCCGGAAACATGAATTAACCCGTCCGGAGAAAGAGCAGGATCGCATTGATCATATTCTTGCCACCCGGGCCCATACAGGAAATGTATTTCTTGCCTATCATGCCCCGGTTAAACTTAAAACCCTAATAGAAGAACAGAAAGAAGAAAAGGATCCGGTCTATGATTTTGTTGCCGGGGATCAAGTACGTCATAGCGTGTGGGTCATTGATAATAAAAAAGTCGTCGATAAAATGACCGGCTTATTCGCTTCTGAAGTTCCGGCCACGTATATTGCCGACGGTCATCACCGGGCCGCTTCGGCAGCAAAGGTGGCCCAACGACTATCCGGTGGGAAAGTACATGCTGAATTACCTTCCTCCTTTTTTCTGACCACCCTTTTCCCGGATGATGAATTACAAATTATGGACTACAACAGAGTCGTAAAAGACCTGGGCCGCCTTAATGAAAAAGAATTTTTATCCGGTTTGGAATATAATTTTAAGGTGGCCAGAGTTGGCGATACCCGGGTAAAGCCTGCCGAGCCGCATGAATTTGGAATGTATATGGATGGGAGCTGGTACCGGCTGGTAGCCGAGCCGGCCTCTTATACTACGGATCCGATCGGCATATTGGATGTGACCATTTTACAGAATAATGTTTTGGATAAACTGCTGGATATCAAAAATCCGAGAACAGATCGCAGAATAGACTTTATAGGGGGAATAAGAGGATTAGGTGAACTGGAAAAAAAGGTAGACAGGGGAGAGATGAAAGTAGCCTTTGCCGTACATCCCGTTACCCTGGCACAATTATTCGAGATTGCGGATACCGGTGAGATCATGCCGCCAAAATCTACCTGGTTCGAGCCGAAGCTCAGAGACGGCCTGTTTACGCATCTGATTTGAGCTGCTTCCCAAAAGAGGCACAATCCTTGCTATCTGCTTCTGCTGTTGGCATAATTTTGTGTAATTTTACCCCCTATGCGATTGAAAATATTGTTGCTTATACTATTTTTATTCGGACTTCATTGCCCGACAGCCTTTTCACAATCCGGTGCAACAGCTTTATATGACCGGGCACAGCATTTTATCAGATCAGGTGATTATTCCAATGCAATTATTTTATTGAAAAGAACGCTGGAACTACAGCCCCAAAGTGCGCTTTATCGGCAGACACTTGCCTATGCTTATTCTCTAAACCGCGATTATGACGATGCCGAGAAACTGATTAAAACCGTATTGCGCAGTAATGCGGCCAATGAACAAACCTATCAGATCGCCGGAAATATTTATCGTGCACAACATAATCTGAAAAAGGCGGAAAGGAACTACAAGAAGGGCCTAAAACAATTGCCCAATAGCGGGGTACTTTATAGTGAACTGGGACAAGTATATTATGACGAACGGCAATATACGAACGCGCTACAAAGTTGGGTGGCGGGTATACGGATCGCGCCGGATTATGCCCCCAACTATTATTTTGCCGCACGAACCTATTATTATAGCCAGGATAAATTCTGGACGATCATTTACGGAGAGCTTTTTATCAACCTCGAACGATATACCAATCGCACCTCTGATATGAAAAAGATGCTGCTGGATGCTTATAAATCCATTATTAACAGCAGCATTACGCT
Source organism: uncultured Chitinophagaceae bacterium (assembly GCA_964478125.1). GTDB lineage: Bacteria > Bacteroidota > Bacteroidia > Chitinophagales > Chitinophagaceae > FW021-bin31. The sequence continues at coordinate 14,008 of CAYZGR010000037.1, read as the reverse complement.
TTCGCTGACTACTCCCGGAGCTACACCTCCGGAGGCAAAAAACAATGATGGCTTCTCGACCCTCGATAAACCCGACTTTAAAACGGCCGTATTGACTACCCTGGGGAAGAGTGCGGAGATTGCTATCAATAGGGGGGTGACGCCCGAGACGCTCGTGATGGTCCGGACCCAATTTCTTTTAAACTGGGCTAATTTCTATAAACTGGTTTACCCTTATTCTCTTTTTAACTATTACAGTCTTTTGTTGAAAAACGGTTTGTTTGAAGCCTATAATCAATGGGTCTTCGGGCCGGCAGCCAGTCCTGCTGCATACAAAAGCTGGGTCAAAAGAAATGGCACATTAATGCATCGCCTGATTGATTTCTTAAATGACCATTCCCTAAAACCTGTTGCCGGACAGTTTTATCAGAAAGGGAAGATTGAATTTATATCAGCGGCTTTAACAAAATAAAAAGGTTCAGACCCCTACGCGATCTTTTTTGAAATTCTGTCCCTTCTGACTCTCAATGTAACTGATTATGCTGCCCGCGATGTCTTTTCCGGTAGCTTTTTCAATTCCTTCCAGGCCGGGAGAAGAATTTACTTCCAATACAAGCGGCCCGCGTTGTGACATGATCATATCCACCCCGCAGATCGAAAGCCCCATTACCTTTGCCGCCCTTAACGCAACTTCCCGCTGGATACGCGACAATTTAATAGGGACAGCGCTGCCCCCCCGGTGAATGTTGCTTCGAAATTCACCTTCCAGTCCTTGTCTTTTCATTGCACCGATGACCTTCCCGTTGACAATAAAGGCACGGATATCCGCCCCCCCCGCCTCTTTGATAAATTCCTGAATGAGAATATTGGCTTTTAAACCGAGAAAGGCCTCTATCACCGATTTAGCCGCTTTTCTGGTCTCGGCAAGTACGACGCCGATGCCTTGTGTCCCCTCCAGCAATTTGATGATCACCGGCGGCCCGCCTACTTCCTTTAAGAGCTCCTCAACTTCTCTCGTATAATTAGCGAAGACGGTTTTGGGTATCCCGATGTCATGCTTCGAAAATATCTGCAGGCTTCGCAACTTGTCGCGCGATCGTACGATAGATACGGATGAATTAACAGAAAAGACATTCATGAGCTCAAACTGACGTACCACGGCAGTACCATAAAAGGTCACGGAAGCGCCTATGCGGGGGATGATGGCGTCAATCTGTTGTAAAAGTGCTCCATCATAATATATGGACGGCCGTTTATGTTCATTAACCAGCGAACATTTAACGTGATTGATCACCCATACCTCGTGCCCCCTGGACAAGGCAGATTCCTTCAGTCTTTTTGTACTGTACAGATTATTATTTCTGGACAAGATGGCAATTTTCATTTCTTCTTTTTTTTGTTGCCCGTTTCAATATAAGCGGTCGATGCGTCTACCAAAAAGCAGGGAGACAAAAAGCGCCTTCCCAGTAAAACAGAGTAATTCATGGTAGATCGGTCGGTCAACGTGACATCGGTTAACTTTTCAAAAGTACCAAGCCGGATCAGGAGCCGGACCACATATCTTACCTGAGAGATCCCGTTTGAGCTTTTGACCTTTCTCTTCTGGAATTTATGAAATCGGGTAACCCGTTTGGCATTCTTCAAAAAATAACAGCAAAGTACCTTTTTCCCATTCCCTTTTTCTTCAATCCAGATCTTGTCACAATGAGCGGAACTGGATCTGGCCCCGGTATCGATCCGGGCCGTGATCCAGGAGCGCTTAAGCTGCGGAAAATCCACTTTTTCCTTGTGACCGATAATTATTTTAGCGGTCGGGGTTGATTCTTCTATACGGTTCATAAGGCTTTGAAAAATCTAAAGTAGGCATTCTATTTTATATTCCAGGGTCCGGCTCCACAAATTAATGTAATTCTATTAAAAGGTATGAGATCCGGAAAGTTTTGTTAAAGAAAATTTTGGTTTTCTCATAAAAAAATAGTTCATTTGTGAATGATGTGTATCTTATACACACTCTAATTAGGAAGGCTGCAAACAGGGAGAAAGGAGATAATGGAGGAAAAGATGTTGGCAACATAATGAGCTTCATAATTTTTTATATAAAATTCATTTCTTCTCACCTAAAAATCCATATTTATGAAAAAAAACACCTTACCGCTTAAATTTTTATTGACGGTCTGCTTTCTTCTAACAACAGGATGGTGGGCCTATGCTCAACAAAAAGAGGTAAAAGGTACCGTCACAGACGGTATTTCCGGTGAACCGCTCCCGGGCGTTACCGTAAGGGTAAAAGAAGTCACCGGAGTCGGTACGATCACAGGATCCGACGGGCAATTTAGCCTGGAAGTCCCTGCAGACGCTAAAAATCTTGTTTTTTCGTATGTAGGGTATAGTTCGGTCACCCTTCCTATTTCAGCAGGAGCCATGGACGTCCAAATGACCAAAGGTAAAAATCTGGAAGAAGTAGTGGTGGTAGGCTATGGCACCCAAAAAGCAAAAGATGTAAGCGCAGCGATTTCCAGTATCTCCAGCCAGGATTTTAATAAAGGAGTTGTAACTAATCCCATAGAACAGATCCAGGGGAAGGTAGCCGGGTTGGTGATCACTAATCCCGGCGGTGACCCTAACTCCAATGCCAGCATCCGTTTACGGGGCCAGGTATCCTTAACCGGCGGGCAGGCTCCTCTCGTTGTATTGGATGGGGTACCCTTAGATGATCCCAACCAGATCGCCAACATTCCACCGGGAGACATCGCTTCTTATGATGTATTGAAGGATGCGTCGGCAACGGCCATTTATGGCGCCCGCGGCGCCAATGGGGTGATCATTATTAACACCAAGAAAGGCCAGGCCGGCCGTACCCAGGTAACTTATTCCGGCTATATCGCTATGGACCGTATTGCCAAAGCCTATGACATGCTGGATGCGGCAGAATGGAAAGCAGCAGCCAAGCAGATCGGTGTAGACGAAGAGACGATTGCCAACATTGATAAGGGAGGAAATACGGACTGGACAAAGGCCTTTACCAGAACAGCCATTTCCAATAATCATAATCTGGGTATTTCGGGTGGAAGCAAAAATTTCACTTATTACGGATCGGTGAATTATCTCAACCAACAAGGTATCGTCGTAAACACGGGGAAAGATGAAGTAGGCCTCAGATTCAATGCAGAGCAGAAAGCCTTTGATGATAAGTTGGATATTCAGGTGGGTATTTTGAATACCCAGATTAATAGAAGATTAGTGGACTACAGCACCTTTACTTCTTTATATAATACACCGCCGGTTTATCCGGTTTATAACGCCGATGGCAGCTTTTTTGCCTATAGTGATTTTGAACAGTTCAATCCGTTAGAACATCAGTTAGAACAACTGAACCGGGGTAAAGAACATCTTACCATTATGCATGGAACCATAAATTATGAATTGGTTCCGGGATTAAAGTTAGGCGCCACCGGATCGCTTTCTTATTTTAACAAACAAACCGATTGGTTTCAACCTTCTTTCCCGGTAGAAAACAATTTTAATTCGGGCAATAAATACAATGAAAACCGCAATTCCAAAAAAGGGAACCTGCATGTGAACTATAATCATAGTTGGGGTAAGCACAGTTTTACCGCTACCGTAGTTCACGAATACAATGATTTTATTTTTGATCATTTTCAGGCATCCGGCCAGCAGTACCCGGTAGAACAAAACCAGAACAACGCCCTCGAAAATGGCAACCCGCAATATAACTCCATTAATTCCTATAAAGAGGAATATGAGTTGGCTTCTTTCCTCGGCCGTATCACTTATAATTACAACAGCAAGTACTATCTGGATGCCAGTTTCCGCCGGGATGGATCTTCAAAATTCGGGGTCAATCACCGCTGGGGAAATTTTCCGGCCATTTCGGCTGCATGGCGCATCAGTGGTGAAAATTTTATGCGCAACGTTACATGGTTGAATGATTTAAAATTAAAGGCCGGTTATGGGGTGACCGGGAATCAAGATGCCATAGACGCTTACCGGAGTCAACAATTGCTCGGAAGCGTAGGACGTTATTATGATGCGGAAAATTCAAGATTTCCATTGGCGTATGCTCCTACTCAAAATGCCAACCCTGATCTGAAATGGGAAGAGGTACATGGTATAAATATAGGAATAGATTTCTCCCTATTTAATAATCGGTTAAGTGGCGATGTGAACTGGTTCCATAACAAAACTAAAAATTTGCTTTATAACTATACCGTGCCTGTTCCTCCGTTTTATGTAAACACCATTCTTGCTAACGTGGGAGATATGTTAAATAAAGGATTGGAAGTGCAAGTAAATGCCGACATTATTAAGAATAGGAACCTGACCTGGACGCTTAATGGCCAGATAACTTTTATAAACACGGTGATCTCTAATCTATCGGGAACTTATGCAGGATTTAACGTCTCAACTGATAATATTCAAGCCGGCATAGCAGAAGGTCGTGGTATGAGTGATGTACCTATTACCTACCTGAAGGTAAATTATGCGCCTTATACCTTTTTCCTGCCGCATTATCTGGGGGTAGATGAAGATGGAAACCAGCTTTTCTCGGATGGTAAGGGGGGCCAGGTGACTCAGGGAGACCTAAATACAAGTATGTTTCATTATATAGATCCATCACCTAAATTTAGTTATGGGATCAGCAACAGCTTTCATTATAAAAATTGGGGGTTGAGTTTTTTCCTTAGGGGAGTTGCAGGACAGAAAATATTTGACAACAGTCGTCTTGTTCTTGACAATATCAATCGCTTACCTGGGAATAATGTTACGAAGGATGCATTGACAAACGGGATTAGAGATGCAGCGGTTTCTTCAGATCATTGGTTGGAAAATGCTTCCTATATCCGGCTGGATAATTTTTCACTGTCTTATTCTTTTAAACATATTAACTTCCTGACCAGTCTTCAGGTCTATATCGCAGGAAATAATCTGTTTGTTATCACGCCTTATAGGGGACTGGATCCTGAAATCCGCGTAACCGACAGCAACGAAGCATATATCGATGCCACTAAGGCAGATGATAATTTTTATCCAAAGTCTCGTTCTCTTTCTTTTGGGATAAACGCTTCTTTTTAAAATATAAAAAAATTTATCTGATCAATTAATTTTCATAATATGAAACGGTTTAATTTTCATAAAAATATTTTGGTGCTGCTTGTCGTTTTGTTCGCGATAGGTTCCTGCACTAATCTGGATCAACATGTATATAGCGTGGTGCCGCAGGAGGATTTCTGGCAGACTCCGGAACAAATCCAAGCTGGAATTGCTCCAGGTTATCAAGCACTCACTGCTATTCCCGCTGGCAATGTTTTTAATTTGAACGAAGTCTCTTCTGACGAACTGATCGTTCCGACCCGGGGAGGCGACTGGTTTGATGGAGGAGAGTGGCAGGCGTTATGGTTACACAATTGGACGCCTACTACTTCTCAAATTAATGGGGCATGGACCAGTCTCTACAACGGAGTGGGACGGGTAAATTTTGCGCTCAAGTCCCTGGACAATCTGAAAGAAAAGCCTGATAATATAGCCAATATAGAAGCGGAGCTTAAAGTACTGCGGGCCTATTTCTACTATTGGGCTATGGACCTGTTTGGTAACATTCCTTTAGTGACCAGCTTTGATACGAATCCCGATTCAGTCAGTAACAGTACACCTAAGCAGGTATTTAGTTTTATAGAAAAAGAAATTAAAGATAACATTGATCTTCTTCCGGCTAACGTGGACGCTTCTACTTATGGAAGGGTAAACAAATGGGTTGCCTTCTCTTTATTAGCCAAGCTCTATCTCAATGCACAGGTCTATACCGGGGAGGCACATTGGCAGGATTGTATTAATGCCTGCGATTCCATTATTGATGTGGGAGCCTACAGCCTGTCGCCCGGCTATTTTGATAATTTTTCGCCCGAAAATGAAGGTTCGGTTGAGAATATTTTTGTAGTGCCGTTCGATAAAGTGAATATTGGAGGAAATGGCTTGATGGCTTTTACACTGCATTATCAAAGCCCTATCAGTTTTGGTATAGTTGGAGGCGCTAATAACGGTGCATGTGCCGCCGAAGTTTTCTATAAATTATTTGATACCACATCGGTATATACTTCCAAAGGAGGAAATGTTTATCGTACTTATAAAGATCAACGCTCAGGCCAATGGCTTATCGGACAACAATTCAAAACGCGGTATACCTATCCACCCGATAAAGAAGTGTTGTATAAGTCTTCTGATCCGTCATTAAAATTAACAGATGCGGGTACCGGACTTGACCTGGTATTTACGCCACAAATGAATACCATATCCGATCCGGCCAGTAGTTTTCGCCTGGTGGGCGTGCGGAATATTAAATATTTTCCCGAGTCAGGTGCAACTGCCGGGAAGCAGGGTAATGACATGGTTTTGTTCCGCTATGCGGATATTCTGTTGATGAAAGCGGAATGTGAAGTACGTCTGGGTCAGGATAAAGCCGATGCCCTGAATCTTGTCAACCAGGTAAGAGAACGGGCCTACAGCGGAAGCCGGGATCATGATTGGAGCATGGCGGATCTTACACTGGATCATATTTTAGATGAAAGGGGCCGGGAATTGGCATGGGAGATGTGGAGAAGACAAGATTTGATCCGGTATGAAGTGGCCTCCGGAAAGCCTTATTTTAGCGCCGCCAGGATCCCCGATAAGAAACAGGATCCGGACGATCATTATCGCATTTTTCCCATTCCGGCGCAACAGATCTCGGCCAATCCCAACCTGAAACAAAACCCCGGCTACTAATTCAAATTGAAAAAGAAGGTCTTATGATTTCAAATAAAAATGCGGTTATGGGTATGTATTTGCTGATGGCCTGCTTATTTTTTAATACAGCGAGAGGACAGCAACAAAATAAGCTCACTCCACAGGAAAAGAGCGACGGCTGGCAACTGTTATTTAACGGAGAGAACCTGGATGGCTGGCATTCCTACCTCAAGGATAAACCCACTAAAAACTGGACAGTGGAGGATGGCGCCCTGGCAGTTAATGAAGATCAAAAGGGAGGCCGATCTGATCTGGTAACTGATAAAACGTACGAAAATTTCGATCTTAAACTGGAATGGAAAATGAAGCCCTGTTCCAATAGCGGGGTCATGTTTTATGTAAAGGAAGACCCGAAATATGAAAGTACGTACATGACCGGACCGGAGATGCAAATTACCGACTTGTCCTGCTTGTATACATCCACACATAGTGAGATCAGCGACAGCAGGATTCACCTCCATCGTGCCGGAGCGCTTTATGATTTGGCCGCTTCGGACACGGAATGGGTGAAAGCGGCTCCGGCCTGGAACCAATATGAGATCATTGCCAATAATGGGCATGTACGGTTTTTTGTCAATGGTCATAAAGTAGTGGATACTAAATTCTGGGATTATGACTGGTCAAAAAGGATTTCGCGTACAAAATTCAGGCAATGGCCGGATTTTGGGACTTTCAGGAAAGGCCATATCGCTCTGCAGGGTACGGAAGACGGTAAGATCTGGTTTCGAAACGTTAAGATCAAGCCGCTGAAATTCGGGCCCTCCAGTTAATCATAAATCCGGCTCAATTTTAAAATGGTAGTTGGTACTGATGCATCGGCCGGGGTACTTTAGCCGCTGTCCATCAGGAAAAACCTTCGGACAGGAATTATTTTTTAAGGAACCTGATATTAGACCATAGCGTATAAGATAGAAATTTTTAGAAATAAAAAAATATGAAAAAAGGATCGGAAAAAAAATTAATAAACCGGCGGGATTTTGTAAAAGACACGGCTTTAAGTGCGGCCGCCTTTACCATTGTCCCCCGTCATGTATTAGGCGGAAAAAAACATGTAGCGCCGAGTGATAAATTATATATCGCCTGTGTAGGATGTGGGGGAGAAGCACATACGGATATTGAGCATTATGCATATGCTCCCAAAAAAAATGCAGTAATAGCTTTCCTGTGCGATGTGGACGATAAAAGATCCGCACGCACCCGTAAAGAATTTCCCAAGGCTCCTTATTATCATGACTGGCGGGAGTTATTTGAAAAGGAACACGAAAACTTTGATGCCGTTTCGGTGGCTATTCCCGACCACAATCATGCAATCGTGGGACTGAATGCCATGAAATTACATAAACATCTGTACCTGCAAAAACCATTGACCCATGATATATATGAAGCCCGTATCCTTACAGAAGCGGCCAAAAAATATAAAGTAGTCACTCAAATGGGAGACCAGGGCGCCTCTTTTGACGGGATGCGAACCTTAAAAGAAATGTTTGATGCCGGATTAATCGGTGAGATAGAAAAAGTGTATAACTGGACCAACCGTCCCGTCTGGCCGCAAGGTATTCCCTGGCCGGATCAGCATCCCCGGGTCCCTGAGACCTTAAAATGGGATCTATGGCTGGGAACCGCTCCTGATACGGAATATATTGATAATTTGGTGCCTTTCAACTGGCGTGGCTGGTGGCGGTTTGGAACCGGCGCCCTGGGGGACATGGCTTGCCATATTATTGGACCTTCCTTCAAATTGTTGGGTATACGCTATCCCACGAAGGTCACCTGCGATGCCAGTACGGCCTTTTCCGGTATTTTTGAGGAAGCCGATTATTCCATGAGCATTCCCCGGTCCAACAAATTTCGTTTTACGTTTGAACGGGAAAACGGGCGGGAATTAAAACTGTATTGGATGGATGGCGGATTGATTCCCGAACGCCCGGAGGAGCTGGAACCTGATGTCAACATGAATGACGCTCTGGCCGGCGTACCACAATTAGGTGATTATGAGGGCGGAAGCCTGTTTATTGGAACGGAAGGGAAAATATCCTGTGGCTGGGGAGGACGTAATCCGAGACTGTTGCCGCTTTCATTGAATAACGACATTGATATCGCTCAAAAATATCCAAGAGTCGAGGGCTCGGCAAACGGACACTGGTGGCAGTGGGTGGATGCGGCTATTGCAGGGTATCACAATGATTACGAGGGAAATGCCGCCCTCCCCATGCCCGGCGAGGAAAAGGCTTATGTGGATTCTCCCATTGAGGAATATGCGGGCCCCCTTACGGAAACCGTTTTAATGGGAAATCTGCTGTCAAGAAGTTTTGGTATTCGCCGTAAAAATGGAAAGGGTTATGAATATCCGGGACGTTATATGGAATACAAATGGGATGGACCCCATATGAAAATTACCAACTTTGAACCGGCCAACCAGTTTGTAAAGAGAGACTATCGGAAGGGATGGGAGGCATTAAAATTGTAGTGCGCTTGCAGTCAGCAAACGTTATTTCCCTTCCTGCACTTGCATCACCTCATCGGGGAGTAAACCATGCGCTTCTTTATGCGTATTAATGATGGCGCTTGAATCGGGAGCCTCGGAAAGGCACATCACGATGCCATTCTGTTCATCTACCCAATAATTGATAAAGTTTACTTTGTATTTGCCTTCTACTTCCAAATCTTTTTGATGCGCCACCGCTACGTCCTTTGCTGTAACGCTGCCGGGCGAAAAATGGTGAATATCCAAAAACAATTGCCGGTCTCCTTTTAATAACGATACTTCTTCGCCTTCGGAAACTTCCATAATATGGTCGGGAACCAGCCCGTGCGCTTCTTTGTGGGTCAAAAAAATACTGTGTGCATCCGGCGCCTGCGACAGGCAATAGACCTTTCCTGCTTTTTCATTCACGAAAAATTTGAGGAATTTCACCTTATATTTCCCCTGGGTTGCCAGGTCCTTTTCGTGGGCGGCAGCTACATCGGTGAATTGAACATTTCCGGCTCCAAGATTATGTTCATCAATGTAATAATGCATTTCGGATTGGGGTGTGTTCTGTCCGTTTCCAATAAAGGAAAAACATAAAAGACAGGTGGAGATTAGAATAAAACGTTTCATGACTTTTGATTTAAGTTGAACTAATATTTTATGAAAATCAAAAGTACTGCAAACGACAACTGATCGCTTTACTTAAAAGTTCAATTTTTTGTCTTTATGGTTCATTGTCTAAAATGAATTGGTGAAGCGCCAAATTTATTCTTAAAAACCCGACTGAAGTGAGCGCTGCTTTCAAAACCGTTTTCAAATGCGATTTCTGAAATAGTTTTTTGAGTCATCATTACCTGTGCTTTTGCCCGTTTCAGCCTTTTTTCGGCCAGCCACCTCCCGGGCGTTGTACCGTAAAACGCAACAAACTCTCGTTTAAAAACAGACAGGCTTCTTCCGGCTAATTGCGCATATTCAGGCAATTTGAGATGATACATATAGTTCGCTTCCATGATTTCCCAAATGGGTGTTATATAGCCATCTGCCAGGTTGCTGACATAAGCGAGCACTTGTTGGTTCTCGGGGCAAATAAAAACATTATAGAGCAGCTCCTTTACTTTAAGTTCCAGGATTTTTTCCGGTAACGGCGCCTTCTGGTCAAAATAGGGAATCAAGCTCTCATAGCAACTGCGAATGCGGTCGTTGATATGTATCGGAATCATCATTTCTCTGGTGGGCCGACCGGGATTGCGATTGGGTAAATCGGCGCTGAATTCGTTAAATATATTCTTCAGATAATCATCTTTAATATAAAAAGCAATGAGTTTCCATCCTAAAATATCATCGCTCATTTCCTGAAGAAACCCCGCCCTTCGCAGCAAAAAGCCGGAATCTTTATTGATGTGATATGTGTTTTCGCCCTGATGGAATATTCGTCCGCCATTGATAGAAAAGGCAAACTGATTGAAGGTAGCGTGCAGTTGCAGGATTTTCTCTTTTTGGGGGCATTTATAGTACAGAAATAAAATATCCTTTACCGAGAACTGCCGGAAGATATCAGGATTGGATTTATGAAACTCATAGATATTCACGTGTGTAATCTTGACGGGTTAATAAATATTATGTTAGTTTCTTTATCAGTAGTTTTTCGTCATGCAGTGGCAACCCGGTTACAGCCATCGTCTTACTTTATTTTTATAGTGCTGATATTCCTCACCAAATTCAACTTCGAGGTATTTCTCCTCCCGTTTAATCACGTATTCCTGCATGATAATTATCAGCAAAGGAAAAAGAATAAGATGCCACCAGTTGCCAATACAGCAGGAAATCCCTAAATATAGGAATGCTAAACCTAGATACATCGGATTTCGGGAAATGGAATAAACTCCCGATTTCTGCAGCGAAGTGGCTGGTTTAATAAGTACTACCGTGTTTTTTGTTTGAAAGAATTGTCGCAGGCTTCTTATTAAGAATACCAATGCAACAGAAAGAAAAACGGCTCCTGTTATTTTCATAACAGGCATGCGAAATAAGGAATCCTCAAGGGGTATTTTTTTCTGTATAAGCAGCGCGACTACAAATATCAGCGCATATAACAAGGGTGGGGGTATATAAACACCGGGACCTTTTGATTTGTCGATTTGTCGATTCATTTTTATCAGGTTTTGGTATGTTGTAGTCAATAGTATAAAAGCTTTCTGCTTTGGTTTCTCTTTTGAAATGGCTGTCTGACTGTGCGAATCTTTTGATAACTTTAATTGAATTTGCCTGCTCGTAAAAGTACGCTGAAAATGCCACGGATATAAAAAAATAATACCATTTATGAATTATTTTTTTATGTCAGGCTGTTGTTCTTTATTGTTTATAATTTACTCTCTGCACGCCACAAATTATCCTCCTCATTCGCATCCATCCATAATCCGTTATCAATCGTTAATGACCGGATCTCTTTATTGCTTTTAATATCAATGATTATTTGATCCCGGTTTTGTTTCCATACCAAAGGCGTTTGATGAAGGCTGCTCGTATCCCCGTCGTTGTATTTTATTTTGATCGTAAACGGAATGGCAAACCCGCCCACATTATTTATTTCAACGGCATATCCTGAGTTGGTCTTTGTGACTTTCCCTATGCCAAGGTCGTTATAGCCATGCGAAAAAAACCAACTGTTCCAAAACCAGTTCAGGTCTTTGCCCGAAATATCATTGAACGCATTGAAAAAGTCCCAGGGAATCGGGTGTTTCCCGTGCCAACGTTCTATATAACCCTGCAAACATTTTTTAAACAAGGCATCACCAAGCAGGTCTTTCAGCGCCATATAAGCCCAAAGCGGTTTGGTATAGGCGTTTTGGCCATAGTAATAACCTGCTAGCCTGTTGACTTCAATCAATGGAATCTGGCTTTCCTGTGATGGATCCCGGTTCGTCCAGGCCAACATTGAATGGGTCCACCTGATATCTTTATCCTTTTGAAAATCTATGTTTTCGCGGGACAGGGATAACAGGTAATGAAAAGTAGTGGCCCATCCTTCGTCCATGAATGCATAGCGGCTTTCATTGACACCTATATAAAAAGGGAAATAAGTATGTGCTATTTCGTGGTTCATTTCTGCTTTTGCAAGTAATACGTTATTAGTTCTAAACGAACCGACATTGGCCATCATCGGGTATTCCATCCCACCAAAGCCTTCTGTCACCGTCATCTTCGGATAAGGGTAAGGGACACCGGGCAATTCCGTTGAGAGCCATGTTAGCACTTGCTGTCCAAAGGTCACTGCCTGGTGAAAAACGGCGGACGAGTCATTATAAGCCGATTGTACGGAAGCCCTTCTGCCGGTGGCGCTGTCCACCACTACACTGGCGGCGTCCCAGTTGTAATGATCGCTGAGGAAGAATACCACTTCCGTTACATCCCGGGCATTCCATATCCAGGTGTTGCTTTCATTTTGCCGGGTAATATTTTTTCTTTTCAGATCGGACGGTTCGGCTATACGAACAACTTCATCGGAGGTCTCGGACTGCTTCAATAATTGCGCATAATGCGGCTGCAAAACTTCATCGGGATTTTGTAGCGTACCGGTAGCCCATACGATAAAGTTTTTAGGGGTGTGTACGCGCAAGGTGTAATTACTGAAATCATTATAAAACTCCTGGCCGCCGGTAAAAGTCAGTATATCCCAGCCATTATAATCATCATACACAGCTACCTGCGGGTAAAAATAGGCTACGCACCAGGTGGTGGAGTCTATGATACCTTCCCTTGAATACCCTTGGCTTTCCATAAATGCCGGCGCTATCTTATAATGCCATTGAATGGAAAAATAAATGGAATCTCCTGGAAATAAAGGTTCCTGTAAGCGGATATTTTGCCAGGTGTAATCACCGGTTACCTCCGGCCACGCTGTTGGTTTTCCATTTACTGTAAAATGATTAATATGTATTCCGGAAGTGAGTTGGGTTGAATCAAGTGCAGACCTATCTGAACGGACGGCTTCGGGCTTATGATAATTCAAAGTGAGCCGAAATACAACCGTATGCAACGTATCGGGACTATTGTTGAAATAGACAATTTTTTCCGAACCTTTGATGGTGCGATCCGGCGGCGCTACCGTTACATCAATCTCATAATTACTGCGGTTCTGCCAGTAATGCGGCCCCGGATTTCCATCCATTGAGCGGGTAGCCTTTTCAAAAGCGGCTTTTACATTGCGCGGCATGTAAAGGGTTTGCGCCTGCGAGGACAGGGATAACACTATGATCAACAGCAGTAAAGCGATTAATTTTTTCATGACTTTGAGTGTATTAGCATATTCGTATATCCAACGGATTGAAATCCGTTATTATCATATTATAGATTGAGGCTACGCCTCTTTAATCTCCATGCGGCTCCATGTCCGGGAGTTCCTTTTCATCACGCACATAATAATCAAGAAAGTTTTTTATCTCATTATTCGTGTCATCCCAAAATCTGTATAAGCCATGGCCGGCGCCTTCATAAAATTTAAACCGCACAGGATGTTTATATTCATATAATTTGTTTACCAACTCTAAGGCTTCTTCCGGTAAGACCCTCCAGTCGGAACTTCCGTGCATAATAAGCAAGGGTGTGGTTTTGCACATTTGGTCTGCCCAAAAAACCGCAGACCTTTTTTTCAGTTCTTCTTCTTTATTGTTCCAATAATCCGGTATCAGTTCACTGAGTACATGCTGCTCCATTTCGGGGCGTTTGGCAATGTTCTTAAAATCATTTGCCGAACCGGAC
>CAYZGR010000036.1:0-33441 GCA_964478125.1 uncultured Chitinophagaceae bacterium | reverse complement strand
GCTCCTTTAGTCACCCTTCCAAAATTATCAGCATCCCATTCATCGGGAAGGTCTCCTGCAATTGCATCCAACTCGCTGGTAATGAAATCTACGACTTCCGAATAATCAGCTCGTGTTACTTTAAAATCATCGTCCAAATTAAATGGTTCTGTGATAATGGGTACGCCATTATGATCTCCTTCCCACCAGGAATACCAATCTACGAGATCGGCATAATTTATAGCCCGGACAAATCTTGCCTGTGCTTTCATCGATTTGAGTTCCTCTTCACTAACATCCGGAACATCGTCTATATTCTTAAGAAAAATATTACACCTCCTTATCGCTTGATAATCGGGAGTCCATATATTAAAATCTCCATAGTTGCTGGCTGTAATATTACCCTTATTCATTACCCATACTCCATGATCTCCTCTTTGCCATGCTTCGTCTGTGGCTGAACAAGCCATTACTTGAGGGTTACGATAATGATGCATACCCCACTGTCCAATTCCATCATAAACGGTATTCAAATAAGACTTGGCAAGATTAATATCTCCCCATACATCTTTCTCAGAGAATTCATTTTGAGGATTTTTATCCAATACGGATTTCTCACAGGAAATAGATAAACAAGTCAATATAATAGCAAAAGCAATTTTCATAAATCTATTCATAACAAATATTTTAATTAGTAACTAATATCTATCCCAAATGTTATCGTTCGTATCTGGGGATATTGATAACCACTTCCTTCAACTCTTTCCGGATCCCAATTTCCCAACATACTATCCCAGGTGATCAGATTTCTTGCATTTATGTACACATCCAAGCTGGATATTTTTGGTATCAGATTCCCGGGCAACGTGTACATCAGTCTGACACTTTTTAAACGAAGAAAAGAGGCGTTGTACAACCAAAATGTACTAGGCTGTACGTTGATCGGATCGTCTCTATCAAAGGCCCTTGGAAATTCAGCTCCAGGATTATCAGGTGTCCAGCGTTTTGTGTAGAATGGCCGGATAGCATTAATGCCTTCACCATAAAAAACGTTTTGTTCCGCTCCGGCCTGTCCCTGAAAAAATACATCAAGGCTAATATTCTTATAACCTGCTCCAAGATTAAAACCAAACTGTGCACGGGGAGTAGGAGAAGTATACTTTCTTATTTTATCATTTCCTGTAATCTCTCCATCACCATCTACATCGACAAATTTAACATCTCCCGGTTGAGTACCCGGCATATGAGGATAATGATCAATTTCTGACTGAGAACGAAATATACCATCATCCTGGTATACCAGCCATGAGTCCATAGGATGCCCTTCCTTTCTTTGGTAATCAGGAATATCTTTCGCTTCATCCATAAAAACAATCTTATTCTTATTATAAGTTAAATTGCCACCGACATGATAAGAGACGGCACCTACTGTATTTTGATGATTGATTGATAATTCGATACCTTTATTATCGACCTTCCCAAGGTTCTCATCAGGCAAAGTAAGGGCTGTATAATCCGGCACAGAGGCATTACGTGCAACTAAGATGTCACGCCTCTTCTCTGTAAATACATCAATTGAGAAATTGAGCAATGAGTTCCAGGCGGTGAAATCCACGCCGATATCCGTTTGATAAGAAGTTTCCCATGTAATATTCGGATTGGCAATTTGTGTTACTTGCAGTTCCTTTTGAGCAACCGGATTCTGCCCATATGCATAAAAATCAGAAAAGCCATAGATGGTCAAAAATTGATATGAAGGCACCCTGTCGTTCCCCATCTTACCCCAACTGGCTCTCAGTTTTAAATTATCAAGCCACGAAGCAGCGCCTCTCATAAACTGCTCTTCGCTTATATTCCAACCCGCTGACACCGCCGGAAACAAACCAAATCGCTTCCCCTTAGCAAAATTAAAAGATCCGTCATCCCTGAGTGTAAAATCGACCATATATTTACGGCTATAATCATAACTTATACTACCAAAATAATTAATCCGCCCTCCTTCAGTGACATATCCATTATTATCTTTACCATTTTCTCCCCCTGCAAACAGATATGGCTTTTCGCTTGTGGGCAGATCCTGTCTATAGGCAGACAAAAGATCCGTAGCATTTGAACTCTGTTCATAAGCAACGAAAGCATTTATATTATGTTTACCAAACGACTTTGCATAACTAATTTGTGCATGATAAAGGCTCTGACTAATAAAATTATTATTCTTCACTACCTGTCTAGACCCCCGTTGATCAAGCAATCCATTTCTGGAACCATTAGAATGACCTTTAGACACTTCAGTATACTGATCTGTCTCTGGGTCATAATCGTAAACCGCCCATATATTTGAGAAGGCCTTTTGATATTCATTTTCATAGTCAAAACTGGCATATCCTGAAACTTTCAAGCCTTCAATTCCCGGTATCATATATTCAATAGAAAGTGTCGAATTAAAAATATACCGATTCCGATCATAAGTGCCATATTTATCATGCGTATCCGTATAAGGCGTATTTCCATAATCTTCCAGCCCGGGAGGAAAAGTCCCGTTTGGCCATTGCGCAACTACCCAAGGATAGTTATCAATGATGTGGCCCCAGATAGTGCTGCTGGATGATATCGGTGAATGATCCTGGGATTTTCTTCCCATTAGATTTACTCCTATTTTTAAATCATCAGTGACATTTGCAGTAAGATTCGATCTTATCTGGAATTGCTTATAATGCAAATCACCGGACTTCAGAAGCCCTTTTTGATATAAAAGATCTCCACTCACATAGTACTGAAACTTGTCAGTACCTCCCCGTACAGATAAGTTATGGTGCGTCTCGGGCGCATGGTCAGCTAACGCAACCTTGGCCCAATCTGTATTGGGATACTTAAGCGGCTCGTCTCCTTTTTTGAAATGTTCCAATGCTTCGTCAGACCAAAGTGGTTGCAAGCCATTATATTTATGCCATTCATTAAAATATTCTGCCCGTTCGAAAGAAGTCATGGCTTTGGGAAACTTAGCAAGGGATTGAATTCCATAATCAGAACTAAGGGTAATGATAGACTTTCCAATACGACCTTTTTTTGTAGTAATTAAAATAACCCCATTAGCAGCGCGAGCGCCATATATGGCAGCGGAAGCATCTTTTAAAACACTAATACTTTCGATATCTTCGGGGGCAATATGAGCAAAATCATCCGTACTTCTCGGGACCCCATCAATAACTATCAGAGGAGAATTATCACCCAATGTCGCTTTCCCTCTTACCAGAAATTCTGCATTATTATCCCCAGGCGCTCCGCCCCTGTCATTGACAACAACGCCGGGGATTTTCCCCTGGATGGCCTGTGTAATATTATTCTCCGATGTTGCGGTTATGGCTTCTCCTGATATATCCGATATGGCACTCGTGATCTCCCCTCTCGTTTTAGTCTGGTACCCCACAGCCACAACTTCCTCCAAACGAGTAGAGGTACTTTTTAAATTGACATTAATTGTCGTTTGATCTCCTATAAGCACTTCCTTGGTATTATATCCTATAAAAGAAAAAACCAGTACATCTGAACTTTTGGCCTGAATCGTATACCTTCCCTCTTCATTCGTCAACCCCCCATTTGTCTCTCCCTTAACATGCACGCTTACTCCCGGCAAAACGGTATGGGTACTGCTATCATATACCGTTCCCTTAATCTCCGTAGTATTTTGTGCAGATGTCTCAAAGAATGGAAAAAGAAAAGCGATAGAAAGTAATAAGATTAACCGCATGCTCATTTTCGTAGTTTTAACTTCCATAATACCGTATTTAAATAGGCTGTACTTATTAAAGGCTCAGTGATAACATTACACAAGATACAAATGCCTTTTTCAAGGAACCAAATAAAATAGCGAGAACGCTCTCGAAAATATATTTTACTTACGTTTTAACTTTATGCGTAAAAAGTAAAGCACTGTTATCCTTCGCTTTGCATACTTCAGGAAAATAAGTATCATATCTATCCGACGGCTTACCCCTGCTAAATCAAGCATATTTTGGTTGAAGAAAGCTCTATTGATTTAGGATAACAAAAAACTTCTATTTTAACATAGCAAGAGGAGCGAACCAGATACTTTTTGTCTCAATTGTTCAGGCTATTATAACAGCATAGGTTTAAATAAATTATGGCTATTAGCTTATTGTACCCATTTAGCAAAAAGGTCATAAGGCTTTTCCAGCGATCCTTCATGTATAATATTGAAGCGGCCGGAAGCTTTCCTGTTGTTATATGCTTCCCGGATCACCGAGAAATCCGCTTTGCCCTCCCCGTCGCTAATGGGTTTCCCCTGTCCGTCTACCACATTGACCATCATTAACTCCCGCGGAGCCAAACTCGCAGCCAGATCAGGAAGATCATAGGCTCCCAGGGCATCCGAAACAGCTCCGTAAATAAACGACGGATCATAAAAACGATTCATTACAACAGACCGGTATGATGAATAGGGACCCAGAAGGAGTACACGGCTGATAGCTGTATCAAATGCTGCCGCATATAACAACACCGAAGTCATCCCCGCTCTCGCCAGGCCATACACCTCACTGACCTGATGCGTCCTTTTCAATAGTCTGGCGAGCCTCACCACATCGCCCGCACGTACCCCAACAATGCTTCTCCCGGTGAGGATAGACAAATACCAAACTCCATACGATGTATTATTAATGAAGGAGTCTCCTTTATATTCCCCTTTACCCAATTCCCCTACGCCCAGCAGGTCCGGAGCCAACACCGTATAACCTCTCTTTACGAACCACTCCATATCTCCATTGGCCAACTCCTCTGATTTCCCTTTCGTTCCCAGGCAAATCACGCCTTTCCCATTCGGTGCGTCCGGGATCATGAGGATATAGGGAATAACATAATCTCCCTCCCCTTTCACAAAATGCTTCTCAATCACATAACCACTCTTGCGATAACGGCCGGTAAAAACCGGCTTATGAAATACGTCCGGATCCCGGTAACCGGAAAGCGTCCTTGCCGCATCCAAGGCCTCGGGCAAATACCCCGAAAGGTCTTTCCTCAAAGCTTGTAGCCCGGCCTCTTTCTTTTTCGCCTCTTTAAGATTCAGGCTGAAAACCGTCTCCGCATCCTTGATAGAAGTCGATACCTGCCCCGTTTTCGTAACCTGAAGCTCCCCATGCGTCAATGGCGCAACGTCTAAATCCGTCGAATCCCCAGGATTATCCAGATACTTCTGGAAAAAAGCATACATCGACTCATTATTTTTCCTCGAAAACGAATGCGTCGTATCATCCATCACCATCCTGAAGTTTGATTCTCTGTTGTATGCTTTATATATTCCGGATATTTCTGCCGCTGTTTCAATCGATCCCTGAATAGGGAAAAAGTCTCGCGTAGTCGTAATCATCAAGGTCGGTTTGGGAGCTCTCACCTCCAACAGATCCGCATGGTCCAGCCCTCTGGCAATTTCATTATACAAATTTTGTTCAGCATCCTGAGGGCCAATAGCCTGAATCAATCTTTTAAAACTTGTAATATAATTCTCAGGGGCGGCTGCAACAATCCGTTGGTCCAGGGCCGCAATATAGGCCGTTTGCGTTCCGCCGCCCGAAATACCTGTAATTCCAATCCTTTCAGGATCCACCTCCTTTCTGGTCAAAAGATAATCTATAGCCCTAATTCCATCCCATATCTCATACCTTGCCTGTGAGCTCCCGGTAATAAAGGCTTGCGCCCCTGCATAAGAATGCTGATGCGTAGATCCTCCAACTATAGATTTTCCCGTTTTCGGATCATAATATTCAAGTCGTTCTCCCTGACCAATCGGATCAAAGGCCAATACAATAAATCCTTTCTTTACGAGATTCAAAATTTCATGCTGATAAATAGGCCTCCTATATGATGCATTTGAATGACCTATACAATCTAATATAGCGGGAGACTTTCCTTTTAATCCTTTGGGTATAAATAAGGAAGCGGTAACATAATATCCCGGTTGTGATTCGAAGATAATATTCTCTATTGTATAGTCTTCTTTTGCTATCCTTTTTGTAATTCGAGCATTTAATGGCGTTCTTTCGGGAAAAGGACCAATTATATCTCTCAATATACTGTCCACTCGCTGTTGCCGGTGTTTCCAATCGGATAATGAATGCAACTCAGCTATCCGGTCCTTCCGTATATTCAATTGCTTATAAGCCTGGTCCGCGAGATGATAATACAATGAATTAGAGGCATTGGTAAACTGTAACCAATTACTGATCACTTCAGATTCTCCCTGGGCTTTTACCATATTACCAGCTAATAAGATAACTAACAATATGCTTAAACCATATTTGTACAATTTGCCATTTTTACCGTATAGTGAATCCATTTTTATTGTATCCATTTAGCAAAAAGGTCATAAGGCTTTTCCAGCGATCCTTCATGTATAATATTGAAGCGGCCGGAAGCTTTCCTGTTGTTATATGCTTCCCGGATCACCGAGAAATCCGCTTTGCCCTCCCCGTCGCTAATGGGTTTCCCCTGTCCGTCTACCACATTGACCATCATTAACTCCCGCGGAGCCAAACTCGCAGCCAGATCAGGAAGATCATAGGCTCCCAGGGCATCCGAAACAGCTCCGTAAATAAACGACGGATCATAAAAACGATTCATTACAACAGACCGGTATGATGAATAGGGACCCAGAAGGAGTACACGGCTGATAGCTGTATCAAATGCTGCCGCATATAACAACACCGAAGTCATCCCCGCTCTCGCCAGGCCATACACCTCACTGACCTGATGCGTCCTTTTCAATAGTCTGGCGAGCCTCACCACATCGCCCGCACGTACCCCAACAATGCTTCTCCCGGTGAGGATAGACAAATACCAAACTCCATACGATGTATTATTAATGAAGGAGTCTCCTTTATATTCCCCTTTACCCAATTCCCCTACGCCCAGCAGGTCCGGAGCCAACACCGTATAACCTCTCTTTACGAACCACTCCATATCTCCATTGGCCAACTCCTCTGATTTCCCTTTCGTTCCCAGGCAAATCACGCCTTTCCCATTCGGTGCGTCCGGGATCATGAGGATATAGGGAATAACATAATCTCCCTCCCCTTTCACAAAATGCTTCTCAATCACATAACCACTCTTGCGATAACGGCCGGTAAAAACCGGCTTATGAAATACGTCCGGATCCCGGTAACCGGAAAGCGTCCTTGCCGCATCCAAGGCCTCGGGCAAATACCCCGAAAGGTCTTTCCTCAAAGCTTGTAGCCCGGCCTCTTTCTTTTTCGCCTCTTTAAGATTCAGGCTGAAAACCGTCTCCGCATCCTTGATAGAAGTCGATACCTGCCCCGTTTTCGTAACCTGAAGCTCCCCATGCGTCAATGGCGCAACGTCTAAATCCGTCGAATCCCCAGGATTATCCAGATACTTCTGGAAAAAAGCATACATCGACTCCCGGTTCTTTTTGTTTGAAGCATGTATTGTATCAAATTCTACTCTATAAAAATTAGCGGGCTTCCCGTAAGCCTCAAATATACGAGACACTTCCTTTTCCGTTTCCATCGCCCCCTGGATGGGGAAGAAATCCCGGGTTGTTGTAATCATCAGAGTAGGTTTTGGAGCCCTCACTTCCAACAGGTCCGGATGGTCTATTCCTCTGACAATCTCATGGTAAAAATTTTGTTCTGCATCCTGTGGGCCTATCGCCTCGATTAATCGTGTAAAGTTTGTAATATAATTCTCCGGCGCCGCTGCATATATTCTATCATCAAAAGCGGCAATATAAGCTGACTGCGTCCCGCCGCCGGATCTCCCGGTTATTCCTATCCTATCCGGATCTACTTCTTTTCTGGTCAGGAGGTAATCTACCGCTCTTATACCATCCCATATCTCGTACCTGGCCTGCGAACTTCCGGTTATAAAAGCCTGGGCGCCGGGATAGGAATGTTCATGGGTGGGGCCGCCAACGGTCGATTTCCCGGTCTGCGGGTCATAATATTGAAGCCGTTCGCCCTGTCCTACAGGATCAAAGGCAAATACAATAAACCCTTTTTTTACTAAATTTAAAATGACATGTTGATAGATTGATTCTTTATATCCTTTGTTTGTATGGCCACTGCAATAGACTATAGCGGGAGCCTTACCTTTCAGGCCCGTCGGAATAAAAAGCGAAGCCGTTACATAAAACTTAGGCTGAGATTCATAAATAATATCTTCAATTGTATAGTCCTCTTTCTTTATTCTTTTCGTAATTCGGGCATTTAATGGCGTTCTTTCAGGAAAAGGGCCGACAATATCTTCAAGCGTTTTTTTGGCCCATTGCTGTCTTTGTTTCCAATCTGACAATGTTCGTAATTCCGATACGATACTATCCCGCTTTTCAAGCTGGATATATGCCTGATCCGCAAGATCATGATACATGGCATTGGGCGCATCAGTAAATTCTTGCCAACTACTTATAACCTTATAGCTTTGCTGGCCCCATGCGCTGGCCCCTCCGATCAATAGGGTTAAAAACAGACAAAAACCGAATGTCAAGTACTTATTGGCCTTATCAAAATGTAAATAATTCATTATGCTATGTTTTAAATATACCTGGATAATTTGTTTAAATGTTATTGCTTTTTAATCTTCTATCCAATCAAAAAAGGAATGATTAACGTTTTTATTTTTGTCATATATAATATTCAATTGATCCCCTGCTCCTTTAGTACGATAGGCTTCTTTAACCACTGTAATATCTTCATTATTGTTCTCAACAGGTTGGCCCTGCCCATTTACAATATTAATCATAGTTAGTTTTCTGGGCGCCAGGGTCGCCTCCAGATCAGGTAAATCATAAGCTTTAAGCGCACCCGCAACTGCTCCGTAAAGAAAATGAGGATCATAGAAACGATTCATTACAACGGAGCGGTATGAAGAAAGGGGATTAATAAAATAGATGCGCGTTATAGCCGTATCAAATGCAGCAGCGTATAACATTGGCATACACATGCTTCCTCTTGCCAATCCGTAAATTTCTTTTATACCCTTGTTTCCCTTTAGCAAATGTACAAGCCGGGCAACATCTCCTGCCGCTATGCCTACTATACTTCTGCCTATAAGTATTGAAAGGAACCATTTCCCATAGGAAGTATTATCTATATAAGAGTCTCCCTTATAATCTCCCGTACCCAATTCTCCCACATCCAACAGATCAGGAACCAATACCATAAATCCTCTTTTTACAAACCTTTCCATATCTCCATTGTTAATTTCCTCTGCCTTCCCGTTAGGGTTCAAACAAATCACTGCCTTCCCGTTGGCATTATCCGGAATCATCAACAAGTACGGAATCACGTAATCTCCATCCCCTTTCATAAAATGTTTTTCAATTACATAGCCTTTCTTCTGATATCTACCGGTAAAAACAGGCTTGTGAAATACGGAAGGCGTCTGATAACCGGAAAGGCGTTTGGCAGCTTTCAATACCTCAGGAAGGTATTCGGCAAGATTTTTCCTGCGAGATTGTAAGTTATCCATACATTTTACGGCTGCTTCACGATTCAAATCAAAAATTGATTTTGCCCCTTTTATTGATGTGGAGACCTGTCCCGTTTTGGTAACCTGCAAATTTTCTTCAGGTAAAGGCCGCACATCTATATCCCCGGAATCTCCGGGATTCTTTAAATATTTCTGGAAGAAGGCATACATGGCTTCCCGCTTCTTTTTTGAAAAGGCATGCGTAGTGTCATCCATCACCATCCGGAAATATCTTTCTTTACCATAAGCCTCAAATATACGTGAAACTTCTTTTGCAGTCTCTATAGATCCCTGAATGGAAAAAAAATCTCTGGTCGTTGTAAGCATCAATGTGGGTTTGGGGGCCCTTATCTCCAACAAATCAGCATGATCTATTCCGCTTGCAATTTCATGGTAGAAGTTCTGTTCTGCATCCTGTGGTCCTATAGACTGGATAAGTCTGGTAAAGTTTGTAACATAATTCTCCGGCGCCGCCGCATATATTCTGTCATCGAAAGCAGCAATATAAGCGGACTGCGTTCCCCCGCCCGAGATACCCGTTATTCCTATTCTGGAGGGATCCACTTCCTCCCGGGTCAGGAGATAATCAACCGCCCGGATCCCGTCCCATATTTCATATTTAGCTTGCGAGGTTCCCACAATAAACGCCTGCGCGCCGGGATAAGAATGTTGATGCGTGGGGCCCCCTACTGTAGATTTCCCGGTTTGTGGATCATAATACTGAACGCGTTCTCCCTGTCCTACAGGATCAAAGGCAAATACAATAAAACCTTTCTTTACTAAGTTTAAATATTGATGTTGATCATGAGCATACACATGCCCCTTGGGCGTATGTCCCAGACATACCATTATTGCGGGGGCCTTCCCTTGCAATCCCGAAGGAATAAACAAGGAAGCGGTGACATAATAACCGGGCTGAGATTCAAAAATTATATTTTCTATTCGGTAGTCTTTCTTTTTTATCTTTTTCGTTACCCTTGCATTTAGCGGGCTTTTTTCAGGGAAAGGCCCAACGATATTCCACAGGGTATTTTTAACCCGCTGTTGCCGTTGTTTCCAATCAGGTAATGTTTTTATTTGGGAGATCATACTATCGCGCCCGGCCAGTTGTTTATAAGCCTGATTTGCCAGATCATGATACAAAGAATTCTTTGCATCACTATACTTCATCCACTTACCAATTACATCTAACTCATTCTGGGCATTTCCCTCACAACACATCAAAATGATCAGGGACACGCTAAAAAAAAACCTAAAGAGGTATAAATAATGCGCTTTTAACCAAGGTCGTTTATCTACCATTTTGTCAAAATATAAAATTTATATTTTTTCAACCCTGTATTGTACCGCGATAATCTACTTCATATCTAAATGAAAGAAACACAATAATCAATAGCCCGGATTCTGTTCTAAATTTGCATCTTTCTCTATCTCAGATCGAGGTATGGGTACGAGGTAATAACTTTCAGGGAATTTTCTATCTTCTACCTGGATTACTTTATAGGTCTTTTTTCCTGAAGTATCCTTTTGTATATCAATGCCATATGCCTGTCGATTAAATACTTCAGGACGAGTAGCAGTCTTCCAGCGACGGGGATCAAACCACCTAAATCCTTCAAACGCAAATTCAATAAATCGCTCATTCCGGAGCCGGTCTAATAACGCTTCCCCACTTTCGGTTACATTGGGCATATTTACACTTGGCCGGCTTCTCACTTTATTTATATATTCCCGACATACGTCTTCATTACCCAGATGATATTGTGCTTCTGCATAGTTCAATAAAATTTCAGCATATCTGAAAAATGGCCACGGCGGATCACTACAGATGGTCCCCGTTGGATGTTCAATCGTTTCATCTATATATTTTCTGCAATAATATCCGGTAATGGAAGCATTCCAGGGAGATATAGTGCCTTCATTAGTATCTTTCCCTCCCGGATGAAAAGTCTCCACCGCTCTTCCCTGAAAGGGCGCGCCATCATACAATATGGTGTCATAAAAGCGCGGATCGCGATTGACATAGGGGTTCTGAGAATTAAATGTCGGATCATTTATTGGTAATTTTCCATTCAAAGTCTCATAATGATCTACAAGATTCTGCAGTACCATAATTTGTCCGTATCCATTATAGCCGTTGGGATAAAACCTCAGTTCTATGTATACGCTCTCATTGTCAATGACATGATTAAATGGTCGGATCCAAATTTGTTCTGAATTATATAATCCGGCTTCTTGAAATAGCTCTTTATAATCCGGATACAAAGCATATTTATTTAAATCAATAACCGCTTTTGCAGCATCAGAAGCTTTTTGCCATTTCCCTTTATCATTTTCAGGATTATTCAACGGACTGGCTGCAAATAATAAGGCTCTGGACTTAATTGACATGGCCGCTCCTTTAGTAATCCTTCCCGAATCGGCAGTATCATATTCGAGTGGAAGCATATTAATGGCTTCATCCAATTCTTTAATGACAAAATCAAAGCAATCTGCATAACTGTTCCGAGGAAGGTCATAATCATCGTTTAAAGTAAATGATTTTGTAATCAGGGGTACCCCGCCAAAAAAACTAATAAGCCTAAAATAAGAAAAAGCCCTCAAGGTTTTGGTTTCACCAATTAAAGTATTTACTTCATCAGCATCAAACTGGCTTTTATCCACATTTTCCAATATCTCATTACATTGTGTAATGCACTTATAATAACCGGGAGCAGCAGAGCTGCCAACCCAGTAGTCAAGAGGCCCCTGCCCAACAGACGATGGTGTCAAATTACCTTCCATAATTTCTTTATATGGCTCATTATTTCTGGCAATGCTCTCATCTGTAAGGCAGAACAATCTTCTGTTATTGAATTGAAACCCATGAGGTAACACTCTATAAGTATTATTTAGATAGGCCCTGATTAATGCAATATCTTTCCATACTGAATCGCTGGAAAAGCTACTTAATGGCTTTATATCTAAAACATCTTTCATGGAACAAGAGGATAAGAATACAGGAATCATACCCGCCCCAAAAAGACTGAACCCTCCGAGTCCGATAGTTTTAAGGAAATCTCTTCTGTTGTTATCCATTTTATCAAATTTTTATGCGTAATTAACGTTCCGTTATTTTTATATTTCCTGTATCAAATTAAAAAGTCAGATTGATCCCGATATTGTACATTCTCATCTGGGGATAAAAGAATCCCTGATTATTAGAGCCTTCGGGATCAAACAGTCTAAACCCCGACCATGTAAAAAGATTGCTTCCATTGACATACACCCTTGCAGAAGTCATTCTGATCTTAGACAAAAACTCCGCAGGCAGATTGTAACCTACTTCCAACGTCTTAAGCCTTACATAAGATACATTTCTCAGCCAAAAAGTAGACGGAAGGCCACTCACCCCTTTTTGTGTAGGCAGTATCGGATATTTTGAATCCATGCTGCCAGGTACATATCTGTTCTCAAGCACCTCCTGTAAGGCATTATAGCCTAACAAAGCCTGAAAGCGAAAGAGTTCCCACACCTTAGCAGCTCCTGCAAAATTGGCAAAAAGAGAAAAAGCTTTATAATTCAGGGTGAAATTTAATCCATAAGTCAACTTTGGGATATTACTTTTATCCAATCTAACCTGATCAGATCCGTCAATTACGCCATCCCCGTTAATATCTTCATATTGAAGGTCTCCTACTTCCGTGCCTGGAATAACGGGTATTTTTTCCAACTGGTCTTCTGTTCTGATTATTCCCAGGCTTTTATAATATAGATCCGACCCAATTACGTGTCCTTCTACCTTTTGCCATTCGGGAATATTGGAAGGTTCATCCAGATAAATAATCTTGCTCTTATGGAATGCAATATTCCCGCTTACTTTATATGAAAAGTCATTCATTGATTTCATAGTTGACAACTCGATCTCCAGCCCCTCATTTTGGGTTCTTCCTATATTCTCTTCGGGTAAAATCAGACCCGTAAAAGCCGGGACGGAGAGATTCCTGGCAGCCAAGATATTTGATCGTTTTTGCTTAAAGAAATCTATAGTAAAACCTAATAATCCATTCCATAGCTCCCCATCTAACCCTATATCTGAAGCGGTGGCCACCTCCCAGGTAATATTGGGATTAGGGCTTACACCGGGGACCAGTCCCAAGGAAAGGCCGGGAGGCTGACCGAAATTATAACCTTTATTTCCAAGATTATAGAGCCTCAGGAATTGAAAAGGAGATATTCTGTCATTGCCCATTTGTCCGATAGAAGCTCTCAATTTTAGGTTCTCGACAAAATCAAATGTATTCTTCAGGAAATTTTCCTCAGAAATACGCCATCCGACAGAGACCCCGGGGAAAAATCCAAACCGTTTCCCTTTTGGAAAATTGGATGATCCATCGTATCTAAAATTAAAATCCATTAAATATTTTTGTTTAAAATCATAGTGAAGCCGGCCAAAAAGATTTTCTCTACCCGTTTCTGAGGCGGTACCATCTGTTTGTTGATTTGAAGGGCTCCCGGCAAACAATTCATCTATTTCTGAAGAAATAAAATCTCTTCGGAAGGCTGAGAAGAAGCTGTAACGACCTGTTGAAGCTTCACCTGCGACAAAAACATCCAGATTATGATTGTCATTAAAGGTCCTTTTATATTTAATTCGTAAATTAACTAAAGCGTATTTGTTTTTCGTAAGGGATTGGGTAAGCTGAGGTTTATCAATTCCTCCGCCAGTCATGGGTATATAAGAATCATTCGCCTTATCATAATTATAAACCGTCCAGGGAGTTTGCCAATTTTTTCCTGTTGTCACATAATTGCGATAGTCAAAATAGCCGTCTATCCCTAATCCTTCTACCCATGGAATATCTATATCAAAAGAAACCTTTGCATCAAATCGTTGATCTATATTGTTATTGTTTCCTGAAGCTGAAGAAGCCATAACAATAGGATTCTCCCCACGTTCCACACCTGCCGAGGGTAATCCATTAGAATAATAAACGGGCATCCATGGTAAATTAATATTAAGGAATTGCCACATGGCCGTTGTACTAAAGGCCGGGTAATTACCATCATCTAATCCTCCATTGACATCCAGGCCTACCTTGATATGTTTACTAATCTGTGCATCAATATTTGAACGAATAGAGTAAGTCTTAAAATCGAGGCTTCCATGCTTAAAAATACTATTCTGGTGCGAGTATGAACCGGATACATAGTACTTCACACTCTCATTCCCTCCTCTAACGCTCAGGTTATGTTGGCTTTGCAGACTTGCTTTTTTCAATACCCCGTCAAACCAGTTGATGTTCGGATAATTGACGGGGTCGCTGCCATCTCTATACTTCTGTATTTCTTCTTCAGTAAAGCGGGGAGCCTGCCCTTCTTCTTTTAATTTTTGATTAAAATATTCGGCTAATGTTGCAGAATTTCCCGGTACAGGCACTTTGGTAGGCTGACTAATCCCCTGATTGAAGGAATAGCTGATCACAGGTTTACCGATCGTTCCTCTTTTTGTGGTAATAAGAATAACGCCATTAGCGGCTCTCGCTCCGTAAATACTGGCAGAAGCATCTTTTAGAACAGAAATTGATTTGATATCATTTGGGTTAATGCGCTGCCATCCTTCCACCCCTTGAATCCCATCAACTACTACTAAAGGGCTGTTATTTCCTGTTGTATTCTGCCCCCGAATTAAAACGGTGGCATCATCCCGTCCCGGTTCTCCGGAAGTGTTCTTTGTAACGACGCCGGGCAACAGACCCGTTATAGCGTTTGAAATATTATTAACTGGTGAGCTTTTTATTATATCCCCCGATACCTGGACGACAGATCCGGTTACATTAGCCTTTTTTTCGCTACCATACCCAATCACTACCAGCTGGTCCAACTGTGACGTGCTTTGTCTTAAATAGACTTTTCCTGCCGATCCGCCTTCAATTTCTATTTCCTTTTTTTCATAACCAATGAACGAAAATAAAAGAGTATCCCCGTTTTTGGCTTCAATACTGAACGCTCCCTCTGCATTCGTCAAAGTGCCTCTTCTCTCCCCTTTTAAAATTACACTTACACCTGGTAACGGATTTTGGGTATTTATATCCAAGACAACGCCGCTAACTTTTTCTTCGGCTTGTTGCGCAAATACTTTCCGGGGTGAAAAGTACAATACAAAAACTAACAATAAAATAACCAGTAAAGATATCAGTTTAGTTAATCTATCTCTCATTTTACAGCTGTTTTAATTAAAAGAGAACCTAACAAATTATCAATGTAAATCTATAAACACAGGAATCAATTAAAAAAAGAATCTACGAGAACGCTCTCGAAAAATTTATATATACACATACTCCATTATGCATAAAAATAATGATATGAGCGAATAGAGAGACCACCTGATCGCTATTCACTTGTA
Source organism: uncultured Chitinophagaceae bacterium (assembly GCA_964478125.1). Classification (GTDB taxonomy): domain Bacteria; phylum Bacteroidota; class Bacteroidia; order Chitinophagales; family Chitinophagaceae; genus FW021-bin31. The sequence continues at coordinate 17,579 of CAYZGR010000036.1, read as the reverse complement.
AAAAGAATAATAAAATAACCCTCAATAATGAGGGGTTCTCTCTATTATTTAATTTTTAGGAATAGACGGGAAAAAGATTTAGTCCTTTATATCTTTTTTCGAAAAAGAGACCTCACCGACCGGTTATCCTTACTTATTTTCCGGAAGCGGAAAAGATAAAGAACGCTATTTTAAAAAAATTTTGTCCATCGTCTAGGAATAAAAAACAAGATTTGTGAACTTAAATATTTTCAATATATTTGACAAGAATAGCAAGAGAAGCCATGGCTATGGGTAGCTGTTCTTGAATCAGATGTCCTTAATTTATTTCAATATTTGTGAATCTGATTTTGCGCCCGACAAGATATACCAATAACTAATCCATTGATAATCAGTATGATAAAATCTTTTACCCATGCGCAAACACCTCAATACCATTACCATCAGAGAAGTGGCCCAAAGCCTTAATATTTCTATTTCAACGGTATCCAGGGCTTTGAGAGACACTTACGATGTCAGCCAGACCACCCGTCAAAAGGTACTGGAAAAGGTCAAAGAATTAAATTACAAGCCCAACTACTGTGCGATCGGCCTTGCGCAAGGTAAAACGCATAATATAGGTATTATTCTCCCTCTTGTGACCAATTACTATTTTTCAACCGTTATTACCGGTATTCAGGAGATTGCCTATCAACAGAATTATAATGTAGTTTTATATCTTACCAATGATTCTCCCGAGAAGGAATTACAAATTATTAAGGATCTTCCCCTGAGAAGCCTTGATGGTCTTTTAGTATCCTCTTCTATGAGATCCGATTCTCTTGGTTATTATCAAAGAATACTTGAAGAAGGGCTTCCTGTCGTTTTTTTCGATCGTTCGGTTACAAATATTAAAACGTCGAAAGTACTTCAGGCTGATTTCAGGGGCGGCTATGAGGCCACCAAGCATCTCATTATGATGGGCTATACCAGGATTGCCCATATAACAGGCCCGAGAGAGCTGGATATTACACAAACAAGACTACAAGGCTATAAGGAAGCGCTCCGCAGATTTAAATTACCCGTTAACAGAGACTGGATCATCCATTCGGGATTCTCTCAGGAATGTGGGGAAAACGATACAGAATACTTATTAAATGAGGAAAACAGACCGGATGCCATTTTTGCAGTAAACGATCGCAAAGCTATCGGAGCAATGATTGCCTTGAAGAAGAGAAATATTCATATCGGAAAAGAAATTGGAGTGGTCGGTTTTACCGATGATCCCATATCCCAAATTATTTCCCCTACTTTAACCACAATAGCAGAGCCCGCCTTCCATGTAGGGAAGAAAAGTTGCGAATTGTTATTAAAACATCTAACCAGAAGGTATTTTGATCCTGAAGAGGTGGTACTTCCCTGCAAGTTACATGTCAGGGAGTCCACTAAAAAATAACATTTTCTACGATAATATGGAATATAAAGCAGAACATACTGAAAAGATCGCACTACTATAGCCGAACCCTAAGGTTCTATCTTATCGGATATTAACCGTACGCTCTATTATGATAATAACCGAGTCATTACATTAGGGAAAATCTCCCACCTCCGGCCTAATTATGGTAAAACTCATAATTTTCTTTCGTAATAATATCTATAGGCATGAAATGAACAGGTTCAACTGCCTGACTGAGCACAAGATGTTGATACAAGGTTGTAATCCCTTTATAACCTTGTTCTTCAGACTTGTGACAGATCAATATATCAATAAGATCTCTCTTCAGGTATTCAATATTTTCCTTTATAAAATCGTATCCTATAAGCAACGGCCTTTCTATTTTTGTCTTTTCAAAAAAACGGGCAACCGTGGCTACCCTGGAATTAGTGACAAAAACGGCTTTCGGGCTACGTTTTTTTTCAAATACCTCCTGTAAGGCCTTGACCACAGAAATATGATCCGTCAGGGTCACATCTATTTTATTGATATCCGGACGTAGATTATGATAACTAAAATAGGCCCTAAACCCTTCTTCTATTTCCAATAAATAATTATGATCATCTACCTCCCGGGCAATATTTACGACAAGTATCCTGCTGTCTTCTTTCAGAACGAGGTTAACCAGCTGAGCTCCCAGAAATCCGCTTCTAAACAAATGCGGCCCAATATAGCATAGTCCTTCCTGGTGCGGAATATTGGAATCAATAAGTACATAGGGGATTTTCCTGTTCCGACAAACATCCGTAAACTGCCTGGCTTCATCAATAAAAGACGGCGCCAACAATATACCGTCGACTTTTGCGTCGAGTATTTTCCCCGATTGTTCATTAAATGACTTTCTATTGTCCAGATCAAAGAAATAAAAGGTTATTTTTACTCCAAATTCTTTTACTGTTTCTTCCGCTCGCAAAATACCATCAAGCGGCGCCTGCCAGAAGTCCGTTTCCCTGGAAACAGAGGGAATAAGTACTGCAATATGATATTTTTTCCTGGAAGCCAGGCGGCTGGCTATAATATTGGGCTTGTAATCCAGCTCCTTGATAATGCGTTCTATTTTTCTTTTGGTATAAGGGGACACGCCGGGGCGATTGTGTAAAACCCTGTCAACTGTGGCTATAGAAACATTCGCTCTTCGTGCAATTTCCTTTACGCCATGATACTTCTTTTCATTACTTTTATTTTGCTTCATCAGACCCTTTAAAATATTAGATATAAAATTAGATATAAAAGATGTGTACGTGAACGCAAAAGTAACTGATTTTATTGATTTCATTCCGAAGAGGCATAAGATGTCCTCTCCTCTTCCGAACAAATGCTTATGTATATTTTTGTATATGTTAGGAAGAAGAGATCTACCTATAGAAACGCCTCCACAAGCTTTCCTTCATAAAGCGTTATTCCAGGCGTTTGATCTTAATATTTCTAAAATATACTTTATCTCCATGATCCGTAAGTAAGATGTGTCCGCTTGGCAAAGTTCCGTATCCTTCCCAATTCTTAAATTTTGTTTGAGCCTTACGCTCCTCAAAATCCCTGCTTCCTCTCTCATAGCTTAAAACCTGTACTCCATTTAACCAATGCTCCACATGTTTACCTTTTACTACGATCCGAACATGGTTCCATTCGCCCGCAGGATTCAACTTCTTGTTTTTTGGCGCATAGAGCAAATAACAGGAGGCGGTAGAACCGATATCATGCTTATGATCTTTTACTGCGGGATGGTTATAGTCATCTATTATCTGATATTCCGGACCATTTATAGTAGTCTCTCCGGATTTTGAATTCTTTAGCTTCCCCACAAAATATTTTATGCCGCTATTGGCCTTAGGAGTCAGCATAAAATCAAGCGTTAAGATGAAACTGCTAAATTTTTCTCTCGTGATAATATCTCCGGCTCCTTTTTTATCCAAAAACAAGGCGCCGTTCTTGATTTTCCATCCGTTCGAAGGAAAAGTATCACTGTGTTTTCCCCGCCATTTATCCATGTTTTTACCATCGAAGAGCACTTCCCATTCGCCATCGGAGGAATGGGCTTCCACGGGTATGGTATCTTTAACTAATGAATGGGCAGGTACGAATACTGCTGCGTTTGAGCGTCTGCTAAAAGAGGCCCCAACAACAATAAGAGATACAATTGCTATCCCTAATAATCTATTTTTGTATTTCATCTTTATATATTTAAAAAAATTGAATCCGCTCAAAATAAGTTATAGAATACAGATTTTTAAACTTTTTTAGGATTCTGACGATAAAACATAACTCCTTTCACCAAAATAACCCGGGAATCTGCGATGCTCTTAAAGAATCATAATGATCAGCGTTCTATTTCCGTTTCTTCATATAATTGCAGATCGCCATTAATTTTTAAGTTTCAGCTTTTGCATATTGTGTACAATATCCGGTAGCGCATACCGGCCCTTCAAATAACAAACACCCTCCTATATCCGCCCCATATTTCCCCGGAATATGAAATTGGCAATGGCCACAGTCACTTCCCGGAACAGGCGTCTCTTTTACATAACTCAATTTCTCACGCTTTTGGATCTCCTTTTTATTAACACCTGATAAATCATCACAGGACTTCGGCATATATGCTGTCTCGCTTTGCCCTGTCTTTCTCTTATTACCGCCTGACCCACAACCGGATATCAGCCCTGTCCCACCAATAAAGGCAGTAAATATACGCACATTCCTGAGGATAAACTTTCTTCGTGAAAAGGTATTTTCTTCCATCTTGCTTCTTCTTATGAATGGGAAATAAGTCGTTTTAAATCTTGAAGGGTGTGATCGGTATCCGGGCCCTTGCGAAGGGCCTTTACTTTTTTCATTTCGGCAGCATCTACATTCTTTGCGTTCTCCAAGCCATGGATCATCCCGGTAACAACAGCAGTTTCCCAGTACGTGTCTTTTATGTCTTCAGTTTGGGTACACAAATCTAAGAAATCCCTTACTTCTCCTTTTTGATTTCGAGCTCCTATTATGTAGGAAAAGTCTTCCAGGAAGCGTTGCTTCCACTCTGCCTCTTTTTGAAAAAACACACTCCCCCCAGCTAGCTCCTTTATAAGGCGGACAGAGGAGCCCGCTGCGGAAGACAATACCGCGGTCCGGAACCAGGAGTTCATCCCTTCTTTCTTTAATACCTTTATCATCGCATCGGTAATATCCTTACCGGAGAATTCCCCAAGGCTCAGGGTGGCCTGGAAAACAACCCGGGCCGAAGAATCGTCTATCAATTTCTCTAAGTGGGGAAGACATTCCGGGAAACGCTCCGCCAAAACAGCCGCATTTTCCCGTATCCCGGGAGCAGGATCCCCCAAGGCTTTGTTAATCACATCCGCATTTAAAGCGTCCAACCCTTCAAGGACGTACAAGGCCTGGATCCGAACCCGGGGATCCGTAGCCGATTGAAAAAGTTCTTTTACTGCCGGGATCACTTCTTTATCCTGGCGCTCGATCAATAACTGATGGGCATGAAGACGCCACCAGCGGTTCGGGTTTGAAAGCAGTTGTACCAGTTCTTCTGATGTCTTTTCCGTTAAATTGAATCCGGTATAGGTATGTTTATTCCCGCTTTGGGGAACGATCCTATAAATACGTCCTAAGTCGCTTCCGGCGCTAAAATCCATACCCTCCTGCAAATCGTCAGGAATAGACACTGGCGTTTCAATGTGCTGGCGATACATATCTACCACATAGAGATATCCGTCCGGACCCACTGCAAAAGTGGTGGGCCTAAACCAGGTATCTGTTGCAGCAAGAAATTCTTTGTCTTGTTCCCGGCTGCCGCGTTGGGCCACAAAAAAAGGATCTTTAACATGGTCCGGAGCGGTAAGCACATCCCGGTGTACCAGGTTCCCTGACACGTCTCCCGTAAAGATACTGCCATAGTATGCTTTCGGGAATCCGTCTCCACCATAAAATGTGCCTCCCGAAGCGCCTGTAAAATGATCTTTGGCATATTCTGTACGGTTCAGGTTATTTTCTTTGTATTTCTTATTGCGCCTGTCCGTACGCGCCTGGCGCCAATAAGGGGCCGGCGTGAGTTGATACATAATAGGATCATGGTCGGAAATGTTTTTGATGGCAGGGCTGGAAGGAAGATATGGGTTCCGGTGAAGATATCGCCAGGGTATCACTACCTGTTGGATATGAAGGCTGTTCTTCGTAAAAAAACGATGGCCCCAGTCATCCAGCGCCAATCCATATTGACCCGGGCCGGTAGTCCGTTCGAACTTATTCTTGTCCAACCGGAAACGAAAGTCAGCCCCCTTCATATTTAACGATGGCGATTCCGGAGCCCTATGGGATTTTACCTCCCCCGGTTCCCCCGTATTATCTGCATAAATCCAGTTGTCTACTCCAAAACGAAGGCTGGTGATCTGGGCTTCATCATTACCCAGAAAAAAACCTGAAAACAAGACCTCTTTTTTATCGGCTTTCCCATCCCCATTGGTATCTTTGAGATATAAGATGTCCGGGGCCGTTGTTACAATCAACCCTCCCTTCCACGGCAAGACCGTGGTCGCATCCCGCAGGCCATCGGCAAATACAAGGGAGCTATCCGCACGACCGTCTTCATCCGTATCTTTTAACAAGACTATTTTACAATGTCCCTTTAACGAATCCGGCATATTCGCATCAGCCATTTCCACAACATAAGCATCGCCATTATTATCAAATACCATGGATACCGGATCCTTAACAAGCGGCTCCGCTGCATATAGCTCCGCCTTAAAAGATCCAGCAAAATGAAAAGTCTCCATTGACAACCCCGGCGAAAGCGGACCCGCATAACGCGGATGATGTTCGCAGGAAATTTGTGTCAATAATAATACGGTAATTAAATAAATCAGCCTTCGAGTTAAGAATTTATCCTTCAGCATGCGCCCCTTCCTATTTTAAAGTTTTAATACGTATATTTTTAAACCGAACCTGTAACCCGCCTTGTTTATTTCCATCCGCCTGCAACCCGATAAAACCTTCATAATCTTTTAATGTATCCACATAGGAAACAATAGGGATTTTATTGACCCAACTCTCTATGGTATCTCCCTTAGCCTTAATCTTATAATGATTCCACTGTCCATTTTTAAAAGCGGCTTGCTTTTTAGGTTTGTCTTTTAAATTAATCATCCATCCACGCCTCCTACAATCATACAGTCCTCCGCTCCATGCCCTGGCAGAGGGGTCTACTTCTATTTGATAACCATAGACTTCTCCCTTATCATTTATATGGCTTCGGATCTGAACCCCGGAATTCAACGGCGAATCCACTTTTATATCCAATTCTAATATAAAATTGCCATATTTCTTTTTAGTACATAAAACACTATTGGGATTATTGGGTATGGTGGTACCTACAATTTCGCCGTCCGCTGCCACAAATTTTGTCTTACCCTCCAGCTCTTCCCAGCCTGAAAGGTTTTTTCCATTAAAGAGGCTTATCCATTCCGGCCCCGAGGCGGTTCCGGTTTTGGAAGGATTATTGTGACATGAAACAAGTACAACTGCAGCAACTAATATAACTGCTTGAAAGATTGAGTTTAAAATACGCATTTTTATTTAAATTTAAATTAAAGTTTCAGGAGTTTCCTGGCATTTTCATATAATAACTTTCGTTCTATCTTTTTCGGCATTATCCGCTTAACCAGCGCTATGGTCTGGGCTCCTATACAAGCCTTCCCTTCCCCAACGGAGTCGGCGCAATCGCTCCCAAACAGAAGCTTGTCCTGATGGCGTTCAAAAAAGTCTTTGATGAAATCTTCATCCCTCGTAAATGCATTCAATCCGGAACCTGCCGAGAGATCTCCGTACATATTTGGATAATCGCTTAAATAACGATCCGTGATCCCTCCCGATACAATTGTACCTTTAGGATACATTTCCCAAGGATGATCTTGTTGCTTTTTATCAATATTAGCCCACCAGGTTTGGGCATGTCCGATAAAGTTAGTCTTAGGATATTTCTCAAGCATTTTATAGAACCGGGGAAAACCGAAATTATATACCTCATACTTCCAATGCATGAGGATCGGTACATCATAGTCTGCTGCAAGTTGATATAGCTTTTGCATTCCCGGAGAATCACAAGCCACGCCAAATTTTACCTCGGCTATCATTTTTCCTCCTTGTTTCAGATATTTTTCGATTTCCTTAGTGGCATTCTTAAGGTCGGGAACCTCGTTCGCAGCAAATAAAAAAGCATCTGCATGGGTACGGGCAAAATCATAACAGGATTGATTGCCCCCGCAATGCGCTTGCAATCCGTTCGAATATCCAAAATGTGTGGACATGCTGTTTACCGGGCTGCCTGCAGGCAGCATAACCGTTTGGGTAACCCCCATGGTTTGCTGATGATGGAGAAGTTGCTCGTCTGTCCGGCCATGATAAAAAATATGTTGATGAATATCAACAATAGGTTCTTTTCCATGCAACGATTGTGATGAAAAGCTTTTTAAGGGGGCTGCCGACCCAGCCATTACAAGGCTGCCGGCGGCTAAAAAATCACGGCGGGAAAATGTTTTTTTCGGATTCATAGATCAAACTTCTTTAACATACTGAGTAAAAAAAACGCAATTACAATAAGATCCAGACGACTTAGTTTCATAAATTAGGGTTGTGAAATCAATGTATCTAATTGTTTTTTCTCTTGATCAGCCAATCGGCTATCTGCTGTTGCATTTGACCTGTAAAATGATTATAATCATCCGGTTCTTTCAGAAGAATTTGACCAGGCGCAGAATACCTTTTATAAACTTCTCTTACGGAAGCCATAATGTCATCAACAGATGCAATAGTATGATCCCTGTCATGCAGAGGCGCAATAACCAAAAGGGATCTCGGGGCGATACAGGATAATATTCCCGGAAAGTCTATCGGAATACGCTTTTCATGTCCGGCGAAGAAGCCGAGCTTTGGTATTAATCCGTGCAGGTCATAAAAATGCCGGATCCCTTCGGTTCCTTTATTATCATTTCTAAAAGAACTAAAAGCACACACTGCCGCCACTCCCTTTACCCGTTTATCAAGGGCCGCAGTAAACAAAGCCACCGTACCACCCAAAGAATAGCCGGCCAGATATATCCGGCTGGAATCAATAAACGGCATCCGGTAATAAACATCGCTAATGACGCTGCGGGTATCGGTCACCATTTTCCCCATTTTAGACCAACGGGGATATCGTTCATAAAAATGCAATGCCTCTTCTATCCGGGTTCCAAAACCAATCATATCAAAGGCCAATACCGCATAACCCGCATTCAAAAAATGCTTAATTGCTTTTGCACTTTCAGCGTTATGATACCCTGTTGCGTAAGCATATTTGTGCAGATAAATGACTAAAGGGAGTTTTTTAACAACCCTATTCCCTTTTACACTCCCCGGAGGAAAAAAGACCTGTCCCCAAAGATCATCCCCCAAAGGGTGATACGGGCCTATCCTCATCGTTTTTATACCAGATTTCTCCTTAAAGTGGATCTGGCCGATCACTTCGGTTAAGTAATCATCCGTATAAGTACGGTTCTTATTTAAATTTGAAGAAAAGAACTGATCGGCAGGTATACCGGGCGGTTTATCTCCCAGCAACCAACGAATCCGTTTCCGAAGACTATCTTGTTGAACGGAATAAGAATTTGAATCAAAAATTTCGTCTAAGGAGGAAGTATAATCCTTCGGAAAGTTCAGCAGATTGATATGTTCGCCGCTTAACTTCTTCCATTTTTTGAAGGAATAGTTATAATAAAGCCTATTATCAGGTAAAATAGAAGACCTGCCAAAGATATAATCAAAGAAATCCAGGTAATCTTCTATATCTCTTGCCGCATGCTGGTGGCGCCCTCGTCTTAGCAGGATGGCAATGTTTGAATCTGCGTGCAGAAAATGATATACTTTTTTAACCGATTTATAAGATTGTTCTATACCCCACGGATTTCCTTCGTGCTCGGTGATCGCTGAAACCATCATAAGGCCCCTGGGCGCTATCAATGACATTAATGAATTTTGATCTACAGGCAATTTTTGCTCGCGCCCGATAAACCCTGGTAAGCGGGAACTAAACCAATGCGGAAAGGTTATGGTTACCATTCGGTCAAAAGATCCCGGCGTAAAGCGATCGTCCGACCATCGGAAGGTATTCTCTCCCCCGGTTCCTCCACTACTGCTTACCACCGCCTTTATACGATCATCAAATGCTGCCGCCATAAGAGATTGTTTCCCGTTTCGGGAATGACCGGTCAGTGCAATACAGGAGGTGTCTACTTCCGGTAAAGTGTATAAATAATCAATAACCCGGGAAGCGCCCCAGGCGCGTCTCATTAATTTGGCAAAATCATAATCCGGATATATATCCTCATACGAGCGGGTATCGTCTTTTGCGTCCGCACCGGCATAAACGCATCCAATATATCCCCTTCGGACAGCCACTTGGGCCCATCCCCTGTGGTTCCATTGTGTCATAAAAACCGGTAATGACGAACCTGAAGAAGGCGGGATCATTAACTCGACCGTCATCTTTGCCTTGTCCCCAGGGCCGAAAGACAGCTCTATCATTTGATCTCTCACTCCATCTTTAATAATTTCAGATGATATTATTTTTACATGAAAGGTCTTTGGCGCCGGAGGCCTGGACCCAGAGATCCAATATTGATATTGTTTTTTTATCCAGTTACGTTTTTGTTGCCATTGGGCCTGTGTTTTAATGGGTATATTTTTTCCTCCTTCATCTAACACAAGCGGATCAGGAAGAAATGGAATAGCGGGAAGATCCCTTATCTTAAGAGCATCCCGGTTAAGAGCCTGGGCGGAACAGCTTAACGGCGCCATGCCCCCTTCGATTGTTATTAAAAACGATATCAGGTAAAAATATTTTTTCATATCCCTTTTATTATGAGATCTCTTTTGATTTATCTTTTTATAAGCTGACTCAAGGTTTAATATTTCACTTCCGGTAGTTTTTTATTCTTCCCATTGTTTTGTAGCAAACTTTAAATATTGCTTCCAGTCGTATAAAGTTATATCATGTTTCCCCGTCCGTATATGATAATGAATCGTATTCCCTATCGGATGATTAACCGGCGGCATGCCGCTTGTTCCCAACCCTTTTTTCCCGAATAAAGCATACACTGTTCCCGCATGCCAGGCGCTTAAGAATTCTCCTTTGGGATCAGACCAAAGATCCCCTGCAGCACTGGCAATATATAGGGGGCGGGGCGCTATTAAAGCCAATAATTCATGCTGGTCCATGGGCAACGCAAAGACATCATTGTCATATGCCTTGTGCCGGTCTACAAACCAATGGGGGAAATGCGCGTCAATTAATTTAGCCGTTTCTCCGAACCACCTTCTCGCCAGGGCGGCCCCTCCTTCGCCGGATTCATTCGAGATAACGATACTAAAGCGGGTATCAGAAGCTCCTGCCCAAAGCGCTGTTTTGCCCAGGCGGGATAGTCCTATTACCGCCACTTTTTGAGCATTGACTTTCTTATCGTTTTCAAGGTAATCCATAATCCGGCTTAAGCCCCAGGCCCATGCTCCGATAGCTCCCCATTCCCCGGGCTTTATCTTCAGCTCCTTTCGAAGGGTAGTACGTATTCCCGTTTCCCATCCATCCTTTTTATCCATTTCAATATCACTATAACAGGCTGTCACCAATCCAAATCCATTTTTAAGGATCTCCTTTACCGGCCACCTTGAAGAAGCAGATCCCCTTGCCGTATGATCATTAGCTTTAATAAAATGAGGATAAGCCGGCTTATCCGACAAAAATATATGTGGATCCGATTGAACAGTTGCATTTCCTCTAAAATTCCACCCCAGAAAAACCGGTACCGGCTGTTGCACCTTCCGGGGCAAATACATTAATACATCTATATGAACGGTGGTATCTGCAGGCTTTAAATAAATTCTGACCTGCTTCCGTATGGCGTTCCCATTTAATGCATCATCACTTTCTTCCCTGATCTTGTATCGTGTTTGAATAACCTGTTGTGGATACCTTCCGTATTCAAATTTCTCAAATAAATGATAAATATATGGACGTTGAAATTTCATCCATTCACTTGAATCCTTGACCCGTTCCCCGTACGGCATCTGTAACGGATCCGGCAGAATATAAGGAAGCACATTGGCTTCGATTTCATTAGCCGTGTCTGCAGAAAATTGAGGATATACCGGGTAATTTTGAGAAAAGGCCGGGATCGATTTCAAAGTTATGATCCCTATAGAGACCATACCAAAAATGATTCCTTTCCAAAACCCTTTTCTTTTTTTCATAGCGCTACTTATTTGTTGGCTTTCCCAGTTCTTTTGCTGTAAAGGATCTTTCCCTTCCCCTGTATTTTTTTCGTACTTTCTTAATATCTTTTTCATATATCTCGCCGGCATTGTTATTCCATGCTTTCCTGATAAAACTCAAAACTCCAGCAATAGCAGCGTCAGAAAATTTATTATTGCCAAAGCCCGGCATTTCACCCAACACTTCCGGCTTTTTATACAGCTTACCATTGACTTTTACAGGCCCGGATAAGCCATATAAAACGATTGGAATAAGCTTGTTTTTATCCCCATTGACCCATTCGGAACCATTTAAAGGAGGAGCGACAAATTCCATTCCGTTGCCGTCCGCCCCATGGCAGGTTTGGCAGGTGCCATTGAAAATAGCATAACCTTTAGGGTATTTTTTCTTCAATAAAGATAAATCCTTACTTTTTTTGAGTGCCCGCTTATTCTTCAAAACTTTTTCCAACTGATTATGAATGGAGTATGAGCTGTCATATTTATTAAAAAAGTATCCCTCCTTTCCCTGCGTACCACTTATTATGGCATCTGCAACATACCTATTATCAGGATACTGCTGTATAAGCCTGGACCAATAAACATCTGCGTCTCGCGGCGTATACTTAAAAATCTTATTAACCACATGAGCGATATAGGGCGCGGTTAAGGAATCATTTTCAGATATCAGATGATTTATTGCCTGCAAATAATATTTATAATTGTTTTGGTCCAATCGATTAAATAGAACGGTCAACGCTTCTATTTGAAGCGCCTCATTTTTCATCTTTAGCAGTTTGATTATATCATTTTCCTTTAAATCACCGAGCCCCTCTAAAGTCCAGAGCGCATGGATCTTCGTAATTACAGATTGATCTCCATAAAGTAAATTCCTCAAATCAGGTATGGCCTGTATCAAATGGCTATCTACCAGTTTTTGCTGTGACTTGTCTCTTACCCAACCATTTTTATTCGTTAACAGCTGAACCAATTGATCGGGATCATCTGGTATCTTAATCAGACTTGTTTTTTCCCCCGTGGGAACAATTTTATAGATACGGCCACAATTAATGGGTTTATTTAAGCCGTGTTCTATACTGTAGCTTTTTAAATAATCCGTTAATGATAAATCATCCTGAATGACTCCTCTGTACATATCTACAATATAGAGGGCGCCATCAGGACCATCATAAAGACTAACGGGCCTGAATCGTTCATCAGAGCTGGCCAGGAATTCCGCTCCCTTCCATGCCTGTTTGCCCGTAATTTTTGTTCCGTTTTGTTGTAAAATATTTCTTTTGATCAAATATGCTGCGGGTTCACAGACAAAAGCATTCCCTTCAAAATCTTCCGGAAATAGACCTCCTCTGTATATAAGCGGGCCGCAGGCAGCCGTAAAGTGTACCAATCTTCCACTATCATCAAGCACTCCTTTCCTATAACCCCTGTTTACTCCGGGCGTGGGAATTAGGGGATAGACGTTGTTATCGGGCACTATTTTCTCATTGAAACCTGAAATTTTCTTTTGATATGTATTTATCTCGGATATACCGGGTAAAAAATAGTCTCCCAATAGATTTTGCGAGTTATTATTATAAAATAAGCGGCCCAGATTATCCTGTGAAATACCCCACTGACCCCGTAAAAAAGTTTTTTCAATGATCCATTGTCCATTTATATGTTTATAGCGCTTATCGGAGCCAAAACCGGCATCGTATATCCAGTTATCAATTCCTCTCAACAGGCCGTTGGTTTGCCCCTCGGGATTATTACTAACCGTGTAAGCAGAATCTACCAGCGTCCTTTCCCCCGCCTTATCATGGTTTATCTTCACATACCAAAGATTTGGGGGCGTAGCCACAAGTAATCCGCTATCCACTAAACAGAGGGCCCTCGGCATCACTAATGAATCCAGGAAAACCTTCCGCGTATCCATTTGGCCGTCTCCATCCTTATCTTCGAGGATAACCACTTTTCCCAATGGATAAGGTATGCTGGTATCTCCTTTTATAGGACGGTAATCTGACATTTCTAACACCCAGATACGATCATTATCATCAAAGGTCATGGCTACGGGCGTGCTGATCAAGGGTTCGGAAGCAACGAGCTTTATGGAGAAGCCTTTTTGCAAGTGGATGGTACTCATAGATTCCCTTGGGGATAAAATAGGGACTATGGAATCCCTTCTTTGTTCAACATTATTTTCTCTATTTGAGCGACCTGTATTTTGACATGACATCATACTGTACAATAAAATACCACAAAGTAGCATGAGAAAACAGGACTTCATTCTATTTGTTTTGTTTGTCAAACAATAAATTCATAAAACTTTCTACTTGCCTCGAGGATGACCTTCCTCTATTCACCACGCCGATCAAACAATAGATAATCACCGAAATAATGAGCGGCAGGCCTACTTCCAATGCCATACTGTCCATATCAATGAGTTTAGTCACAATAAAAGCAACCAGTCCGCCAGCAATAGAGAAAATAGCCGCGGCAGAATTACACCTTTTAAAAAGAGGGATCATTCCCAAAAGCATCGGAATGGCAATCGGACCGACCAAAGCGCCAAACCACATGACAATTAATCCCAATACCCCGCCAAAACGCTCATATTGCAATGCAATAATAATAGTTAAAATCAGAAATATAAAAGTACTCATCCTGGCTATAAAAAGAGAATTATTTTTTGCCGCCTTTTCAAATTTTGGGCTCATAACCGGCAAAATATCTCTGGTAAGAACAGCGGCAATTGTATTTACATCCGAAGAAGTCATAGCCATGGTATGCGCAAATAACGAAGCCACGACCAACCCTATCAGTCCGGAAGGCAACAATTTTAAGGTTAATAATCCATAAGACTCCGTAGGATCAGGGATATTGGGAAGAATAACCGGTGCTGCCCACATGGGGAAGAACAAAATCAAGGGCCAGATCAGATACAGTATGCCCGAAAGCCGTGCCGCCCGGCTTGATTGTTTCTCATCCTTTGTAGAAATATATTTGGTTGCCAGATTCCATGTTCCTCCATTATAGCTGAGGAAATTAATAAAGAGGTAAGCCAGTGCAAACCAGACTGTGTAAGGGTCATTAAAGGCTTTCCCATGGCCCTGTGGCAGTTTATCCCATATCGTCCAGATTGAATCAAGGCCGCCCAGATGAAGGACCACCACAACAAACATGACAATACCTGCCACGAGCTGTATCACAAACTGAGAAAGCTCTGTTGCAATAACCGCCCAATAACCGCCAAAAGTAATGTATATAATAGATATTCCTCCCGATATAAGGACGCCCAAAGCTATAGACATTCCTGTAAATACATTGAGCAGTATGGCAATAGCAGCCCATTTCGCCGCTACATCAAAGAGCTTAAGGATCACCCCGCTCCAGGCCATAATCTGCTGTGTAAGAAGATTATATCTAACCTTCAGATACTCCAACGGAGATTGTATATGAAGTTTTTTCCTTAACCGAACCCAATAGACAGGAAACAAATTGGCACTGGCAATAATGCCTACCCCTATCGTAAAAGCCCACCACACATATACCGAAAAACCACTAGTGTAGGCTAAACCGGCATAAGCAACGAATACGGCGCCACTATAACCTGAGATATGATGAGAAATCCCCGAAACCCACCAGGGCAGCGTCCCTCCACCTACAAAGTAATCCTTGGAATCTTTGTTTCTAAAGGCCGACCATATCCCTATGGCAATCATAATGAGAAAGAAAAGGGCAATTACATAAATATCAAGAGTACTTAGTTTCATAGTATTATTTTAGTGTTAATTGTGTACGTACACGCAATGTAAAGCCATTTTTTATATTGTCCAACTTTTTTTAAGATTCAAAGATAAAATCTTTATTGAATCATTTCATTTTTATTCCCGATCAACTCTTATTGCATGCTATGGTCTACATCTCAAAAAACGGTCATGGAAAAATTGTTATCGAAGCGAAATTTTATGTTAATTTGTCCGTTGACTTCAGAAACATCAGGTTATTTCGCCAAATAAACAGAAAAAATGAAAGATAGAGACCAGAAAAAATCCAACCTGTCAAAGTTGGCGGGAAGTACCATTAAAGAGCTATTATCTGAATACGATAGCCTTCTTTTTAGGGATTATCTTCCTTTTATAGATAAGTATGTTTTTGACCATCAAAACGGAGGATTTAAATGTAATACAACCTATTCAGGTAAATCTATTTCTACTACAAAACGTACTTGGTACGATGCGAGAGGTGTTTGGGTATATTCTTACCTTCATCAATATTTAAGGCAGGATCCCCATTATCTTTCCGTTGCAAAAGAGACGCTTGCTTTACTTTTTAAAGTGAATGACGATATACAAGCCCTATGGCCCTGGGCTTATGGCGAAAAAGGAGAAGTTATCAGCGGATATGAGCCCGATATTTATGGCAACCTGTTTGTTGCTGAAGGTCTTGCGATGTATTCCTTAGTTACCCAACGAGAAGAGGATTGGGAAAAAGCTAAAAGGATCTTAATGCATTGTAAACAGCGATACGATAATCCCAATTATACTTACAGGTTAGAATATGCTCCCGATCCTGCCTTTCAAAGAGCTGAGATTATTTTAGGACACTGGATGATCATGCTAAGGGTTTGCACAACCCTCCTTCGGGCCAAAGAAGATAAGGAGGTACAGACTCTTGCAGATCAATGTATTGATTCTTTAATTCACAAACATTATAGGGAATCCATGGGCCTTATGATTGAAGTATTGGATAAGGATTTTAAACCTGTGAGCGGGCCTATGAGTCAATTTGTTTACATAGGTCATGCTATTGAATCCCTTTGGATGTTAATGGATGAAGCGAAGAGAAGGAAAGACGAATCACTTTTTGACGTCGCTGCACAAAGATTCAAACGGCATGTACAGGTAGCCTGGGATGACGTATACCAAGGTGTTTTTCATTGTTTAGACAATGTGGAAGAAAATAAGTGGCTACTAGATAAAGTACTTTGGGCACAACACGAGGTATCTATAGGTCTATTAATTTTG
Source organism: uncultured Chitinophagaceae bacterium (assembly GCA_964478125.1). GTDB lineage: Bacteria > Bacteroidota > Bacteroidia > Chitinophagales > Chitinophagaceae > FW021-bin31. Next base: position 824 of record CAYZGR010000036.1, on the reverse strand, counting down.
ATTGTGGAAAAGCAGGACCCCTGGGCTATCCAATTTTTCGGTAAAATGCATCATTATGTAACCAATCACTTTCAACTACGCACACTTCCTTATCAACCATGGAAGATTGGCGGAGACCGCCATATTCAATCCGCCGGAGCGGGGAGCCGAATTGAAAACTACCACCATCCCAGATATCTGATGTTGAGTATCCAGCTGTTGACTCTTTTATTATAGTACGATTTTACTAAATGAATAATTGTAAAGTAATTCATTCTAAGATCCTATATTTGCCATATCATTGTCCTGCTCAATAATGTACGTACAATCATCCCTTTCGAACTTGATATTCATTCCTTAAACCAATAAATCCATACATGAATTTAAAGGCTAATGAGGACCATTATTTATTATTTTTCTATATTCAGAAGGCGCTTTGTTATAAAAATGCTTGAAGTTTCTATTGAAGTTCGTCAAATTGTTAAATCCACAAGAATAACAAATATCGGATATGCTCAAATTCAGATCAGACAGAAGCCTACATGCCTGAGCAACTCTGAATTCATTTACAAAACTCACAAAAGTCTTTTTTGTTTTTGCTTTAAAATATTTGCAGAAAGCGGAAGGGGTCATATTGGCAACCGATGAAACATCTTCAAGCTTTATCAAATTGGAATAATTTTCTCTGACATATTGATATACATTATTCAACCGATCCGTATCCTCTTCTCTTGAACCTTTAGAATAACTTTCACTGGCCAGACACTTATACTCATTAGACTCTAAAATCAAATACAATACATTCCAGAATTTTATGGTTTTACTGAATCCTTTACATTCTTTTA
>CAYZGR010000035.1:0-34676 GCA_964478125.1 uncultured Chitinophagaceae bacterium | reverse complement strand
AAACGCCCTTCATTACCTAAAACTGAAAAGGTGAAAAGCAGCCGTCGGGCTTTTCTGAAAAATTCTCTGGGAACAGTCGCTTTATTTACAATCGTACCCCGACATGTATTGGGCCGCGGCTTCATTGCCCCCAGTGACCAACTCACCAAAGCGATCGTTGGCGTAGGCGGGATGGGAAGGAACCATATTCCTTACAATGGAACGAGGGTGGTAGCCGTTTGTGATGTGGACAAAAGCCATATACAATTGGCGCTTGATCGTATTAGAAAAGAGTTTCCTAAACAAAATATAAAAGGTGTAAAGACCTTTACCGATTATCGGGAATTAATCACCCTTCCGGAGGTGGATATTGTTCATGTGGCCACCCCGCCACATTGGCATGGGATCATAGCCGCCGACGCCGCCCGGGCGGGGAAAGATGTCTTTTGTGAAAAACCAATGACACGGACCATTGGCGAAGGCAGGAGGTTAAAAGAAGTGGTGGAACAATACGGAAGAATCTTCCGGCTCAATACCTGGTTCCGGTTTAAAGATCCTTTTTATGGATTTGGCACCACCGTAGAGCCTATTAAGAAATTAGTTGAAAGCGGATTATTAGGCTGGCCCTTAAAAGTAACAATTGGCAAGCATACGGGTTTCAACTGGAAACTGGATGTATGGTCGGGAGAACCGAATCTTCCGGAAATGCCGGTACCGTCGGAGCTGGACTATGAATTTTGGCTGGGCCCCGCCCCTTATCATCCCTACAATCCCAAGCATGTACACCAGAAATTTAGAGGCTACTGGGATTATGACGGGGGAGGCCTTGGCGATATGGGACAACATTATCTGGACCCGGTACAGTATTTTCTGGGAAAAGATCATACCAATCCCATTCGTGTAGATGTAGATACCGTGCAACAACATCCCTATGCGGTAGCTCCCTGGCGTAGAATAGAATTTACTTATAAGGACGGATGCAAAATTATTTTAGATGGAGAGGGAAAGGATGAGGAGGCGCCTTACATTGAGGGGCCCAAAGGGAAGTTATATAAAGGATTCCATTCGGATATTCCCGATCTGGGAAAAAAGTTAGCGCATTATGCAGATCCGGAGCCGCAAGTAACCGATTTCGTGGAAGCGGTGCGCGATCGTAAAAAATTTGCCCTGAATGAACAGAATGGCTTCCGCTCCTGTACGTTGGTGAATATGGCTAAAGTTGCAATACAGTTAGATCGTTCTTTATCCTTTGATCCCGAAAAGCTGAAATTTGTTGATGATGAAGCAGCTAACAGGTTGTCCAATCAGCCGATGCGGTCGCCGTGGGAGATGGGGTGAAGGCTTTAAATTACGAATAAAATAGCTGATAATGGATAAATTACAAAAAACAAATATCAAATAAAAGACAAAAATCAAGTATCAAACAAAAACCAAATGGCAGATGGGAAATCAATTTATGATTTGGAAGAGAGAACCTACCAATTTGCAGGGAAGGTAAGAAATTTTGTGAAGAACTTGCCCGGAACAACTGCAAATGTTGAAGATGGTTATTCGAGCTTCCGCTTCAGTGGGCGCAAATTATATTGAAGCAAACGAATCATTGAGTAAGAAAGATTTTGTTTTTAGGTTGAAGATAGCAAGAAGAGAGGCTAAAGAAAGCGGTTACTTTTTACGACTAATATATGAAACCAACACTGCTGAATTTGAGAAAGAGGGAGCAATGCTGTATGATGAAGCTGTTCAGCTGAAGAAGATATTATCGTCTATAATTGAGAAATCTGCGTAGCATTTGTTAAGTATAAGTTGCCGGATAAAGATTGCTTCGGTTTCGTATCTCATACCATCCCAAGTAGAACGCCGGAGGAATTTCAACAGTTAAAGTATATTTAGCATAACAGTAGCAGTTCTCTACCAAACAAAGACTTTTTGAAATTTGAATAATTGTTATTTATTTGAAATTTATAATTTGATATTTGTTATTTGACCCAATTATTCATACATCATATTTATCTTTAATTAAATAAACCATGAAAAAAATAACCTTAGCGCTTTTCCTATTCTCCGCCCTGGGTCTCACCGCCCTTCACGCTCAGAATGGATCTGCCGTTCTTTCCCAAATGCCTGCTGAAGACGGGCAGCAGTTCGCCTCTGCAATGGAGGCCATGAGCAATTATGACGAGAATCAATTAGAGGCGTTGGCGGAAACCTTACTGCCCTATGGGAATAAAAGCAATACGCCTGTGCAATATGCCCTTCATGGATATGCCGGATATGTGATGAGGCCCGGAAGGGAGACCGATAGGGCAAAAGCGGTGCAAGCTTATGGCAGGGCCCTGAATAAGGTTCAGGATAGAATGAATAAACAATTTTTGATCCGTCAGCTACAGTTGACGGGCAAGGACGATGCCGTTCCCTTTTTACAACCGTTTTTGGCAGATTCCTTTTTGGTACATCAGGCAGCTCAGGCGCTGGCCGCCATTTCTACACCCAAATCGAAAGAAGCTTTACGGGATGCTCTGGAAAAAGCCTCATCGGCCAATCGTATTCCATTGATAGAGGCCCTGGGGGATGCTCATGATCCGAAAGCCGTGAAAATAATCGCTCCTTATACAAAGAGTTCCGATCTAAAAACAAAGAAGGTGTCACTCTATGCGCTTGCCAATATCGGAGATCCGCGTTCCTCGAAACGCTTATTACAAGCGGCACGCTCGGCCGATTTCCAGTTTGAAAATACAAATGCCACCGGAGATCTGATGTTGTTTGTGAACAGGTTGATTGAAGAGGGACATAAAAAGGCGGCAAAAAAGATCGTTGCAAAAATGAAAAGAGCGGTGAAGGAAAAAGCGCAACCGGCAGTTTCCCTGTCTGTCGCCCGTTTCGAAAGCCGGCTTTCCGATAAGAGTGCAGTTGTTCCCAATAAACTGAGTAACGCGGAAAAAGATTCCGGCTTTGTTTCCCTGTTTAATGGTAAAAATCTGGATGGATGGACCGGCAACAAAGCGGGCTACCGGGTAGAAAATGGCGCTATTGTCGTGCATCCGGGAAAAGGAAGCGGCGGCAATTTATATACGGAAAAAGAATACGGGAATTTTATATTACGCTTTCAATTTAAACTTACTCCCGGGGCCAACAACGGAATCGGCATTCGTGCCCCCCTCAAGGGAGATGCGGCTTACGCAGGTATGGAAATACAGGTTTTAGATAATACGGCAGATCAATATAAAAACCTGCAGCCTTATCAATATCAGGGTTCGGTTTATGGGGTGATTCCGGCTAAACGCGGTTACCTGAAACCGGTGGGGGAATGGAATAGTGAAGAGATCCGGGCAGAGGGTACAAAGATCAGGGTGGTCCTGAATGGTCATGTGATCGTTGACGGAGACATTGCTCCCGCCATAGCTAACGGAACTATGGATCATAAATCGCATCCCGGGCTTAAAAATAAGACCGGGCATATTGGGTTCCTGGGGCACGGCGCTGTCGTTTATTTCAGGGATCTCCGTATTAAGAACCTTCCCTAAAGCTAAAACCATTTATCAAAAAATACGCCGCTCTCCAATTTTTTAAACCCTGTGGCCAAAAAAGTTTGATTTTCTCTAAAAAATAACTGTATATTGAGCTCTATTTTTTCTAAAATTGTTTTTCTAAAATATTATGGCAGGATTTCAAATTAAAAAGTCATCTAAGGTTTATGATGTGTGTATTATCGGGTCTGGAGCAGGCGGAGGGATGGCAGCCTATTTATTATCAAAAGCGGGTTATAAGATCGCATTGTTAGAGGCCGGGGGGATGTTTGATCCGAAAGATCCCAAGTATATTACTCAGTTAAAATGGCCATACGAGTCTCCCCGGCGCGGTGCAGGGACCACACGCCCTTTTGGGGAGTTTGATGCGGCCTGGGGAGGATGGCAGATTGATGGCGAACCCTACACCAAAAAAGGAGGTACCGAATTTGACTGGTTTCGCTCCCGGATGATTGGCGGACGGACCAACCACTGGGGCCGCATATCCTTACGGTTCGGGCCGCGTGATTTCAAACATAAGAGTGTTGATGGTTTGGGAGAAGACTGGCCAATCAGTTATGAAGATGTCGCTCCTTATTATGATAAGGTGGATAAATTTATTGGCGTTTTTGGGACAAATGAGGGCCGTCCAAATGATCCGGATGGTTATTTTCTTCCTCCTCCCAAGCCGAGGCTTCATGAATTATTTATTGAAGAGGGCGCTAAAAAAGCGGGCGTAACCGTGATCCCGGGGCGTCTTTCTATGCTTACCAGGCCGATAAACGATTATCGAAAGGTATGTTTCTATTGTCGGCAATGCAACAGGAGCTGCCAGGTATATGCAGACTTTTCTTCTTCTTCCGTTTTAGTCCAGCCGGCTTTAAAGACGGGTAATATTGATCTGTTCACCAATGCCATGGCCCGGGAGATATTAACAAACGGGGAGGGACAGGCTACCGGAGTTTCCTACGTAAATAAGGATGATCTGCAGGAATATGAGGTAAAAGCTAAAACGGTCGTTTTGGCTGCCAGTTCTTGTGAATCGGCCCGTCTGTTGTTAAATTCAAAATCGGCTCAGCATCCCAATGGACTGGCGAATTCCAGTAATGTGGTAGGAAAATATTTGCATGATTCTACAGGGGCTGACAGAGGGGGGATCCTTCCCGAGCTTTTTGGACGTAAACGTTATAATGAGGACGGAGTGGGAGGAATGCATGTATATTCCCCCTGGTGGCTGGATAACAAAAAATTGAATTTCCCCCGTGGATACCATATTGAATATTGGGGTGGAATGGGAATGCCGGGCTATGGATTTGGCTGGGGTATTGAAGGAATGAACGGCACGTATCCCGACAGGAATGGAAAGAAAAAACCGGGAGGCGGCTATGGCGCTTCATTAAAAGATGATTACCGCTATTTTTACGGAGCGGGCGTAGGCATGTCGGGCCGGGGAGAATGTATTGCACGCGAGGACAATTATTGTGAAATTGATCCGAATACAGTGGATAAATATGGTATTCCGGTATTGCGCTTCCATTACACTTGGAGCGACTATGAAATACAACAAGCCAAACATATGCAGGATACTTTTGAAGAAATTCTGCATGCGATGGGCGCTATCCCTACCGGTGAAAAACCGGGGCCGGAGCGTAATTACGGATTACATAATCCGGGAGAAATTATCCATGAGGTGGGTACTACACGAATGGGGAACGATCCGGGAAAATCTGCGGTAAACAAGTACAATCAGGCGCATGATTGTAAAAATCTTTACATCATGGATGGCGGTCCGTTCGTCTCACAGGCGGATAAAAATCCGACCTGGACTATCCTGGCTTTGGCCTGGAGAGCCTCCGAACACATGATGGGAGAGATCAAAAAACGCAATATTTAGTATAGGACTTTTAAAAAAATTGAGAATATGGACAGACGAGATTCGTTGAAGACAATAGCTTTAAGTACCCTCTCTGCCGGCTTGTTATTGGATGCCTGTAATACCAAAGAAAAGGGCGGCAAAAATGGGAGAAATGTCAATGCGGAAAGCAGTGAAAATATAGCCGCCGCCTGGGCGGGAAAGTTTAAGGATTGGGAGGCTTCTTCCGGTCGACAGGAATTTGAGAGAGAACGGGATAAAAAGCTCATGGCTGAAAAATTCTTCAATGATCATGAGATGAAAACAATAGCGGTATTGGCCGATATTATTATTCCCAAGGATGATCGTTCCGGGAGTGCCACGGATGCGGGCGTACCCGATTTTATAGAATTTGTTGTGAAGGACATGCCGCACCACCAGACCCCCATGAGAGGTGGATTGCGATGGATGGATTACCAAACGCTCAAGCGGCATGATAAAGCTTTTGTAGACTGTTCCAAGAAACAACAATTAGCACTTGTAGATGAAATCGCATGGCCCTCCAAGGCCAAACCGGAAATGCAGCAGGGCGTGCAGTTCTTTAGTCTTATGCGTAACCTGACCGCCTGTGGGTTTTTCTCCAGCAAAATGGGAATAAAAGATATTGGGTATATTGGAAATACGCCCAATATATGGGATGGGGTACCGGATGATGTACTCAAGCAGTACGGCAAATCATACAGTGAAAAGCAATTGAAAGAATGTGTAAAAAAGGAAGACCACAACAAGATGTTCAATTTTGATACTGAAGCATGAATGGAATGGAAGTGCCGAAGTCAGCCGCCAATTTTTGATTGAGAGCGGGCGATTAAGATTTCTGGATATGGAATCATGGAATATGGAACATGCTTTCATAAAAGCTTTGGATACAAGTGCCCAATGGATACAGGCCACTATGAAGTATGGAATAAATAACCAAATAAAAAATAAAAAATGGCTAAAAAGAAACAACAAGTTAAAAATTCTCCTTTATCCCGCAGAAACTTTCTGCGTAATGCATCCCTCGCTACTGCCGGCTTCTATATTGTTCCCAGGCACGTGCTTGGCAGGGGATATGTTGCACCCAGTGATAAATTATTAATTGCCGGCGTAGGAGCGGGTGGAAAAGGAGGCGATGATGACCGCCATTTTGCGAAAACCGGGAAAGCGGAAATTGCGTTTTTGTGTGATGTGGACGACCGCCAGGCTGCGAAGAACAGAAAACTATTCCCGAAGGCCAAATATTACCATGACTGGCGGGAGCTTTTTGAAAAAGAACATAAAAACTTCGATGCGGTTGATGTGGGCATTCCGGATCACAACCATGCCACCGTGGGATTTCATGCTATGCAACTGGGTAAGCATGTGTATGTACAGAAACCGCTGACGCATGATATATGGGAAGCCCGTATGATGGGGGAAGCAGCCAAACGATACAAGGTAGTGACCCAGATGGGGGACCAGGGCACCTCGGGCGATGGTGTTCGTCAGTTGATGGAATGGTATGAAGCCGGGATTATTGGGGAAGTCCATACGGTTCATTGCTGGACCAATCGCCCTGTATGGCCGCAAGGTATTCCCTGGCCCGATAAAAAGCCCCCTGTGCCCAAAGGATTGAACTGGGATCTGTGGCTGGGTACCGCTCAAAAGAGAGATTATGAAGACCTGGTGGTTCCCTTTAATTGGCGCGGCTGGTGGGATTTCGGTACCGGCGCTATAGGAGATATGGCCTGTCATATTGTGGGGCCGGTATTTAAAGTACTTAAGTTGCAATATCCTACCGAAGTCACTTGTAGTTTAAGTACGCCCTATGTGAATAACTGGGAACAAGCATATTATCCTGAAAGTGGGCCCGTTTCTTCTTATTCACAACTAAAATTTACAGGGCAAAATGGTGAGACCATCAATTTAAGCTGGATGGATGGGGGAATACAGCCCGCCCGCCCGGAGGAATTAGGTCCGAATGAGATTATGGGTGGAAAAGGAGATACGGGTAACGGAGTGATCTTTGAAGGTACCCGGGGTAAGATGATGTGTGGTGTGTATGGACAAGATCCCCAGTTATTGCCTACTAATCTAACTAATGATGTAAAAGTTCCTCAAAAGTATCCGCGCATTCCCGGTGGAGCCGATGGTCACTATGGCCAATGGGTGGAAGCCTGTCTGGCCGGTTACGGAAATATGGAAGTGGATTCTCCCTTCGTGGGATATGCGGTTCCCTTAACGGAAAGTATCCTTATGGCTAATCTGGCTATGCGTAGCTTTAATATCAAAAAAGCTAATAAAGACGGTAAAGGATACCACTACCCCGGTCGTGGAATCACCCTTCAATGGGATGCCCAAAATCTGAAAGTGACCAATTTCGATGAAGCTAACCAGTTTGTGAAGCGCACTTACCGGGAAGGATGGCCGGAATTGAAGTTTTAATTTCTTTTTCATGGTGAATAAAAGAAGGGCGGAGCTTGCACAAAGCTTCGCTTTCTTTTTTTGGAGATTGAATGATCCAAGAGATTTACTTTTTTCTGATAAAAAGGACAAGGAGGGGAATACAAATCAGAAAGAAGATGGCGATAAGATAAAAGATATCGTTGTAGGTGAGCAGCATGGCCTGCTTTTCAATTATCCCGTGAATAACATGAAGCGCTTTGGATCTTGCAGTGGTCCGATCGAATCCTTTTCCAATAAAAAGATGTGTTAAGGAATGTAACCGGTGGATTGCCTGCGGATCAAAGGGATTGAGGTGGACATTCAGACGCGCCTCATGAAAGGCGCTGCGGGTGGTGAGGTAGGTGGTCATGATGGCAATGCCGAATGAACCGCCAAGTTGCCTGGCCGTATTGAGGAAGGCTGTTCCCTGGGGCATCTCTACATTCTTCAGATCATAAAGTGTGATGGTAGTGAGTGGAATAAACAGGAATCCGCCCCCAATTCCTCTCAAAATAACAGGTAGTATAAAATCTTTTGGTCCCGTATCCATGCTCATATCCGATAAGAGCAACAAGAACGTAATGTACATAACGAAACCAAAAGCGGCTAGAAAGATAGGATGGAGTTTTGTTCGCCTCATAATTTGACCGGCTACCGGCATCATCAGGCCGGCAGCAAGGCTTCCCGGCAATAGCAACAAGCCGGTTTGTTCTGCCGTATAGCCCAGGAGGGTCTGACAAAAAACGGGTATGACAAAAATAGATCCATATTGACCGAATCCCCGCATGAATGCAAAAAATACGCCTACTCCAAAACGGCGATATTTGAGCAGGTTCAGGTTCAGGATAGGGGTTTCCACACTAACTTCCCTCCATATAAAAAGCAAGCTTCCAATAACGGCCGCGACTGCCAGAATAAGAATGTATGTAGAGCTGAACCAGTCTTCCCGCTGTCCATTTTCCAGAACTACCTGTAATGAACCTATACCCACCACCAATAATGCAAATGCCAACCAGTCCATCCGTCCCGTACGAATACTTTCCTCCGGCTCTCTTATAAAAATAAGTGCCAGCGTAGCTGCGAGAATACCTATGGGAATATTAATATAAAAAATCCAATGCCAGGACAGGTTATCCGTAATATATCCTCCTAAAGTGGGACCAAAGGCAGGCCCCAAAACCACGCTCATCCCGAAAATGGCATTGGCCATACCCATTTCTTCATGTGGAAAAGACTCTACCAGAATGGTTTGTGAGGTAGAGAGGAGTCCTCCGCCTCCGAGGCCTTGTATGATCCGGAAAATAACCAGCTCTCCTACCGAATGTGCATTACCGCAGAGAAAGGAAGCAAGCGTGAACAGCATAATAGAGGCGGTAAAATAATTTTTGCGCCCCAGTTTGAATCCCAACCACCCGGACAAAATGATCATAATAACATTCGCCGCGGAATAGCCCGTTACTACCCAGCCGATTTGTGAAAAAGTGGCGCCCAGGTTGCCCATCATATCGCTCAACGTTACATTCACGATGGAGGTATCTATCAGCTGTAGCATGGAAGCCAGTACTACAGTAAAAACGATGATCCATCTTTTGAATGATGTTTCAGCCATAATCCGGATATGCCCCTATTCTGCCGGAGGTGGAATGGTCAAAATGGGGATGTTACTTTTAAAAAGCATGGCTTTCGTATGGCTGATCTTTAAGAGGCCTTCCAGAAAGTCATGCTTTTTGGGTATAATGGCGATCAGGTCAACCTGCTGGGATTTAGCAGTGTCCTTAATGCCGGTAATTATATTTTTAGTTGATATAGAATGATAGGTATAATCTACCCCCTTAAGCATCTGTTTCAGGGTGCTTTTTTCGCTTTCAATCTCGGAGGTTGAACGCCTTCCGGATTGTTCTATATATAATACAAGTAATTGGGCTTGTAATATATCCAGTATTATTCTTAAAGGGACCGCCGGTACGGTATGGGCTACATCGGTCATGTCGCATGCAAACAATATCTTACGAATGGGACGGAAACGGGTAAACGGGGGGACTGTCAGTGTTACTTTTCCCATGTTGTTAACAATATTCAGCGTATTGCTGCCCAGGAAAAGATTGACCATTCCCGCACCGGTCAGGCCAATAATTACCAGACGTGCATTTGTTTCTTCAACTAATTCTTTAATATTATCTATTAGACCATGATTGTACATTTTACAAACTATGGGGACTTTATCTCCGAATTCCTCTATTAGTTCTTGTTTTCGTTCCTCCAGTTGATTCTCGATGCGTGTTCTCATAGCATGAAAATGAACCGTGGCTATTTCATATTCCGAGACGGCCACGGGAGCCTCAAAGACATGCACCAGGATCACACGCGCGTTCAATTGAGCAGCAAGCTGAACGGCATAAGCCGATGCATGGCGCGCATTTTTAGAAAAGTCCGTTGGTACGATAAAGGTCTTCATGTTTTTATCTTAATTTCAAAGCATAGCCCAACGCCACGGCGCCTGCTCCCACATGATTCTTGCCATGCTTATTCCCCTTTTGAATATCGATGAATCCATAATTCCCGCCACCCTGGATAAAGAGCTTGCCCCTTCCGATGTCGTAAGAGAAGCCGATACTTCCCTGGACGCCTATATTGGCCTTATGAAGGTCGTCTTTGGCTTCAACGGTCGAATCAAGCGTGGTTCCAAAAAAGCCTGCTACCAGGTCCTGTGGTATTTCCTGCTTCCCGTCTTTGTCCTGATAGACTTTAAGATTATCCGTTTTTATAATTTGCTTTGCTCCCACCAGGAAAGCAACATAGGGCCCGGCTTGTGCATAAAAACGGAGCTTTTTATTTGAGTTCAATGCAAAATTAAACTTGGCCAGTATGGGGATCTGAAGATAATTGATCCGGGAAATGTTTTTGAAATCGGCGAAAGTATAATCTTTGTCCGTTTGAAAAGCCTGTTGATAAATTTCTACATATTTATCTGGAATGGTGAAGGGTTGGATGCCGTTTCTTTTTCCTCCTTCACCTATATAATTAATTTCCGGTTGTATTGAGAATAAAGGAGACAATTGAAACTCGGCTAATATACCAATGTTTGGCCCGATCCGGGAGGAATAGCCTTCATTCCATACATTGGTCCCTGATGATCCTGCACTGAGATTGGGAATACTGATTCCCCCTTTAACTCCTAAATAAATAGGAGATTGAGAATGTGCATACTGAATGGTGAAAACAACTAATAAGATAGCTGTAAGGAAAATACCCTTTTTCATTTTTTTAAATTTTAAAAGAACAATAAAACAATATAGCAATAAAACAATTTAACCCAGGATCAGTTTATCAATGCGCCATTGCACCTCCCGCTTGCTGCGGCCTGAATTTTTGGAACAACAGCAGCGGGACCAGAGCGATAAAGAATATACCTACGATCCAAAATACATCTGTGTAGGACATTAACAAACTTTGCCTCATAACGGAACCTTTAACGGCAGTTAACGCCATCTGGTAGGCCTCATGATGGCCGAATCCCTGGCTCATGAATTGAGCGATCATTCCTTGTATCCTGTGCAGAAAAGAAGGATTATAGTTATTAATATTATCGGCCAGTATATTTCTGTGATGGGCCGACCTGTGATCCACAAAAGTGGTAATGAGCGCAATGCCGAAAGAGCCCCCCAATTGCCGCATCATGGTATTGAGTCCTGTTCCCTGCCCGATTTCTTCTCCCCGCAGATCCTGAACCGCGAGGGTGGTAATGGGTACAAATAACATGCTCATACCCAGGCCTCTTACCATCAGCGGCCATAGGAAATTGCCCATGCCGTATGCCAGAGTGGTTTTATTCATCATCATGCAAAAAATAATAAATATGATGATCCCGGTACATCCGAGCAATTGTGCCGGTACTTTTTTTCTCATAAGCGTACCTATTACAGGCATCATGGCAATGGTTACAAAAGCGCTTGGAATGGTCACCAAACCGGTTTGTTCGGCGGAAAACCCGAGCAGATTCTGGAACATCAATGGATAAACAAAGACGGAGCCGAACATGCCCAATCCGAATAGGAAGGTGGTAAGCATTCCCATGGTGAAACTGCGGTGCCTGAAAATGCGGAGATTGACGACCGGGTGGCCTGTGTTTAATTCCCGCCAGATAAACAAGATCAGTCCTATAATGGCGGTAAAGGATAATACGATAATATAGTTGGTATCAAACCAATCCTCTGTTTCTCCCCGCTCCAGCACTACCTGCATGCTGATAACCGTGACGGCCAGCAAAACCAGCCCGAGCCAGTCCACCGGTTGCCGGCGCTCCCTCGGCGTAGGTTTGATGAAAGTGGTGATCAGGAACAAGGCGATCATAGACATGGGAATATTGATATAAAAACACCAGCGCCATGAAAAGTGATCGGTAATATATCCGCCAAGCACCGGTCCTATTAATGGACCCAGTACGGCGCCCATGCCGAACATAGCCATGGCCATGCCCAACTCTTCGGAAGGCCAGGTCTCTATCAGGATGGCTTGTGCGGTTGGAGACATGCCTCCGCCTGCAAGGCCCTGGATGAATCGAAATAAGATCAATTCTTCAATGCTTTGTGCATGTCCGCAGAAAAAAGAGGCGACGGTAAATAAGATTACTGAAGCGATATAATAATTTTTTCTTCCGAATTTTTTCCCCAGCCATCCCGAAATAGGCAGGATCATGATGATGGCTACCGAATAGGCTGTTACGACCCATCCGATATTATCAAAATTCACTCCCAGATTACCCATCATATGCGGCATTGCAACGTTGACTACCGTTACATCAATCAATTCCATCAAAGTGGAAAAGACCAGGGTGAACGTGATGATCCATTTTTTTATACCTACTTCCGGCATGAAGGATGAATGGTTAATGGTTAATTGATAATGGTCAAATGATTTGGATTGCCAATGGTTATTACTTCTTTATTCGCACTTTTACTTCCACACTCATACCGGGCTTTAATTTCCGCAGCCAATCATGAGACAGGGAATCGAACCGGATCCGCACGGGTACGCGCTGTACCACTTTTACGTAGTTGCCGGTGGCATTGTCCGGAGGAAGAAGGGAAAATTTGGCGCCGGTGGCACCTGAAAAGGAAGCCACTTCTCCATGAAAGGGATGCTTTTTATAAGTATCTACATCTATTTCAACCGGTTGGCCGATTTTCATTTTGGTAAGCTGCGTTTCTTTAAAATTGGCCGTTATATAAATGTGGTTGTCTTGTACGATAGCAAACATGCTTTGTCCGGTTTGCACCAGCTGTCCGATCTGAATGTTTCTTTTAGAGGCCACTCCGGATACCGGAGCGGTAATCACCGTATAGGAAAGCTGCAATTTGGCAAAGTCAACAGCAGCCTTTCTGATGGCAATTTGTGAGGAGGTAGCGGCTACCTGTTTCCGGGTGGAGGCTACCTGTTGGTGAATGGCCGCTACCTGTTTTTTGGCTGCTGCCAGTTGGGCTTCGGCCGCTTCTTTTTCAGCCTTTATGGCATCAAACTGTGCCTGCGTTATTGCCTGCCCTTCCAGGAGATTTTGATACCTGGAGAAGTCTTGTTGTACTTTCCATAATTTAGCTTCGGCAGCTTCTACGTTGGCCTGGGCCGGAGGTACATGGGCCTTTGTAGCACTAACGTTTGAAGAACTGACCCCTACGCTTGATTGAGCGGCTGCCAATGCCGCCTTGGCCTGTTCCAGCTTTATGCGATAATCTTTATCATCCAAAATAACCAGGGTATCTCCCTTGTTGACAAATTGATTGTCTCTGAAACGGATCTCCTTTACATAACCGCTTGCACGCGCTACTACCGGGCTGATGTCACCGTCAATCTGAGCATCATCTGTCGTTTCATAATGGGTATAAAAGATCAGCTCTTTGATACCGAATATAATACCGCCAATTATTACGATGATCAGTATAATAGGAAGGATTCTTTTAGATGCAGGCTTTTTCTTTTTTTCACTTTTTGCCATAATTGGGATTTTAAAGAGGTATTTTAATAAGTTGTATTTAATTTTCCGGTGGATGAAAGCAATTGATACCAGGAGATGGCGGCATCAGCTTTTGCCAGGCCAAGGTTAATTAATGATTTATAGAGCATGGTTTGCGCATCAATACGATCGGTGGTAGTCGCCAATTGATTTTGATATTTTAGCTCCATTATCCGGTCGTTTTCTTTTGCCTGTTTAACAGCGGTCTGTAACACTTTGATACGTTGCAGCGATTGGAGGTAGGCATGATAATTTTTATTCACGGCAACCTTTATTTGGTCCGTAGCCGCTTCTTTTGCTACTTTTATTTTTTGTCTTTGTATAAGCGCTTCTGATACTTTATTTTTTGTTGTATACAGACTGGAAATGTTCCAGCTCAGGTTAAGTCCTACGGTAATGGGAACGAGATAACTGCGTGCCGGAGGAATAAAAGTGCCCGAGGGATTAACATAATAAGTATTCACTCCTGCACCCAGAACAGGAAGTTTATCGGCTTTAATACTCTTGACCTTTGTTTGATTCAGCCTTTTTTGCACATCATAAACCTGCAGATCTTCACGCTGTTGCAGGGCCTGCTGTATAAAATTTTCGATCGGCGGTATGGAAGCGTTGTTCTGGCCGATACTGTCTATCTTCAACAGGGTCTGATCAGGCAGCCCCAGCAGCGTCACTAATGCGAAATTGGCTACCTGACGGTTGTTCTGCAGATCTATCTGTGTTAAGCGGGCCTGGGATTTCTGCAGTTCAAAACGCAGTACGTCATTTTTGGTGGCCAGCCCCTGGTTTTTGAACTTGATGGTCTCCTCTAATCTGCCCTGGATGTCTTGGAGATTCTTCTCAATTACTTTTAGATTTTGATCTATCTTATAGAGGTTGATATAGGCACGGATAATATTAAAAATAACCCCTTTCCGATCATGTGCCTTTTCCTGTTTGGCTATCTCTTGCAAAAGTTGGGCTGATTCTTTGGCGTATCGCATTTTGTTTCCTGCAAAAATGGCCTCGTTCACTCCAAGCGTTCCTATATACATCGTGGAATGTGAGGGCAGTGTGAAAGGTTTCTCCATCATTCCCTTTATCTGAATCTTATGGGTTGGGATAAAAGCCTCACTGCCCATCAGGGTTGCTTTAATTTCGGGTAATTGACGGTCTTTAGCCTGGGCATATTGGTTCAGGGCTTCCTGAACCTTTGTCTCTGATAGTTTGATCTTTTTACTGCTGTCGATTCCCATCCGGATCGCTTCCTGCATACTGAGGTGCATACTGTCTTGCGCCAGTGCCAGGCGTCCCGAAAGAAGGAAGGTTGCAGCCAGTAACAGGATTTTTATTCTTGACATATATCTTGGTTTAACTTTTTAGCTCTAAATGGTTGTGCATTAATGATTTTAGGTGGGCTTTTAGCTTGGGACGCAACTTATTGAAATATTGTTCTTCGTCTTTGCTATTTAATTTTAGTAATACTTCGTAAAAAGGCTTTGACATACTGACTTGTGAAATGGTTCCGAGTACGGACCCAATGGTGAGAGGAATATCTACCTTACGGAATACCTTTTGACGCTGTCCCTCGCGGATGATCTCCTGAATTAATACGATATTGTTCTTTTTGATATTGATAAGGAGCTCTTCGATCTCCTTATCCTGCACAAGAGATATTTGCCGGCTCATAATGGTATGAAATCTCCTGTTTTTTAATATCTGGTCTACATAAAAATCAATGATGCGGTTTATTTTCTCCCATGGATCAATGTGTACATCTTTCTTCAGATTATTCAGGAGGGTGCGGGACTGCTCCGTGCGATTGAGCAGCAGGCTTTGTAATAATTTTTCTTTTGAACCAAAGTAATAGGATATCATAGCTACATTCACATTGGCCTTTGCGGCAATATCCCGTACCGTTGTTCCCACAAATCCTTTTTTGGAAATGAGCTCCTCCGCAGCCTCTAATATCTGCAACTGTTTTTCATTTAACTCCATGCGATTCAAAGGTTTATTAAAAGAAAACGCAAAGTTAAACAAATGCTTAATTAAACAAACGCTTGATTAAGCCATTAACATTAGATTTACAAAAGAAACGGATGATAAGATCAAGGAATAGAAAAGCCGGATGAAACAGATTTTTCATCCGGCTTGTTTCATATGGTCTTCCATTTGATCAGCTAATGGTCCAGGTTTGTTTCCCTGCTAAAAGCTCATCCAGATCCGGTTTTTTTGTTTTTTTGGCCATCTCAATTTGTTGGTTGAGTTGATCTTCATAGGTTGGGCGTTCGATATCGTAAAAAACGCCGAAGGGGCGGGGCAGGTGATGAGGCCGGGCCGGATCATCAAAAAAGTGTACCAGTAACTGCGCTTTAAAGAAATCCTTTTCATCATGTATCCATAAGTCATCCGCGGTGTACCGATCGCCTACTTTGACCACCTCGGGCCTCAAGCCATCTAGTCGGATGCCTTTATTCCCTTCCGCACCGAACAAGAGCGGTTGACCGTCTTCCAGGAATAAGGTTTCCTCTTTTTTGGTCTCTTTATGGGTATAAACCTCGAAAGCTCCATCGTTAAAAATGTTGCAATTTTGATAGATCTCCAAGAAAGAGGTTCCCTTGTGTGCGTGGGAGCGTTTGAGTATTTCCTGCAGATGTTTCGGATCCCGGTCCATACTCCGTGCAATAAAGCTGCCGCCGGCGCCCATAGCCAGGCCGGCAGGGTTAAAAGGCTGATCTATGCTGCCAAAAGGGGTAGATTTGGTCACCTTATTGATTTCTGAAGTAGGAGAATATTGCCCTTTGGTCAGGCCATAGATCTGGTTATTGAACAGCATGATATTCACGTCAAAATTCCTGCGGAGCATATGGATCAAATGGTTGCCTCCTATGGAAAGGGCATCTCCGTCGCCGGTAACGATCCAGACACTCAGCTCCGGCCGGGCTGCTTTTAATCCGGAAGCAATGGCAGGAGCGCGGCCATGAATGGAATGCATGCCGAAAGTATTCATATAATAGGGAAAGCGGCCGGAACATCCGATTCCTGAAATAAAGACAAAATTTTCCCTTGGAATCCCCAGTGTCGGCATCACCTTTTGCACCTGCTTCAGAATGGAATAATCTCCACATCCCGGGCACCAGCGGACCTCCTGATCCGACGCAAAATCCTTTGAGGTAAGCTGTTTGGGTGCTTCTATTGTTGCTTCCATTACAATAAATCTTGTTCTTATTTTAACAAAGGTAAGGCGTACTTTAGGATTAGCCTTTATTTTTCCTTTATGAATAAAAAAATTTCCTTCTTTCGCCAGTGTAAGCCGGTGCTTTAATCCTACGTTTCATAGGAGTATTCCGGAGGATCGTTTTTTTTGATTTCAGGTTGCAATTTTATCCGGATTGTGGTAGTATGTTTCCGGAAGGGATATGAGGTTTGCTTTCGGATCTTCCCGGAGCATAACGGGAGTATAAGATTTGCCCCGGCATGTATTTAGGCTTCTGATATACAACAGGACGTATCGTAGAGCCGTTGGAATATTCATTTTTCGCTTGGAGACCGTGCGATAACAGAAATATTCAGGCCTTTACCCATTTGAATATCCGAACCATTCCAGTTTACGATTAAGGGGAACCGGTGGTCATCAGGAACGCTAAAAATTATATTCTTAAAATCAACGGTAGAAAAGTCCTGGTATTTTCTCAAAAAAATGAATCTGAAACCGTTGCCATCCTCAATCAGATCATAATCACAAAGAGGTTTATTATCCCTAAACATATGTGCTTCGGTAAATGTAAAAAGATGGGACTCATCGCTGTCCTCTATCTTTGATTCAAATTTTTTTGATTTTAGTACTTTTTTGAACTCATTTAATGTGATCATACGATGCATTTTATTTACGAACATATTTAGCAGGTTCAGGAGGTTGAAATTCAAATTGCTTGTTTATGATTATCCCTCGGGGTTGACTATTTCAAAAAGCGGTCCTAAATTTAGTTTTATCCTTTTTTTAGAATATATTTAAGCATACGATTGTCTTTTTTTTATGACTGGCGGTATCTGCATCATGATGAACCTCGGTTTCAGCTTCAGGGCGTTCAATCAGATAGTAATAATTAAAATTTGATCTGTTTCGTTTACAAACTTTGTTGTGATCTCAAAGAAGATCTACATGGCATCCGGCTTCTTATGGGTATAACGTTAGACGTGATTGTTTCAGGTTAAAAATGGAATTTAAGCATTAAAGATAAATAAAACTTTTATTCCGCGAGCAGGACTTTGTGAACGCCGTAAAATCATCTATAAACAGCCGAAAAATGCAGGTTTTCGAGTAGGTGCTGCCGACTTGCGAGCCGCTTTATATTTTGGTATATTTCGTTTTTGGGAAGATATTTTATATTTTTACGAATTTGATTTGAATAAAAAATAGCATTCATGAAAAGAGCCGTCCTCATTCCCATACTGCTTTTTGCTTTCTTTGCTTTTTCCTGTCATCAGGGACCTTCTTCTTCCGGTGAAAAGGGAGATACTGTGGCTCGACAGGCGGGACGCTGGTCGGCGGACAAAGCCGATCAATGGTACCAACAGCAGGGTGGTTGGCTGGTAGGCTGTAATTACACGCCTGCTTATGCGGTAAATGAATTGGAGTTTTGGCAGGCGGCCACTTTTGATACGGCTCGCATCGATAAAGAACTGGAATGGGCGCAGGGGCTTGGGTTTAATGTGGTACGGGTGTTTTTGCATAATTTATTGTGGAAACAGGATTCTACCGGTTTCATTAACCGTATGGAACAGTTTTTGACCATCGCGCATAGACATGGCATTGGAGCCATGTTTGTTTTTTTCGACGGCTGCTGGAATCCGGATCCGCATCTGGGCCGGCAGCCGGCGCCGGTCCCTCACGTACATAATTCCGGTTGGGTACAAAGCCCCGGCGCCGAGCTGCTTTCAGATACCACTCAATATGGCCGGCTGAAGGATTATTTGCAGGGAGTGATGCGGCATTTTAAAGATGACCCGCGGGTCATCTTGTGGGATCTGTTTAATGAGCCGGATAATGACAATGGCGGACGTTTTAAAGATGACCTGAATCCGAAAGATAAATACAAGTATGCCTTTATCTTATTGAAGGACGCTTTCCGCTGGGCGCGGGAAATCAATCCTTCCCAGCCGTTGACAGTGGCTCCCTGGCATCGCGACTGGACCGATACGGCCCAAATGGATCCGATGGATCGGTTTATGTTTGATCATTCTGATGTCATTTCTTTTCACAGTTACGATTCTCTGGGTATCACCCGCGGTAAAGTAGAGACCCTGCAACGTTACGGAAGGCCCCTCATCTGCTCGGAATATATGGCCCGGCCTACAGGCAGCAGATTTCAAACCATTTTGCCCTATTTTAAAGAGCAGCATGTGGGCGCCATCAATTGGGGGTTCGTCAGTGGGAAAACGCAAACCATTTATCCCTGGGACAGCTGGACAAAAAAATATACCGCTCCGCCAAAAGTTTGGTTTCATGATATTTTTTATACGGATGGCAGGCCCTACGATACTGCAGAAGTAAATCTGATAAGGCGGTTGACAGGGAAGGAATGAAGTGCGCATAAAGTTTTACAGCGGGACTGGAACGAGGAGCTGTGCTACTATCTTTATTGCGCTCTATCTCATAAGGAATGAAGAAGGCTACAAGAACCCTCTTCATCGAAGGCGGGATCGACTGTGCTGCAGGCTCCGCGTAAATCTTGTGATCATGAGACTCCGTCTCCTGTTTAATATTTCAGGATGCAATAAAAGTCATTTATGCGATTAAGAAATTGGTTTACCTGTTTATCCCTTTTCTTCTTTTCTTTAGAAAGCTTTGCGCAGGATACGGCCATGATGCAAACCGCCTTCTGGCAAAATCCGGTTTGGGATCATGATTTCCCGGATCCAACCGTCATTGAGACGCGGGAAGGAAAATTTTTTGCTTACGGTACCCAGGGCGGCTTTAATGGTAAATACGCCCATATCCAGGTGGCTTCTTCAACGGATGGGATACATTGGCGGTGGATAGGGGATGCGCTGCCTGATAAGCCCCGATGGGCCGGAGATTCCCATAACTTTTGGGCGCCTCATGTGGTAGATGATCCTTTAAGAAACAGATATGTGCTGTATTATGCCGCTCAATCGGATGCAGACAGCTTGGGTATGTGTATAGGAGTAGCCGTTTCTTCACGGCCGGAAGGCCCTTTTAAGGATATAGGAACACCTTTACAATGTGGAAAAGCTTTTGAAGCTATTGATCCGATGGCCTTTTCTGATCCTGCAACCGGGAAGCATTATTTGTACTGGGGATCGGATTTTAAGCCCATTAAGGTTCGGGAACTGAGCGCAGACTGGTTGCGCTTCGCTCCGGGATCTCGTGCAAAAGTGGCGTTGGTCCCCGGAAAGGACGGAACTTATGATAAGCTGATTGAAGGGCCGTGGATGTTGTATCACGATGGTTATTATTATTTGTTTTATTCGGGGGATAATTGTTGCGGTGCACAGGCACATTATGCCGTAATGGTCGCTCGTTCGAAAAATCCGGAGGGTCCTTTTATCAGATATAGTGAAGCGCATCACACCCGGAGCAGTGTTATGCTCCACTCCAATAATTATTGGTTAGCGCCCGGACACAATTCTGTAGTGAGGGATGGATCGGGGAACTTATGGATGTATTATCATGCTATTCCCAAAGTGAATTTTGAACAAAAAAAATATGGAAGGGTGATGCTACGGGACAAAATCCGGTTTAAAGACGGCTGGCCGCAAGTAGCAGAAGGGAGCCCGACGGATATCCCGCAGAAAGAGGCTACTTTTACGAATCCGCTTTTACCTTCGGGTGCGGATCCATGGGCTGTCTTTCATAATGGCTTTTATTATTATATGCAAACCATGGGAAACCGGCTGGTCATATGGAAAACAAAAAATCTGGCGAAACTGAAGGAGGCAGCCAGGAAAACAATATGGGAAGCCGTACCCCATACCCCTTATTCTCACGACATTTGGGCCCCGGAACTGCATTATATAGAAGGGAAATGGTATGTTTATTTTGCAGCGGACGACGGGAAAAACGAAACCCATCGTATTTATGTATTGGAAAATAAAGCGGCGGATCCTACTACCGGGACCTGGAGTTTTAAAGGTAAGGTGACAGACCCCTCGGATAAATGGGCGATAGACGCTTCGGTTTTTGAGTTTAGAGGTCAAAAATACATGATATGGAGCGGATGGGAAGGCGATACCAACGGGCGGCAAAATATTTATATTGCCAAGATGAGAAATCCCTGGACGATAGAAGGGGAGCGGGTAAAAATCTCTTCTCCCAGGTATGCCTGGGAAAAACATGGCGACCTGCCAGGCCAGGTTCCCTCACATGTAAATGTGAATGAGGGCCCTGAAGTTTTGAAGCATCAGGGGAATGTATTTTTAGTATATTCGGCCAGTGGCTGCTGGACGGACTTTTATTCTCTCGGCATGTTGAAACTGATTGACCCGTCGGATCTGTTGAATGCGGCTTCCTGGAAAAAATATCCTGAACCGGTTTTTAAGGAATCCAGGGAAAACAAGGTATATGCCCCGGGACATAATTCTTTTTTCAGGTCCCCGGATAGCAGTCAATATTGGATTCTTTACCATGCGAATAGCTTTTCAGGAGCAGGATGTGGCGGACATCGCTCCCCCAGGATGCAGCCTTTTAGCTGGAATGCGGATGGAACGCCTCATTTTGGCCGGCCGGTGAAAACCGGGGAGCCCCTGGCCCTGCCTTCAGGTACATTAACGAATTAGTTTTACATTAAAGCGACTGAATGAAAAGTTCCAGGCTTTCTTCTTTGGTCAATCCCAACTTTTGCTTGAGCCGGTACTTGGCCATACGTACGCTTTTAGGCTCTACATGCATTAAGCCTGCTATTTGTTTTGTGGTCAGTTTCATGTTGATATAGGCACAATATTTTAGATCCAGCTGTGTCAGTTTTTGATGGGCCTTCTCCTGTAAACGGCTAAAGAATTGCGGATGGAGCTCCTGGAGTTCCGAGCGGATGTTCTCAAAATCTTCATCTACCCGCATTTCTTCATTGAGTATCTTTTCCAGGGTAACCGATGTCTGCCCGCCGGCTTGTTCCCGGAGCTTTTTTTTCAAGTCCTGGAGCATTTCATTTTTGTGTTCTACCTGGAGGGCCCCCGCAAGCAGTTCTTTTTGAAGTTGTTCTTTTTCGCTTTGCATCAGGTTTTGCTCCGCCCGGAGCCGGGCGGTTTCTTCATCTTTTAATTGTTCCCTTTGTATAGCATATTTTAATCGGAAGTGATAAGCTGCAAATAACAGCAGTAGCCCGATGACCGCAATGATTGCAATGCCTGTGTAAAGATAAGTCTGCTTTTTTTGAAAGGCGTTGCGTTGTTGCAGCAGTTTTAATTTTTTGTCTTTTTTCTCATTTTGATACCGGGCTTCCAGATCTTGTATGGTTTTGTATTGCCGTGCGTCAAATTCTTTTTGATAAAAATACAGATATTGTTTGTAATACGCCAGCGCATGTGTCTTGTCTCCCTGTTGTTCTTTCAATTGAGCCAGGGATTGATACAAATTCATGGACAGGTAGTAATTGGCGGGCTTCAGGGAATCTACAATTTTCTTTTCTCTGAGGAGAGCCTTTTCTGCTGCCGCAAGATTGCCTTCTTTTTTATTTAATTTGCTGATGATCTCGTAACTATTGGCCTGCATGGCTGCATTGCGGGTCGTGTATGAGACTTTTAATGCGAGATTTACATTGTTTAAAATGGAATCCTTGTACCAGGGAGGAAAATGGTCCAGGTAAATTTCAGCCAGGTTCAGTGCGGCAAGTGCAACCACGCCGGGATTTTTTATCCGGTTTTGTTGTTGTTGAAAGATCCGGACGGATTGTTGAAAAGCGTATAAGGCGGAATCAAGCATGACAGAATCCGGAGTTCGGCGATAGCGGTCCATGTAATAAGTTCCGTTGATCTGCCAGCTGGCAGCCAATATTCCCGGCTCCCGGCTTTGTCGGGCTTTTCGTAATGCAAGATGGGCGTATTGACCGGCTTTAACGGTATCATTTCTTTCGGCATAGATGCCATATAATAAATAATATATGCCTGCCTGGTACAGGGCGCCTCCGGGTTTATTGAGATAGGATAGCGCTTTTTGCCAACTGAGTAGCGCCTGGTCGGGCCGGTTCTGAATATTTTCTACATATCCTTTCCGATAAAAGGCAAGGCCCTGAACCAGGGCTGAGGCATGCCGGGCATAATACAACGCGCTGTCCACTGCACGCCTGGCTTGTGATATTTTCCCTGAACGGACATCCAGTACTACTTGCTGAGACCAGGCAAATGAGAGCGCTTCTGCATCCTGATGATCTTTTGCCAACCGGATGACGTCCCGGTTTTGTCGGATTCCTTTTTGCAGGTTTTTGTATGAAATAACCTCTGCAAGACGGCTGAGCGTGAGCGCCTTTTCGTGGGTTGAAAGATCCTTTTGATCTAAAATCAGTTCTAGAGAATCCTGTAAAGCTTGCTGCCCAAATGCCCGCGGAGCAAACCCAATAAGAAAGAAAGGGAGGATAAGGAATGAGAAGAGGGAGGAGGGATAGAAATAAACCATATTTTCTTTCATGAAAACTGCTTTGTCGGATTCCTAAACGCAAAAACCCGGTCGTTAGACCGGGCCTTTACGCTTTAACCTATTTTTAACCTAAATTACCCTTTTAGATGCAATAACTATGCCAATAATGGATTTTTATTGAAAAAGTCGCAGCAATTTAATTATTTATCGCCGCTTCTTTAATTTCTGTCGCAGCGTAATGGCCGGAATTATTTATAGTTTCCAAAATTTCTTTATCAGAAATACCCTCGCGGAAACTTACGACTGCCTGGGGGCTTTCTATTTGAACTTTTAAATCTACCACCTGGGGCAGGGCCTCTAATGCACTTTTTACGTGAGTGATGCAGTTATCACAGCACATTCCGGAAATTTGATACTTTTTTATCAGCATAACTTGAGATTTGGGACAAAGATGCCAAATTTTTCGCAGAATGGCTATTCTTATTTTAGTTCCTTAAAAAGCGAAGCGTACTCCTTTCCCAAAACGAGCGGCTGTGAGGGGTCAATAAAGTGGCTTCTTTTTCACCAGATACAAAGAACGATAGATGGCTCAAAAATGACAATACACGAAAACCGGTATTTTTTTCTACCGGTTTTCCGGTATTCTGTCGTAAAATGATTTTTGGAGTTGGAGATTCTGGACATATCATATATATTTGCCATTTCTTTTTGGAATTATTAAAATCATCCTTATGTTCAAGTATTACCTGTTGTTGTCTACTTTTTTAGTAGCCTTAATGAGCTGCGGTAATGGTAACGCTGAAAAGAGCGAGACCGGGAAAACCGCCTCTGCCATTTCTTCTCTTTCCAAGATGGCCAGTGAAGCCAAAAAAGTGGAAAAGGATTATAAGGAGCTGTCGCAGGCTACTCCGCTTACCCATGAACAGCTAAAGGCCTGGATGCCAGAGGAGCTGAGCGGGATGAAACGCGTTTCCTATTCAATAGGTGGAACTGGTTTTTTGAAACTCACCGCCCTGGATGCGAGTTATGCAAACGAGGATAAATCTAAAAAGATAGAAGTAAATCTTATTGACGGCGCAGATTCTGTTGGCGCCAGCCTGATCAGCCTTGCCCGCATGGGGTTATCACAGGATTTTGAAAATGAGACAGAAACCGAAGTGAAAAAGAGCGTTGAAAAGAACGGGGTCAAAGCTATTGAAGAATATAAAAAAGATAACAGCAGCAGCTCCCTGAAATTTATTGTGAAAAACCGCTTTTTACTCACTATAGAGGGGACTAATCTTACGATTGACGAGCTGTGGAAGGCTGTGAAAGCGTTGAAGCCTGATGAGTTGGGATAAAATGCGGTAATTTTTGTTGTCTTTTTTCAAAGGATCAATTAGCCGGTTTATTCGTTTGCCTGTTCGGGTTATTAACGAATCCGATAAAGAGGACGGATCTCGTTTGTTCTTCTGTAGTATGGCCACGAATGCACGAATTTTAATGAAAATTCAAAAGAAGTACGTCCTTGTAAACGGAATGAAGTATGTTATTTTAAATCTGCCGTCCCAAATGACAGGACAAGTAGACGAAGCGAATTTGGTAGTTATTGATCAAGCTCTAACCTGTTTAGTGCATTTTACTCCTTATTCTTTTCTACAAAGGATTTGACCCGATCGGGGATCTCGTTTTCTTTTTTCTCCCGCTTCATGAGTTTTACATATTTCTGATAAGCTTCTAATGTTTTAGTACTGTTTCCTTTCTTTCGGTACACATCCCCTAGATTAAGCCAGGCCACCTCCCGGTCAGGAAATTTTTTGATAACATGATCCAAAAAAATTTTAGCGGTATTTAATTGGTTCGCCTGTTCCAGGAAATAACCGACATGGTTTGCCGCTACTACATTGCTTGATGTGATGTTGCTATGGTCGTCCTTATCCGTAGTGAAAAACCGGGCATCGTTTGTGGTAAATATTTTATCTATCAGGCCATAGTTTTGTGGGGGGATCTTTTTTAATGCGCTAAGAAGCTCGGCGTAATTTCCTGATGTATAATGCATTTCCACCTTATGAGAGGTGTTTTGTGATTGCGGGCTATATAGAAAACCATCCGTATCCATATGATCCAGGAAAATTTTTCCCCTTTCCGGATATTCGGCATACAGGCTGTTGTAATCCCCATAGAAACTGCCGATGGACGAGGCTATCGCGATCTGCCAGCGTTTGATTGCAGGACGATAGACGAAAACATATTTATCTTCCCGGTTAAACCGTGGGCCCCAGGATATCGAGAGCGTTGCCGTATCTCCATGAACCTCAATGCTGTGTTCTCCCATGTTTTCACAACTTGCACAGAAAAAAGCATGATCATTTGCAAAGCGCTTTTGATAGGCCTTCCCTGCTCTTTCATAATAAGCCAGTCCTTCAAAGATATAATCGTTACTGGTACTTCCCAATTTGTTAAAGGGCGTATCTACTTCAAAAAAGGGATCATTAAAATCAAGAGTATCTGCTTTTTCATAAGCAATAAACAAACCGGTATTTTTGTACGGTGCGGTCATGGGAGGGCCGTCCCGCAACCGGACCGAATCGCTATTAAAATAGTTCCTGAAAGACGCACCGTCCATATGCCCGATCATCGAAGCCGGTACTTGATCCGGTTGCGCAGAGGTAAACAGCGGAAGAAACAACAGGAAAAATGAAATGCATTTATTAATCATTTTCAGAACCGGCGTTTTTAATGGCGTTTTTAAACAGGTTTTTCAAACTGAATTGTTTTTTAACAGCTGCCTTCAATTCTTCATCTGTCATCACGGGATAATCTTCCGGTACCTGAAACTGGCCTTTATCTAGTCGGACATCCGGTTGAAAATGGGTCAGGCGGTAGTCGGCGGAATTTCCTTTTTCATCCGATATTTTAGCGCCGATACAGAAGCCTTTATCTCCGAAACCGGCCGCCTTATATCGCTCCATAAGTCCCTGCGGAAGTTCTTTATCCAGATCGTGGGTAAAATAATATTCATAAATGATCTTGTAAGAAGGATCGTAATGATTGTGATGCGGGTCCGGACCGGCATCTTCCCTTCCCGACAAGGCGTCATGATATACCAAAAGGGTATTGGTTTCTTTTCCGGTGGAAGGGTCGATAAACGGGCGAACCGGGATAATTAATTTTTCAGAGACCGTATGGTAAGGTCCGAATTTTCCTACCGTGCCCGGTTCCACCTTTATTCCCGGAACGGGCCAAAATTTCTGTGCTACTCCCATGGTATGGAGGATGCGGAATTTTGCACTGTCATTTTGCATATCAAAATGGCTCACTTTTGTAAATTGGATGCCCAACACGCTCCCGATAGAGTAGGTCATGTTATTTTTAAGATCCATGATCTGTGCCGCCTGCAGGCCGAGTGCGCCCATGATGGTGG
This sequence comes from uncultured Chitinophagaceae bacterium, assembly GCA_964478125.1. GTDB lineage: Bacteria > Bacteroidota > Bacteroidia > Chitinophagales > Chitinophagaceae > FW021-bin31. Next base: position 7,898 of record CAYZGR010000035.1, on the reverse strand, counting down.
GACGGCCGTCGTGCAAAGTACGCAATTCGGATTTTATATAACGATCCGTGATCCAGGTATTGAAATCTCCTCCCCAGGCGCTAAAATACAGGGAAGGCATGGACACGCCTCCCCATGCCGGATTATTGGAAGGGTCCGGATTTTCAGAGGGAATAATGGCCTGTCCCGCCCAGGCAGAATTTTGCCATTCTTTTTCCTGAAACCCTTTTGGGGTTTTCTTTTCGGGAAATTTGGCTTCTACTTCCGCCTCGATCTCTTCCATCATTTCCCGATTTTTGGGGTCCATCATTTGTTGGAATAGTTGTTCGTTATTTCCCTTCAGCCCTTTTTCCCGGGCCAGCTCGAAAGCATATTTCCCCTGTTCTGTCTGGGCAATTTTGCTGACGATAGCGGCCGTGTCAATAATCCATTCATAAATACCCTGCGCGGCATGCACCGTTTCCCCGGTTACCGGAAAATCAATAGGTTTAGGCATAGGAGGCGTCTCGGTATCCTCCTTTTCCTCCTTATCTACGGACGGGTCCTGATCGTCCGCATCCTCCGGCGGGTTGTTTTGAGGCGGGGAGGAAGAGGCTGTGGAATCAGACAGGTCATCTCCCAATACCGCTTCTATGGCTTTGTGCTTTGCCTTTTTAATGAGCTTTTTAAATTGTGCCTGTGAACTGAAGGAAAAGAATAATAGAGCCGTGAATAATAACAAATACTTACGCATGAATTAATTTTTTGTTTTTAAATATTGGAAATGATTTCCTTTGAATTGGTAGATATGGCTTCGATTGGTCATACTGTCATGATCTCCTGTAATTAACGGAACAGAAAGTATTTTACTTTCAGGATTATACTCTACGCTGTGAGGGATCATGAAATCCGTATCCGGATAATTTAACAGGATGTTGTAACTTATATCTATTGAATTGACCCTACTTCCATTTGGGGTGTAAATCAATTTCAGCGTATCGTTTAGTGTTTGGCCTTCTATTGAGAATATTTTTATCCGGGTTCCCATTTCGGAATGAGAGTAAATCCCGTTTCCGAGTGCAAGGTAAACCCTTTTTTTTAGTCTGTACATATGAACATAGAAAACGCCCGGATCATAGTATTGATCCCTACCGGTATCCGCGGATAATTTTGAATATATCCGGTCTCCGGATTTATACTGGAATAAATTTCGAAAGGAATGCATACTACCGCCATCCCGGGTATCCCAGCTGTAAATTCGGAAATTTCCGTCTCTGGAAGAAATAAGATGTATTTGTTTTTTTAATGAATCGAAAGGATATACCAGCGTAGAAAAGTAATGGGAGGTGTAGAAAAGTATTTTTTGAGCAAACAGGCTATCGTAGTATTCAAGTGAATCTAACCTGTTGCCTCCTCCGTAAGGGAATGAGCTTATTTTTGCATATAGGCCGGACAGATCCTGTTCGATTTGCATCTCCGTCATTCTTTGAGCAAACAAAGTGGTTGAAAAAAGAAGGAAAGACAACAGTGATAGAGTCCATTTCATTGCCGTAGTTTCATTTATTTTAGGATTTTATTCCGGCTTCTTATTATGCGATTATTGTGCAAAAATACCGTATTTATAGTTTTAACGGTTGACGGAAAGGATAAGAATGCATGATATGCTGTAAAAGTAAAGTTTCCCATTTTTCTGATTAGTTCCCTGATACCCGTAATCTTTTCTACTGGTTTTCCGGTATCTTGGCCGTCAGCAATCACAGTGAAAGGAGCATCATAACCCAAATGCTGCAAAACTGCGCCTTCGGATATACACTCAAAATTTCTCCCTGGAAGAACTGACCCCGGCGCAAAAAGGAAGTGCTAAATTGGGTATCCGAGGGACTGACTACCGAGCGAATAGCCGAAAGATTATTCATCAGTCTTTTAACCGTGGAAACGCACCGACGCCATATGATGCAGAAATTTGATATCAATAATACGGCAGCTTTGATAAAGAGGGCGGTGGAAGAGGGAATGGTGTAGTCACATTGTAGATGCTAATATCTTTGAGTGTAGTTCTATCGTAGCTTTTAAAATTTGGTGAGAAAATCCAACCGGCTCACCTTTGACCTCATATTTTATTACTAAAGTATGAATGCGAGAGAAAGCGCCATGATTTCCTATTTTACGCTCATCGGATGGATAATTGCTTATGCGGGTTTCCGGAAACATCCAAGAAACAGTTTTTTACAATATCATCTTCGTCAGTCGCTGGGCTTGGTGGAATGGGCTGTTATATACCAGTTGTTGGTGAGTGTAGTCTTGCTGGTTTCGGATGAGTTGGGATTCTTTATGCTTTGGGGGAACATACTATACTTGGTCTTTATGGGTTTGGGAATGATCAATGCCTTAAATGATACCATGCGTCCTATCCCTGTTATTGGTAAATATTTTGAGGATAAATTTCCTTTTATCAAGTAAGGAAGAATGATATCCTTAAGAATCCTGTAATTACCCCAATAAACAATCATGAATAAAAAACAATACATCCTTTTCACACTGCTGTTGTTCTTGTTGCGGCCCCTGCCCCTGCAGGCGCAAAACAAAATAACAACAAAGAAAATTCCCGCCTGGCAAGTGGATTACAACCTTTATTTCCGGGAGGATACCGGAAATGTCCCTACTTCCCCAAAAGATTCTGTGGCCGAAATGACTTCCCGCATTATGAAGGCGCTTATACAAAACGATGATGGCCCTATATTGCTTTGTTATATCACCGATCAAAAAATCAGAGTGGAACAAAAAGGCATGATGAGCTATACTACTTTGGTCGATAAAAGAGATACGGCTTATTATGTACTCGATACGTCTTTTGAAACGGCCTACCGGAAAAGATCAAATATTGAAACGACTTATTCCGGAAATTCTATAATAGTGATCGATCCTGAAGATTTTGAGGTGACTTTTGACAAGGAGCGAAAGAAGATTTTAGGGTATTCCTGTAAAAAAGCGGTGTTTTTCAATCCGGCATTACCAAAAGCGACTATCGTAGCCTGGTATACCGAAGAAATCCCTGTATTGTATTGGGGGAAATATACCTATCTGAAAAAACTGCAGGGATGCGTACTGCTGCTTTACACCCGGGCGGAGCATAAAAAAGTGGGGATAACAGCCCATCAAATTCGGAAAGTGGATGTATCGCCTTCGATTTTTGAAGTCCCAGAAAATTACAAAATTGAAGATGCTTTTTGATTTTTATAGATCGATATTCTATAGAAATATGCTGATTAATCCTTAATGAAAACTGATGATTCTAAAAATAAAATATCTCGTTCTGCTGTTCGCTTTTACTCTAAATTCCTGCATTTCCCGCGCCCAGGAAGAGGTTTATAATGCCGGTTCGCATTTTGAAAGCGGTTTTGCCAGACTGACCAAACCTTTGCCAAAGAATGGGGAAAACCAAGAAGAATCAAAGGTTTTGCCGGATACAACGAAAGATCTGTCTAAAACCGGGCCTGATTTGAGTATGGGAAGGAATTCCGTTCAGGAATTTTATATAGACACTACCGGTCAAGTGACTTTCAATACCATTCTCAGAGGTGGTTTTTATAATGGAAAAGAAGTGACCGATTATTATAACACTTTGGATTCTACCCTGCTTCCCGATCAATATTATGTGGAAGTGAAAAAAGGAAATAAAATAGGTATCCTGACTTCCGACGGACGTTGGATCCTGAAGCCGGTTTATGATCAGATTGATACCGATAATTCTACCCGTTGGCGGGTTGTGAAAGATGGACAACAGAATCTTTTTACCCGTGAAGGCTTTGTACTGCCTTTTCAGTTTGAACAGGTATATCAAATGACCGATAGGTATTACAATGTGGTCAAAGACGGGAAATGGGGCGTGTATGACAAAACCAAAAAACAGCTGGCGATTCCTTTTGAATATCAGGATATGGATTACTGTTATGGATGTGAAGTCGAAGGCGACTATTTATTTGTCGAGAAAAATGGAAAATGGGGCGTAATCGATTTTAAAAATAAGGTATTGCTGCCGTTTGAATATGAACATCAACACCGGAATATGCGGAGTGATGAGATTGTTTTGTGCTTGTATAAAAATGATGAGCAATTATTAATCAACCTGCATACGAAAAAGGAAATTCCCTATCGGCAATATCAGGAGAAACATAAAAATGATCCGGACACGACTTTTTTGGCGGGCGGATTTATGCGGGTAGAAAAACAAGGGAAATATGGTTTCGCGAATGCCGCTGGGAAAATGGTATTACCCTTGATTTACGATTACATCCGTTATCAGGGAGAACCTTCGCCTTACAGCAATGACTTTCCCGCCCCTTGGGTAGCCATCAACAAAGAGGATCATTGGGGCGTGGCCGATACCACAGGTCAAATCATCATTAAACCGGAATATGAATCCATAAATATAAAAAACAACAGTTATTTTCTGGTTACCCGGAATAAAAAAGAATTTCTTTTGGATAAAAACGGACAAAGACTTTTGGATCAGGGCTTTGACCATATTTCGGTGGAAGAAGTGACTTGTTCCTGTGCTACAGAAAAAACGACCTTTTTTAAGTTGGAAAACCAAGGTAAGTACGGAATTCTTAATCCCCAAACAGAAACGTTTATCGCACCGCAATTCGACCGAATCGATACTTATGGACGCAACACTAATGAGCCCTATTTGGCGGATGTGATTGTAAAAGATAAAAAGGGCGTCTTAAATGTACATTCGGGGGAAATGATTTTGAAACCGAAATACGATTATTATAGCGATGCCGAAATGCCGGACCATTACTGGAGAGTCAGAGCCGGCTCAAAATACGGGTTATATGACTATAAAAAAGGGAAACTGACCATCCCCCCGAAATATGAAGGGCTTTATGGCCTGAACAAAAGAAACCTGTTGCTGATGTCGGAAAACGGGAAATACGGCCTGGTAAAGGTAACAGGCGAAGTAGCCGTTCCGGCGGAATATGCACAAATCGACACCTTGAATACTTATTTTTATCTGCTCACCACCCAAGATGATTCCTACCGGAATAGTTTCAGCTTTTATAACCGTAAAAAGAAGAAAATTTTTATCCCTTCCTACGATTCCATCGAAGCTGTTTATTCCGATCAGTTGGCTATTATCCGGGACAATGGGCGATACAAATTGTACAATCCGTTAAAAGATAAAATCATTAAAGGGGAATATTCGAAAGGCGGTTTTCCGATGCGGATAGATCATTTTTACCACCACCGGGCGGTCATCAAAAAAGGAGATAAAGAAGCGATCATCGATGAGCAGGGGGATTATGTCATTCCGCCCAAATATAAAGGTTTATCCGATTTACATCAGGGGTATGCCTTGATGTTTAATGGGGAAGAAGATGATTTCGGGGATCCTTTTTACGGTTATATAGATTCGACCGGGAAAGTGATTGTTCCGGCGCAGTATGTTTTTAACAAGCGAAAAGATATAGCTGATTATTTTAAACGGGGTTATCTTTTGCTTTTAGGGAAATGGAAGGATATGAAGCAGCCTGTAGGATTGGCAAACAAGGAAGGGAAAATCATCATTCCCTCAGAATACGACCGGATAATTTTTCAAGAGAACGGATCTTATATCTTGGTTCAAAAAGAAAAGAAATTTGGTATTCTGGATGCATCCGGCAACGTGATCCTTCCGGCTCAGTTCGACAATATTATTTTGGATGAGAAGCCTGCTTTGGCCCCCGGTTATAAATTTAGCTTTCCCGTTTTAGCCAAAAAAGACGGCCTTTATCAATATTATAAAAAAGACGGAAGTACGCTTCCCATAAAAACAAAAACCGCCATTCCCTTTCAGGCCTTTTGGGGGTATTAAAACATCAATTTAAAAACCAAATCCAATGAAACAACTATTTTTTTGCATGTTATTTACCTTAACGCTTTTGACCACGGTATCGGCTCAGTCTTTAATGCAGGACAGCCTTTCTTCTAAAAAAGTGATCTTAACCCTTCAACACCATCATCAATCGAAAGATTTTGAGGTGGAGAGTTATAGTTTTACCTTTTCAAAAACGCAATCTTATGTCATCGATGGCCAAGCCATGCGGGGAGATTTAATGGTTAGCATAAAGAAGTTTACACCCTTTTTACTTCAGGCCGTGGGAGGCGATTCTACGAATGTGGTAAAAGTAAAGCTTGTCGTTTATGATTCATCCGGGCAAAAACAAACCGGCCTTCAAATGAACCAAGCGCTCATCACAACCACCGCAACGTCTTTTCAAAAAAATTACGGAACGGATATCTCCGTAGGTTTTTCGGCGCAAGATATTGTGATTGATGAGGTAGAATTATAAAATAGGCACTGGCGGATTGAAAATAAGTATATTTGAAGAGTATTTAAAAAGAAGTGAGATGAAAATTGAAATTTTCCAATCCGAAGACCAGCAGGTAGAGTTAAAAGTCAACCTGGATAAAGATACAGTATGGTTAAATCGACACCAGTTGGCGAAACTGTTTGACAGAGATGTTAAAACCATTGGCAAGCATATCAATAATGTTTTTTCAGAAGGAGAACTACTAAAAAACCGAACTGTCGCAAAATTTGCGACAGTTCAACAAGAAGGGAAACGGCAAATTCAAAGGAAGATAGAACATTACAACCTCGACGTTATTATTTCTGTCGGTTATCGCGTTAAATCCCAGCGAGGAACGCAATTTAGACAATGGGCTACTCAACGTCTAAAAGATTATTTAATCAAAGGATATGCTATCAACGAAAAACGATTGGAAGAAAATAAACACCAATTTTTGGAGACACTGCATCACTTAAAGATACTGACCGATCAGAATAAATTGGTCAAAGCCAAGGATGTTCTTACGCTTATTCAATCTTTTGCAGGAACCTGGTTTTCATTGGATCGTTACGATAAAAATGAATTTCCTGAAGATGGAATGGTTGAAGATGTAAAATCTTCAGCAGAAGAGCTGCAACGGGCTCTGTTTCAACTAAAAACAGCATTGATTGAAAAAGGTGAGGCTACCCAACTCTTTGCCCAGGAAAAAACTACTGGTAATTTAAAAGGTATTTTTGGGAATGTTTTTCAAAGTGCTTTCGGTGAAAATGTATATCCCACAACCGAGGAAAAAGCCGCTCATCTGTTATATTTTATTGTCAAAAATCATCCTTTTAATGATGGCAATAAAAGAAGCGGTGCGTTTAGTTTTATTTGGTTACTTCATAAAGCGGGATTTAATATTCCTGAAAAAGTGAGTCCTGAAACATTAACGACTTTGACCATCCTAATAGCAGAATCTGATCCTTCCGACAAGGAAAAAATGATTGGGTTGATACAGCTGCTTCTTCATAAAAATACCTAATATGTTTCATCGAACTTACACCTTTCATTATCAAAATATCAAATACAATTATGCGTACATCTCTCTTCTGTTTGGCGGGATTATCGGATTTTGTATTTTTTCCGTGGGGTGGACCGACCTGATGATACGTATTCCCTGGTATGTGTATCTTATTTTATTCGTACTGTGGATTTTGGTCCTGCGAAGGAATTTTAAAAAAATAAAGACAAAAAAAGAGAACATCACCCTGACCGCCGAGGGATTCCAATCAGCTTTGTTCGGTCCGGTGGATTTTGACGATATTCAATCCTATCACATTTCCCTGTTTCAGGCAAAAATCAATACGCAACATCCGGTACCCACGCTCATTATTAAGCTTGTTTATGGGCAAACCATCCGTTTCAATCTGAGTATAAAACACGAAAAGCAGGATTTCCCCATCTTCTTCGATTTTGTGGTTCGTTTTGTCGAATTAATGAAAAACAAGGACGCAGAAGCTTATCAAAAAGCACAAGAAAAACTGGATCAATATGAAGCAGTGATGCAGCATCCCAAAAAATATTGGAAACGAGCTGCCGGATGGAGTACGGCACTCATCATTA
>CAYZGR010000034.1:20878-35552 GCA_964478125.1 uncultured Chitinophagaceae bacterium | reverse complement strand
TCCCGTCCCCGTGCCGGGAAAAACAAAATACATGAGCTGATCAAAAATAAACGGATCAAGCTCTATACAAAGATTTTGATAGGGGATAGCGCAGGAGAATAGGATTGCCGGCATTTAAGTTTAAGAAATATGTTCGATTGAAGTCGTCAGAGTTATGCACAATATGTGGATAAGAATAATTAGATAAGTGCAGGGATAATTGTTAAATTGCATACAGAACAGGTGTATTTATTACAAATATATTAGGGGTTATTATTTAGGGATATGTAAAAAACCATAGACCGGTGAAATGGGGCCAATAAAAAACTCTCGTATCACTAACCCCCTAATAATTAATAACTCGGCAACTCAGCTTAAAATGGAGGATGATTTCGAGATCGAATTTGAGCTTGGCTTAAACCCGCAAGGTCGTAGGATAAGGCTAAGCGGTCTTGTATCCTGGGAGGAGCTGGTCAATACGTATATTAAATCTTTAAGTAATGCAAAAGAACCTCCGGGAATCGATCCGGGGGCTGTAGTTGTTTCATTAATTATAGAGCACCTTTTAAACCCTTCGGATAAGGAAGCCTTAAATATTATCAGGAAGGCTCCTTATACGCCATACTTTCCGGAATTTATCCGCCTCCCCCCTGATAGCATTTCTAATGTCCCATCTTTTGTAGACTTAAGAAGAAGGATAGGTCTGGGAAATGATGATCAGGCGGGCGGGCTGCTTATTCCATTCTCCGGACATGCCAAGGCGCAGCAAGACGAGAACGGGGATCAGGATATAGCGTTTTGGAAGAAAAAGAAAGGGGTACAAGAACAAGCAGAAAAAACAGTTGACTTATGGAGTAATTGGCAGGTTGTCCCCGCTGATTAAAAAAAGTAGGGATGAATATGTCCATCCCAAAATAAAAATGAGTTTATAGGTAATAAAGAGCAGCACTTCATAAAAATTTAGCATAATCTTTAAAATTCGAGTTATGGAAAACATGCGATTTATAGAAAGGTTTTCAACGCTTAAATACTTAAGTGTCCTTCTTAGTCTCATCTTTCTTATCATCCTATTGAGCGGCTTTAAGGTCTCTGCTCATGAAGGAGTGGGAATGTCATTAAAAGCAACATACGACGTGGCGGGTACCCTTCCCAATGGGAAAATGTCAGACTTCCAGCATAAGATCCAGGGAACTATCACAGATACTTCCGGAAATCCCCTGGTAGGTGTGACAATAAAAGTAAAAGGGACCAATCAGGGAACGGTTACGGATGCTGCCGGAAATTTTACTTTGACGGTACCGGAGAACGCGACGTTAGAAGTGAGCTATGTGGGGTATACCACAAAAAATATAAAGGTGGGATCCCAAACTAATTTTACCATTCAATTGACCACTTCTTCAACGGGATTGAACCAATTGGTAGTAGTGGGCTATTCCACACAAAGTAAAAGGAATATTACGGGGGCGGTTGACCAAATTTCCGGTGAAGAACTTACAAGCAGACCCATGATTAATTTAAATCAGGGTTTACAAGGCGTTAGTCCCAATGTGAATATTGATATACCGGACGGTAAACCCTTTGCAAAGCCCGCTATCAATATACGGGGTGAAACTTCCATTGGACAGGGAGGAAGTGCTTTGGTCTTAATTGATGGGGTAGAGGGCGATCCCAGCATGATAAATCCCAATGACATACAGTCTATATCGGTACTGAAGGGTCCTGCCGCTTCTGCAGAATACGGGGCGCGGGCCGCCTTTGGAGTCATTCAGATTACAACAAAAAGCGGGGTGAAGAAAGGGTTTTCCATTAATGTAAATGCCCGGGTAGGCTTCAAACAACCTGCTGTTAAGCCCGGTTTTGTTACAGATGGATATACCTACGTTAAAAACTTTTATAAAGCTTATTTAAATGGCCAGGGATTTGTCCCTAAAAATATTAATAAAACCCAGCCTTTTTCATTGGATTACCTGGAAGCGTTTAAAAAACACCACGAGGATCCCAGTTTACCGGATGTGGTAGTGGATGATAATGGCAACTATGTATATTATGCAAGTACTGACTGGTACCATGAGTTATACAAAAAATGGTTAAGTAGCCAGGATTATAATTTCTCCGCTTCCGCAGGTAACGACCGGGCCAGCTTTATTGTTTCAGGAAGATATCAGGGGCAGGCCGGATTGTTCCGGTATAATTCGGACGATTATAATATGTACAATCTTAGAGCGAAAGGGGAGGTGAAACTTTTCTCCTGGTTGAAACTGAGCAATAACTTCAGCTTTGCCAAAAGATTATACTTTAATCCTCTGAATGTGGGAGAAGGGGGTGGAATATGGAGGAATATTCAGGATGAAGGACATCCTTCGGCCCCTATGTTAAATCCTGACGGAACCATATCCTTTTCAGGGGCCTATACTGTGGGGGATTTTTATTATGGAAAAAATGGCAAAGATTTTAATAACCAGGTGCTCAGCGATAAGATACAATTAGAGGGTAATTTTTTTGATAATAAACTCTCTTTGAAAGGCAATTTTTCTTATAAAAATACCAGAAACAATATAAAGGAGAAAAGAGTGCCGGTACCTTACAGCAAGGCCAAAGGACAAACAACGCTTTTAGGAACAAATCAAAATAACTTAGCATTAACTAATGAAAACACCAATTATTATGCATTGAATTTATATGGAGAATATGTAAATACATTTGGAGCGGGACATAATGTAGATTTAACAGTGGGCAGCAATTATGAACGTCAACAATATGATTCGGTTTATCTCAGGAGAAATGGACTGGCATTTGAAGATGCAGACAATATTAATTTGGCTCTTGGCGATGGAATTTCTACTGCGGGTAGATATAATGCCTGGGATTTGTTCGGTGTATTTTATCAACTGAATTACAATTACAAACATCGTTACCTGGTTACTTTAAGCGGACGTTATGATGGGAATTCAAAGTTTCCGAGTAACCAGAGATTTGGATTCTTTCCTTCCTTCTCGGCCGGATGGTTTCTTTCGGAAGAACCTTTTTGGCATATTTCCAAAGAGTTGGTCTCCGGATTGAAAATCAGAGGTTCTTACGGCTCTTTGGGAAATGGTAATATTGCGCCTTATACCTATCAGCAACAATTGCCGATAAAGAAGATATCCAATATCATAGACGGAGAACAACCACAAGCGATCTCTATGCCCAGGGTTCTTCCCGAAGGATTGACATGGGAGACGGTCACCACCTCTGATTTGGGACTGGATTTATGGATGTTTAGCAATCGGTTGAGTCTGAGTGGAGATGTTTACATTCGGAATACGACAAACATGTTCACGACAGCTTTGACTCCTCCAAGGGTTTTTGGAGCGCAGACCCCAAAGGGGAATTATGCGGATCTTCGTACGACGGGATGGGAATTAAAAGTAGCCTGGTCCGATGAAATTAATAATGTAGCCGGAAAGAAGTTGACCTATAATATAGGTTTTAATGTCGGGGATAATAAAGCAAAAATAACCCGGTATAACAACCCGGAGAAAAACCTTGACGATTACTATGTAGGAGAGATGGTTGGTGAAATCTGGGGATATGTTACTGAAGGGATATTCCAATCGCAGGAAGAGGTTGAAAAACACGCTAATCAGGATAAAGCCCTCAATCCCCATACCCCTGATGGAACTTTCGGGGTAGGAAACCTGAAGTACAAAGATTTGAACGGCGATGGGGAAATTAATGATGGTGAAAACAGGGTAAGCGACCCCGGGGACCGGCGTATTATCGGGAACAGCAGCGCAAGATATCGGTTTGGAGCCAATATTAACCTAAACTGGAATCATTTCTTTATTTCTGCGTTCTTTCAGGGGGTTGGCCAAAGGGACTGGTATCCCAGCAGCGAAGCGGATAACTTTTGGGGGCAATACAACCGGCCTTACAACCAATTGCCCAAGTGGCAGCTTGAGCCGGGGATTATATGGTCTGAAGACAACCCCGATGCCTTTTTACCCAACTATGTGGGATATGAGGCCCAGTCGGCAAATGATCTTGCTCAGGCTCAAACCAGGTACCTCATGAATGTGGCTTACATACGGTTAAACAACCTGGGGATAGGATATACCATTCAATCAGACGGTTTATCAAATGCCGGAATCAAAGATATCAGAGTATCCCTGGACGGGCAGAACCTTTGGATGTATACTCCTTTACAAAAAATTGATCCTTACATCGATCCCGAAACCGGTATAGCCAAATCCGAATCGGATGTTTCAGGAGGGACTGCAGGAGATGGATTAAATTATCCGATTTTACGGAGTTTTTCGTTAGGCGTTTCCGTAACTTTTTAAGGGTAAAAAATGAATAGACAATAATTGATAGCACAATAAGATTTTTATTATGAAAAAGCTAAATATCATTTTTCTTGCATTGGGCCTGATTTTTGTGAGCTGTGATATGAATGAAATCTCAAAGGATACCCCTAATGCTCAGCAAGTCTTTAGCAGTGAAGACGGCCTGGAGAAGTATACAAATTCATTTTATAATATGGTGCCGACTGCATCAGACATTACCCACGCAGACCAGCTTTCTGATTATACTTCCGGTCAGAATGTGAATGATCTTCTGAGAAGCGGGGTGCTCAATTCAAGAACGGTCGATCGTTGGGATTGGGACAGTCTGAGGAATGTTAATTATTTTCTTCAGGAAAATAACCGGTCGGTTATTCCTCAGGAGGTAAGAGCCAATTATAATGGCATTGCCCGTTTCTACAGGGCCTGGTTTTATTTTAGAAAGGTAAAGAGATATGGTAAAGTGCCCTGGATATCTAAGCCCCTGGCTATTGATAGTAAAGAACTTACGGCTCCGCGTGATCCCCGGGCTAAGGTAATGGATTCTGTCCTTGCCGATATTGATTATGCCATTCAGAATATCAGTACCGATAGGGAACCTTCCAGAACTAAAATTACCAAAGATGTAGCGCTTGCATTAAAATCAAGAATTTGCCTTTTTGAGGGAACTTACCGGAAATATCATTCGGAATTAAAATTGGAAAGTACTGCTGATAAGTGGCTCAATGAATGTGTAAAGGCTTCTGAAGCCATCATGGACGGCGGAGCCTATAGCGTATACAATGGTTCAGGAGTAGATGAGTCCTATAAAGAGGTTTTTACCAGCGACCAGCCTATTGCCTCCGCGGTAATACTTGCAAATGTATATTCTACCGCATTAGGCAGAACCCATGATGCCAATTGGTGGTATAACAGTGGAACTTACGGAGACCATTTAGGTTTTATTCGTCCCTTTATTAATACTTTTTTAATGCGGGACGGGACTCCTTTTACTGACAAAAAAAATTATAAGACCATGACCTATACGGAGGAGGTTGAGAACCGGGATACGCGGCTCGAACAAACGATCCGGATGCCTGATTATAAAATGAAAAACTCCTCCGGAGTAGAAGTCAGTACACCTCCTAATTTTTCAGTTACTTTTTCAGGATATCAACCTATTAAATGGTGTATTCCTGATGAGCATTATGACGACAGGGATTATAACACGAATTCGGTTCCTATTTTCCGTTATGCGGAAGTATTGCTTAATTATGCGGAAGCAAAAGCCGAGTTGGGCACCATTACGGATGCAGACTGGAATAAAACAATTGGAGAATTGCGCAGAAGAGGGGGAATTACGAATGGTACGACGACCCTTCCCACGAAGGTGGATCCCTATTTGCAAAAAACCTACTTCCCTGCTATCTCTGATCCTGTCCTATTGGAAATCAGACGCTGTCGTGGTATTGAGCTGTCGTTGGAAGGTTTCCGGTTTGATGATATTCGCAGATGGAAGTTAGGGAAATTAATGGAAATGGATTGGACAGGGATTTATATACCTTCCGCGAATACGCTTATGGATATAACGGGAGACGGCGAACCGGATGTCTATTTTTATACCGGCCAGGAACCTGAGAATAAAAAGAGCGGTGTACAATATGTAAACGTAGGGACGGATGACTGGCGTTTAACCGATGGTAACAGCGGATATTTGATACGACTGCCGAATATTAAAAGGGTTTGGGAAGATAAGAAATATCTTTATCCTTTAAACATTAAGGATCTGCAAAAAAATCCCAATCTTGATCAAAACCCCGGGTGGTAATCTGATTTTCATATTTGATTCAGGAAAGGTAAAGGAACGTCAAAATTGCATGAGATTGTTTCGTTCTCAAATTTGGGCGCCGGTAATTTTTATCTGCCCCTCTGCTTATTTTTAGTATAATGATCATTTTATAGTTATGGATACCAGACGCGAGTTTCTTAAAAAAATGACCATGCTCACCGGGACAGCCGGATTTTCGAGTATGCTGCCGGCCTCTATCAAACGAGCTGCTGCTATAAATCCTGAAAAAGGAAGTTCTTATTTAGATGCCGAACATGTGGTTATTCTCATGCAGGAAAACCGTTCCTTTGATCATACTTTTGGTACGCTCAAAGGGGTTCGGGGCTATAACGACCCCCGGGCGATTACTTTACCAAATGGGAATCTGGCATGGTTACAGAGCAATGAAAAAGGGGAAACTTTTGCTCCTTTTCGTTTTGATATAAAAAATACCAAAATAACCTGGATGGGTTCTGTGCCGCATTCGCGTCCCAGTCAGGTGGATGCCTGGAACCAGGGACGGTTCGATAACTGGGTCCCCGCTAAACGGGTCCGGGACGAAAAATATGCTGAAATGCCATTGACAATGGGACACTATACCCGTGAGGATATTCCCTTTTATTATGCAATGGCAGATGCTTTTACCGTATGTGACCAGAATTTTTGTTCTGGTATGACCAGCACCAATCCAAATCGTTTGTTTTTCTGGACGGGAACCGTAAGAGAGCAACAAGCGCCTCATTCCATAGCTATTATGAGAAACCTGAGTAGTGACCGATGGGGGGTATTACAATTCGATACCTTTCCTGAAAGACTGGAAGCCAATGGCATATCCTGGAAGTTTTATCAGAATGATATAGATTGTGGCGGTGGATTGTCCGGCGACCAGAGAGCCTGGTTGTCCAATTTTGGCTGTAATCCTTTGGAGTGGTTTGCTCCTTATAATGTCAAATTTTCGCCCAGGTATATTCAGAGTCTAAGACAACAGATTAACAAGCTTCCGGAAGAAATTAAAAAATTACAAAATGAAGTGAGTAAACTGTCTCCTTCGGGAGCAGACCCTTCCTTTAAAAAAAAGAGGAAAGAGATAGCGATAAAGCAGGCGGTTCTCGCCCAAAAGAAAAAAGAACTGGAGGAGTGGAGTCCATCCAATTTTGAGAAATTATCCGCACATCAAAAAAATTTATACCAACGGGCCTTTACCACTAATTCGGAAGATCCGGATTTTCATGAACTGGCTACTTTGGAATATGAGGATCACCAGGAAAAAAGAAAACTTCCGGTTCCTAAGAGTGACCCCTTATTTCAATTTAGAAAGGATGTGGAAAGCGGTGATCTACCTGCCGTATCCTGGCTCGCCAGCGCTCAAAATTTTTCAGATCATCCGAGTGCTCCCTGGTATGGCACCTTATATGTTTCAGAAATTTTAGACATCCTGACAAAGAACCCCGAGGTATGGAAGAAAACGATCTTTATCGTTACTTTTGATGAAAACGATGGATATTTTGATCACGTGCCTCCCTTTGTTGCTCCGGATCCCCGAGATCCCGGAACCGGTAAATGTTCCTCTGGAATACAAACCGGCGTGGAATACATATATAAAGAAGATGAACTGGCACAAGGGATATACAAGAGCAGAACGCGAACCGGCCCCGTCGGTCTGGGCTTCCGTGTTCCCATGATCATTGCTTCGCCCTGGAGCCGGGGCGGAAAGGTTTGTTCCCAGGTGTTTGACCATACCTCTACTTTGCAATTTTTAGAAGGGTTTTTAAGTCAAAAATCCGGGAAAGACATCCGGGAGACTAACATTAGTAAATGGCGCAGAGCTATATGCGGAGATTTGACCACTGTATTTAAACCTTACAATGGGGAGGAGGTACCTCAATTGCCTTTCCTTAAAAAAGATCCGTTCATTGAAAAAATTTATAACGCTAAATTCAAAAAGGCTCCGAGCGATTATAGTGCGCTGAGCAAAAGGGAAATAGCTGCGGTCAATAAAGACCCGTTATCCTCGGGATTATTGCCAAAGCAGGAACCGGGAATAAAACCTGCATGTGCTATTCCTTACCAGCTTTATGCCGAAGGCCGGCTTGAACAGGACAAGAAGCACTTTAGAATAACCTTTACAGCCAGTAAGGAATGCTTTGGTAAAAAAGCATCAGGGTCTGCCTTTAATATTTATTTTTCGGGGAAAAATCGTTCCTACACTGTGAAAGCGGGAGACAGCCTTTCCGATGTATGGCCCATAGAAGGTTCCAAGGGGAAAAACTATCATTTCCGTATTCATGGTCCCAATGGATTTTATAGGGAATTTAAAGGAAACAAAAAGGACCCGGTAGCCGTTATTTGTGAATATGAAAAAAGTAAAGGCCTGGTTAAAAAGCTTTCAGGTAACATTTCTCTCAAATTGACCGGTCTTGACACGACTCGTTCCCATACCGTTCACATTATTGACAATGCCTATAAGAACAAGCCTTTAACTAAAAGATTAGACGCCAATAGTCCGGAACGTACCCTTGTTTTAGATCTGACCAATAGCCACGGCTGGTATGATTTCAGTATAAGGGTGAAAGGATTCAGTCATTTTGAAAGGCGCTATGCCGGACATGTCGAGACCGGAAAGGATAGTTTTACCGACCCGTTAATGGGAGGAAAGGTGTAACGAAAAAAATAAAATATCCTCCCTTAAATCTTATAGGATCAGGAATTTAATACATGCGGATTCTTTAATTACCCTAATGCCGGAAATATCATGCACGGGCAATAACCGGTATTTCAAAAGGGCCCGTCCACGCAGGGCCGGGACTTGAGGAACCTCTTTTTACCGACGTCTAACCTCTACAGGATTAAATATTTCATTCAAAAAATTTATTTAGTAAAAATTTTTATATAAATATAATAAAAATAGGTATCTTTCCTTTGTAAAATAAAAAGAGACAAGATGAGAAAAAAATTACTGCTTAGCGCTTCCTTTTGCAAAGGAAGCGGATATAAGAGGAGGATGAGGAGCCATTTTCCGCTTATTTTCTTTATGGGTTGCCTTTTGCTCTCAGCACAGGTAAGAGGGGCCGCTGATCTCCCTTTAGGTCTTTACCCAGATAAGATGAATATCGACATGGTGGGGGTAGAGGGCATGATTTTTCCCGGGGAAGATCCCATAAATCCCCAGCATGAGATTCAGGGAACGGTAAAGGATCCTTCCGGGAACCCGCTGGTCGGTGTAACGATTCGGGTAAAGGGCGCCGGCCAGGGTACCGTTACGGATGCAGATGGGAAATTCACATTGACGGTTTCCGATAACGCGGTCCTGGAGATCAGTTATGTTGGATTTGAGACGCAGGAAATAGCCGTGAATGATAAAAATGAACTTGATATTACATTGACACCGTCGGCTCACGGCCTGAATGAGGTTGTTGTGGTAGGTTACGGTACCCAGCAAAAGAAAGATGTTACCGGGGCTATTTCGGATGTGAATCTGGAAAATCTGGGTTCGAGGTCTTATAAGGATATGCAGCAGGCTTTACAGGGAAGCGCACCCGGAGTCACTGTACAGGATAATGGAGGCGATCCGACTTCAACTCCCCAGATCAATATCCGCGGGCTTGGAGGGCTCAATTCTGAGAGCCCTTTAGTGGTCGTCGACGGTTCAATTTATAATGGAGGGCCGTTGAATCCCAATGATATTGCTTCAATTTCAGTACTAAAAGATGCTTCGGCGGCCATCTATGGCGCACGCGCTTCGGGAGGCGTTATTCTCATTACCACTAAAAAAGGAGAATCGGGAAAGTTGAGCCTGGACCTGAATGCAAAAATAGGCTTTCAGAATGCATGGAAAATACCACAGGCGCTTAATGCGGCCGAATATGCCCAGGTAAGTAATCTGGCAGCGGATAATGCCGGACAGCCCCGTAAACCGGTGTTTGATGCATCTGTTTATCCTGAAGGACAGATCACAAAAACCAATTGGATGGATGCCATCTTTCGCACGGGCATGATGCAGGACTACAATGTAGGTCTGAGGGGTGGAAGTGAAAAGTCCACTTTTTATTCCTCCTTTGATTATCGAAAGGATGAAGGAATACTACTCAATACGTATTCCCAAAGATATAATTTTAGAATTAATTCGGATCATCAAATCACGAACTGGCTTACCCTTGGAGAACATCTTGCTCTTTCATACCAGGATGGCCAATATGGAACCAATACAACAAGCGGATACCAGGGCGCTATTATTTCTGCTATTTTTTATCCTCCTAACGTAAGTATTTATAAACCGGACGGCTCGTTTAACGGATTGCCGGATAAATACGCGGGTTCTTACGGGGATATTATTAACCCGGTCGCTTATTTAAAAAGGCTGGATTATCATAACCCGCAAACGGGCATATTTGTTAATCCTTATGTTAAGTTAAACCTTCTGAAAGGCCTGTCTTTTAAATCCAATCTGGCTATTACCAGGGACATAAATACTGCTAAACAATTCGAACCAAGGGTTTTGGAAACGGGGAAGAAATTTTTTGATAATACCCTGACGATGAGTAATGGGAATGAGCAGGACCTGCTTGCCGAACAGACTTTAAATTATGAACATCTATTTAATCAGGTACATCAATTAAATGTATTGCTCGGCTTTACGTATCAAAAATCAAGTTATGAGAGCTTCGAGGTGTATGCAAAAGATTTTACCAGAGAAGATCCTCAATTCAGGTACTTTATTAATGCACAGGAAATATTTCCTCCCACCAGCGAAGTACATGAAAATATTCTGGTATCTTATTTTGGGAGAGTCAACTATACTTATAAGGATAAATATTTGTTTACAGGGATACTGCGCAGAGACGGCTCTTCCAAATTACCCAGCTATAACAGATGGGAATATTACCCCTCCTTGTCAGCAGGGTGGCGTATTAGTGAAGAAAATTTCATGCAGGGGATCCAGTGGTTGGATGACTTGAAAATTCGCGGGAGCTGGGGGAAAATGGGTAATCTGGCAAGCTTACCCGATTATGCGGTTAACGTACCTTTTGAAAAACTCTATCCTTCTATATTGGGATCGCCCGCCAAGCAGGTGTACGGCCTTGCACAAAATACCATTTCAAATCCGAATATCAGATGGGCCATTTCCAGGCAATCCGATATAGGTTTGGATGCGGTTTTTTTGAATAACAGACTCAGCCTGACCGCCGATTATTTCCGAAGGATCACCGAACGTATGATAGAGCAAATCCCGGTACCTTCCACAGCCGGCGTCCAAAACGGCCCTTTTATAAATTTGCCGGGAACGGCCCGGGACATCGGATGGGAAGTAGCGTTGGGCTATCACAGCCATCCCGGACATAAGCTTACCTATAATATAAATATGAATTTATCCAGCGTCAAGAACAAGGTTATTTCATTAGATAATGATATTTTCCCTAACGGTATTGGAGGGTATTATGAGGTGCGTGCCACGCTTGACCCCATACGTACCATAGCCGGCCAGCCGTTGTTTTCCTATTATGTGTTGAAATCCGAAGGGACCTTTAAAAGCCAGCAGGCAGTGGACAGCTATGTAAATAAAGACGGGGAAAAAATACAGCCTTTTGCAAAACCCGGGGATTTGAAATTCTTTGATGCAAACGGGGATGGGAAGATCAGTCCGGAAGACCGGGTTTACAGGGGTAGTGCTTTCCCCGATTTCAGTTATGGTTTAAATGCGAATTTCAGTTATCACAATTTTGACCTGAACCTGTTTATTCAGGGCGTCTCCGGAAATAAATTATTCAATGCCATAAAATTTACCGGGCTGAATGCCAGCCAGCAGGGGTATAACATGCTAAAGCAGATATTGCATGCCTGGAGTCCGGATAATCCCCATTCCAATATTCCCAGAATATCTGCCTCAGATCCCAATAATAACTTTGGAAGAGCTTCTACCTTTTATATTGAGAATGGCTCCTACACCAGGTTAAAAAACATTACGCTGGGATATACATTGCCGGATCGGATAAGTGAAAGGTTGCATATTCAGTCCCTTAGAATTTACATTACCGGACAAAATGTTTTTACGCTTACCAACTACAGTGGATTTGATCCTGAAGTAGGTATGGATACCTATGGCGTTGATTTAGGAAGATATCCCGTAGCCAGGGCTTTCCTGTTTGGCATTAATTTAAACTTATAATGTTCTAAAACAATAAAAGATTATGAAACGATTTCTCTATAGAATTGCAGCCGTCGTTGTAATAACTGCGCTAATAAGCAGTTGTTCTGATAAAGCGCTGGATGTGATCCCTCAGGGCGCCCCTGTGGCCGCTACCTTCTGGAAGTCCTCGGATGATGCCATATCGGCTTATAATTCTTTATTCTCTCCTTTTAACAATTATGAAGAATTTTATGGCAGGGGATACATGTGGTATATAGATGCCGGACCGGATATGGTGCCGGGCAGGTCCAATTCAGCCGCTGAAAACATCAAGAATTTTAATCCTGCTGCCGCTACTGCAAGTTATGTACAGGATCAATGGAAGATGCGTTATTTGGTGATCAAACGGGCGAATGATATTATAAAGCACCTGCCGGGGATGGATATTGATGAAAGCCTGAAAAATAGAATCCTTGGTTCAGCTTACTTTTTGAGCGGCCTGATGTATTTCGAATTAACCTATACGTATGGAGACAGCAAGGGGGGTGTTCCGATAGTGGATACGAGCGCGACGGCTACGACAGATTATTATATACCGCGTGCAGAAAGCGCAAAAGTAAATTATGATTACATAGAAGGGCTTTGGAAAAGGGCGGCTGAATTATTGCCTTTTTTCCAGGAACTAGACCCTTCGGACTATGGCAGTCCGCATAAGGTGGCTGTATGGGCCTACATGGCAAAGATGTTCTTATATGAAAAAGAATATGCGAAATCTGAGAAGTATGCCGATAGTGTAATTCAATTCGGGAACCGACATCTGGAAGCCCATTTCAGGGACGTATTTTCTGTTGATCATAATTGGGGCCCCGAGTATATTTGGTCGGTGGTGAGTACGGCAGGTGCAGAGGGCGGCGGCAGTGAGCTCCCCGGCGTGATGCTGGAGAATAAAGGATGGGGTAAATATAACGGCTGGGGTTATTTTCAGCCTACAAAGGAATTGTATGATTTATATCAGCCGGGTGATGAAAGGAGAGGAGCCACTATCTTAAAGGAAGGAGATCATTTTACTTATTTTGGCGAAGATATGGTTTACGAATCGGTGAACAGTCTCACCGGTTACCAGTTTAATAAGTATATGGAGCCTTTCAGTTATCCCAATCTGGAGCATGTCAGTCCCAATGGTAATTTCCCGACTACTGATTTAAATGTTCCCCTACTCCGGTATGCCGGTTTATTGTTGATAAAAGCGGAGGATGCATTAATGCAGGGTAAAAGCGGGGATAAAGAAATTAATCTGATACGGAACAGAGCCGGGTTACCTTCTATACAGGGAGCTACGATGGAAGATTTAAAGCGGGAACGCAGGTGTGAATTGGCAGGGGAATATGCAAATACGTATTTCGACCTGGTTCGATGGGGGGATGCAAAGGTACTGTGCAGCAAACCGCTGCATGGGGCTGATGGACACGTAGTCTGGCCTGAAAGATATTTTGATCCGTCTTATATGAATGTTTGGCCCGTGCCTCAGAGTGAAATTGATAATAGCGGGGGGGTGATCACGCAAAATGCAGGTTGGTGAGGATATTGATTTTCAGAATGAGGTTTTTAGTCCTGCTTCTTATAGGCTCGATAAGTGCTTTATCAAATAAGGTACAAGCACAATCCTTTTCTCCGTCAGCTAAAGAATATTTTTTAATTGCACATCGGGGAGGAATCGTTAATGAGCATCATATTGAAAACAGCAAGGCGGCTATTGAAGCAGCTATATTGAGGGGGTATGATATGGTAGAAGTAGATTTAAGGCTTACAAAAGACCGTATTTTTATTATACAACATGCACCTACCTTTAAACGCTATTATCATGTAGATAAACCCGTATCCTCAATGACATGGGAAGAGATCAGCAGCCTCCGTAGCTCCGTTGGAGAAAGCAGGGTTCTTAAATTTGAAGAAGTTCTAAAATATTGTAAGGGGAAGATACAGATCATGATTGATAATAAAATTCCCGGGAAAGATACCATATTGTTTTCCCGTCTTGTACGATTATTGAGAAAATATGGGATGTTGGATCATGCTTTAATGATAGGGACATCGGCCTCTACACCGTTCTTTACCGGTAAGATCAGACTTAGCTGTACCCGAAAACAATTGGAAGAAAATATGAAGAAGCCTGATTTCTCCCCGTCAAATTATTATCTATTTGCAACTCCTGAGAATTTACACGTTTCCGATATCCGTTGGGCCAAAAAGAACAATATCCTGATCGTAGCCATAATCAACAAATTTAGGTATAGTAAAGAAAAAGAGCCGGCTGAAAAGGCTAATGAAGATATTGAAAGACTGAAGAGGGAAGGGGTGGTTTATTACCAAATTGATTCGGATCTGGATGCCCCCTTCTTTAAATAGGATCGGCTTGCTCAACAACTATTGAAATATTTCGAT
>CAYZGR010000034.1:8160-20778 GCA_964478125.1 uncultured Chitinophagaceae bacterium | reverse complement strand
TGCCCCCTTCTTTAAATAGGATCGGCTTGCTCAACAACTATTGAAATATTTCGATTGGCGGCTCTTATAATAGAAGTTGCCACGAATGCACGAATCATGGTGGAAATCTAGAAGAGTACCCAACTATCTATATAACATCATTCGATGGGCGGCTCCTATAATAGAAATAGGAGTTGCCACGAATGCACGAATCGTAATGGAAATCCGGAGAAAGTGCCAAACCATCCATATAAATACCGGTTTACGGCTTGTTTAATTCAGGCTTCTGAATAGGCATGTTACATAAAAATCAAATTCAATATCGTCATTAAGATCAACGCGGCAATTCCGATGGTAAGGGGCTTTTTATACCAGGCTATGTGACCCAGCTCCGGTTTGGGTGTAAGGCTGTAAACCAGCCCAACGAGTTTCTCTTTGGGATGTGGTTTTGTACATAAACTGACAATAATAGTGAGAATAAAACAGGAACAAAAGGCTACTATGGCTACCATGAAACTTTGTGCCATCCCCGAGCTGAAAGTATGGAGATTCGCTATGGCTCCGCCCTTCCCTTCGGCCATGGTCAGATTGTAAGTAAGTGCAGCTGCCAATGTACCGCCTAACAAACCATAAAAAGCGCCATGCCCCGTAGATCTTTTCCAAAACATTCCTAAGGCAAAAGTGGCGAATAAAGGGCCATTTACAAATCCAAAAACCAATTGAAGGAAGTCATTAAGGTTATTGAACCCTTTGGTCAAATAAGCGGTGCCTATGGAGGCGGCGATTCCCGCCACCGTAACTATCCGGCCCACATTCAGGTAATGTTTTTCACTCTTACCGGGTCTGAAATAGGATTGGTAAATATCATAAGTTACGACCGTATTAAAAGCGGTAACATTTCCCGCCATTCCGGACATGAAAGAAGCAAAAAGTGCCGTTAATCCCACGCCAAGAAGGCCGCTGGGATAAAAATGATTGAGCAGGGAGGGGATGACTAAATTATAATTGGTCTGCCCGTTTGCGGCGTCCGGAATATGATATCCCGAACCGGGGATAGTCATTAATGCCATGGCGATCAATCCCGGCAGGATCACAAAAAAGGGCATCAGCATCTTAGGAAAAGAAGCAATGACGGGCGTACTTTGTGCTGCACGCATTCTCCGGGCCGCTAGCGCCCGCTGGACAACCAGAAAATCCGTACACCAATAACCAAAAGACATCACAAATCCCAACCCGAATACCACCTGCCAGGTATTCACGCCCATGGTATTGTCCGAAGTATGGCCCATATATTTCCAGGTATGGGTCATGGCATCGGGTAATCTTTCTACTATCCCATTCCATCCTCCCACATGGTGGAGCCCAATGAAAGCCAGCGGGGCCAATCCCAATACGATTAAAAAAAATTGCAATACCTCATTGTAAACCGCACTGGTTAATCCGCCCAGAAAAGTGTAAACCAGCACGATGCCGGAGGCCAGGAAAATGGAAAATTCGAACTTCCATCCTAAAATAACATCAAAAAGAAGCGCCAGGGCATATAAGGAAATACCGGATGAAAAGACCGTCATGATGGCAAAAGTAAAGGCATTTAATCCCCGCGTTTTTTCATCAAACCGCTTGGCCAGGTACTCCGGTACAGAGCGCACCTTGCTCCCATAATAGAAAGGCATCATAAAAATGCCTACAAAAAACATGGCCGGAACGGCTCCCAGCCAATAAAAATGGCTGGTCATGATCCCATACTTAGCGCCTGAAGCGGCCATTCCCATAACTTCCTGTGCCCCCAGATTGGCAGAAATAAAGGCCAGGCTGGTAATCCATAAAGGAATGGAACGGTTGCTGGTTAAAAATTCACTACCGGTTTTAACTTTCTTTCGGATAAAAAAACCGATACCTAAAACAAAGGCAAAATAAAGGGCAATAATAAGGTAATCAATAAATCTGAGGTGCATAGCAGTGGATAATTCAGGTTAAAGATAATCGGATAATTGAAAAAACAAAAGCCCGGAAAAGTTTTTCTATAATTATATTTTGTATATTTGGCTATCTAAAAATAGCGTCATGAATAATGGACAAAAGTTTTCCGAAAGAGAAACGAATCCCCTGGGAAGTATTGAAGAATGGGAGGATGAGGTTCTGGAACGTTATCCGGAACCGGAGCAAACAGCTAAACCCAAAGAGGAATATCGCAATTACGATGATCCGGCCAGGGATACGGTGAAAACGTTTTATCGCCTGAATCATAAGTACCAGACCTATGATTTTGTGCAGGAAAAAAAGGCCGACTTTTTGCAATTTAACCGCAGGGAACTACCTGTTTGGGAGGCCCTGGATTTCCTGAATACCCTGGTAGACGATTCGGACCCGGATATTGAATTGGACCAATTGCAGCATCTTTTGCAAACTGCTGAAGCCATTCGTGCAGATGGCCATCCCGATTGGTTTGTACTCACCGGCTTTATTCACGATATGGGAAAAGTATTGTGCCTTTTTGGCGAGCCTCAATGGGCAGTGGTGGGGGATACCTTCCCCGTAGGCTGTGCTTTTTCGGATAAGATCGTTTATTCCGAATTTTTTGCGGACAATCCCGATACTTATGATGAGCGCTACAACACGAAAGTCGGGGTATATAAAGAGGGAATAGGATTAGAAAATGTGCAATTATCATGGGGACATGATGAGTATATGTATCAGATGATGAAAGATTACCTGCCCGAACCGGCTTTATACATGATCCGGTATCATTCTTTTTATCCGCAACATCGCGAAAATGCTTACGATTATCTATTAAATGACCATGATCGGGAAATGTTCAAATGGGTAAAAAAGTTTAATCCTTACGATCTCTATTCAAAAAGTCCGACCCCGCCTGTATTGGAAGAGCTGAAACCGTATTATGACGGTCTTATAAAAAAGTATCTTCCTAAGACGCTTAAACTGTAAGAAAATAATAGATCGCTGCGCTTTCGTTCAGAAGGAAAGAGGACGCTATTGGGATTTTATCACTTTTGTTTTGCACGGGTTAGGTTCAGACAGTCCGGAATCTCACATCTTCTGCGTCAAATTTTTTTCCAATTCCTTAGCTTTCATAAAGTATCATTTCTTTTTTACGTGGTCCTCGAACTGATATGATACGGATATTCTTTTCCCTCTATGTAATAATACCCGACCAGCCGGCAATGAATATACAATGAAAAGGAAGTATGGTCCATTTCATTATACCAACGCTATCTTTTCTCCCGTTTGGCAGGCTTTATAAATGGCATCCATGATGGCCAGGTCTTTTACGGCTTCTTCGCCATTTACCGGCACAACAGGTTTTTTATCTTCCAGGATGATCCCGGCCATTTCATCCATTTGTATGGTTTGGTGGGTCACACGCGAAGGTTCTAACACTCCTTTATGGGTCCGTCCTTTAATAGGCCCGTAGCCCGTGGCCGGATGTAATTCGGCAAATCCTTTTTGGCCATTGAGGAAAAAGCGGTCCAGGTAATTCATATTGTAAGTAGATAAACAGGAAGCTACCGCTCCGCTGGGAAAGCCGAGTTGAAACTGAATCGTCTCGTCTATATCTTCTTTAAATTTTACGGGGTTGGTTTTCGTTTCTTGGGCGGTAACCCAGTTGGGTTCTTCGCCTGTCATGTAACGGGCGCCATTTAGTGCATAAATTCCGATATCCATTAAGGCGCCTCCGCCGGAAAGTTCTTTGTTCAATCGCCACTGAGTGGGATCGCCGATGCGAAAGCCGCTCAGCCCCTGGAAAAACATGATCTTCCCGAATTCACCGGCTTTACGCATGCCAATGATCTCAAGGGTGTTCGGTTCAAAATGCATGCGGTAGCCGACAAGCAATTTCACCCCGGCTTTTTTACAGGCATCGACCATTTCCCGGCCCTCGCGGGCATTCACGGCCATGGGCTTTTCACAGATCACCTGTTTGCCGGCTGCAGCTACCCGTAACACTGCATCGTGATGCAGCGCATTGGGGGTGATCACATATACGGCGTCTATGTCGGGATTGTCTTTGATCTGGTCGTAAGTTTCGTAATTGTAACAATTTTTTTCCGGGATGTTGTATTTCGCCCGCCAGCGTTTGATCTTGGCCGGCGTACCGCTGATGACCCCGACGAGCTTCGCCCGCCTGCAGGATTGCATGGCTTCTGATACACGAGTCCCGTAGCTGCCCAGCCCCATAATGGCTACCCGCAATACCCTTTCTGGCTGCGTGTATGGATAAGCATCAGGTTTGCTACGCGCCGCGCCTATTAAAGGCAGAAAAGGTAAGGCCACAGCAGACGCGGTAAGCTTTTGTAAAAAATTCCGGCGTGTGTTCATAGTAGTAATTTTTGTTGTCTTCGCTAAAATAAAACAAACTTGTGGCAAAAACGACGTAACTTAGTTTTCCAAACCGGAAATTTCGCCGGTATCCAGACATTTCCTGTGAAACCCTCTTACGCTGTTGTTCTCTAAAACCTTAAATTATGCTTAAAAAGTATCTCTTTTTGTCGGTTTTATTGTTTCGGGTTATGGCCGGCTTTGCCCAATCTTACCTGCCGTCTAATATTTTTCTCAAAACGTTGTCCAACGGTCTTCAGGTGCTCGTTTTGGAAGACCACAGCGTGCCGTTGGCCACTATTGAGATAGCAGTAAAAAACGGCTCTTACACCGAGCCGCCCGAATTTAACGGTTTGAGTCATTTGTATGAGCATATGTTTTTTAAAGCGAACAAAGAATATGCCAGCCAGGAAGCTTTTATGGAGCGCTTGAAAGCATTAGGTATTGTATTTAATGGCACGACTAATACAGAAAGGGTGAACTATTTTTTTACGCTTCCCAGCTTTAATCTCATCAAAGGTCTGCATTTTATGAATGCCGCCATTCAATATCCGAAATTTGATTCTGTGGAAATGAAAAAAGAAAATGTAGTGGTGAATGGCGAATTTAGGCGGGCAGAGTCCAATCCATATTTTGCCTTGCATGTAGCCATGAACCATCACCTGTGGGGTCATTTATTTAGCAGAAAAAATGTAATAGGGAATCATGATGTGATCCTTTCCGCAACGCCGGCCAAGATGGAAGCCATCAAAAATAAATACTATTGGCCTAACAATTCGTTGCTTACCGTTGCCGGAGATGTGAACCATGACAAAGTCTTTAATGCAGTAGAAAAGATTATGGGAAGCTGGAAATCTTCCGGCTTTGATCCTTTTAAGAAATACCCCATACCGGAATTTCAACCTTTGCAGAAAACAGATTATTTTATCGTCACCGACGAAAATGCCAAGGTGCCAGCCATCCATATTACGTGGATAGGTCCGAATACGAGGAACGATATTTCTGCTACCTATGCGGCAGACCTTTTTTCGAATATCTTAAATCAACATTCATCTAAATTGAGCAAAGCCTTGCTGGACTCCGGCTTGGCGACAGGGGTAAATTTTGGTTATCTCACACAGAAATATGGTGGAACGATCACCATGAGTATTTCGCCTAATCCGGATAAAATAAAAGAATGCCTGGCAGTCGTTAAAAAACAGATTGCTATGTTTGACAATGAGGATTATTTTACCGGCCAGCAACTGGCCACCGCCAAAAGGCAAATGGAAATAAGCCGGATAAGGCAAAAAGAAGTAACCTCTTCTTACGTGCATACGCTGTCTTTTTGGTGGTGTTCCGCCTCTCTTCCATATTACTTTGCTTATCTGGATCATCTGAAAAAAGTTACGCGGAAAGATATACGGCAATATGTTAGAAAGTATATTACCGGACAACCTTATTGTGCCGGATTGCTGATCAATCCCGAAATGAAAGCAAAACTGGAGCCCCAGTCTTTTTTCAAAGCCAATTTACTCACCGCGAAATAACCGATCATGAAACGTATTATTTTCGTTCTTATCATATGCGTGCTTATTATCCCATTAAAATTATGGGCGCAAGAGCCGGCCGATACTTTTACCGTGGAAGGTATTACAGTAGTCAGGAAACCTACTGTTAAGGCGATCATTAATGTAAGCGTTTATTATATAGGCGGCGTCGCCAATTATCCTGCAAAAGAAGCGGGAATTGAAAACCTGGCGCTTGCCGGAACCATGGAATGCGGTACCCGGTCCTATACAAAAGACGAGTTTAAAAATATTGCAGATGCGTACGGTATAAATATTTATGGATCTTCCACCTATGATTATGGTAAGATCAGCCTTAACTGTATTTCCAAATATTTTGACAAAGGCTGGAACCTGCTTGCCGAAGCTGTAAACCATCCCCTCTATAATGAAAATGATTTTAAGCTTTTAAAACAAAAAATTATTGCAAGAATAAAAAATCAAGCCGCTAATCCCAGTAGCAAGATCCAAAAAATGGCTATTGAAACTACTTTTAAAGGAACCGCCTATGCTACCGATCCACTTGGAGAACTTAACACCGTTAATCAGCTTTCTGCATCCGATGTAAAAAACTATTATTACAATACTTTATTGAATAAAAACAGGATGTTTATCGTTGTGGCAGGGAAATTATCTAAAGCGGTGATCGGCCGGAAAATAGAGGAGGCTTTTGGCCGTCTTCCTGAAAGGCCATATGCCGCTCCTTCTTATCAGGCGCCTGTCATCGCCTCTAACAGCTTGCATATAGAGTCAAGAACACTTTCTACGAATTATATCGCCGGCATAGTGAATGCGCCTGCTTTTACATCTGATGATTTTGTAGCTAACCAACTGGCTATCGCCGCTTTAAGCGACAATTTTTTTGAGGAAATACGAACCAAACGCAATCTTTCTTACGCCCCTTATGCCTATTCTGTACGACGCAAAATGCCGTATAGCTATCTTTTTGTAAGTACGCCCGAGCCAAAAGCTGCGGTAGAAGTGATGATACATGAAATACAAAGATTGCAGAAAGAAGGCTTTTCGCAAAAAGAATTGACGGAGATGCGAGACCTTTTCATTACAAGAAATTATATGCGACAACAAAGTGCCGATGCCATGGCCTCGAATTTGGGCGTATCAAAAGTATTGGGCGACTGGAAAATGCCTCAAGAATTTAGTAATAAAGTCAGGCAAGCAACGCCTGATGAATTAACGCAAGTTTTCCGAAAGTATGTGCACGGCATCAACTGGAATTATCTGGGCGATGCAAAGGCCATTGATTCGGCAAAAACCGTCTTTGAGGCTTCCGTTAAACCCCAGGAAGGTGGTATGTAAATGAGCTCAGCTAAACAAGCTTAATTGCACAACGTCCTTCTGTTCCGGCGGTTCTGCTTTTCCAAATACCGTCCTGCCGCCGTACTGATAGGATTGTGCTCTTTCTCTCTCAACTAATTCATCAAAACGATGATTGGGCTGGAAGCCTTTTTCTAATTGTAAAGATAACCGGTGTAACTGGCGTATCGCCTGTTGCTTATCGGTCTGGCCAAGCTTTCCTTTTTCTACCGCTGTTTTCAGTAGGTGTATGGTTTCATCATAAGTGGTGGTGGGCACGGGAAAAGGATGGCCGTCTTTCCCACCGTGCGCAAAGGAAAACCGGGCGGGATCGCTGAAACGGGAGGGTGTTCCATGGATCACTTCGCTTACTAAAGCGAGCGATTGCAACGTTCTGGGGCCGGCGCCTTTCAACAAGAGCAGCGACTCAAAATTGGGTAAAGATGTGTTTTGTGCTAAAGCCAATATGGCGCCAAGTCTTTTCAGGTTTACATCTTCTTGCCGCACTTCATGATGCCGGGGAAGGATTATTTTCGGGATCTCCTTTAAGGAGATCTTGTCTTCTTTTACTACTTTCAAGATACCCGCACGGGCGGGAGCCGCCTGATGATGAACAAGATTAAGGATATTTCCCTGGTTGCGGCCCACCACAGCCGTATGGGGCTCTTCCACAAAAGAACGTATTCGTGAAGAATGCCAGTGATAACGGCGCGCCCAACCGGAAGATCCATTCATTCCCTGTTGTACTACGGCCCAATCTCCTTTGTTCGTTACGATAAAAGAATGTAAATAAAGCTGAAACCCATCTTGTAACGCCGTGTTATCTACTTTTGCCGTCAATCTGCTGTTGTACACCAGTTGATCTGCATTCAGTCCTTCTTTATCCCCGACCTGCCGCAATTCCAGGGGCGTCTTGAGGGACTGTTTTCCCCGGCCGCCGCAAATGTATATGCCCAGTTCTCCGGCTTGTGGATTTAACGCTTTTTTTAACGCGCCCAACACGGAGGTGGTAATGCCTGAGGAATGCCAATCCATTCCCATCACACAGCCCAGCGACTGAAACCAGAAGGGATCGCTGATACGCGATAAAAACGCTTCCTGCCCATAGTATTGTACAATAGAAGAAACTATGGCGCCGCCTATTCGGGCCATTCGTTCGGCCAGCCAGGTGGGTACGCGGCCATTGTGCAAAGGAAGATCGGCAGAGCCAGAATGATGCATAAATTCAATTTGCTAATAAAGTTAGCAAAAAAAGAATAAAGAGCTAAAATAATATAGATTATTTATAGGCAATCGGCGTTCTATCGCCTATTTTTGCTCCTGAAAAAACAATCTCTGCACCGGGGCTCGTACATCTCTTTTTCGCCCAGTTTGAATTGCTCGGTATCCCCGGTTTTTCGATAGGTAAAAGAAGCTATATTACCACATTGCATACAAATAGCATGTAACTTGGTGATATAGTCCGCTTTGGCCAGGAGTAGAGGTACCGGCCCGTACGGATTTCCCTTATAATCCATATCCAAACCGGCCACTATCGTGCGGATGCCTCTGGAGGCCAGTGTATCGCAAACTTCCGGCAGCTCATCATCAAAAAATTGTGCTTCATCAATGCCTGCCACGTCTATTTTTTCAGTTAAAGATAAAATCTCCCGGGCATTTCTTACGGCTATGGATTGGAGGGATCTTTCGTCGTGAGACACAATATTTTCCTTATCGTAGCGGGTATCGACGACGGGTTTGAAGATAGCCACCTGGAGATGAGCGATTTTTGCCCGTTTCAGCCGCCGGATCAATTCTTCCGTTTTGCCGGAAAACATGGATCCGCATATAACTTCGATCCAGCCTCTTTTCCCTTCCTTGATGAGCGGTTCAATAAACATGGTATTAAATTTGTGTATCGGGAATGAAATAAATACCTTTACGGTTAGATATAAAAAGATTGAATATTAAAAAGAGTAAAACGCAATAATATAAAAAATGAAAGAAAAAGTTGCGGTGCTGATAGATAAGCTGCAGAAATTGAAAGAGAAGGATGCAACATTAAGCGAATTATCGCATTATACCAAGTTGCTTTATGCGGAGCTGATGTGTGCCAAAAGTGAGGAGGATAAAAAAAATTCAACCCGGAAAGTCTCTGTTATTATGCCCGGGTATGATTTGCACCATCCTCAGAAAAAGGTGGAAGAAATTACTGAAGAAGCTCCTGTTCCGGTGGACGTTCTGAAAGAAAATCCGGAAGAGAATACCAGTAAGGAACAAGAAGTTGTTGCAGTGGGCGCAAGCATTAAATCGGCCTCGCCGGGGACCGTACAAAATTCTCAACAGACCTTATGGGACCAACCGACAACAGCGGGAGATACAACAGATAAACCCTCCTTGTCTGCCAGAAAGGAGTTGAACGACCTGATTGCGGAACATAGACCCTCATTAAACGACCGTTTGAAAAAAGAGCAGGAGGAAGTAGTGAATAAGTTGGGGAATTCATCGGTAAAGGATCTTCATCAGGCTATAGGACTTAATGAAAAATTCGGCTTTATAAATGAATTATTCCGTGGTGATCAGTCTTTATATAACCGGTCTATAAAAACCATTAATGAGTGCCGGGATCTGGAAGAAGCCCTATATTGGATTGACCGGGAGCTAAAGATTAAATTGGGCTGGCAGGAAAATAACAAAACCGTGCAGCATTTTTATTCACTCATTAAAAAACGGTTTTCCTGAATTTGTTATTCCTCCTGTAAATAAAAAGCCGTCACCAGCTTTTTATCACAAGAAAATAGAATCGTAGTACAAAGCCGGTAGAAATACGGCTTCACCAAGAGCCGGAGGTCAGTAAAACAAAGCCGCATAACTACGATCTTGTTGTTCCATCGGGCAAAGGGAAAACTATTTTTCGGGGGACCACCCCAGATAGCAGGATTTAATATCGTCCTTATGCATGTCTATTCCATATGCTTTTTGTATCCTTACTTCAAATGAAAAGGGCTGTGGCATGATGTTCCTTTTTTAGTCCAACATAAAGGTCGTCGTGTTGCTCCATTTTCATATATCCTTTGTGTAAATTTTTTCATGTAAGTTTGCAGCTTTAATAAAGGATTTGGAAAAAGATATGCGCCCTATCAGAATGGTTGATCTGGTACGTCAGTACCAGAAAATAAAGCCTCAAATAGCTGCTTCTTTTCAGGATATTCTGGAGGAGGCGGCTTTTATCAACGGTCCCCAGGTCGATACCTTCTCGCAAAAGTTAGGAGCATACCTTGAGGTAAAGCATGTTATCCCTTGTGCAAATGGTACCGATGCCCTTCAAATAGCCTTAATGGCTTTAGATCTACAGCCGGGAGACGAGGTGATTACGCCCTCTTTTACCTTTATTGCCACAGCTGAAGTAGTCGCATTATTACATTTAAAGCCTGTTTTTGTGGATGTGGATCCCGGGACTTTCTGCATGGATCCGGAAGCTGTAAAAAAGGCCCTTACCCCGAGGACAAGAGTGATCCTTCCGGTCCATTTATTCGGGCAGACTGCAGATATGGAACCTTTGGTACATCTAGCTCAAGAGCATAATCTTTTTTTAGTGGAAGATAATGCCCAGGCGCTGGGGAGCCGCTATACCTTTTCCGGCGGCCGGGGATTAAAGGCCGGAACTATTGGCGATATGGGCTGTACTTCATTTTTCCCCTCAAAAACCCTGGGTTGCTATGGCGACGGGGGGGCTATAACGACCAATGATGAGCAACTGGCCGCTCGTTTGAAAAAGATTGCTAATCACGGGCAAAGCAAGCGATATTATCACGATATGGTGGGATGCAATTCCCGTCTGGATAGTCTGCAGGCGGCTGTTTTAAACATTAAAATAGATTTTCTGGATGAGTATATCGCGGCAAGGAGGAAGGCCGCAGCTTTTTATGATAAAGCGTTGGAACCGGTTTCTGAAGTACAGATCCCTCAACGTGCATCCTACAGTTTTCATACTTTTCATCAATACACCATAAGGGTGAAAGAGGGAAAAAGAGATGCTTTACATCAATTTCTTGAAAAAAAAGAAATACCCTCCATGATCTATTATCCTGTACCTGCTCACGAGCAAAAAATGTTTGATGGGATAAGGGATATCTCTGGCACTCTTCCGGTAACTGCCCGGCTTAAAGAAGAGGTTTTGTCTTTACCCATGCACACCGAGCTGGATGAGGAGCAGCTGGAATACATTGCAGCTTCAATAATTGAATTCTTTGAAATAAAATAAATCTTTATAAATGGAGAAGACCATACTCATAACCGGCGGCGCCGGTTTCATTGGTTCGCATGTCATACGCCTTTTCGTAACCAAATATCCTGATTATAGAATCGTAAATCTGGATGCATTAACATATGCCGGTAATTTAGAGAACATACGCGATGTGGAAGCCAAAGAGAACTATGCCTTTGAGAAAGGGGATATTACCGATAACAATCAGATAAACCGGCTTTTTGAACAATACCAGTTTGACGCGGTAATCCACCTTGCTGCAGAGAGTCACGTGGATCGTTCCATTTTAGATCCTCTGGCTTTCGTAAGAACGAATGTCCTTGGTACGGCAAATTTGTTGAATGCCTGCCGGGCATATTGGGGAAAAAATACGGAAGATAAACTTTTTTACCACGTGTCAACGGATGAAGTGTATGGTTCATTAGGCAGCGATGGCTTCTTTACCGAAGAGACCCGTTACGATCCCCGTTCGCCTTATTCGGCTTCCAAAGCATCTTCCGACCATCTGGTAAGATCCTATTACCATACTTTTGGATTACCCATAGTAATTTCTAATTGTTCTAATAATTACGGCGCTTATCAATTTCCCGAGAAGCTGATCCCCTTGGCTATCCATAACATCAAAACCCATAAACCTGTTCCTGTATACGGGAAGGGGGATAACATTCGCGACTGGCTTTGGGTGAATGACCATGCGCGCGCCATTGATGACATTTTCCATAAAGGAGTTCATGGAGAGACTTATAATATCGGTGGTTTTAATGAATGGAAAAATATTGATCTGATTCATTTATTATGTAAAATAATGGATAAAAAGCTGAATAGGGCAGAAGGAACTTCTGCTCAATTGATCACTTTCGTGAAAGACCGCGCCGGACATGATAAGCGCTATGCTATTGATGCCGCCAAAATAAACAAAACGCTCGGATGGGAACCTTCGGTTACTTTTGAAGAAGGACTTGAGAAAACCGTAGATTGGTATCTGGGCCATCAGGAATGGTTGGATAACGTGAGCAGCGGCGCATATCAGGATTATTACAAAGAGCAGTATGAGCAGCGGTGAGAGATGAGCATTATACCCGGGTTCCCAAAGTGATTTATAACTTTAAAAATAGGAAATGGAGTTGAAAAGGGATGAAGCCGACGGTCAAGATCAAATGATCCTTTGAGAGGCTGCTCCTCGGCAGTACCTTT
>CAYZGR010000034.1:0-8060 GCA_964478125.1 uncultured Chitinophagaceae bacterium | reverse complement strand
GCCGACGGTCAAGATCAAATGATCCTTTGAGAGGCTGCTCCTCGGCAGTACCTTTCCCCATTTTACTTAATATTATGAAGTTAGTTATAAATAATTTAACACGGTTTAAATTGCACTACAGGATGGGGAGGCAAACTTATTGCTTTTGAGGTCACTAAAATAGTTTTATGTTTTTTCAATGCTGCCGCTTTACCGGAAAAACAGAACATCCTCCCCGGCTAAACGGTATGGGATGACTAACGGCCGGTGCTAATACTACTGCTTGTAGTTCCATTATTCTTCTTGATTTTTATTCTTGTATGATCACCTACAAGCGAACGATATTTCTTGTAATAGGTATCCGGCTGTTTTTTGCCGTTTATAAACAAGCCCCGATCATCTAGACGAATTTTATAGTTGTCCTTGTTTCTTAGCAAGCCGTCGGTGTTGAGCTTGTCGATCAGCTTATTGGTATTGACACTTTTTTCCCCGTCTGTCACCGTCATGATCGCATTATCCTCATGGGCCAACCTGGCTATTCTTTTCTTAACCTGTCTTAAGATAGAATCTGTGTCAGGCCTGTTTATAGCGAATGCATAACGCATGCTGTCTATTTGCCGCTTCCATGCGTCGCTTTTAAATTGCTGTTTCATAGCCAGAGCCTGCTTCCGGATAGCCTCCTGTTGCTTTTGCCATTCCTTGCTGTTAAAATGCCGCTTCATTTGCCGGGCATAATCCTTCAATTGTTTTTGGTATTTCTGCCAATCTTCACTCTTGTAATATTGTTTTAGAGTGGAAGTATAAGCTTTCAGGGATTGCATGTAATTTTTCCAGCCTTCGCTATTGAAATATTGTTGGATCCCGGTAGCTACTCCGGACAAGGTGGAATCTATGATCCTGGGGATGGAGTCTATGTAAATCACGGGCTGGGGAGGTACGGGTGGAACGGGCGGTTTGTTTTGCAAATTTGCCGGCACAGCGGGAGGCGTAGCGGCTAGAGTAGGGTTTGGTGGAGTAGGGGCCGGAGGCTGGGTGGTATCTATAGCACGAACAGAGGCTATAGTTACAGGAGCCTTTTGTGTTTTATCCCTTGGCGGAATATGCTTCTCATTCCCCGGGGTAAGCCATGAGATAGAGAAGGCGGTTATTATGATAAATGCGAATACCAATAATTTTTGCGCTACATTGAATTTCTTTGTCTTCATTTCCATGATGTTTTTAATCCTGTAAAATAATTGTTGCTTTTTATGCGTGGCGGCAAGGACGAGTTTCCCTGTATCCATCCTGTTTTCTTCCAGGGCGAGCAGGCTCTCTGCGTAGGTTTTAGGCCCTTTTTCCGCAACGACCCGCTCATCACAGGCCAGTTCCCTTTCTTTATTTATCATTTTGGATACGGCCCATGCGAAGGGATTAAAAAACAATAATGTTTCTACTAAGGTTTGCAATATATTAACCAGAAAATCAGCCCGTTTGATATGGGCCAGCTCATGCAGCAGGATGGTCTCGATCTGTTCCGGAGGCAGATGGTTAACCAGGCTGAAAGGCAGGTAAATCACCGGTTTGAAATAGCCGATAACTACCGGAACATCCACTTTTTCCGAGAGGTATAAACCTACATTTTGTGGAATTTTCCAGGCACGTGCGAGTTGAATCAGGTAGTTTTCCCATACCCGGTCAAACGGTCTTTTTCCCGTATTTCGGATCGTTCTCATGAGATATAGGTCCCGTATTACTTTTACCAGGAAAAAAAAGAGCCCGACAGCATACAAGCCCACCGGATATAGCAGCCAATTCCCTGTAAAATGATCTTTAAAGGATGGCGGGGAAAAGGCGGCTCCAGGTAACGCAGTTCCGGTTGTAGCGGCGCCGCTCGCATGGAAAGTTACCTGAGAGAAGGCAGAGATACGTTCCCATTGGTCGTAAAAGGTCAAAAGAAAGAAAATAAAGATACCTCCCAGTGCAAAACAGGATAAATCATATCGTATACGAGCGGGGCTGTCCTTCATATAGAGGAGGACCAGTTTCAGCAGTAAGAAAAGCATAGCTCCCTGCCATAAGGAATGGATCAGTGTCCAACCCAACGCGTTGATGAATGAAGAAATTGTGAATGACATGATCGGAGATTTTATTCTTTAAAACCGTTAAAAATTTTTATTTCTTAAAATCATTAAATTAAGAAGTCGAAACAACTATTAAGGTATTTATTAGGTTAAAATGTAACATGTGGCGGTATCGCCAGCCTGAACGAATTTGATTCGGCACATTCAATCGCCATAAATATTTATATGACTACGCCTTCGCCCTTGCTCTATCGTTCGCTCGCCTCGTCATCCGGTCGCTCCATCTCCCGTAGATACGCCTTAATGGCCTCTATCTCTTCAGGCGAAGCCTTGTGATGTCCCAGCGCCTGCATAACAAGAGAAGAGGAAGACCCTCCAAATAAAGTATGTATCAAACGATCCAGCATGAGCTTTTGCGCTCTTTTTTCAGATAGAGCGGCCCGATATACATGAGAACGCGCAGAGGTATCTCTTTTTACCAATCCTTTCTCATGCATAATCTGCATTAACTTCAGGGTGGTGGTATATCCCGACCGCTTGTTTTCGGTCAGCGTTTCATGTACTTCACGGACGGTGGCTGTTCCCTTGTCCCATAAGACACGGAGAATCTCTAATTCACCCTCGGTCGGCTTTATTCTTTTCATCTTACGAATGGTTTCGTAGGCAAACATACGAATATTTTCGTAATCTCCAAAAAGATTTAAAAAAATGGCCTTGAGGGAGGCCATTTTTGGTCTTTATTCCACCTTTAGTTTCTTTTTTAGCCTTATATCTCTTGAGGAAGCGCCGATCATGATATCAAAATCTCCCGGCTCTACTACCTTATGGAGATTTTTATCCAGCATGCTAAGCATTTGCGGGGTAATTAAGAAGCTGACCTCTTTTGATTCTCCTGCCTTCAGGTGCATACGCTGAAATCCCTTCAGTCGCATGACAGGTTGTGTAACGGAGGCTATCAGATCATGAATGTAAAGCTGAATAACTTCGTCTCCTGCCATTTTCCCCGTATTTGTAATAGTGAAAGTTGCTGTTGTGGAATCAGTCTTATCTATATTGTTTTTTGAAAAATGCAGGTTGCTGTATTTGAAAGTAGTGTAACTTAAACCATAGCCGAAAGGAAACAAGGGGAAACCACTTAAATCATAATAATAATCCGCCCTTCCGGTAGGCTTATGGTTGTAAACCAGAGGCAACTGGCCTTCGCTTATCGGGAAAGTGATGGGTAGCCTTCCCGCAGGATTGTATTTCCCAAATAAGACGGATGCGACGGCATTTCCACCCTCTTCTCCAGGGTACCAGACGTCCAAAATGGCATCCACGTGATCCATCCAATTGTTCATGGTGATGGCACTGCCGCCTACTAATATCACAACTACGGGCTTCCCCGTTTTTGCTATTGCATTGATCAGTTCTTCCTGGTGGCCGGGTAAGGAAAGGAATGCCCTGTCCTGAAATTCCCCTTCGTGAATACCGGCTGTAATAACAGCGATATCGGACCGTTTGACAATATTTACCGCCTGCTTTATTTGACTTTCCCAATTGTTTTCTACGTCAGCATCCCAAATTAATTTGAGCCTTCCATTTCTTGCGGGTTCATAGAATTCTATCTTGATGTCATATGATTTTCCCTTTTCAAAATAGAAATCAACCCCCTTTTTACTGTAAGAAACTTTTTTCCAGTTATCAATCAATAATTTATTGTTGATATAAAGCCTGAAACCATCATCTCCTTCCAGTCCTATGTTGAAATGTCCCGTTCGGGGACTGTGAATTGTTCCCTGCCACCTGGCGGAATAAAAATTTGTTTTTATTACCCGGTCCGGCCCGGAAAGGGTCCATAAAAAATCGATATTTTTTACTGTTTTTTCTACAGCAGGGTTACCGGACAGACTGATATTATTGTAATAAGCGGCGCTCAGCCCTTCGTTGTTTTGTAAGTCTCTTAAGTAAGTGGATGATACTACATTATAGGGTTGATCCTGTACCGTTGCCCCGAGCGCATACGATATTTTAATGTGGTTCTTTTTTGCTTGTGCTTTGATACCTTCTAGTATGCTTACGGCATTTTTTCCCGGACCGCTATAATCTCCAAGCCGGATGGAATCGGCATCCTGTCCTATTACTGCTATATGGTGAATATGATCTTTTAAAGGAAGAACCGCATGTGCATTTTTTAATAACACAATAGATTCCAGCGCTGCCTGTTTTGCGATTCTTTTACCGGTTGCCTCCTGCATCATTTTTCGTGCTTCTTTTTCTGAAACATAAGGATGATCAAAAAGCCCGAGTTTAAATTTAGCGCTTAAAACTCTGAATACGGCATCATTGATCCGGTTTGTATCTATTTTTCCATCTAAAAAATGGGGGATGAATGCCCGATAATGGTTATAGTCGGTTTGGAAGATGACATCCAGGCCTCCGTTGAGGGCGTGCATGGCTGCATCTGCAGCATTTTTTGCCGTATGAAGCAATACCACATCTCCTCCCACTGCATTGGCATCGGAAATGACGAAACCGTTAAAATCCCAGTCTCCTTTTAATTTCTTTTGTAACAACCAGCTATTGGATGCGGCAGAAGAGCCATTCAAGGAATTGTAAGCAGTCATGACTGATTGTGCGCCCGCCCGCTTGAAAGCGGCTTTAAACGGTGGAAAATGATATTCCTCCAAATGTCTTTTGTTATAATAAACAGGATAACTGTCTCTGCCTCCATCGCCGATATTGGCAACGAAGTGCTTAGGTGTTGCAATGATGCCTTTTTCCTCAAATTCGCTAACGAAAGCCACCGCCATTTCGGAAGACAAAAAAGGATCTTCGCCATAAGTTTCTTCTACTCTGCCCCAGCGTACATCACTGGCCAGATTGATAACAGGAGAAAGTACCTGTCGTACCCCTCTTACCCGCGTCTCTCTTGCTATGGAATGTGCCACGTTATGCATGAGGCTGGTATCAAAAGTAGCCGCCAGGCCAATGGCTTGCGGATAAACCGTGGCATCACTGCGAACCAGTCCATGCAATGCTTCATCAAAAAAAATAACGGGGATACCCAAACGCGTTTTTTCGATAAAGAACTTTTGAATCGTATTGAGCTTTTTAGCAAATTGCAAGGCATTATCCGTGGTATTGTAACTGAGCATTTGGCCGGCTTCATCTCCTTTAGCTTCGGCACTCACCTGCAATCCAAACAGGCCATTTTCATACTTGTCGCCTGTACGGTTATGCAGATCACCGGGTACCATGAAAAGTTGAAAGAACTTTTCTTTTGGCGTCATTCGTTTAAGTAAATCTTTCGCTCTCACATCCGGAGGAAGATTGGGATTCTTGTAGGGAAGAGTTGTTTGGCAGAATGCAGTCGTGCAACTTAGCAGAAAGACGGGCAGAAGATATTTTTTCATGGTTAAGTTATGGATTGTTATTCCATTTAAAAACCCATACATATTTACCCGGCGGGTTTTGCTGTAATTTTTTGGGTATAAATAGGGTCATTCCTTCTCCTGTTGTTTTCCATTTTAGCGGCCTGGAATATCCCAGTAAAAAGATCTTAGCATGTTCCGGAGCTTTCCTTTTTGAGAAATGGATTTGCGCCGGCAATCCCTTATTGGGTTTATCAGGAGTATAAAATGCATAAATCGCAGACCGGTCTTTTTTTTGTGTAAAATAGAGGTTCCCTTCATGATAGGGCGCTATAGGCTCAGTGGCATAAATTCCCTCGCTGTTCACTTTCATCCAGTCGCCGATTTCTTTCAGCCTTTCATAGGCTACCGGATCCCAATCCCCGTTGGGGTCAGGTCCTATATTTAAAAGAAAATTTCCACCATAAGCTACAATTTTTACGAGTAACTTGATCAGCTCATCTGCAGATTTGTAGGTGTCGTTCGGCTTATAGCTCCAGGAGGTGCCCATGGTCATACAGGTTTCCCAGGGATAGGGCAATACATGGCCGGGTACTTGTTGTTCCGGTGTACGGTAATTTTCATACAAACCGCCTACTGAGCGATCTACCATTAAAATGCCGGGTTGGTTTTGCCTGGCCATTTTTGCAATGCGCGGCATGTCTATATCATCATTCCATCGCGGATGCTTTTTTATAACAGCGTCATCATGAGGCCGAACCCAACCGCCATCCAGCCAGAGGATATCTACTTTGCCATATTCGCCACCCAATAATTCGTGAATCTGATTGAATGTAAAATCTTTGAATTTTTGCCAGCGTTTTGGATATTTGGCTTCATCATAATTGGGGAAACGGTCCAGCGGAGGGAAGTAGGACCACCAGAAATAGGGAGAGTGCCAATCCGGTTTGGAAAAATAAGCGCCGATGTAAAAATCATCTTTGCGAAAAGCATTAAAGATTTCTTTGGTAACATTTGCCCTCGGGTTGGTATGAAAAGGATCTTCCTCGCTGGTAATTTTGTAATTGGTTTGATGGGTATCGAACATACAGAAGCCATCGTGGTGCTTCGTTGTAAATACGACATAACGCATTCCTGCTTCTTCAGCGGCATCGGCCCATTTTTCAGGATTGAAATCAACAGGATTGAAAGTCTTTAGCAAATTTGTATAATTCGATAAATACGTAAAGTAGTTTCCTGATCCATGTCCATGGCGCTGTGTCCAGCTCTCATCTTCGGGACAGATACTCCAGCTTTCCACCACGCCCCATTGGCTATATGCACCCCAGTGCATAAGCAGGCCAAATTTTAAATCCTGCCAGTGGTCCAGTTTTTGCCGGACCAAGGGGTCTTTTGGCGGAATATAGGAATCTTTTTCCTGGGCAAAAGAAAAAAGGATCGTACAGGGTAGGAGAAGCAGAACGGATATCAATCGTTTCATAAACAATGGTTTTTAATAGATCTTTTCATTAGAAGAGCCGTCTCCATCGAGACGGCTCTTCTAATGAATTAATAGTCTATTTTACATCCCAGAAAATTTTTCCATCAACTGTATCTTCTCCTTTTACGGCGTTATAATGGTCCGTATTTAAGGTACGCTCAGACACCGGATATAATAATCTGCTAGGAGGAATGGTAGATTGCGTAGAGCCGGGATCCGGTTTGAAATTTAATTTGGGGAAACCCGTTCGGCGAATGAGCGCCCACCCTTGATAATTACGCATCAAACCATAGTCTATCCACTGTTGCGTAGCAATCTTTTCCAACTTTTGATCTTTTGATCCGGTATATGCCACAATAGGATTGGAAAGGAAAGTCGATATTTCGGCATCCGTAGGTGGTGTTTTCGGATCGAAATTGGCAAACCCATCATCGTTTTCGTTGATATTGTTGATGTGATACCAAAACTCGATGGACTGCTTAATCCCTGTTTTATAAGCATCTTCGGCATTGCCGCCTCCCCATCTTTCATAGGCTTCTGCTTTAAAGAAGTTTACTTCTGCTGCGGTAACAATAATACCCGGGAATTGATTGTTCTCAACAAATGTAGTTGAATCATAAACTGAGACGAGGTCGTTTGCTATGTCACTTTCCTGCTTAGTAGCGGTCCACTCGGTGGGAAGCCCCTGAAATATGCCATTCTTATTCTTCGAAAAGAATACTTGTGTTCGGGGATCTTTTGAAGGCAATAAAAGCTCATCTAACATAAAACCAGGAGCGGGAGTTTGGTTGATCCCGCCCTTAATTGCCCCTTCGTGAGCGCCCGTAATAGCACCTAAAGACGGTTCTTCAGCGGCAATTTCAATATTTTCATTATTATTATCTACTAAAGGATATTGGGCCGGGTTGTTTAGCATTTCCTGAACAATGGATTTGGCTTTTGATTCGTCTTTGTACGAGATACGCATAGCCAGCCTAAGCAGTAATGAATTACAATACTTTCTCCATTTCATAATGCTGCCGCCGTTTATGATATCGTATGCCTTTAACTGACCGGTATAAAAAGGATCCGGATTTAAATTGGCCAGGTAATTCGAGATATCTTTGAGGTTAGTAAGGATGGTATCATAGATGTCTTCTGCTTTGTCATAACCTGCCAAAATAATTTTCCCTCCGGAGGAATTGACCT
>CAYZGR010000033.1:0-35616 GCA_964478125.1 uncultured Chitinophagaceae bacterium | reverse complement strand
TTAAAATGACACCACCAGATTTTTCACTTGCTATAAATTCTCTAAATAATTTTGTCACTCTCATGTATTATTTTCTTTATATCTTTTAGCCTGTGTGTGCCTCAAGGGGTTATAAATAGTATTTCTGGGCTTTGCGAGCAGGATCACTCTTTGGTATTCACTTTATTGCAAATCAGGCGGCTTCCTCCTTAGCTATAATTTTCCCACGAAAACATTTCCGGCCGATCTCGCTAAACACCTGTTATTCTTCAACTGGCGGTTTATAGGGGTTTCCTTCTGACAAATAAACTAACACCCTTTATTGGTAGTATTTCACTCTCTATAGTAAGGTTATTTTCATTTATCAAAGTTTCAATTCCATGGAAACTTTTTTGCTAAAATATCTAAAAATCAGATAGTAAAAAAGCCATGAATTAATCTTCTTCTTTGTTTTTCTCCCCAACATGGCTATATACGTTTTCCATCAGGGGCCCAATATCTTTCCCATTTTGGGAATATAGATAATGCCATGCTTTTCGTATCCGGTCGTTTTCCAACAGTTCAATTTTTGTTTTTTGCCGGCTATTAGGTGTAAGTAGACCTTGGTTTGATTAAGTGGTTTTAGAAACTCCCGATTATATATCAAACTTAAGAAATAGTTTTGAAGCGGCAGTGATCAGGTATTTTTATGGTAACCTAACAGCTTTTTAGCCTCGCTGTTCACTACTTTTAAAGCTGTAGCTACCGGCAGCTCTTCTTCATGAAGATCCAGGTCCAGTAAGGCTTTCTGAAGCAGGCTTCCCTGATCATCAGAAGGGAGACGGGACGCCGTCGTATTGATCAGATGGATCAACTGTTCTATGGCATTCGCAACCGCGTCCCAGGCCGGAGTACTGACGTATACCTGTTGAGAAAGATTATGCTCAAATTCAGACCGTATATTTTGAATAAGCAATTGCCGCATTTCCCGTACATTCAGATCGGGCCGGTATAGTCTGCGGATAAGTGCGTCCGGACGGGAACGTTCCAAAAATACAACCAGTCTTTCATAAGCCTGCAGGCACAGGGGCAGCGTAATCTCCAACCCGTTTTTTGAAACAGGCATTGCGGGACGCTTCGTGTTCTTTTTGGCGGAAAAACGCCAATCCCTGATCATCATACCTATAAAAATCAAAACGATTACAGCCAGTATGATATAAGTGAGTTGGCGGTTCATAATATGGAAGATGCTATTTTGTGGAAACCGATTCCAGATGAGCCTTCCGCGCCTGGTTTTTGGCTTCTTCGGCTGTCACCAATTTGTTTTTAGGATCAAAGTCTACCAAAACGGGAGCAGCTACAAAAATGGAGGAATAAGTACCCGTTATGACACCGATCAACATGGCAAATGCAAAACCGCGGGTGGATTCCCCTCCAAAAATAAACAGGATCAATAACACAATAAATACGGTAGCGGAGGTCATGATGGTACGGCTTAACGTATCATT
Organism: uncultured Chitinophagaceae bacterium; assembly: GCA_964478125.1. Classification (GTDB taxonomy): domain Bacteria; phylum Bacteroidota; class Bacteroidia; order Chitinophagales; family Chitinophagaceae; genus FW021-bin31. The sequence goes on along the minus strand of CAYZGR010000033.1, from coordinate 34,150 downwards.
AATAGCTCTGTTAATCACCGTATTGCGGTCTACACCCGTCAAATCCCGGAAATACTCCCGTATCCGGTCGAACACGATCACCGTATCATTGATCGAATAACCGATCACCGTCAGCACCGCCGCAATAAACTGCTGGTCAATCTCCATGGAAAAAGGCACAATATCCTTAAAGAAGGAGAAGACAATAATAACCACCAGTATGTCATGTAAGACGGAGAACAACCCACCTGTAGAAAATTGCCATCTCCGGAAACGGATCAATATGTACAGAAAGATCGCAATCATCCCAATAATAGCAGCCTCTATAGCGCCTTTTTTCAGGTTCTCCGAAATGGTAGGCAATACCGTCTGGGAGCTCAGTTTATATTGCGTATCAAATTGGTTATAAGTCGTTCCGGCCGGTAAATAGGATTGCAGCCCGGTATATAAGGTATGTTCTACCAGAGAATCCACGGCTTTGCCCTGCCGGTTTATGAGATAGGAAGTAGTAATGTTGACCTGATTGGAAGTGTTTACCGTCTTTACAATAGGATATTCCCCATCAAAAACATTCTTAAGGGATTCACGAATATTCTGGACCTCCACAGGTTTATCAAAACGCACGGTAAAGCTGCGTCCCCCGGAAAACTCTACTCCCTCGTTAAATCCGTGAAAGAAGGATGCCACACCAAGGATGATGATAATGGAAGAGATAACATAAGTGACCTTTCTCGCCTTTACAAAATCAAAATGGGACCGTTGAAAAATTTTCCGTGATATGCCTGTAAAATAATTGAAATGCCTGTTTTTACCGGTCCAGTAGTCTTCAATAATCCTTGAGATCAGGATACCGCAGAACAAGGACAACAGAATACCCAGTATCTGCGTGGTTGCAAAACCTTTTACCGGCCCCAATCCGAAATAGAAAAGAATAATGGCGGTTAATAAGGTTGTGATCTGACCATCCAGCACGGGGGCATAGGAATGCTTATATCCATCGGCTATAGCGGTAGTATATCCCTTTCCTTTGACGATTTCCTCCTTGATACGCTCAAAAATGATCACGTTGGTGTCCACCGCCATCCCGATAGCCAGAATTAAACCGGCAATACCGGGTAAGGTAAGCGTTGCCCCTAATGCGGCCAGCACACCCACGGTGAAAAACATATTCAATATCAATGCGATATTGGCTACCATACCCGCAGTATTGTAGTACAACAACATCAATATGAAAATAATAATAAAGGAAATGATAAAGGATTTGGCCCCTGCCACGATGGATTCATGCCCCAGGGTGGGACCTATCACCTGTTCCTGAACAATATGCGCGGGTGCAGGCAATTTACCCGTCTGAAGAATGTTAGCCAGATCCTGGGCCTGCTGTATCGTAAAATTTCCGGTAATAGAGGAACGCCCGCCGGTAATTTCCTCACTGGGAGCAGGAGCGGAATAAACCACGTTGTCCAGAACAATGGCAATGGGTTTATGAACATTGTCACCGGTCATTTTGGCCCATACCTTAGCCCCCACATTGTCCATTGTCATGCTAATTTCCGGCTTGCCGTTAATGTCCATATCCTGACGGGCATCTACCACATGTTCACCGCCGAGCTTGGGTTTATCACTACCCGGTACCGTCTTAATCGCATATACATCAACTATATTTTTATCTGCATCGGGCTGATCATTGGAACCATACAAAAACTTCAGGTCCCGCGGCATTACTCTTTGCACTGCAGGTAAATGGATGTATTTATTAAAAGTAGCAGTGTCTGCTATGGATATGCTACCGATTGCAGCATAAGTCCGGGGCTGTTTTAAAAGACTTAACAGGGGATTTTTACTTGTAAGATTCGATAGCGCGCCTCCGGAGGTATCCGAATTATTATTCCCTTTAACCAAATTGGCTAATGCACCCAGACTTCCTGTATCTTCTTTTGAAGCCTTTTGTTCTGTTTGGTTAGCGGCGGTATCTCCCTGCTCAGGTTTTTTTGGAGAGGATGAGGAAGTAAGAGACGCGGCTACAGCCTGATCCATAGGCTGCAAGACGTTATTTACAAAATCCTGATCAGGTTGAAAAGTTTCCCAAAATTCCAATTTGGCGGTAGCCTGAAGGTATTGACGTACACGTTTTGGATTATGTACACCGGGTAAGGCCACGGTTATGACCCCTTTATTAATATCCAGATTGATTTCCGGCTGTGCTACCCCAAATTTATCTATCCTTTCTTGTAAGACATTATAAGTTCTTTTAATAGCATCTTTGGATTCCGAACGAATGACTTCAATCACATCTTCATCAGAAGAATTAAAATTGATCCTTTTTTCAAAAGCATTAGAAAATAAAGGAGCGAGTCGTTCATTAGCCGGTTTTACTTTTCTCCAGGCCTGTTGAAAAAGCGTAATAAAATCTGCAGAACTATTGGCTTTTTCTTCTTCAGCCATATCCAGCGCCTTATTAAAAGCCGGATCAGTCGTATTATTGGCCATTGTATGAATAAGATCCCTGAGAGAAACCTCCAGAACCACATTCATACCTCCCTTTAAATCAAGACCGAGGCTCAGCTGCTGCGCCTTGGCTTCCGGTAAGGTGTACTTTTTTATTAAAGTATTATAAACGATCTTATCTGAAGTGCTGTCTTCAATAAACTGGATCCGTTCTCTTTTTACAGAATCAAGAAAATCACTATAAATCACTTGTTTCTGTCTGTTATCAGGGTATTTTTCCTGGACAGAGGGATATTGATTTTGAACCCATTGTTCTGCCTGGGCATCGATCTTCTTATCTTCACGATTGACTACAACAGTAAACGAGAGCTGATACAAAGATATCAGGATCAGCACCACAGTGAAAAACTTAACCAGCCCTTTAAATTGCATTTGTATTCAAGTTTGTAACTATATTTCAAATAAGGGGGCAAAGATAAAATATAATTCCATAAAAACCATTTCCGGCAGGCGGGAGGACAGGATATTATTTAACTCTTAGCGACCGGGCATCCGCAATTTACTGCTTAACCGGATCGAGAAGCCGCCACGATGGCTAAACATTGAATAAAAAACGGCAACCGGCAAAAAACAAGAGGTGGTAATCTCAATTAAGTAATTACCCCCTCTTTTTCTGTTTTTCAGTTTAATTTACGATCGCGGATTTCACATCATGAATGGCATAATACATCATGCCGGTATATCCCGGATAAAAACCACGGATCATGACATTATTTCCTTGTTTCTCAAAAGCTTTTTTCAAGTCATCCACATTCTTTACAGAATAATTCCCTACTTGCACAATGACAAACCCATCTTCCATATCGGTTTGATGCTTGATCAGGCCGCTCCCAATATTTTTTACATAAACGCCTCCGGAAATGCCCAGCTGTTTAGCCTGTTCCGGCGTCAACGTAATAAACTGGGCCCCTAAAGCGTCTATAATGGTATTCTTGACAATAGCGGTTGTGCCGTTCCTGTTCTTTAATACGACACTGGTTTCATGTTTGGAGCCGTCTCTCATATAGGTCACCTGAACTTTATCTCCCGGATGATGCCGGGCCAGAATTCCCAGCAGATCATTCTGATGGTTAATTTGCGCACCGTCAATCCCCACGATACGATCTCCTTTTTGCAATCCTCCGTCTGCAGCTGCACCGTTTTCGGTTACATCAGCCACCACAACACCGGGTTTTATATCCTGGCCGGTATGTTGGAAAGCCGTCATCATAGGATTATTCCCCTTTTGTTGTTTCATATAAATCCCCAGGAAGGCTCTCTGCACCTTGCCATATTTCATAATATCATCGACTACCTTACGTACCAGGTTAGAAGGGACGGCATAGGCATAACCGGCAAAACTCCGGGTAGGAGTGGCAATAGCCGCATTTATGCCCACCAGGTGGCCCTCTGTATTGACCAGAGGCCCTCCACTATTACCAGGGTTAACAGCAGCATCTGTCTGGAGATATGATTCAATAGGGTTGGTTCCTTCCTGGCTGAGAATACCCAGATGACGCGATTTGGCACTGATAATTCCGGCCGTTACCGTAGATTGCAGGTTAAGAGGATATCCACATGCCAGTACCCATTGCCCAATTTGCATGGCATCAGAATTCCCAAAAGTGAGATAAGGCAAACCTTTGGCGTCTATCTTCAGAACGGCCAAGTCCGTGTTTGGATCCGTACCTATCACCTTTGCTTTATAGGTCCTCTGATCATTTAGCGTAACCACGATCTCACTGGCTCCATCTATTACGTGGTTACAAGTAACAATATATCCATCCTGCGAGATGATAGCTCCCGATCCCGAAGCCAGTTTTCCGGGACTATAAAACTGTCCGCCTCCCCCAAATGGAATATTGTCCCAAAAGCTTCCAAACGGGCCATTGGACCTTCCGGTACTCACCTGTTGAGGCGGTACTTTGGTATTGATATGAACAGTTGCAGGAAGTACCTCTCCGGCAGCCTTGGTAAAATCATTCGGCCCGGCCGTCAAATCTTTTTCATACCGAGCATAATGTACCTGCATGGGAGAATCCGAAACATACACATCCTGCTTTGGAAAGAAATAGTGCCTAAATACAAACAGGCAGATGACAGCGGTAAGACCGCTTACTAAAATGGCCATTGCAACAGCCTTCAAGTTTTTATTTTTCATGATGCTTTAATTTATAAGGTAAATAACTCCTCCTCTTTACTTAAAACACAAATGTAATGCTGCAAATCAAAAAAAGTTGCAGCCCCTTAATTTGTTTAACAATTATTTAAACGAATAGTTAATACGGGGTTAAGAATTATATTAATTCGTTATTTTACTGCTAACGCATCATACAGGATTTCGGCAGGATGGAAGGCTTTTCTTGCCACCCCATCCCATATCTGATGACGGCAGCTGGTCCCGGGCGCAGCCACAATGACTTCGTCAGACAGCTTTCGGATAGTCGGAAAAACGACCAGTTCGCCTACTTTCATAGACAAGTCGTAATGTTCCTTTTCAAAACCAAAAGAACCGGCCATTCCACAACATCCGGAGGGAATGATACGCACCGTATAATTTGGGGGAAGGGAGAGCACCTTTTGTGTAATAGCAATAGAAGTCAATGCTTTTTGATGGCAATGGCCTTGCAATTTCACCGTCCGCTTTTCCTGCGTAAATTGTTCGGGCCTGATGTTACCTTCCTCTATTTCTTTCGCAATAAATTCGCTAAAGAGCAATGCGTTTTTACCCAACCGTTTGGCATCTTCCCGCAGACTCTTCTCTACTATATCGGGGTACTCATCCCGAAAAGACAATATCGCAGAAGGCTCAATTCCCACCAAAGGAGTATCATCTGCGATCACATCTTTAAGTAACTGCACATTTCTTTCTGCAATTTTTTTAGCCTCTCGCAGCAAACCTTTTGACATGTAAGCGCGGGCGCTTTCTCCATGTTCCGGACAAATAACTTCGTAGCCAAGTGCTTCCAGGAGTTTTACCGCCTTAATGCCTATTTCCGTATCGTTGTAATTGGTAAACTCATCATTAAAGAGGTATACTCTTTTAATAGTTGTTCGTCCGCCGGGTTGATGTTTTTTCAACCATTTGTCCAGTGTAATAGAGTAAAGCTGAGGTATAGAACGATCAGGGGCAAAGCCCACTACGCGCTTGAAAATACCGGAAGTGATTTTGTTGGTTACAAAAAAGTTATATAAACCGGGAACGCTTGAGGCTATGGCAGACAGCTTTCCAAAATGTGCGATCATTTTAGAGCGCATCGGCACCCCATTTGCATCGTAGTAATGCTGTAAAAACTCCATTTTTACTTTCGCAATATCCACATCGGAAGGACATTCACTTTTACAGCCTTTGCACTCCAGACAATTGTCCATGACTTCATAGATCTCCCGGTGATCGAACTTGTTGACCTTGTCCGAATGGGTAAGGTATTCCCGAATGATGTTGGCCCGGGCGCGGGTGGTATCTTTTTCATCATGCGTCACCATATAGCTCGGACACATGGTTCCTCCCGTTTTTTCGGTCTTCCTGCACAACCCGGTACCATTGCACTGTTCGGCATGCTGTAGAATGGAGACAGGACCAAAATCAAGAATAGTGTCTATTTTGGGCGCCTTTTTACCGGGCTCATAACGCAATTTGGTATTCATGGGGGGCGTATCCACGATCTTACCGGGATTAAAAATACCATAGGGATCCCAGGTATTTTTGATCTGTTTCAGCAGCCGGTAATTATGATCCCCTATCATTTGACGTATAAACTCTCCGCGCAAGCGCCCATCCCCATGTTCCCCGCTTAAAGAACCTTTATATTTTTTGACCAGCGTGGCAATTTCCGTTGCAATGATCCGAAACTGTTTATTTCCTTCTTCTGTTTTTAAATTGATAATGGGTCTTAAATGCAGCTCTCCCGAACCGGCATGCGCATAATGCACCGAATACAGATTGTATTTTTTCAGTATCACATTAAATTCTCTGATATATTGCGGTAGATCTTCCACGGATACGGCAGTATCTTCTATTACCCCTACTGCTTTTTCGTCTCCGGGCATGTTTCCCAACAGACCGAGGCCGGCCTTTCGCAGCGACCATACTTTAGTCGTATCTGTTCCAAAGAGTAAAGGAAAATGATATCCCAGATCTGCCATCTTCAGCTCGGAAATGAGTTTGTTCACTTTTTCCTTGATCGTTTCCCGGGTCTCGGCCAAAAAACCAATTACCAGGATGGCGCCCGGATCTCCTTCCACAAAAAACCGGTTTCTGCGCTGTTCAATATTGTTTTTAGTGCAGTCCAGTATATAGTGATCCATTAGTTCACTGGCAGACGGTTGATATTGCATGGCGATCACATTGGCGCGCAGTGCCTCGTCTACCGTGTTAAAATGTACACATAATAATCCTTCTTCCGCCGGCGGCAACGGCAAGAGATTTAATTTTACTTCCGTAATAAATGCCAATGTCCCTTCAGAACCGGCAATAAGCCTGCAAAAATTAAAAGGGCTTCCCCCCGGATGAAAAGGCTCCAGTTGGGCCAGGCTATCCAATGCATATCCCGTATTTCTTCGGGTTACACTCGGCGCAGGAAATTCTGATTGTATCTCCAACAAGTTTTTCGGATCTGAAAGGATCTCCTTAATATTTTGATAAATGGCGGCTTCCAGCTTATTTTCCGACTGGCACTTTGTTTCAAAATCCGCTTGGGGTAATGCGTGAAATACCGCTTCCGTTCCATCGCTCAATAGCGCTTTTACTTCCAAAAGATGATCTCTCGTTGTTCCATAAATGACCGAGTTACTGCCGCAGGAATTGTTTCCCACCATCCCGCCGATCATGGCCCGGTTGGAGGTAGAAGTCTCCGGACCAAATTGCAGGCCATGAGGCTTCAGGAACATATTAAGCTCATCCCGGATAACACCCGGCTGGACCCGCACCCAATGTTCCTCTTTATTAAGTTCTATGATGTTTGTAAACTTCTCCGATACATCTACCACAATACCCTTTCCGACCACCTGGCCTGCCAGGGATGTGCCGGCAGTACGGGGAATAAGGGATGTCCTTTCCTTCAGCGCAAAAAGTATTAATTTTTGAATATCCGATTTGTTTTCAGGTATAGCTACTGCCAGTGGAAGCTCCCGATACGCTGAGGCATCCGTAGCATAAAGCTTTCGCATAGTAGTGTCGAAATGCAGGACCCCGTCAAGTTCTCCGGCAAGCTTCTCCAATTTCGCAGGTGTCATAATGGTACTTTGTGAGATTGTCAAGTGGTGAAGGGGTAAAATTACAACAAAATAGTCTTAAATTATAGCAAGCAAATGGGTTTTATTGTTGAATAGTTAAATGGTTGCGCATCACCAAATATACCGCCCCCTCTTACTGCCTCCTGCCGCTGCTCCTGCTACCGCCCGGGTTCCACCTGCTCAGTCTCCGGTGCAGACCGGTGTTCTCCTTTCATGGTAAGATTAACCGCATAGTAGGCAATTAAAAGAATAACGATAATAATAAAAACAAGTACGGCCAGCCATAAATAATTTTTACTTTTCCGATTACGGGCATAATGCGGATGGAGCTGATGCTTAAAGCGGCTTCTGATCTGCTGTACAATTCCTGACAACTCTTCCGGTTGTTTCATCTCAACAATACCTTCAAGCGCTTCGGAGCAGAAGGTACAGGACGACAAATGAACTTCTATCTCGTGCATTTCTGCCTGGGACAGGTTTCCCCGAAGGTAATCCCGTAATTGTTCCTCGCTCAAACAAGCTGTTTCCTTAAAAATATCACTTGACATATCCATAAACATACGCTTCTATAAATTAACCTTTTCACTCTTTATCGTGATCTTTTCTCCCCTCCTCTTTTTCCATAAAGACCTTTATGTTTCTCCTGCCATTTTGAATATAACTTTTTACCTGTTTCAAAGAATACCCTTTTTCTGCGGCGATCTCCTGATAAGATTTCTTATGGAAGTAAAACATACGGATGCAGCTTTGCTGTTCCTTATTTAAAGAGTCCAAAGCACCTTCCAGCCGGTCATACTGCTTTTCCTTTTCCAAAAATTCCGAATGGCTTTGGAAAGATTCTCCTGCCGGCTCTGCAGCAGCATCAAGGGAAATAGTCTGATGTTTTATTTTTCTCAGATACATCAAACAATGATTTCGGGTCACCTGATAGAGCCATGCTTTAAAATATTTTATCTTATCCCTGCGAATTTCCCCGATCACTTTCATACAGATTTGCTGAGTATGGTCTTGCGCTTCCGTCTTATTCTTCAGGTATTTCATACATACCCCAAAGATCAAATGAAAATAGCGCTCCAGCAGGATACCAATCCAATTTTCATCATGATCCTTACGATAATGACTCAATAATTCCTGGTCGCTTTGGTTTGAATATTGGTTTTTATGCACAATATAAATATACGGATTATTTATTTAGGATGTAATAATTATCCTGTTTCCATAAGTCCGTTTCCGTGTATTTCCCTATTTTTACTTTTTACCGAAATCTTATTTTTTAATTTCAATTAACCCGACTGTTTTATGGAATACTTTATTTGCATTGTCCCCCTGATGCCCTTAAGAGCCGAACCGTCCAACAAAAGTGAAATGATCAGCCAGTTGCTTTTCGGAGAAGCTGCAGTTATGCTTGAAAAAGGCCCTGACAGGTGGATCCGGATCCGGAACCAGTTTGATAGATATGAAGGATGGGCTTATAGCAATCAGTTGACGCTCATTGAAGAAGAGTTGTATCAGGAACCCACGGAAGAATATACCTCCGGGATCATCACTACCGTTACAGTTAGCGGGCATCCGATGAATATACCCCTGGGCAGCTTCTTGAAGGGAATGAGACATGGAGAAATGCAATGGAGCAAGGTCAATATTGTATATAAGGGAGATCCCATAAGACCGGATAGCAAAGGAATCACTGAAAAAGGAATCAGGGATACGGCATACAAATACTTGAACACCCCTTATCTATGGGGCGGGCGCTCTAATTTCGGAATTGACTGCTCAGGATTTGTACAATCCGTTTTCCGCCTTATCGGGAAAACACTTCCCAGGGACGCCTCTCAACAAGCCGCCTGTGGGGAAGTACTGGAAGAGGGCATTGCCCTGCGTTGTGGCGACCTTGCTTTTTTTGAGAATGGAGCACATGAAATTACCCACGTCGGCATTATCCTCAACCATATTGAAATTATTCATTCCTCGGGGAAGGTACGGGTGGATAAACTGGATCAAACGGGCATCTTCAACAAGGATATTGGAGATTACACCCATAAACTGGCCATGATCCGCCGTATTTATTAACTTCTGACCGAACCACACGCACCACATTATGGAAGCATATATTCAGCAATTTTTACAGGACGCTATTGACCTTTCCAGAGAAGGAATGCAGTCCGGACATGGAGGGCCCTTCGGATGTGTCATAGTAAAAGAAGGAAAAATAATCGGTAAAGGGTGTAATCAGGTGTTAGCAAGGCACGATCCCACGGCTCATGCCGAAATCATCGCCATCCGGGATGCCTGCCAAAGGATGAATGCCTTTAGCCTGAAGGATTGTGAGCTGTATACCTCTTGCGAACCCTGTCCCATGTGCATGGCAGCCATTTACTGGGCCCGTATCTCAAAAGTATATTTTTGTAATTCCAAACAGGATGCAGCCGATATTGGATTTGACGATTCCTTTATAAGCCGCCAGCTAAAACTACCGTTTTCCCAAAGAAAGGTATCGGTTCAGCAGATTCGGTCAGAGGATGCACTTCAGGTCTTTAAGGAGTGGGAAAACAAACCGGATAAAATGATGTACTAATAAAATACTTTTGGGATAACGACCTGTAAAAACAAAATATCAAGGATGAAAAATATGAAATGGGAATTAATATCCTCCCAATACCTGTTTAAAGATGACTGGCTCACGGCCCGCCGCGACCGCTGTCGGATGCCGGATGGCAGAATCGTGGATCCTTATTATGTTATGGAATATCCCGATTGGGTTAATGCCGTGGCATTGACGAATGAAGGCAAAATACTTATGGTCATTCAATACAGGCATGCGCTTGGGAAAGTATCACCCGAACTCCCGGGCGGCTGTATAGATCCCGATGATAAAAGTCCTGAGGAAGCTATAAAAAGAGAATTATTGGAAGAGACCGGATATCATTACAAAAAATTTACCTCCCTGGGCGCCATTTCCGCCAATCCCTCCACAAACAGCAATATCACACATATGTTTCTGGCAGAAGATGGAGAAAAAATTCAGGAACAGAACCTGGACCCCAACGAAGATATTGAAGTACGGGCCTACACGCCGGAAGAAATAATGCAACTACTGGCAGCACACCAGATCATGCAAAGCCTGCACGTCAGCTGCTTATTTTATGCCTTCCGATATCTAAGGCTCCTCTCCTTCAAGGGAAAATAAAAAATAAAAGGCGGAAACAACGGGAGTATCCGCCTTACTTTATTTTTTATACGCTAATCAGAAAAAATCTATTTTGCTTAAAAACGATTTCTGTTATCTCTTGATTTGGGAGGTAACGCTTTACTCACGCGTAACGGCCTTCCTTCAGCCTCTCTGCCATTCAACTGCTCAATAGCCTGAGAGGCTTCTTCGTCGTTTGGCATTTCTATAAAGCCAAATCCTTTACTTCTTCCTGTAAACTTATCAATGATGATCTTGGCAGAAGCTACTTCTCCATATTCGGCAAAAAGCGCCTCCAGATCCTCCTCATGTAATTGATAACTCAGGTTTCCTACGAAAATGTTCATGTTAAATAAAATTAATAATAATTGATAAAGTGTTTAAAGATTAAAGTTAGGTTTTTTATAGATGGTTTTCTTCTTTTTCCGGTCAAACTCCGGCTCAAAATAGTGTTTTTTCGAATTTTTCAAATTTTTTTCTTTTTTCTTCCCTTTTCTTTCATTTTTTCCAGTACGATATTCGATTCTTACCGGTCGGTTCCCGAGGGTTTTATTCTTTAAACCGGAAATCATGTCGTTGGCAATGGATGCCTTTACACGAATCAATGAAAAGCTATTATTCACTTCCGCAATACTGATCTCGCGCTTAGCCACTCCGCTGTGTCTGCTCAAAAAAGCCAGCAGGTCAAATTTATTAAGGCCGTCATATTTCCCCAGATTAACGAAAAGTTTGATCCGGTCTCCCGAACGTCTGTCAGAATCCTTAATATTTTTCGCAGACATTTCTTCAATCGTTTCCTCCTTCACCTCTGGCAGCCGATCACACTCCATTGTAAGAATGCGATTAATCAATTCCTCCTTTGAAAGGTATTCCAACTGGTCATGGATCTGCGGTAAAACCTTCGAGAACCGCTCTTCTTCCACCAGGGTTTCCTGTATTTTCTTGGCGACTCCGAAGAGTTGTTTTTCCCTTACCTGACCGGAAGTAGGCAACCGGCCTTTTACAAATTTTTTTCGGATCTTTTTTTCCACCGCTCTAATTCTTCCCAGATCAGAAGGACTTGCAAGCACCACTGAGATACCGGTTTTACCGGCTCTGGCCGTACGGCCGCTGCGATGTGTGTAATTTTCCAGTTCATCCGGCAGGTTGTAATTAATGACATGAGTAATATCATCCACATCTATGCCGCGAGCGGCCACATCTGTGGCAATCAACAGGCGAACCATCCTGTTGCGATAACGCTTCATCACCTGGTCCCTCTGTGATTGAGATAAATCGCCATGAAGGGCATCTGCCGAATAGCCGTCCTTTATGAGGCGATCGGCAATCTCCTGCGTTTCACGCCGGGTACGGCAAAACACGATCCCAAACATATCCGGATGGTAATCTGCCAAGCGTTTTAAAGCCGCATACCTGTCGCTGTGTCGTACGGAATAATAAATATGCTCAATATTTTCATTACCCTGGTTTTTGGTACCCATAGTCATTTCTACAGGCTGGTGCATATATTGACGTGAAATACGCAATACTTCATCCGGCATGGTAGCAGAAAAAAGCCAGGTGTTTTTCTCGTCCGGAGTTTGAGAAAGAATGATATCAAGATCTTCTTTAAAACCCATATTCAACATTTCATCTGCTTCATCCAGGACTACATAGCGTATTTTTTCAAGATGTACTCTCTTACGATTGATCAGATCAACCATCCTTCCCGGCGTAGCCACAATGATCTGGCTCCCTTTTTTAAGGTCTTTAATCTGGGAAACAATCGATGCCCCGCCATAAACTGCGGTAACGCTTACGCGGTCCAGATACTTTGAATAGGAATTCAGATCTCTGGCGATCTGCATACACAACTCGCGCGTGGGACAAAGAATTAATGCCTGCGGGTGCACAGCGGAAAAATCCAGTAACGACAACAAAGGTAAGCCAAAGGCCGCCGTTTTCCCGGTACCGGTTTGTGACAGCGCCACCATATCGGAATCTTCTTTCAGGAGGCGGGGGATCACTTTTTCTTGGACAGGGGTAGGTTTTTCAAAGCCCAGTTCTGCTACAGCCCGGGCAAGGGACAAATTCAGTCCCAAATCTTCAAATAAATACATAGATGCGTGGATCAATGGTCGTTTTTAATCAAAAAATCATGAGTAGAATTTCTCAACCTTTTCAGCGCATCAATGCGGCGTGATTGACCATTGAAATTGAAGCCGGGAAACTCGTCTCCTTCATAGAAAATACACAATTTTGTGCACCTTCGGGCGGCAAAGGTAATCTTATTTTTTTTATAACCATAAAAATTAATATTCTTTCAATACCTCTGCCACTACAAAAGTACTGCCGCATATCAGGATCATATCCTCCGGAGCGGCCTGTTCCTCGGCAGCCAGATAAGCAGCCCGTACAGTGGGGAAGGCAGCCCCCTTTAGTCCCGATAATGAGGCCAATTGCTGTAAATCTTCTGCCGGCATCGCTCGCGGGTTATCGGCCCGGCAAAAAAAATAAGTGGCCCCCCGGGGATAATAACGAAGGGCCTCCTCTATTTCTTTATCTTTCACAAACCCGGTTATTATAAAAAGCCGATCAAAAAAGACCGAACTCAGCTGACGCATCACTTGCTGGATTCCCGCAACATTATGGCCCACATCGGCAACGATCAAGGGTTGTTTTTTCAGGATTTCCCAACGCCCCCGCATCCCGGTATGTTCTCTGACCCTGCCAAGAGCTGCTTGTACCTTTTCCATATCCAAATGCCAGCCATACGCCCTTAATATATTTACGGTACACAACACGGTTTGGAGATTCGGGATCTGATAATTCCCCGGGAGATCCAGTATGTATTCTTCTACGTTATTATTTCTTTTATCTTCTACAGACAATTTTTGTCCATCAAACCACTCCTCTTTTAAAATCACTTTTAGCAATTGATCGGCAAAATAAACAGGGGCCTCTTGCAAACGGGCCTTTTCTCTAAAGACAGGAACCGTTTCTATATCTGTTTCTCCAATAACCACAGGGGTATGGTGCTTAATTATCCCCGCCTTCTCACCGGCAATTTCCTTCTTCGTATGACCCAGCAGCGCCATATGGTCCAGGCTGATGTTTGTAATAACAGATAACAGCGGTTCCAGAATATTGGTACTATCCAGGCGCCCCCCCAGCCCAACTTCCACTACAGCGATATCTACTTTGTTTTCTGCAAACCATTTAAAGGCCATTGCTACCGATATTTCAAAAAAAGAAGGCCGGATCTGCCGGATCAATGACTTACTCTTTTCAACAAAATCCACTACAAAGTCTTTTTCCACCATGTTTCCGTTTATCCTGATCCGTTCCCGGAAATCCAATAGATGAGGGGAGGTATGCAATCCTGTCTTATATCCCGATTGCTGCAAAATGGCTGACAGCATATGGCAAACCGAACCTTTGCCATTCGTTCCCCCCACGTGAATACTTTTAAATTGTTTTTGCGGATGTCCCAACGCTTCGCAAAGTATCTTGATATGGGCCAGATCTTTTTTAAATGCCGACGCTCCCTTCCTGCTGAACATAGGTAGTTTTGAATACAGGAAATCAATGGTCTCCGGATAAGTCACGTTAGTATATTGTTAATTTTTGCAAAAATACGATGCCGTTAGGATAAAAAACATTTTCTTCATTCCGGTTTTAGTAAATGTGTATAAATATTGTTCCGAATTTGATTGAATAATAAGTAAACTGAACTTATATTTGTTATCACATAAACCTAATTTCAACCGGATGAATATTGACCTGCACGTGACGAGAAAGTATATCAAGCACCTCACCGGGAGTTCCGGGGCCAATAAGCTACATTCCCCTTTCGCATATGACTTTTTTACAAATGTATTGGAAGATGAAAGACGATATTATTCCTTCCTGCTCATCGAAAAAAGAAGAAAAGGCTTATTGAGAGATCATACAGCCATAGAAGTGACTGAATTGGGAGCCGGTTCTCGCAGCCGCAATACTGCAAAACGCCGCATAAGTGAGATTGCACGACATGCAGCGCAAAGGCCCAAGTATTGCCGCCTGCTTTTTAGGATGGTTAATTATTTTAATCCAAAAAATATTCTCGAGCTGGGAACTTCATTTGGTATTTCTACTTCCTATCTGGCCTCCGCCCGCTCCCGCAGCAATGTTATTACGCTGGAAGGCTGTCCGCAAACGGCCCAAATAGCCCGGGAAACCTTTCAAAGGCTTCACCTCGATAATATCTCAATAGTTCAGGGCAGTTTTGACTCCACTTTAGCGTCGGTCGTACAAAAAATGCCTTCCCTGGATTTTGCTTTTATTGATGGGAATCACCGCAAAGAGCCGACTCTCAGATATTTTGAGCAGTGCCTGCCCAAACTACATAACGATTCTATCCTGATATTTGACGATATCAACTGGACCCGGGAAATGGAAGAGGCCTGGGAAATTATTAAAACGCATCCTTCTGTCACTCTAACTATAGATACCTTTTACTTTGGCATTGTTTTCCTGAAAAAAGAAATTAAAGAAAAGCAACACTTCAAATTTAGATATTAGATCCTTTTATCGGTGAAGGTTTTATCTTTGCATCATGCTAAGATCAGCGGCTTTCAAAACAGCCATTCACCAAATACTATTGTTTTCAGTTTGTCTTGCATTTCTTGTCTCCTGCCATTTCCATAAAGATTCCTCTTCCGAAAACAAACAGGCAAAAGGACCCGACTCCGCTTTTCACTCCCAAATGTTATCCCGTCTGACGGATTCTATCCGTCAACATCCCGATAACGCTTCCCTTTATTTTGAACGAGGGGCATTACACTACGTGACAAAAGATTATCAAGCGGCCAAAAAAGACCTTCGGAAAGCCATACTCCTCGATCCGCTGAAATCGGCCTATTACACCGCTTTAGGTCAACTTTTTCTGAGCCAGCATTTTTTAGATTCCGCCCGCAATAACTTTTATAAAGCCCTCGCAATTGATAGTGCGGATAACAGAGCACGTCTTCAATTAGCCTACGTTTTATTAGATCAAAAAAATTACCGGGCTTCCATTTTACAGACGGATACACTACTGGCGCAGGACCCGCAAATCACACAGGCTTTAGGGGTGCAATCACAGGCTTATGAAGCATTGGGAAATAAAAAGAAGGCCCTCGAGATTATGGAAAAAGTGATGAAACTGCCCCCCGTGAGTTATAATGCCTACATGAGAATGGGCGATCTCCTGCTGGATCAAAACAAGCGAGAGGCCATAACATACTACAGGAAGGCGGCACTACTGGATTCTAACGCCGCGGAACCTTATTATTGCATCGGACTCCTGTATGAAAGACAAAACGAAAACAAAAAAGCGATAACCGCTTATAGTACATGTATCAGTAAAGATGTTCAGTACGAGAAAGCCTATTTGAGATTGGGAAAGTTGTATGAAAAAAACAAGGATTGGGAAAAGGCGAGAGAAATATTTAACTTGGCCATAAAAACCAACCCCGCAAGTTCGGAGGCTTATTACCATCGCGGACTGGCCCACGAGCATTTAGATGAGAAGCAATTGGCCATTCGGGATTATGAACAGGCCATTATCTTTAATGAAAATAACCAACCTGCAAAGGAAGCCTTGAATAAATTAAATTAACACATTATTTTAAACCTTTCCATTTTGGCACCAAATCGTATTTATATCGCCCCCTCATTGCTTGCAGCCGACTTCCTGAACGTTGGCAAAGAAGTAGAAATGATAAATCAAAGCGAGGCTTCCTGGCTTCATCTGGACGTGATGGACGGCCGTTTTGTGCCCAATATCAGTTTTGGACTTCCTGTCATCGAGGCGGTCAAACAGATCTGTAAAAAACCTATGGACGTACACCTGATGATTGAAGAACCAGGGAAATATGCGGAAGCTTTCAAGGAAGCCGGAGCCGATCATCTGACCGTCCACATTGAGGCCTGCCCCAACCTTCATCGTAACCTCCAACAAATTAAAAAGCTAGGAATGAAAACAGGAGTAGCTGTAAATCCCCACACCCCCGTAAGCTTCCTGCAGGACATTCTGCATGATGCCGACATCATAAATTTGATGAGTGTCAATCCCGGTTTCGGCGGACAATCCTTTATCCCTTATACCATTGTAAAGATAAAAGAGCTGCGCAAAATGATAGACCGGAGGAAGTTGGATACGCTGATAGAAATAGACGGCGGAGTTACGGTAGACAATGCAGCAACCATACTTAAAGCGGGAGCCGATGTGCTCGTTGCGGGAAGCGTGGTCTTTAAATCACAGGACCCTCCAAAGACCATCCTGGAATTAAAAAATGCATTATAACAAAAAGGAGCGGGCCAATAATTAACCCGCTTGCCGGCGCCGTCTGTTCCTTTGCCCCTTATCTATTTCGGTTTCTCAACTTCTTTCCTCTAACCTGATTGTAATACAGATAATAGATGATGTGGAAGACATTCATAACCACAGCAAAAATGATCAGGCTTGACTGCTCGGGATTCATCTGATGATGCAAAAAGGTAATAATGCCCAAAAGTATGCATAAACCCAAACCGCATGCAGAGGTAATCTTGAAGCTCCTGATGGTTTCCGACTTACTGTCATCATCTGTCACATGGCTCTTACGGATACCAAATGAAAGGTAGATATCAAAGCCGATCATCATCCAGGCAATCAGCCTGATCCAGGTATCCAGCGGTAAAAAGGCCATCATACCAAAACAGACCAATATACCCAGGATGGGAATTAAAGGTACCAGCGGCGTACGAAAGGCCCGTGGGGCATCCGGCATTTTTTTACGCATAACCAGAATGCCGATACAAACCAATATAAAAGCCAGTAACGTGCCAATACTGGTCATCTCTCCCACAACCCTTCCGGGTACAAAAGCTGCAAAAACACTCACTAACACCATAAATAACAAATTGGACTTTGCAGGGGTGCGAAACCGGGGATGCAAATCCGAAAAAACACGGGGAAGCAGACCGTCTTTACTCATGGTATAAAAAACCCGGCTTTGTCCCAGCAACATAACTAATATAACAGAGGAGTACCCCAGGAGGATAGCTATAATAATGAACCGGTTCAGCCAGGGGTATGCAGGAGTAACTATTCCATTTGCCCCCATAGGACCCATGTGATTAATAGCGGTAGCTACCGGCGCCAATTCACTGCCCCCGCCTACCAGCGTAGTATAATTGGTTACGCCCGTCAATACATAACCGAATAACATGTAAAGAATGGTACAAATCGCAAGGGCCCCTAAAATACCAATGGGCATGGCCGTTTTGGGGTTCTTGGTTTCCTGTGCGGCCGTGGAGACCGCATCAAACCCGATGTAGGCAAAAAACACCAAACCCGCTGCCCGCAAGACCCCGGACCATCCAAAAGCCCCGAACTCCCCGGTATTTGGTGGAATATAAGGCTCCAGATTGGCCGGGCGGACATACTGCCAGCCTATAAAAATAAAGATCAGGACAATAGCCACTTTCAGGACTACAATAATATTATTAACCCAGGAAGACTCCTCCGTCCCACGAATCAATACCAGCGACATCACAACCACAATAAAGACCGCAGGCAGGTTAATGATGCCGTGTACTATTGTTCCGTTTGCCAATGTTGCCGAATCAAAAGGCGTTATGATAAGCTCTGCCGGCAAACTCAGACCGATGGATTCTAACAACTTTTGAAGATAGCCAGACCAGCTGGAGGCTACCGTTGCCGCCCCTACGGCATATTCTAATACCAGATCCCAGCCAATGATCCAGGCCACAAATTCTCCTAATGTAGCATAGGAATAGGTATACGCACTACCCGCAACCGGGATCATAGAGGCAAACTCGGCGTAACAAAGACCGGCAAAAGCACAACCGACGGCGGCGATCACAAACGAAATGGTAATGGCAGGCCCCGCGTGGCTCCCTGCGGCAATGCCGGTAATAGAAAAAAGCCCGGCACCGATCACCGCACCAATCCCTAAAGCTATTAAAGCCCCCGCACTCAAGGTTTTCTTAAGTCCATGTTCTGTATCGGCGGATTCGGCTAAAAGCTGGCTGATGGGTTTTCTGGTAAATAAACTCATAAAGACTTGTCGTGTTTAAAATCAGATTTCGATAATTTCTCAGGTAATTATTGGGCCAAATATAAGGTCTTCCTTCCATAAACAAGGGAGAAAATTGGATTTTTTTGAGCGGTGGCCGGTCCAAAATCTCATTTTAGTTATAATTAAATTAAAAGATTCAAACTTTTACCGATATTCGCAACCTGACAAATAAAGCCCTAATCCAACGCTTTTATGGGAAATGCCTGGGAATTTTTACAACATCTTATCAATCCGCAATGGATCCTAGATCATGGCGGATTGTGGTTGCTGCTGATCATAATCTTTGCCGAAACCGGTTTATTCCTTGGATTTTTCCTGCCCGGCGATTCGCTGCTTTTTGTAACTGGCATGACCTTGTCACTGCATGACCATATTTCCGGCCTGAACGTATGGGAAATCGTGTTAATGGTTATTCTGGCGGGAATACTTGGTAATTTCACAGGATACTGGTTCGGTAAGAAATCAGGGCCCCTGCTTTTTAAAAGGAAGGACAGTCTCCTCTTTAAAAAAAAGCACCTGGTCGCGGCACATGAATTTTATAAAAAATACGGCGGCAGCGCCATAGTGCTGGCCCGCTTTTTACCATTCATACGTACTTTTGCGCCCATAGTTGCCGGGATCGTGAAAATGGAATTTAAAAAATTCGGCATTTTCAATATTATCGGGTGTGTGGCCTGGGTTGCCATAATGATCTTAAGCGGATATTATTTGGGGAAAGCGATCCCGGGGCTACAGGAACACTTGTTTATTATCGTTATCGTGATGATCGTCATCACTACTGCTCCGGTTTTATTTAAAATTCTTTTTGGCAAGAAAAAAGTCGCGGACTCGTCTGTACCTTCAGATATCAAATAAATCACATGGAATGAAATCCTCTTCCTCCGTTCTCAGCCTGGCGGTAGTGGTAGCCGCACTCGGATATTTTGTAGACATTTACGACCTGGTATTATTTGGAATTATCAGGGTAGAGAGCCTTAAAGATCTGGGACTCTCCACAACGGCGATCAGCCATAAAGGACTGTTGCTCATCAATATCCAGATGGCCGGAATGCTGGTTGGCGGCATCCTTTGGGGAATCCTGGGAGACAAAAAAGGAAGGTTGAAGGTATTGTTTGGCTCTATTATTTTATATTCTCTTGCCAATATTGCGAACGGCATGGTGCAGGGCATTGAGGGGTATATCTTATGGCGCTTCCTGGCCGGGTTGGGACTGGCCGGGGAACTGGGCGCAGGAGTTACGCTTGTTGCAGAGGTGTTGCCAACTGAAAAAAGAGGTTATGGCACCATGCTCATACCCACTATCGGTGTTTGTGGCGCCATAGTAGCCTTTCTTATCTCGGAAGAATTCAGCTGGCGGACCTGCTACTTTTTTGGCGGAGGCTTAGGGATCTTTTTATTGATCCTGCGCCTTGGCGTATTGGAGTCCGGTATGTTCAACAGCATAAAAAATAGTGCTGTTAGAAAAGGGAACTTTTTCTCTCTTTTTTCTGACAGAAAGAGATTTAAGAAATATTTAAAATGTATCTTAATCGGCATTCCTATTTGGTACGTAGTGGGTATACTGGTCTTTTTTTCGAATGACTTTGCCAAAGAAATGGGCGTCAGGGGGCCTGTAGATCCGGGATTTGCGGTAATGGCCAGCTATGCCGGACTGGTTGGCGGGGATCTCTTGAGCGGTATAATCAGTCAGATATGGAAAAGCAGAAAAAAAACCGTAGTGCTCTTCCTTTTTCTTACCGCAACGGTTATCATCTGGTACTTTAACCTTCATGAAGTTACCCCTACTCTTTTCTACTGGGTTTGTTTTGCACTTGGAATAACCGTAGGATATTGGGCCATTTTCATTACTATTGCAGCAGAACAATTCGGTACCAATCTTAGGGCAACCGTAACCACTACCGTAACCAATTTTGTCAGAGGAATGCTCATCCCCATCTCGGCCTTATATGTATTTCTTCAGGGGTCCTTTTCCGCTTATACCAGCGGCGCCGTAGTGGGCGGGATATGTCTTGTCATCGCCCTGATAGCAGCCTTAGCCATAGAGGAGACTTTCCATAAGGACCTGGACTATCTGGAGGGGTCTTAAAAATCTCTTTTTTATCGCAACGCTTCACTAATATCATCATTCGCGTCTATCTGCGAAAGAAATTGGCATAAATCTGTGAGAGATCCTCCTTAGTTCAGATTAGAAGAGGAAGATAATGCTCTTTTAAAATACGTTCAGGGCAGCTTTCCATAGACTTTCTCGTAACTCAATACCAGGGCCACTACGCCCCGATAGCTGCGTATGCCCTTCTCCTGCTCATTGGCTTTCAGATATTGATCATACGCCCGGTCCATCAGGGGCCGGAACCGGGAATGAAACTTGTGATAAAAAGCAAAGTGTGCTTCATAATCTTTTCTCACTCCCGCAGTCAGCTGATTATCCCAAAGCGAATCCGCGATCTTGGGCTTTTTCACTGCCAGTGCATTAATAGCATATAATAAAAGGGAAAAGTTGGCCGAATACCTGAAAAAAACATCAGGAGAAGAAGCGGCTACCAGGTATCCGACAAAATTGGCATCATCTTCCGCCGCAAAGCCAAGCTGATGCGCCATCTCATGGCAGGTGGTAAAAGGTAATGCAATAGCCGGAGGGGTGGTATTCACCTGGGCCTCTCCGGTAAATGGATTATAATAACCCGTCACGCCCGCAAAATTCATTAAATAGCCAAACATAGAAGGCTTTATGCTTGAAGGGGTATAATTGAAAAGCATATTTCCCTTACTCATATACCTGTAATCTGCTATTGCTTCCTTTTTTATCTCCATATAGGATAATGTCTTATTTACAGGAAGCGTATCACTCCCTGTAAGATCGCTATGAAGATGATTCAGACGGATAATCAGGGTATCGCATAATCCCTTCAATGAAGCTTCCGAATAGGTTCCTCCGGTAATCCCAAGTCCTTCATATAACCGGTTGTATCTATAATTAAATCCCCAGAAAAGGAGAAAAATAAAATAAACGATTAATACGATAAACACAAAGCGTAGGATTACTCTCAGCCATCCAAAAGGACGTTTTTTTATAAAAAATAGATTCTTGATAAACCGATACAGGCCGGAGAGCAGCCATGCGGCAACCAGAATATAAAGAATATCTCCTATACTAAAGGGAAACCAGCCTGTGAGACGACGCAATATTTCAGAAAGCCGGGGATAAAAATGAAACAGGTAAAAGTTCCGGAAACCAGGAAGATGAGAAAAGGCAAACTGAGTACCCACAACGATCAGAAATGCTCCCAAAATATATAGTACCTTCGTCTTTAGTAACAAAAGCCTGTTCATTAATTATTATGCAGTTAAACGAATTATTGAAAAAAGAGATTGAGAATAAGCTACAACAATATACTAAAGAAAAAGTTGAAATAAAAAACAGTTTTCCCGTAACCGGCGGAGACATTCATTCTGCTTTTCAACTTGAAACCAATGAGGGATCATTTTTCCTCAAGGCGGCAAAGAATATTCCACCCGATCTTTTTAAAAAAGAATACCATGGTCTCGAATTATTAAGAAGGCAGAATGCCATCCGCATCGCAAAGCCTTTATTCCACGGATCTTGCAACAATCACAATTTTTTATTAATGGAATATATTTCCAAATCGACAGCAAGTCCCGACTTCTGGAATATTTTTGCGGGAGGACTGGCAGCGCTACATCGTTGTACTCATGACTCCTACGGCCTGAATGAGGATAATTACATCGGACCCCTGCCGCAGCACAATAAACCATTTGATAACTGGCCCGATTTTTTTGTTTCTCAGCGACTTCAACCGCTTATCCGGAAATGCATTGATCAAAAACTATTGGATAAAGTGCACATTGAAATGGCGATGAACCTCTACAAGCGTATCCCCGGTATTTTTCCGGATGAACCTCCGGCTCTCCTGCATGGTGATCTGTGGGGGGGCAATTATTTAAGCGGGCCCGGAGGTAAGCCCTGTCTTTTTGATCCGGCTGTTTATTATGGATTTAGAGAAATGGACCTGGCTATGACCCGACTATTCGGTGGTTTTGACAGGCGCTTCTACTGGCATTATGAAGAATATTATCCCTTGTCGCCCGATTGGCAAAAGAGGATCCCTTTATGCCAGCTTTATCCACTCCTGGTGCATAGTTTGCTTTTTGGCGGCGGCTATGTACAGCAAGTGAGAAGAATACTGGAAGAATATGGAACGTAATCTAAACAACTGGCAGGGAAAGGCCCGGAAAAATAAAAAAGCCAACAAACAATTCCTGAAGAAGCTTCAAACCAAAAAAGGGAAAGGCTTGGAGCGCGAGCTACCGGCATTACATGAAGAGGCTTTTTCTCACATTGACTGTCTGCAATGTGCCCATTGCTGTAAAACCATCAGCCCCCGTTTCAAGACCCCGGATATCAAACGCATTTCAAAACACCTGAAAATGAAGGAATCTGCTTTCATTGAGGCCTATCTCCGTCTTGATGAAGATGGCGACTATGTAGTCAAAAGCAGTCCATGTCCTTTTCTGGGAACGGATAATTTTTGCAGCATCTACGATCACCGCCCGGGAGACTGCAGAAATTACCCGTATACCAACAAGAAAGACTTTCTCAAGCATCCGGGAAACACCCTCAAGAATACCATTATTTGTCCGGCAGCTTTCTACGTTTTAGAAAGACTGAAGGAAATAACAGAATAAAAGAAGGATGGTATTTTCATTTCTTTTACTGGTACTATTTTTCAAATCTCAGGGAGATTTAGAATAATATGATTTATTTTTTGTATAATTGTTCTACAAAATGGCCTTCATATGAAATCTATAGAACTACGTCTCCCCAAAGATTTTGACAAGTCTTTTATTGTTTTCAAAGAAAAAGGCAGGTTTTTTCCCTGTCCCTGGCATTATCATCCGGAATATGAACTATGTCTGGTTTTAAAGAGTTCCGGACGACGGATGGTAGGGGACCATATCGGATACTTTAAAGAGGGAGACCTGGTCTTTATGGGCGCTATGCTTCCACATGTGTGGGTGAATGATCCTATTTTTCTCAATGGCAGGGCAGATTATCCGGCAGAAGCCATTGTGATTCATTTCAAAGAAGATTTTCTGGGAAAGCCCTTTTTTGAAACACCCGAAATGGAAGTCATGAAAAACCTCCTTACGTTATCCAAAAGAGGGTTGGCCTTTAAAGGAAAAACAAAAACCTGTATCCATTCCATTATGGAAAAGATGATGTCCCTGAACGGGATACAACGATTGTCTTCCCTGATGTCTATATTTGATATTTTATCTTCCTCTCCGGAATTTGAATTATTAGCCAGCCCGAAATTTACCGATCATCCGGAAAGAAACGAGTCTAATCGGCTGGGAGAAGTGATGGAATATATCATGCGTAATTTCGATGAAGAAATCACCCTTCCCAAAGCCGCTGCCATGGCCAATATGGGTCTGACGACTTTTTGTAATTTTTTCAAAGAAAACTACCGGGTCACCTTTGTAGAATACCTTAATATCATAAGAGTTGGACATGCTTGCAAATTACTTTCCTCAAATGATCAAACCATTGCTGAGATTGCCTATAGCTGCGGCTTTAGCACATTAGCCAATTTTAACCGACAATTTAAGAAATATAAGGGAATGACACCGAGCCAGTACCGGAACCAATTGGATATCCACCCCGTAATGAGCCGGCACTTTTTTACAAGGGAACAGGATATGAAACGGAGGTATCTTTATTGAGCAGTATATCCTCCGTCAATAACGACTGCCTGTCCGGTTATACCGGAAGCATTTTCACCGGCTAAAAATAATGCATAATTAGCAATTTCTTCGGCATTAAGCAATCGCCTCTGAGGTACAAGTGGATATATTACCTTTTCCAGAACCGCTTCATAAGGGATATTTTTCATCCCGGCTAATTCAGCCAATTGATTTCTCACGAGGGCTGTATCTACATAACCTGGGCAAATTGCATTCACGGTAATACCATATTCTGCCCCTTCCAAAGCAGTCACTTTAGTAAGACCAATTAAACCATGTTTTGCGCTGTTATATGCAGCTTTACCCGAAAATCCAATTAATCCGTTAATGGATGCTATATTGATGATCCTTCCAAACCGCTGCTTCTTCATTATTGGGAATACATGTTTAATTGTAATAAAGGGAGCTGTAAGCATAACAGAAAGTAAAAGCTTAAATTTATCAGTTGGGAAAGCCTCTATAGGCGCTATGTGCTGCAGACCTGCATTATTAACTAAAATATCAATACGTCCGAAATGTTCACAAGTTTTATCCAAAACATCTGTCAATTGCATTTCGTCAGTCACATCACAAATCATACTTGTTACCTTCAAATGATTATTTCTCAGAGTGGAAGCTGCAGCAGAGACCTTGTCACCATCTACATCGGTAATAATCACTTTTGCGCCCACTTCTGCGAATCGCTTTCCTATGGCCAATCCAATACCTCCTGCCGCACCAGTGATAAATACGGTTTTATCTCTCATAGCTATTAGTTATTAAAAATATTATATCTACCAAATAGTCCAACCACCATCTACTCGAATCTGCTGGCCGTTAATATATGAGGCCATATCCGATAATAAAAAAGCAACAACGTTCGCCACTTCTTCTGGCTTTCCAATGCGTCCCATGGGAGATTGCTTTTCAAGTCGTTGGACAAATTCGGGATATTGTTTTTGAATAAGCGTATTGGGAAATGGACCGGGAGCAATACAATTACAACGTACCTTTTGCTTCCCCCAATGAACTGCAAGATAACGAACCATTTGAACAATACCGGCTTTGCCAATACCATATTCAATTGGATTCTTAACCATAGGATCCTTATATACCTGCGGATAAGGCGATACAGATCCATACATACTGGAAAACAACACGATACTTCCCCTCCCTGCTTTAGTCATTTCTATACCTGTTTCACGTGAAAGTAAAAAGGTAGCCGTGAGACCGCCATGATTCACCGCATCAAATTCTTCTTCACTGATTTCTTCCATTTTCTTTGTAGTAGATGAGAAAGTAAGGTTCACCATGCCATGAGGTATACCATGTGCCTTCACTTCCGCTTTCACAAACTGTTTTATAGCATCCCCATCTCGAATATCCAACGTGACAGGAATAATTTCGGGGCCTAAGGCAGAAGACTGGATGAACGATCTTGCACGATTCTCCAGGTCGGCACAAATTACTTTAGCTCCCATACTATTTAACAAAATGACAGTAGCCTGGCCAAGATAACCCGCTCCTCCAATAACCCAAATCGTTTTATTCCTGAAATTAAATAAACCCGTATTAATTTTGTCCATATAATATAAATGGTTAGATGAAATTGAATCATCCTGAACTTAAACTACGCATTCAGACCGCCATCCATCAAAATATTTTCTCCATTGATATACTCCCCCGCCCGAGATGCTAACAACACAATTAATCCTTTGATATCATCCTGATTTGCCATTCTTCCCAAGGGCACCTTTTTGCAATAATTCTCCAGAAATCTATTCGGTTGATGGTTAAACAACCCACCGGGACTGATACAGTTCACGCGGATATTCATGCCTGTTAATAGCCGGGCCAGATAACGTGTTAGATTAATAAGTCCTGCATTATGAAAGAAATAATCAGGTGGTGGGTTGCCCATATCCGTACCCTCATAATTGGAGAGATCCGGGCCGTACATTCCCATCATAGAACTAATATTAATCACACTCCCTCCCTGCTTCCCTTTAGAAATAAGATCTATCATTTCCCGTACTATATCCATCATTCCTGTAGCATTTATTTCCATGGACGTTGCAAAATCATTGATTGGCGCATTATAATCTTTCATGGGACGAGAAACGGCATTGTTAACAAATACATCCAACTTGCCAAAGGTATTAGTTATCCATTGCTTCAAAGCCATAATTGAATCATGATTCGCCTGATTCACTTCGTGTGCATATACATCAAGGCCTTTAGCCCGGAAGCCCTTCGCCACCAGCTCAATACGATCTCTATTTCTCGAGGCTATAATGACTGTAGCACCCGCCTCCGCCAGTCCTTCTACAATACATTTCCCATATTTTCCTGAACCGCCGGTAACCAGGCTTATTTTATCCTTCAAACTCAATAATTCTTTTACATTCATATCATCATAGTTTTACCACCCTGCTTAAGGCTTTCATCAGCAGCAATAAGAGTAAGGATAATATTTCTAGTCTTTTCAAAATTCAATCTAGGTTCCCCTTCCTGAACCGATCTGACAAACTCGATGATATTATCCCTGAACATGGAATAAGAATTTCTAATATCGATAAAATCCCATCCTGACCGCCCATATAAATGAATTTGGAAGGTGCTGCTTATATCCATAAATAGATGCAAAGTAACCTGAATCCCATTTTCGAACTCAACATAAACAACAGCTTTGTTTCCTTTACCGATATTCTTTACTTTTACAGGTATAGGGTCGTCCAAAAGAGAAAAGACCGCTTCCAGCATATGAACGCCGTATCTCATCCAGTCCTTTTTGCCTACAGCTGTTAGCAGCTCCAATTTCCCCAAAGTTTCTAATCTGCTTTTTGCAGATCGGCATTCATTGGCATAACGCATGGAAGAACAGGACATGATAAACTTTCCTTTGGCTACCTCATTGGAGAAATAGCTCAGGTCTTCCATCGTAGCTGCTATCGGTTTGTCAATAAATATAGGGACGCCTGCATCAATAAAAGGTTTGGCCATTTCCACATGATTTTCCGGATCATCTCGCGATAACAGAATGGCATCTATCCGGCCAATCATGTCTTCTTTTTTATCTGCCACACGGCCAATACCTGACGACAAAGCAATACTATTCGATACTTCCTTATCCTGAGTCCATACTTCTGTTACCCGTACATCATGTATTCCCAGCGTATCTTTATTCGCGCTAAGATAATCTGATACAGCAGGATAGCCGACTTTGGTAATTTCATTTCCATCAAATTGTCCGTTGATAATGGACGACCATGAATAAGGATGTGCATTCCCGGCGCTCATTCCAATAATACCTAATTTTAACATAACAATTTATTTTAGCCATCCCATCTCATCCCAATGGGGTAGATTTAAAAAAGCAGGATCGGGGTAGGACAATTGCTCCGCCTGTAACAAAGTTTCTTTACCCAAATAATAACCATTCGCCGTTTTTACAGATTTATACAGATATTCCATCCGATCTATTCCTACCAATACAGCTGAGATCTCCTTAAAGGATAATGCGAATTTTGTAGCCAGTGTCGGAAGATCAGTAAAATGGTTATTTAATAATGTGTGGTAGGTCTCAATATGCTTTTGCACGCTTCTTAACTTCGGATGCAAGTTCGTTCCTCTGTCGCTCAATAAACCCTTAAAGAGTATAGATCTGGCTATAATTCCGACTCCTTTTTGGGCTGCGAGCTCAAAGTACTCTTTTTGTCGCTGATCCAGCAGGTTAAAGGGCAGTTGAATCACATCCCATACGCCAGTTTCCAATGCATATTTTGTTTCGTTAGGCAGATAAGTAGATACGCCTACGGATCTTGCTTTACCCGACCTTTTAATGCCGGAAAAAATATCCGCCACATCATCATCTTCTAAAATCTCCATGGTAGCATTATGCAGCATAAATATATCCACATGATCAGTTTGTAAGGCCCTCAAGCTCTCATGAAGCGAATTTTCGATAATCATTCTTAACTTCTCTTTTACCGGCAATTTATCTTCCTCATGGTGCAAATGCACACACTTGGTACTGATGACAACCTGATCCCGCATTCCTTTAAATGCTTTTCCCATGATGTTTTCACTGCGGCCATACATCCGAGCAGTATCAAAAAGAGTAATACCCTCATCCACTGCTGCATGTAACAGTCGAACCGCTTCCTCCTCCGAAAGCATATCTTTTTCACTCTCTACTCCTATACCATAAGGCATCCCAATCTCCACACCTCCAAAAGCAATCTCGGACACTTCCAAACCTGTTCTTCCTAATTTCCTTTTTTTTATGTCTTTCATTTCAGATAATGTCCTCCTTTTAATATTTTAACCCATTCTCCATATCCTTTCTGGGTTAAATGTACCCCATCCCAGGTATATTCTTTGATCAGATTACCTGTAGAATCGACAAAATGAGAATATAGATCAATAAATCGAATACCTTCTTTTGCGGTCAACTCCTTTAAGGCGATATTTATTTTTCTAATATCATTATCTTTATTATGAAAATTCCACATTCTTTGAAAGGTGGAGTTGGTGGGCAATAACGTTTGGAAAAATATTTCCGTTTCCGGAGAACCTTTTTCAATACGAGCAATAATCCTTCTATAGTTTTCAATAATTACACTATCGGGAATATGATGCGCAAGGTCATTGATCCCTATTAAGATAAAAACTTTAGAAGGTTTACCTTTTACTACTTCACCAATCCTATCAAGTACTCCAAAGGTAATATCACCGGGGATACCCTGGTTCTTAACCCCGCAATCTTTAAGTCGTTCTTTCCAGTCGCCCCAAAATGTAATGCTGTTGCCAAGAAATACAATGTCTGACCGATCTGGAGGAAAGTTTCGGAACCGCTCTACCAACATATTATAGACATTCGGACGCGCAGTACTATCCCAGGATACCTTACCCTGAGCTAAGGCCGATAAGGAAAGTACCAAAAAGTACATCGCAACAAATAATACTTTAGCCCACCACTTCATCTCAAATATAGAAGATCTTTTTAACGATTCTAAAATCTATGTCCTTTATCAGATACAGAACGTGAAAACAATTTAAGCAACCCTTCGAAATAGATTTTCAAACCTACCACATCAGCCCCTACACTAATAAACTGATAACCCATTTCAGTGAGTTCCTGAATAGCATCCGGCGATCCGACTGTACCCGCGAACTTTCCATGTTTTTTAGCCGCATCAACGATACGTTTACGTGTTCTAATAATTTCAGGATGATTCCATTCTCCCGGCGCCCCTATCCCCTGGCTGAAATCCCCGGGCCCGAAGAAAAGCATATCATATCCGTCTAAAGCAGCGATTGCTTCCAACTCATCCAGCGGTTCCGGGTCCTCTATTTGCAGAATAACAAACCGTTGTTCATTAGCCTGTTTTAAATATTCCTTAAAGTCCATAGCTGTATAGGCGCCATCGGCATTGCCTCCATCAATGGGTCGCCTGCCTACCGGATGAAAGCGGGTCATCTGAACCACTTTCTTTGCATCTTCCAGACTCATTACATGTGGAACCATGATACCGGTAGCATCTAACTCCAATGGCCGAACATAATCACTATATCCACCACGGGGAACACGAACCAGAATATCTGTATTATGAGACTTGGTCGCCCATACACCGGCTTCTACTATAGACCAGTCCTGTCCGATATGCTCCTGGTCTATCCAGACACAATCGAACCCTGAAATAGCGGCAATTTCAGAAATCTTTGCATCTGTAATATTAATTTTGGTACAATTGACCGTTTCCCCTGCCCTTAGCTTTCTTAATACTTTACTTATTCGCATTTCTATAAATTATACTTAAACATTTTTCAGTAAAGCGCATACCGGAGTATAGAAGCAACAAGTGTATTTTATAAAACCGGCCAGCGCGTAACAGCAGACCAGACTCTCAAACGCCAGAAGATAACTCCACTTTTAGATTTACCCAAAAACTACTCGACAAAAGTAGCGTTCAACCGCTACACATCATTATCCTTTTTTTCATAAAAATAAGACTATTCTCCAACCTGCTTCATAATTAAAGTAATCGTTTTTATTTGCAAAGATGTTGATTCTCTGGGTGGTAGAATTCCCTAAACTTAAAAGAAACTCGTTCTTCTTAGCACCAAATAGCCAAAAATAAGTATCTTTAGGGTAGGAATGAGAAAAATTAATTAAATATCATGGAAATTACAATATCAGGACAAAATCGCCGACTTCTAAGGCTGGTGGAACAGTTGGCCAGAGAACTGGGGCTGTCTATTTCAAAAACATCGGTAAAAACTCATGAACAGACATTAGAAGAAAAGAAATAGTCCGAGGAACTTTATGAATTAATGAAAAAGATGGATGATACCGGAGCATTCAGTTCCATCAAAGATCTGGTAGCATGGCAACGTGAGCAACGTAAAGACCGTCCTTTACCAGGAAGGCATGAGATATGATATGTATTGATTCAAATATTTTTATATACTCTGTCCAAGCTAATGGAGAGTATCTTAGACAATGGTTAAAAGAACAACAACTGGCAACTTTAATTATTTCAAAAATAGAAGTGCTGGGATATCACCAAATTACAAAAATAGAAATTGACCTAAGCAATCATTATTTTGCTTTATGTAAAATTCTCCCCTTAACGGAGGAGATTGCAGAACGCTCTATCGAATTAAGACAACAAAAATCAATGAGTATTGGAGATGCCATCATCGCCGCAACAGCCTTGTCGGAAGCACACCCCTTATTAACAGCAAATACCAGAGACTTCAAACATATTGAAGAACTAACGCTCATAGGATTAGACAAAATTCAGAAAAAGTAAAGTGCATATAGAAGGTATTTGATTAGGCCAAACGTGCAAAGCCTGATTGATTTTGATTATTACCTCCCTCTTCCATGAGCCGGCCGACAGTGATGATATGTTCAATTTCATCCAGAACCAGGTCAAGTGCATCAATCAGCTTTGTAATATGTGGCTCCTCATGTGCATACATTAAGTAAAAGATGGATGAAACCAAAAATCCATGGCCGAGCATCTTTCGTATATAAAGTGTTCTGGCTGCAAGTGATGCTTCACCAAGCTGAAAATTTAATGTGGGCGTCGGGGGCATACCGTCAATAGCTATTTTACAGGAAGGATGCCGCATAGCAACGGATCGCAATGCCTCCTGCAATCTCATACCTCTCTCCCAAACAACTTTCTGCACATTTAATCTTTCTACCTTTTCAAGTACTGCCAGAGCCGCTGCTGCTCCAATACCATCGGTCCAGTAACTGGATGATATAAAACTGGAATCCGCTTCATGCATGATATCTTCACGTCCAATAATTGCTGCAAACGGAAAGCCGTTACTCATGGCCTTTGCATAAACTACTATATCAGGATCGATCCCTATACGGGAAAGCGCTCCCGGGAAGCCGTAACGTAAGCCACTCGTAATCTCATCAACAATTAATACTGCACCGGCCGCATGGCACTTTGCAGCTACCTTTTCAATAAAATTATCTTCTGGCTCTTGCGACCGCATCGGCTCCATGACAACTGCCGCAAAATTTCCCTTAAGCTTTTCAAGCGCGGCATCCAAAGAAGCAAGGTCATTGTAGTGAAATGGTACAGAAGTACCGGCCAATTCCCGTGGTACACCTTTGGGGGCTAAACCGGGCAGAAGATGGCCATCCAACGCTTTGCTGTCTCCCAGATTGGCAGCAAGGTACCAATCGCTCCATCCATGATAACCACAAAAAGCGATACCACTGTAACCTGTTGCAGCGCGTGCTATGCGTACAGCAACGGCCATCGCTTCACCGCCGCTACGGGCGTATCGCACCTTACCGGCCCAAGGATGCAGGTGAAGCAGCGTTTCCGCTAATGTTACTTCCTGAGGATTCACCAACGAACAGTAGGTTCCCAGCGAAAGACGGCGGCTCACCGCCGCATTGACATCGGGATCTGAATACCCCAACAACACAGCGCCTACTCCTCCCACAAAATCAATGTAACGCCGGCCTTCTAAATCCCATACTTCACAACCGGCACAGCGAGTATAGTATGATGGCCAGGAACTTGCATCAAAACTCTCAGCACGCTTGGAAAGCAAACCTGTGCCACCTGAGATCTTTGTACGAGCTTGTTGCCATAACACCGGTCCTTTTATTTCGGGTTGATCTGATTCATCAGGAAGATGCGGTTTGAGCAGCCGCAAAGCATTGTTATAGAAAATATCTTTTATGTCCCCGCTTGTCAGACCGGCATCATCACACATCTCCCTCAGTGCTAACAATGATTCAATCCCTACTAATGTCATTTCAGTTTCGGTAGCTGCCTTAAAGTCCTGTCGAAGAACTTCCGGATGAAGCCAATAGAAATGTGAACCTGTAGTGACACATCTTCCGCGCATTTCACTTACTGCAAAATCAGATCCCCATAATATCCGGCGAGGTCCCAACGCCTCCCAGACGGCCCGAAAAGATTCCGTTTCACATACGGCAGACGTATCTACCACTACGTTATCAATATCAGATAGTGTATGTAAACCGCTACGGGCATTCCGATAATTAAAGCTCCTGGCCACATGTGCAAGAATAAGCCGGACCTGTGGATAAGTGTGGCAAAGTCTCCGGATCTCTCTCTGATTATCTTCGTCGGCAATGGCTCCATTACGAACAATGTGGAGCATCATGACCCCATGTGTCTCATGTAATATTTCCCACATCCATTCGGGAGCATATTCGGTGATGGATGCGTTCATCGTATCCGGGCGGGAAGCATATACATGATACACTTTTAAACCGCAAAACACTCCTTTTCGCAGATCGTCAGCCGCCTGAACAGGATCATCCTCAGGTGCGGCCACTTTCAAGGCTCTGCTCAGCGAAGTACCCTGTTGTTCAATTTCTTCATGTACCCATGTATTCATAGCATCTCTGTCAGCATTTCGATGAGGCATTCCAAAATAGAGCCCGTGAATTGTCTTTGCAGGTAGGTATCTCAACAATGCATTCCGGTGCTCAGCACAGCCTAAAATACCCGCATTTTTCAAAAAGGACCAGGCATCCGGTGCGAAATGAGCGGGATTGTAGGGATGCACATGGATATCATAGATTTCATCAGGCATAAAGTCTAACAGGCTGGATCTAATAAGTTCGCGATCCCGGATTGTCAGCATCTTCGAATATTTCATTATTTTTCAATTTTAGCCGATGCTATAGGACTTCCTAATATCTTATAATCAATATAGCTACAAATAATACCTATTATTGCTCCCACACCAAAAGAAGCTATCGTAACAAAAAAGACGTCTATTCCAAATACTTTAAAGAAAGCCACCGCAACTGCCGTTATTACACTTGCTATCCCTCCAATAAAAGTACCTTTTTTCGTTGCAAAAGGAATAAAAAGTGCAAGAAAAAATAAAACAAACAAGGGGGAGACCA
>CAYZGR010000032.1:0-37077 GCA_964478125.1 uncultured Chitinophagaceae bacterium | reverse complement strand
AAAATAGCGCTTATGCAAAAATTACCGAAGGATGTAAAACCTCAGGAAGTACGAGCTGCCTTATATGCGGTTATTAAGAGACAACTTTCCGCATCCGGAACTTTTGATAAAAAGGGTTGGTTGCAAATAGGTATGGTGGGGCATCAACGCGCTATTGCACAGGGATATATATCTACCGGAAGTCTTTATCTGTGTTCCGAAGCCTTTTTGATATTGGGATTGCCTCCTGAAAATGGATTCTGGCAGGGGCCGGATGAAGATTGGATCGCTAAAAAAGTATGGGAGGGGAAGAACGTCCATATTCATCATTCCATTCATTAGATATCATAAAGTTTGCTACTTTTACTTCAAAAATTACAATGAAGCCACGCGCCATTATCTTAACCGATGGATTGCTTTCCCACAGTTCTGCCAAGACCGCGCATGGATTGATACGGGGCACGGATCGTTTTAATATTGTGGGAATCATAGACGCCGATCATGTGAATCACAACCTTTCTTCTATTGTGGGGCAGCGGATTCCTGAGATACCGGTTTATCGCAGTGTATCGGAAGCGATAAGCCGGTACGGCGGCCGAATAGATTTCGTGATTATCGGCGTGGCCCCAAAGGGAGGGAAACTCCCTCTTTCCATGAAATCCAAATTAGTTGAATGCCTGGAACATCAAATTTCAATCATCAGCGGATTACATGAGTTTGTCAGCGACATCCCGGAATTGGCCGCTCTGGCGGAAAAAAAAGGGGGAACCATTACCGATATCAGAAAGCCTGTTGAGAGAAAAAACCTCCATTTCTGGACGGGTGAAATATATGAGGTAAAATGTCCTGTTGTTGCCGTTTTGGGAATGGATACCAATATGGGGAAGCGAACGACTACCAAGATTCTGAGAGACGGTTGCAGAAAACAGGGGATGAAAGCCGAGATGGTTTTTACGGGACAAACCGGCTGGCTTCAGGATGGGAAATACGGCTTTATTTTAGATTCGACGGTTAATGATTTTGTTTCCGGGGAACTGGAATACTGGATATGTAAATGTTACAGGGAAACGCAACCCGATGTTATCTTTATAGAAGGACAGGCAGGTCTGCGTAATCCCAGCGGCCCCTGTGGAGCGGAATTTCTCATATCGGGAAACGCTAAAAAAGTAGTATTGGTTTTCTCTCCCAAGCGGGAATATTTCTCTGATAAGCCGGCTTGGGGTAAGATGCCCCGGCCGCAGGATGAGATTAAGCTAATTAATATGTACGGCTCTGAAGTAATAGCCCTGGTGGTGAATACGAAAGGTTGTACGTTGGAAGAAGCTATACACTTTCAAGAAGAATATAGCCACAAAACAGGATTACCGGTTTTGCTTCCCCTGGAGAAAGGAGTGGATGATTTTGTATCGGATTTATTTATACCGGGTTTAAAGGAGACGCATCATTATGCAAAGGGGAACAGTTGATTTGATCTGATCATCAACTAAATAATTCGTCTAAAAAGTATTTATAAAGATATCAAAGCGCTATCCTCATGCGTATCACTTCTATTGATTTTCATGTAGCTGATTTAGAATTAAAACGGCCCTATGCTATTGCCTACAAATCTGTGGATGGTGTAGAGAATGTTATTGTGACTATCCGGCTAGAAAATGGGATCACCGGTATGGGAACGGCAAACCCCAGCAAATACGTGGTAGGCGAAGATGTGAAGGATACCGTTGAAGTATTGGAGCTATGGGATAAAGAATTGTTGCTGCATCAGGATATAAGAGAATTGTATCATTGTCTGCACCTGGTACATTCTACTCTCAGAGACCACATTGGCGCCCGTGTTGCGCTGGATATCGCTTTACACGATGCTTTTTGCCGGTGGCAGGATATACCGTTGGCCCGGTTTCTGGGACAAAGGATCGAATGCCTGCCTACGTCCATCACCATTGGTATTAAGAATGTAGAAGATACTTTAAAAGAGGCTGAAGAATATGTGGGAAGCGGATTCTTATACTTGAAGGTTAAATTAGGGAAGTCCCCGGAGGAAGACATAGAACGGGTGGTAAAGTTAAGAGAACAATTTGGTGAAAAAATTCATATTCGTGTAGATGCAAACCAAGGATACAGCAGAGAAGATCTTTTACATTTTTATAAACAGACCAGGGCTTTGGAAATAGAATTAATAGAGCAGCCCCTGCCTGTAAAAGAATCCGGCTTATATAAAGAATTACCTCGGGAAATACGAAAGATTATAGCCGCTGACGAGTCGTTGGTCAATGCAAGGGATGCATTTAAACTGGCCGTACCGCCTGCATCCTGTGGTATTTTTAACATTAAACTCATGAAATGTGGTGGAATATTACCCGCACAGCACATTACCACCGTGGCGAAAGTAGCGGGAATGGATCTGATGTGGGGATGTAATGATGAAAGCGTGATCAGCATTGCAGCGGCGCTTCATGTTGCCTTATCCTGTCCGGAAACCAGGTATCTTGATCTGGATGGCAGTCTGGATCTGGCTAAAGATGTGGCACAGGATGCTTTTATTATTAAAGAGGGAATAATGTTTATAACTGATCGACCCGGACTGGGATGGAAGAAATAAAGACAATTAGAACACGGATGTGTTTATGATGGGTAAGGTTATTTTAAATTTTCTTTTATTACCCGCAAAACATTGCCTCCCAGGATCTTCTTGATGTCCTCTTTGGAATAGCCTCTTTTAAATAATGCATTTGTAATCTTAGGATAATCTGTTACGTCGTCCATTTCCAGCGGGTAGGATTCTGCTCCGTCGAAATCACTGCCTATGCCCACATAATCTACTCCAATCATTTTAACAATGTAATCCATATGGTCAATGAGCAGGGATAAAGGGGGACGCAGAGCCCTGACTTCTCTGGGATACATTTTGAAGAGCTTGTTTTGGATGCTTCCTTCATAACCCGCCTTTTTCAGGGAATCGGCCGTGTTTTTATGCCTTGAAAGAAAGGCTTTCTTTTTTTTGAAGTAGTTGGGATCTATAAAGCCGGAATAAAAATTCACACAAATAACGCCGCCATTTTTCTTTACCGCGCGGATCTGATCATCTTTCAGGTTGCGTGCGACAGGACATATTTTATATACCGAACTATGGGATACCAGGACCGGCTTTTTAGAAGTATGAATGGCATCAAAGAAAGTCTGCCGTCCGACATGGGCCAGATCTATCATTACGCCCAGCTCATTCATTCGGTCCACTACTTTTTTACCGAAGTCGGTTAACCCGGAATGTTGTAATGAATTATGGTGGCTGGTTTCATCCACGGCTGAGGTAGCCCAGCCGGTACTGTTGTTCCAGGTCAATGTCATATAGCGCATGCCCCGCCTGTACAGGCTGTCCAGGTAATCCAGCCTGCCCTCTATCATATGGCCGCCTTCCACACCGATCATTGCGGCTATTTTTCCCTGATGTACATCTGCCATGAGGTCTTCGTAGTTTTTGGCCAAGGCTATTTTATCGGGGTTTCTTTTGATAATGGCTATCAGGGAATCTATTTGCCTGTTGGCATAATTGAAGGCGGTTCCTTTTTCATAGGTCCCATCACACCAGATGGAAAAAAACTGGACATCCACTCCTCCCTCCTTCATTCGGGGCAGATCGGAATTGCCCGTCTGCAAACGTCTGCCGATGTCATATCCTTCCATCGTTAAATTGGATAATACATCATTATGCGTGTCTACCAGGATGGCGTTTTTATGGAAACGCATAACCGAATCAGGGATCTGCTGTGCGAAAAGCCGGAAAGAGAATACCAGGATAGCCAGAAATGGAATAATCTTTTTCATGTAATTTCCCAGTTTTTTAAAGGATGAGAGTTTTAGCTGTTCTACCTCCTTGAGAAGCTAAATTAAAAACAAGCCCATGAAAATAAAAATTTTGGCTATTCTGCTCCCGGATGATATTTCTTGATCAGCTGTTTTTGGATGTCTGCTTCGGTATAGGCTACCGGTTTCATTTTCTTATTTGTAAACATTTCTAACTGATCATTTGAATAGGGAGAATCTGATTGATCGCTTTCTCCGTATGCCAGAACGGAATAGGCGCGGGGCACTTCATCAAATTCGACGGCAAGAACCCAGCCGTCGCCTCCCATTGCTTTTAAAATATTTTGGTTATCCATTCTCATGTGCTTATACCAGATAACCCGAAAGCAACCAAGCGCCCCGGTAGCTCCGCCGATCGGCACATTTTTGTTGCCTATAATAGCCCGGTGTACCTTTCCCCATTTGACATCCCATTTTCCATATTCCTCTTTTGTTTTCCGGATCGCCCATTTGAAGGAGGCTACCGCCCGTTGAGGGTTTGCCAGGCCCCGGGGCGTGGAAACAGGGTGATCCGGAGACCAGACCGTCTTGAATAATTTTTCGGGGGTGGCTTTGAAGTCCACCGATGCGGGGCTGGAAGCTACCGTTTCTTTATCGGCAGTTTTCACATAGCGGTTCCACCAATTGACAAAGAGAACGCTTCCCCGGCTGTCTCTTTCCACCGTATTATTCCAATTTTTGATAAGATGAATGGCGCGGGACACTTCCCCCGTTGGACGGGTCTGCATTACGGCGGCTACCAGGTCGTTTTTTACCCGGTCTGCCAAAAGCATCCTTTCGTTGAATTTGAGGTTGATGATCTCTTGTAAAGAAAGCTTCTTATGGGATTCGTGAATTAATGCATAGGAAAGCTGACTTCTCAGGTCAAAGGAAGGCTTGGGATAATAATAGGGATAGCCGGGAAAATCTTTTACTTTAAAAACTTCGTTCAAATTAGTAAAATAAAAAGGATCATTTTCATTGTGTAGATAACCTCCTTTGGGATTTAGTAATTGGGGTAGCTCATCCCAGGGCACGATCTTGTTCCAGATTTCGCTGCTTCTCGTCACATCAATCGCCACGGTATCTCCGCCGTTTTTATGTTTGAATTGGGGAATGGCTGCATTCCATATATAGAAGATATTGCCTTCCACATCAGCATAGGTAAAGTTGGACGAAGTCCATGCCTGCATGCGCATTGCCTCTTTCCATTCGGAGAGATTTGTAGCCTTCATCATTCTCAAAATTTGTTCATCGGAACGAAATTCCCCATTGTTGGCGGCATGAATGACGTAAACCTTACCGTTTGCCCGATAGATTACCGGGCCGTATGGAGTCGTTAAAAATTCGCGATGTGCAATACCCGATCCGTTTCCGTTTTTGAATGTCACGGTTTCCGTTTCTTTATGAATGGGTATGGATATACCGTCCAGCAGGTAATGATCGGGTTTTTGGGGATCTGCCCGAAAGGCATAGATCTCATTTAATTGCGGATAATTATTGGTGGTAGAATAACCCAGGTATTGATTGAAACCGCAAACGGTTCCCAATGGACCGCCGATCCTGAAATCTCCATAGAAATTTAGTTTGCCGGGGACTTCTAATTGTGCCTCGTAATATCCTGCAGTCCAGTAAAGGTGAGGGTTTCGTACTAATATAGCCTTTCCCGAGGTCGTTCGTTCGGGAGCGAAAGCCCATGCATTAGAACCTACATCAGGGTTGGGTTCTTTTACCGTACTACTGAGCCGCGACCAGATGGTGGCATTTATGTCCGATAAAGAAAGATCTTGTCGGTTATGATTTTTATGGAGATCCCTCTTTTTGATCGCATTTAAAAACTTACGTATAGCAGCATAGCCGGGGCGTTCAATTCCACGGGCCAGCACATCATAGCCTGTAAACGAGGGGGCTGTGGGATACGCCCATTTCCCCGGATGGTTTTTAAGGTAATAATTTACGCCTGCGGCAAATCCCGACATCATATCCCGCGTATCTTCATCCAGAAGGGCCCAGGTAGCGCATGCCCGCTTGTAATCCCGGTGTTGAGCAGCATCTTTATCTATCGCCCTGCTCAGCTTCTTGGGATCTTTTATTTCGTGGTATTTTGTCCATTCTCCTCTTGCCCGAAGAAGCCCGTCAGAGACCCTTTTTCCATAATCTTCCATCTGGACATACCCTA
This sequence comes from uncultured Chitinophagaceae bacterium, assembly GCA_964478125.1. Taxonomy (GTDB): domain Bacteria; phylum Bacteroidota; class Bacteroidia; order Chitinophagales; family Chitinophagaceae; genus FW021-bin31. Next base: position 31,079 of record CAYZGR010000032.1, on the reverse strand, counting down.
AACCAAATCCCGCTGCTCTCATATTTTGTGCCTGTATATGCGGGACGCCATGATGGGTACGCTTAATGATCACCTGATCCGCCAACCTTCCTTCTCCAACCTGAGGCGCAGTAGCCTGTATTTCGGTGCTTTCAACCGGCCGGGCAAAGGCAGGGAATAAAGATGGGAAAGTGATTGAAAAAATAAGACAAGAGAATAATTTGGTGTTTTGCATGTCTCAGAAGTGTAAGTGTAATTCCTTTAATATTTAGATAGTTAAGATATGGAGGCCGTTCTTAATCCGTTAAGCATACCACAGACTCGCTTCAGCACTCTTGTTAAAGGGTGAAGTTATACCAAAAAAATTTCAGAAAGAATAAATACTAAATGGGACATGTTCCACGACTATTGGAATCTTTCGATTGATGGTTCATGTAATGGTAGTTGTCACGAATACACGAATATGAGAGAAAATTACAAAAAAAGTACCCCATCATCCATATTTTTGAAATCAGATGTAAGCCGTCGTAATTATGGTTGTAAGGTTTTTAGATATTTTTGAAAAAGCTCGCAGATATAATACCAGATTGGCTTTGATATCTTTTGTATGCAAAATAGGATGACACGAATATGATACATATGCCAAAGACCCATTCGAGCCATTTATAAAGTTAATTTGATAATTATTGAGCGAGCGCTACCGATTTCAGCTGCTTTACGCAGAATTATATTTTGGTTAAAAATATATGTTATATTTTTGTTAATCCGGTATGTTTGCTTATATTTGAATTGTGTACAGTTGATGGAAAGGTATTGCGGGGTGTTTTTTTATATTGTAAGAGATGCCTCCTTTTTTAGTATCAAAAGAATTCACTATGAAACACCCATTACTACTGCTATGTGGTATTTTTCTTTCTTTTGCCACATTTGCTCAAACTACCGTTGACGTGGAAGGTACGGTCCTCTCAAAAGATGGCAATCCTGTTGTTGCGAATGTAATGATCAAAGGGAGTACGACGGGTACCTCGGCAAATGACCAGGGTAAGTATCAGTTGAAAAATGTTCAGGCCCAGGCCGTACTGGTATTTTCCAGCATTGGTTTTCAATCACAGGAAGTGGCGGTTAATGGTCGCAGTGTGATAAATGTAACGATGGACCGGGATGTGCAGTCCCTGGATGAAGTTATTGCCGTGGCTTATGGAACCGCCAAAAAAGGTACTTATACCGGATCCGCGTCTGTGATAAATGACAAGGACATCAAAGATGTGCCAACCCTGTCTTTCCAGAATGCGTTAGTGGGTAAGGCGCCCGGCGTTTCGGTTACTTCCGGTTCGGGGCAAGCCGGTTCAGCACCCAGTATTCAGATACGAGGGATTGGTTCTATGAACGCCTCTACCCAGCCTTTATATGTTATTGATGGTGTGCCGGTCATCAGCGGCAGTGTAGGACAACTGGGCGATTATATATTAACCAGTAACAATGTGATGAGTTCTTTAAACCCTGAGGACATTGAGTCTATTTCTATTCTGAAAGATGCTGCGGCAGCCTCTCTGTACGGTTCCAGGGCCGCCAACGGCGTCGTTCTGATCACTACAAAAAGCGGAAAGTCGGGGAAGCCGAAGATTACGCTGAGATCCTCGATAGGATTTACCCCTTCCTGGGCAACCGATAATTATGAAGTGGCCAATACCCAGGATAATGTCAATTATCTCTACAGGGTCTTTCATGATTATAACACTTCCAATGGGAAAACGGATGCCGAGGCTAATGCAGACGCCCTTAGGCGGCTGAACGATAAATTTAATAAGCATGGATACTACTTTGAGACCGATGGCGATGGGGTAGGTGAAAATGTCCATATAAAAGGAATGACGGACGGAAAGGTAAACAGAGAAGGAAAGTATTTTGATTGGGAAGATGCCTATTTCAGAACCGGAATATATCAGTCCAATGATATTGCCGTTAGCGGGGGAACTGAAAACACTAAATATTACTCTTCCCTGTCTTATACAAAAGATAAAAACCGTATTAAAGTGAACCAATACGACCGCATCACGGGACGCGTTAACCTATCCCAAAAAATTGGAAAACATCTGGTATTTGATTCCAGAATCAATGTATCCAATACCAATTTTTCCGGCTATAACGACACGAGAAACCTCCGGTCAAATTATTATGAACAAACGCGAAACTTATTATGGGGCTTATATTGGCCGACTGATTATAAGACCGGAGAACCCTGGACAGACCGTTATGGGAGTCTCGCCATAAATAATCTTTTTTATGATAAAGAATGGGAAAATACTTCAAAGACCCTCAGGGTATTTGCCAATGAAGCGTTGACCGTAAAAATACTTCCGGGATTGAACATTAAGTCGGTATTCTCCTATGATAACACCCGAACCAAAGATCACCTTTATTACAGCCGGATACATTATAACGGCGAAGGGCTGGGAACCGTATCGGAGATGACCACCGATATCAGCAATATTGTATCCTCCACCACCTTAAACTTTGATCATGATTTCGGGTTGCACCATCTCAGTTTTCTTGCCGGGTTTGAAGCAGAGAAAAACAAGACGGATTATCAGCGGTCCAGCGGTAAGGACCTGCCCTCAAGCGGCCTGCATACCGTGGTTACCGCCGGGGAGTTGGATGCCAGCGCGTATTATTGGGGTAACAATATGGAATCCATCTTGTCGAGGATAGCGTATAATTATAATCAGAAGTATTTTGCTTCTGCCTCCTATCGCCGGGATGGAAGTTCTAAATTGGGTCCCGATTCCCGATGGGGGAATTTTTGGTCGGTGGCTGCAGCCTGGAAGCTGGACAGGGAGGCTTTTTTAGAGGATATAGAAGCATTGAGCAATTTACGTTTAAGGGCTTCTTACGGGGTAAACGGCACTTTGCCTCCGGCAGATTATGGCTGGAGGTCTTTAAATGGATATACCCTGAAATATATGGATCAGGCCGGGGGAGGTCCCAGTTCCATTGCCGATGCCAACCTTTCGTGGGAGACTAATTATTCCCTGGACCTGGCCCTGGAATTCGGCTTGTTTGACCAACGATTGTCCGGTACGATCGAATACTTCAACCGGGATTCCAGAGATCTTTTGCAAAGTGTTCCTATCTCGCGGATAACGGGATTCAGTTCTACTTTAAAAAATATAGGATCTATTAATAACCGGGGTTTGGAGATACAATTCAATGGCGATCTTATCAGAAACGCCCATATTATATGGAGCGCCGGAATAAATGGTACTTTTATAAAATCCCGTGTAACAAAATTAAGTGATGGAGATGACATTATCTGGTATGATAACGTTGATTTAAGAGGACAATATATCTACAGGGAAGGAGAATCAACCCTGGCATTTTATGGTTATGAATATGCGGGTATCGATCATGAAAACGGGAAAAGCAGGTATTATGTGAATGATAAAGAGGATAAGACCAAAGGAGACTTTCTTATTAACGGCAGAGGAGCGACCTATGATTATCATGATGCCAACTATGTGATTATTGGAAATGGGATTCCGGATGTGTATGGGGGCATTCATACGGCCGTACAATATAAAGGCTTTGCGCTTAGCCTGAGTTTCATTTATAAGTTGGGAGGGCAGTTGTATGACGGCGCTGAGAAGGATGTGGCCGACGATGGTTATTATTGGGAAAGAACAAGATCCCAGATTGAAATTGACAACATGTGGACAGAAGAACATCCGGAAAGAAATCTGCCCAAAGTACGTGGAATAGATCTTACGGATGCCATCCAATATAGCAGCCGCCATATTTATAATGCCAGCTTTTTGAGGCTCAAAGACGTGAACTTAAGTTATAACCTTCCCACATCGGTCATCCATAAACTGGGATTATCCGGTACCCGAATATATTTTGACGGTCTCAATCTGCTTACCTTTTCAAAATATAAAAATGCCGATCCTGAAGTCAATCAATTTGCTACGAGAGGATGGGAAACCCCTTTTGGAAAAACTTATACCTTTGGAATTGAACTAAGTTTTTAGTATATAAAAAATGAAAACAATGAAAAGCATACATATTCTTCTGGCAACGATCTTTATTATCGGGCTTTCGGCCTGTTCAAAGGATTTTCTCAATGTTCCGCCAAGCAGTGCCGGAGATGCGGCCACCTCCATACAGACTGAGGAAGATGCCAAAGTGATGATGAATGGGATCATGAGAAGTATGACCGATGTTAATTATTACGGCCGGAATTTCATTATCTATGCCGACGCCAAGGGAGGTGATCTGGCCGTATTTTCCCGTGGCCGGGGGTTAGACGGCCTCTACTTTTTTGATCACAGTCCTACCACCGGATCTTATTCAGGCTTTTGGAATACGATTTACAATTGTATTCTGAAAGTCAATAACTTGATTGTCAATATCGAGAAACTGCAGAAGGATGGAACGGAAGGCAACTTTGATAATGTTTTGGGGCAAGCCTTAACGGCCCGTGCCATGATGTATTTTGATCTGGTACGAATGTATGGCGAGCCTTATACCCTGGATAAATCTGCATTTGGCGTACCCAACGTAACGAAGCCGTTGGATGCCTCTGCACATCCATTGCGTGCTACAGTAGAAGAAAATTATGCTCAGATTATTAAAGACCTTAATGATGCCGCTCCCCTGCTTTCAAAAGAAAAATCAGACGGGTATATCAATTTTTATGCGAATGAAGCTATGAAAGCCAGGGTATATCTTACGATGGGAGAGACAAAATATGGCGATGCATTGGCAGCGGCAGAAGATATCATCCAAAACGGGCCTTATTCCCTCTACTCCAATAGCGAATGGGTAGATTCCTGGCAAACTCAATTTGGGTCGGAATCTATCTTTGAGCTGGGGATGTTTCCCAGTGAAGGAGATCTGGGCAATAGCAGTTTAAGCATTTATCTGAGACGTCAGAATTATGGATCAAGCAGTGCCCTGGGATTTTTTATGGCCAGTGATTATTTCCTGGACCGCCTGGGACAGGATCCCGATGATGTGAGATGGGGAATTATGGGATATGACGAAGTTTCAACTAATCATCTCGGGGCAAGTTATAAATATAGCGGAGACATTGATTTGGATGGGGATGGTAAATCTACTCCCACTGCGGTAAATATAAAGGTCATTCGTTTGTCTGAAATATATTTAATCGCAGCCGAAGCCGCGTTACCTACAGATAAAGAAGTTGCAGCAACATATTTGAATAAGATCAGGGCAAGAGCTCCCAATCTGCCTCCTGCGACCGAGAACAGTATTACCCTGAATATGATCCTGGATGAAAGAAGTAAAGAGTTGTTCACGGAGGGACAAAGATTTTTTGACATGCTCCGTCTGGGCAAATCTATTACTTTTAATGATGACCTGGGAGGCGTGGCCGTTTCTACCAGACCCAAAACAATAGACCGGTCCTTTTATAAAATTATATTACCGATTCCTCAAAGTGAAATTAATGCAAATCCCGGGATAGGAGAACAACAAAATCCGGGCTATTGAATGATTATTTTATGAAATGCCGTATCGCCTTAAGTTTTGTAATCTTATTCCTCTCTATGTCCTTATCTAATGCTCAAAACAAAAATGCGAAACGCCATCGTGTTAGATATTATGGCATTCGTCCGGGGATCCTTCAACCGGGAAAATGGAATGCGATTACGGATGTAAAAGGAGTGAAGGTGGGACAGATAACCTTGATACAAGGCGATTCTGTTAGAACGGGGGTAACCGTAGTTATACCTCATGAAGGAAATGTCTTTCAGCAAAAGGTACCTGCCGCCGTATATGTTGGCAATGGATTTGGGAAAACCATTGGGACTACCCAAATGGATGAATTGGGTAATTTGGAAACCCCGATCGCGCTTACCAATACCCTCAGTGTTCCCGTTGTAGCCAACGCTATGCTTGATTATGTGCTGAACAGGCCTGGAAATGAAAAGGTGCGATCCGTCAATGCGGTGGTAGGAGAAACCAATGATGGTTATTTGAATGACATTCGTGGCCGGCATGTAAAAGTCGAAGACGTAGAAGAAGCTATACAAAAGGCGAAATCCGGTCCGGTGGCGGAAGGAAATGTGGGTGCGGGGACGGGGACCGTTTGCATGGGATTTAAAGGCGGGATCGGGACTTCTTCAAGAGTGTTGCCAAAATCGAAAGGGGGCTATACCGTGGGCGTCCTGGTGCAAACCAATTTTGGAGGCATCCTTTCCATTGCCGGAGCGCCTGTAGGAGAAGAACTGGATAACTACTACATGTCTGGCGAAACAGATTATAGGGTTGACGGCTCCTGCATGATCATTATTGCTACGGATGCGCCTTTGTCCTCAAGAAACTTGAAGCGCCTGGCTAAACGTTCTTACCTGGCTTTTGGAAGGGTCGGCTCTTTTTCCTCCAATGGCAGTGGAGATTATTCGATTGCCTTTTCTGTGAACCCGGAAACACGTGTTTCTTACCATTCTAATATACCTATAGAGTGGGTGCCTCGCTTGCGTAATGAGGAGATGTCGCCTCTTTTTCTGGCCACCGTGGAAGCCGCCGAAGAGGCAATTTATAACTCACTTTTTATGGCAAAAGATATGACAGGGTATAAAGGACATACGGTAAAAGCACTTCCTCTGTCTAAAACCCTTTCGATTCTGAGAAAATATGGGGTTATAAAGTAATCATTTTAAATGGAGTAAAAATGGCCTGTATTCGATTGATCGAATAAGGCCGCGGGGATAGTATCCGGATTAGAGGGATGCCGCCTTTCCGTTATTTCTATCCCCGGCTTTGAATGGAAGAGTCTCTGATGGTCATGTGGGTGGGTAGTGTTATTCTTTCAAATTCTGTCACCGGATATTTACTTTCTATAAGGTTGAGCAACATTCTGGCAGCGACCCGGCCCATTTCAAAGGCAGGTTGTTTTACAATGGTAATAGGAGGGTTAAATAAGTCGTAAATTTCTGAATTGGAAAAGCCGACAATGGCAATATCTTCGGGAACCCTGAATCCCCTCGCCCTAAGTTGACGAAGGCAGCCGGTAGTCAATTTGTCCCCGGCTGTAAAAATGGCTTTGGGCTTTTCTTCGGTGGAAAAAAAGGCATCCATAGCTTTTTCAATTTCTGCCTCTGTTGCACCGCCATGAGGACAATATTGAATGAAGTGCGCCGGGATCTTAATATTATTATCAGCCAAAGCATTTTCAAAACCATTCAGCCGCTCCTTGGTGATAGACAGATGATCTACATTCGCCAGATGGGCAATTTTTTTGAACCCTGAATCAATCAGATGTTTGGTGGCTTTATAGGCGCCCTCAAAATTATTGGCCATTATTTTATGGGTCTCCATTTTTTCTGCAATACGGTCGAAACAAACGATAGGCAACCCTTTTTTATGGACGGTTTTGAGATGTTTTATATTTCCGGTCTCCGCAGACAGCGATATCAACAGGCCATCGATAGAACGGGAAGATAAATAATCCAGATTGGTTATTTCCTGACTAAAGGATTCGTGTGTCTGGGTAATGATGACATGGTATCCACTTTTAAAAGCTACAGAATCTATTCCGTCAATTGCTTGTGAAAAAAAAGTATTGGCAATGGCAGGGACCATCACGCCGATCGACTTGGTTCTCCTTTCTCTCAGGCTCAAAGCGGAGGGATTAGGCCTGTAATTGTGTTTTTGTGCATATTCCAAGACCCGCTTCCTGGTGTCCCCACTGATCTCATAACTGTCTCTCAAAGCTCTGGAAACAGTAGAGGTAGATAGATTAAGCGCCTTGGCTATATCTTTTAAAGTGATAGCTTTAAATTCCATTTCCCCGTAACCTTTATCGTATTCCGGGAGGGAAAGTTAGCACAAATCTGAGTAAAAGACAAAAGTGTAGCTGATACGAAGGATCCTATTTAAGATTTTTCCGGCGACCTTCCATTTGTTTCAATATCATTTGGGAACGATTGCGTAAATAAATACTCCGAATGGCTTGGAAGAAGCGAATAAACCACGTAAAATTGTTGCCTAAACATGCTGATAAATGCCCCGGTTTATCTTTACTTATAAAAAAAACCTGCTTGCTTTATCTGTTGGAGTGGTTTCTGTATCATTTTGTATTGTATGCCTATCAGCTAAAAGCAATCAGCAAAAAAATAAGGCTTCTCCCGCGGTAAAGGGTCGGGCGCCTGCTTTCCCGGGAGCCGAAGGAGGCGGTCGTTTTGCAACAGGCGGTCGGGGCGGAGCGGTTTATGAAGTGACTAACCTGAAGGATTCAGGTCCGGGCAGCCTCAGAGATGCTGTAAGTGCGCCTGATCGTACGGTTGTCTTCCGCGTATCGGGAATTATTTATCTTAAAAAGACCCTGGAGTTAAAAGAAGATAACATCACCATAGCCGGACAAACAGCGCCCGGAGATGGTATTTGTATAGCCGGATATACCCTTTCGGTAGAAGCCAGCAACATTATTATCCGGTACATCCGGTGCAGGCTGGGAGATGAGAACAAGGATGAAGACGATGCCATGCATGCTACGGAAAAGCGTATCCCTTTTAAACATCATGATATTATTATTGATCATTGCTCATTGAGCTGGTCTGTAGATGAGGTAGGTACTTTTTACGGTATTAAGAACTTTACACTCCAATGGTGTATTTTAAGCGAGAGCCTGTACCACTCTGTTCATGCCAAAGGAAGTCATGGTTATGGCGGGATTTGGGGTGGTTATATGGCCACCTTTCATCATAACCTGATTGCGGATAATTCCAGCCGCAATCCCCGTTTTTGTGGCAGCCGTTATACAGGGATCCCCGACTCTGAGGTAGTGGATTTTAGAAACAATGTCATTTACAATTGGGGGAACATCAATTCCGTATATGGAGGAGAAGGAGGAAACTATAACATGGTAAACAACTATTATAAACCCGGGCCCGCTACTTCCGGAAGCCTGACGAAAAGTTCACCCAAAAATAAAAGAAACCGTATCCTCAATTATACCAGTTACTACTATTCGAAAGACGCGGCCGTATATCCCGATACGCTCTGGGGCGGAAAATTTTATATTAATGGAAATGAAGTGGAAGGCTATCCGGATGTTACGGCAGATAATTGGACCAATGGGGTACAAAAAGACGGGTATTACCGGGCTGAAGAGTTGATCCGGCAGGCCAGGCAAAATAAACCCTTTCCCTTCGCTCCGGTGCGGACCCAGACAGCAGCAGAGGCTTATAAATCGGTTTTGGACAGTGCGGGTGCCATACTGCCGAAACGGGATCCTGTGGATAAAAGGATCATTAAAGAGGTGAGATCAGGAACAGCAACTTATGAAGGGACTGCTTATGCAGCTATACATAAAAAAGGGATCACGCACCCTTCCGGCATTATCGATTCCCAGAAAGATGTAGGAGGATATCCGGTCTACCATTCTGCCACACCACCCAAAGATGCGGACCACGACGGTATGCCCGATGAATGGGAAAAAGTGAATAAGCTGGATCCCAATGAAAGTGCTGACAGAAACCAGTATACGCTGGATAAAAGGTATACCAACCTTGAAGTATATTTGAACAGCATTCAATAAAACCCGTGAATATTGATCCCTATGAATAGGTTTAATAAACGAGCATTGCTTTTTAAAATTTTCTTTGGAAAGTCCGGTACAACCAGGACGGGTGTTGGGCTGAGGTTATTTAAAAGGATGGCATTTATTCTTGTTTTCTCTGCTTCCTTTTTCTCTGCAGATGCACAAATAGAATGGCCCGCCATAACTTCTGTTACAAAGCCCTGGACCCGCTGGTGGTGGGAAGGCAGTGCGGTAAATAAGAAGGACCTTAACTGGAATTTAAAGCAATACCAGGAAGCCGGATTGGGCGGGGTAGAAATAACACCCATCTATGGGGTACATGGTTATGAGGACCAGTTCATCAGGTTTTTATCCCCCCGGTGGATGGATATGTTTGTCTACACTTTAGATGAAGCGGAACGTTTAGGTCTTGGCGTTGATCTGGCCAATGCCACCGGATGGCCTTTTGGCGGTCCGTGGGTCAAAGATGAAGACGCAAGCAAAACCGTTTATTACAAAACCTATTCTTTGAATGGTGGCGAACAATTAAAAGCGTTAATTGAATATGAACAGACCGGTTTTGTACGCACGGCTAACCACAAGCGGGTAAGTATCGATACGATAAAACGGCCGCCGTCTGCTAATAAGGAGCTGCAGTTATTAGCGATGGATCAGGTGGTTTACCCGGGCAGGCTGCCTTTGCTTACCCTGATGGCATACAATAATAAAGGAGCCATCCTGGACCTGACCTCGAAAGTTGATAATAATGGGAAGTTACACTGGACGGCTCCTTCCGGAAAATGGACTTTATATGCTTTGTTCGTCGGATTACATGGAAAAATGGTGGAACGTGCCGCCCCGGGTGGAGAAGGCTATGCCATTGATCACTTTTCGTCAAAAGCCGTGAATGATTATTTTAAGAAGTTCGATCAGGCATTTAAGGGAAGAGATATATCTTCTCTGCGCGCCTTCTTCAACGATTCATATGAAGTAGACGATGCCCGGGGGCAGGCCAACTGGACCCCTGCTTTTTTTAAGGAGTTTAAAAAGAGAAGGGGATATGACCTCAGGAATTATTTGCCTGCGCTATTGGGTAAGGATGATGCCGATAAAAATTCAAGGGTATTGTATGATTATCGTTCAACCATTGATGAATTGTTGTTGGAAGACTTTACCATACAATGGAAAAAATGGGGAGCAGGTAAAGGAGCCCTCGTTCGTAACCAGTCTCATGGTTCGCCGGCCAACACGCTTGATTTATATGAGGCCGTTGATATTCCCGAAACGGAAGGCAGGGATATCCTGCAATTCAAATTTGCGTCATCTGCCGCTCATATTGGAGGTAAGCCGCTGACTTCTTCAGAATCCTGTACATGGCTGAATGAGCATTTTCTTTCTTCCTGGGGAGAGGTGAAGAAGGCTGTCGATTTGTACTTCCTTGGCGGAGTGAACCATATTTTTTATCATGGTACCGAATATTCCCCTAAAGACGCCCCATGGCCCGGCTGGTTGTTTTATGCAGCCGTTCATTTTCAACCCACCAACCCGCAATGGAAAGACTTCGGTACGTTGAACCGGTATATTACGCGGGTGCAATCTTTCCTGCAAAAAGGGAAGCCGGACAACGATGTGTTGCTTTATTATCCATTAAATGATGTTTATTCTAAACCGGGTACGGCATTGTTGCAACACTTTAACGGCATGGACAGGAATTTTGAGCACAGCGATTTTAAATACTTGTCGAAATGGATGACAGGGAACGGATATAGCTTTGATTTCTTTTCTGACCGCCAGTTGCAAAAGTTCAGCATGTCCGGAAATACTATCCGGACAGGAGGGAATGCCTATCAAACCATCCTTCTTCCGGCAAATAAGTTAATGACCAACCAGTCGTTGCGAAAATTGCTGGAACTGGCTAAGTCAGGAGCGACTATTTTGGTGTATAAAAGCATGCCGGAAGATGTTCCCGGCTGGTATAATCTAAAAGAGAGAAAGAAAGTATTCCGGGATAGGATAGGGCAACTTTCTTTTATAGAAAGCGGTTCCGTTAAAAAAGCGAGAACAGGTAAAGGGACCTTTATGGTTAGCGACGATATAGAAGCATTACTGGGTGCGGCTCAGGTGAGAAAGGAAAATATGCCGGAACAGGATCTGTATTTTATCCGGAGAAAAAACAATAGCGGGCAGGTTTATTTCATTAATAACAGGGCGGATCATGCGATAGATGAGTGGGTTCCGTTGCATACGAATGCGGTTTCGGTAGCCTTATTTGATCCGATGTTTGGGAAAACCGGTCTGGCCAGATGGAGAAAATCAACCGCGGGAATTGATGTTTATCTTCAATTAAGACCGGGTGAGTCTGTTATTGTTCAAACCTATAAAATAAAGAAGACAGCCGATGCGTTTCCCTATCTGAAAGTTTCAGGTTCCCCGGTCACTCTTAACAATGGATGGGAAGTGGAATTCTTATCGGGAGGACCTGTCCTGCCGGAAAAGAGGAGTGTCGATCAACTCGGATCGTGGACTGCGTTGAAGGGAGATGCCGTGAAGAATTTTTCAGGTACGGCCAGGTATACCACAGCTTTTAAGAAGCCTGAGGAAGGCGCGCAGGCCTATCTTCTTAACCTGGGAAAAGTGCACGAAACGGCTGAAGTATATTTGAACGGTGAAAAGCTGGCCACCCTCATAGGACCGGATTTCCAATTGACCATTCCTTCTTCAAAACTGAAGACAAATAACAAACTGGAGATTGTGGTAGCGAATCTTATGGCAAATCGCATTAGTTATATGGACAGGAATAATATTCCGTGGAAAATATTTTATAACATTAATATGTCTGCGCGTAGAAAAGAGGATGTAAAGAACGGCATATTTGATGCCTCCGGCTGGAAGCCCCTTTCTTCCGGTTTGCTGGGACCCGTAACGCTAACCCCTGCAAATTATGAATAACTTTAAGCAAGAATGAATAAATTGTAATCCATGAAGAAGAAAACGTATAACCGGAGTATGAAAAAGAAAGGGATCTGTAAGCCGAGAATGTTGCAAAAAGCAGGAATTGTATTGCTTTTGGGCCTGATGTCTTTTACCCTGTTGCCGCAAAAGAAGATCACGGTTTATCTTATTGGCGATTCCACTGTTTCTGACAAAGCGGTGTCGACTTATCCTGAAACCGGGTGGGGTATGCCTTTTAAATATTATTTTGATACTACGGTAGTGGTAGATAACAGGGCGAAAAACGGAAGAAGTACAAGAACATTTATAGAAGAAGGCCGGTGGAAATCGGTGATGAAGACCCTGAAAGCAGGCGATTATGTCCTTATTCAGTTCGGCCATAATGACGAAGTACCCACTAAAGGAAGCTATACGCCGCCTGATCAGTTTATGGCTAATCTGGTTAAGTTCATTACCGATACCCGGAGCAGGCAGGCAACACCGGTTCTGATCACTCCGGTCGCCCGCCGTCGCTTTGATTCTGCGGGACATGTGGTAGATACGCATGCAAAATATGCGGCCCTCGTGCGCAAAGTGGCAAAAGAACAACATACGGCCCTTATTGATCTCACTAAAACCAGCATGCAGTTATTACAGCAATTGGGTCCGGAAGAATCAAAATTTTTATGGCTGAATTTATCCAAGGGAGAAAATCCGCATTATCCTGATGGCAGACATGACAATACTCATTTTAATGAATTAGGTGCCCGAAAAATGGCTGAGCTGGTATTGAAAGGAATAAAAGATCAACATCTGGATCTTACAAAAAGAATACAGTACAGATAAGTGTTGTTAGGTTAAGCAATCATAAACTTATTAATATGTTTTACAGACGTATATTTTTCTTCCTGTTATTTTTAGGATCTTATACAACCCTGTTCGCTCCAAATGCAATGGCGGTCAACAACAACCCGCAACGCCTTATTGTTCCGCCCGAATCTGCAACTCAACACAGCATTACCCTGTTATGGGATAAGCCGGAGCAATATGCCGATATATCGGCTTATTATATCTACCAGGATGGCCAGCACGTGGCTACTTCAGATATAACCAATTATACGGTAAAGAATTTGTCCCCCGGCAGGGAATATACCTTTTACATAAAAGCCAGGCATGCCGATGGAAGTTTGTCTGCTGCCAGCAGCGAGATCAAAGCCAAAACAAAAGCAGCCGGTAAAATATTTAATATACTGGATTATGGAGCGAAGGGAGACGGAATAACTAAAAATACGAAAGCCATACAAAAGGCTATTGATGCCTGTACCCCGGGGGGAACAGTATACATTCCCCCGGGAACATTTATATCGGGAGCGCTCTATCTAAAAAGCGACATGACCCTGGAGATCGCTAAGGGTGGTGTCCTGAAAGGAAGTACCGAGGCGGAAGATTATCTTCCTGTGATCCTCAATCGTTTTGAAGGATGGGAATTAAAAACCTATGCCAGTTTACTGAATGCGGGAAAGCTGAACAGAAAAGGAGGGTATACGGTAAAACATCTTTCCATTCGTGGAGAAGGAACCATAGATGGAGGAGGTAAGGCGCTCGCTAAAGCCATGATTGATAAAAAAGGAATGCGGGGACGTGGGAGGCTGATCCTGCTCATGAATTGCCAGGATGTGAACATACAGGGATTAACGATAGAAGGATCGCCCTGCTGGACCATTCATTATATCTATAGTGACAACATATCTCTGCATGGCCTTACCATAAAAAGCAATGTCACCAATGGTGACGGCATAGATCCGGATTCCTCTACAGATTCCTATATCTTTAACTGTTCCTTTTCTACAGGTGATGATTGTATTGCCATAAAATCCGGTAAAAACCCTGAGGGGTACTACATCGCCAAACCAACGGAAAATGTATGGATATCAAATTGTCATTTTATCAGAGGACATGGTATCTCCATAGGAAGTGAAATGTCTGGAGGGGTGCGTAATGTGCTGGTAAGAGATTGTGTGGCGGGGAATTTATTAAAAGGAATGCAGGTTAAGGGCACCAAAGACCGGGGCGGCTTTGTAGAAAATCTAAAAGTTGAAGATTGTGACCTGAGGAAGATCACGGTCTATTCCTCCGTAGGGTACAATAACGATGGAGAACCGGCGCCGGTAATGCCTTATTATAAAAATTTTGTTTTTTCTAATATTGATATGAGTAAAGCGGAAGAGGACGATGTCATCATCGTACAGGGATTCTCAAAAAAATCACATTATACGCAGCATGTTGTTTTTGAGAACATTACGCTTCCCGAAAATGCAGAGATCAGCCTGGACCATTGCAGGGATTTTATATTTAAAAATGTCAGAACCGTTGATAATAAAGAACCTGTTTATCACATAGCGCATTCCGAACAAATTAAGAAATAGCAGTGAGAGCTAAAATAATCATACTGACCCTTTTTGTATTTAATGCCTTTTCGTCCATGGCGAAAGAGCAGAAGATAACCGTTGCAAAAGACGGAAGTGGTGATTTTTCCACAGTACAGGAGGCCATTGACGCGGCGCCCGATTTTAGCAGGGATACCACCTTTATTTATATAAAGAAAGGCATTTATAAAGAAAAGATCACGGTTCCCGCTTCCAAAACATTGTTGAAGATGATTGGAGCGCATGCGGACAGCGTTATATTTCAATTTGATAACTATGCTTCAAAGAAAAATAGCTTTGGCAAAGAAATGGGCACATCAGGTTCTGCCAGTTTTTATCTTTTTGCATCGGATTTTACCGCGAAAAATATTACTTTTCAAAATACATCGGGTCCCGTTGGCCAGGCGGTTGCTATATGGATCGGGGGAGACAGGGTTAAATTTGTTCATTGCCGTTTTCTTGGTTTCCAGGATACGGTCTATACGCACGGAAGAGGTAATGGCAGTCCGGTCCAGGGGCGGGAATACTTTCAATACTGCTATATTGAGGGAACTACCGATTTTATATTTGGCGCTGCCATCGCTGTATTTGATCATTGTACTATTTATTGTAAAGACGGGGGACATTATATTACAGCTGCTTCGACGCCGGAAGAAATTCCTTTCGGGTATGTTTTTTTGCACTGCAACATTACCGGTAATGCTCCTGCGCATTCCTTTTACCTGGGACGTCCATGGCGTCCTTATGCGAAAGTTGTATACATGTATTGCCGCCTGGGAAGCATGATCAGGCCGGAAGGATGGCATAACTGGAACAAACCGTCAAATGAAAAAACGGCTTATTATGCGGAATATAAAAATACGGGTCCCGGGGCGGAAACAGGCCAGCGTGTATCCTGGTCGCGGCAGTTGAGTGATGAAGAAGCGGGTCGATATACCCTTGAAAGGATATTTAAAGATTGGAAACCATAAAAACATGGGATCATGAACAAGCTATTTTTGATTTTTTCTGTTTTACTTTGTTCGACTGTGCTCAAAGCACAGCAACCCGTACCGGTCAAACCCCGCATATTGATCAGTACCGATATCGGCGGCACCGATCCTGATGACAATCAGTCCATGATTCATTTTCTGATGTACAGCAACCTGTTTGAAACGGAAGGGCTTGTATCTTCCCCCTCCTACGGACAGGGTACCAAACAGGAAATCCTGGATATGATTGATCTCTATGCACAGGACCTGCCCAAATTAAAACGGCATGCAAGCGGTTTTCCTTCTCCCGATGCTTTACGAGCTGTATGTAAACAGGGAAGACAGGGTGCGGCGCCATTTGCCGGATATACGAAGGCCACCGAAGGTTCTGACTGGATTATTAAATGTGCACGTAAAAAAAGTGACCGGCCACTCTGGGTGCTGGTTTGGGGCGGACTTGATGACCTGGCCCAGGCGTTGCATGATGCCCCGGACATCCGCAAGAAAATTAAAGTTTACTGGATTGGCGGACCAAACAAAAAGTGGAGTACGAACAGTTACGCATATATTGTAAAAAACTTTCCTGACCTGTGGTTTATTGAGAATAATTCTTCATACAATGGATTCTTCTCTGATGAAAGCGCACCGGATAGTTTAAAAAACGACCACTATTATGCGAACTACATCCGGGGAGCCGGTCATTTGGGTAAAGGGTTTAAAAATTATTATGGCGGTAAAATAAAGATGGGGGATACCCCTTCCTTGTTATATATGATGGATGGCGATCCGGATGATCCCTTCAAAGAAAGTTGGGGCGGAAGTTTTGAAAAGCTTAAATACAGTTCCAGGATATTTTTTAATCGCAGCACAACCATTGCCGATACGGTACCTGTATATTCAATGGTAGTATTTCGATTTAAGGGACCGGTTGTGAACATCCCCCGGGATTCCGCCTGTTTTACCCTTACGGTGGAAGCCGGCATAGGGGTACAAAAATGGTCGGGCTATTACCTGGGCAACGGCAATTATGCGGTAAGATATGCTCCAAAGAAGGCGGAAACCTTAAGTTATACAATGACATCCCGTATTCCGGGTTTTGAGGATCAAAAGGGGCAATTGGTTGTGAAGAATACCTGGCCCGGGCCGCATAATACAACGGATTACAGTCTGGGGAATACCTGGTATACCGATAAAAGTGATCCCGGACTCTTTGTTAATCAATGGCAGGGAGCCAGAACCATAATGAGATGGCGTAGCGCAGTCTTATCAGACTGGGCAAAAAGATGGTCGTGGCTTCAATAAGCACTATTTAAAAGGCTGTATATAAATACTATTAGTTATAATTTTAAAAATCAATTTTATGAAAATGTTAAGATTAGACCGGATCCAATATTACTGCCTGATTCTGTTATCAGGCCTTTTATGGGCAGGGTGTACCCATTCACAGGAACAATCTGCCTCAGGCTGGGATAAGCTTCCGGCCATTATGAAGAATATAGTGCCTCCGTCCTTTCCTGATAAGGATTTTTCTATCCTGGATTATGGTGCAAAGGCCGGCGACAGTACGGCGGATTGCTTACCGGCTATTACCAGGGCCATTGATGCCTGCAATAAAGCCGGCGGCGGTCGGGTGATCATTCCGCCCGGAACGTATTTTGTAAAGGGGCCTATTCATTTGAAAAGCAATGTGAATCTACATTTAAGTGAAGGTACCGTGATAAAGTTCAGTACCGATGCAAGCGACTATCTCCCGCTTGTACTTACCCGTTATGAGGGTATTGAATTGATGAACTATTCTCCTCTGATATATGCGTATAAGCAACAAAACATAGCCATAACCGGGAAAGGGATCCTGGACGGACAGGCGGACAATGATCATTGGTGGAATTGGGTGCATTCTAAAAGATTTGGATGGAAAGAAGGCATGCCTTCCCAGAGTGATTCGGCGAACCGGCCTGAACTTGCACGCATGGCAGCCAGGGGCGTTCCTGTTGAAGAAAGGATATTTGGTGAAGGACACTACCTGAGGCCTACCTTCCTGGAAGTGTATAGTTGTAAAAATATTTTAATAAAAGATATCACCATTAAGAATACCCCTTTCTGGATCCTGCATCCTACTTTGAGCCAAAATGTGACTATTGAAGGGGTCACTACGGTCAGCTACGGGCCTAATAATGACGGTTGCGATCCGGAGTCCTGTACGGATGTGTTGATAAAAGATTGTTTCTTCAGCAATGGGGATGATTGTATCGCGATCAAAAGCGGAAGGGATGAAGACGGAAGGCGTGTAAATGTCCCCTCCAAAAATATCATTATAGAGAATTGTAAAATGCGCGACGGGCATGGTGGCGTAGTCATTGGTAGTGAAACCTCGGGAGGCGTGGAAAATGTGTTTGCCCGGAATTGTGAAATGAACAGCCCCAATCTGGACCGCGCGATCCGGATCAAGTCCAATGCATGCAGAGGCGGGGTCTTAAAGAATTTTTATTTTAAAGATATTGAAGTTGGACAGGTACATGAATCCGTGATAAAGATAAACATGTTTTATGGTGATGAAAATGCGGAAGATTGTCATTTTTCACCCACATTAGACAGTGTTTTCATAGATCATGTAGTGAGTCATAAAAGTGAATTTGCGATCAATATAAAAGGCAGAAAAGACAAGCCGGTAAATAACATTTATATCAGCAATTGTGATTTTAATAATGTAGAAAAGGAAAATGTGATACAGCAGGCCACTAATATAAAAATAACGAATACGACTATTGATGGCAAAAAAGTTGCTGTTGAGCAATAAGATCTAAAATGCGATATAAAAAATATTATTGGATCCTGATAGTCTTGTGCATTACGGGGCTGACCTCCATGACTATTACGTTACAGCCCCACGGAGAAGCGGTTTGCTTTGGAGATTCCATTACGCATGGGGCCAAAGTAGATGGTGACAGCTGGGTTTGGATCTTACAACAGGAAAACCATAAGGGGATCACGTTTATAAATGAAGGAAGGAGTGGCCGCAAGACATCGGATAAAGAAGAACTTTTGCCGGTGCTAAAGAAATATCCCCATGCGGCTTATTACCTGATCTTTCTGGGGGTGAATGATCTGAAGAATGGTAATGATTCTATGGTGGATAACTGTGTCGATAATATAAAGTGGATGATCAATAAGATCCGTGCGTCCAATGCCAGAGCCAGGATAGTCCTTCTTGCACCTACTGATATAAATATAAATATCATGACACAGCTCAATAAGGATAAGAAATACAATGAGAATACAAAAAAGGCACTCGCAGATTTGGAGAAGAGATACAAAGCCTTGTCAAAAGAAATGCATACCGGCTTCATATCTCTATTGCATGTGGTTTCAGAGCCGAACTATGCGGATGGACTTCATCCTAATGTGGCCGGACAAAAAGAAATAGCCCGGGCAGTTTGGAAAGGATTGAATATATTGTAGAGAGAAAATGAGATGAAAAAATGATGATTAAAAAGGGACTAATCCGGAAGGAAAATAGAATGTGAATTATTATGATAGTTATGGTCCTTTAAAATTTTGAATCCAAAAAGATGAATAGATAATGGATTTGCGGTAGGGCCATAAGAAATTTGTGTTCTACTTTCCATTTTCTTATTAAATTCAAGAATATAAAAACTAATTTATAAAATGATGAAAGGTATAACAGCACTTATCTTGATTTTCTTGTCAATAGTTTACCTCCCTGTTTCTGCGCAAAGACAGAAGGTCAAGATAGAACCGGTTCCCGGGGAAAATAAGGTGGATATTCTAATTGGCGGTCATCCTTTTACGACTTATTTATTTCCGGATACCCTTGAAAAACCGATTCTTTATCCCTTGCGGGCAGCTAATGGAAACAGAGTCACCCGCGGCTTCCCGATTAACCCCCAACCGGGAGAGCCTACCGATCATCCTCATCAGGTTGGCATGTGGTTTACTTATGAAAATGTGAATGATCTGGACTTCTGGAATAACTCTTATGCCATTCCCGCCGATAAAAAATCCCATTATGGCTGGATCCGTCAAAAGAAGGTTTTGAAGGCCCAAAGCGGTAAAATCGGCATTCTTCAAGTAGCTGCTGATTGGGAAAATCAAAAAGGAGACGTGCTTTTAAAGGAAGTAACTACCTTTCGGTTTAGTGGGACCAAACACCGGCGCACTATTGATCGGATAACGACCCTTACGGCGGTTATACCGGTAACTTTTAAAGATGTAAAGGATGGATTGTTGGGTATCCGGGTAGCAAAAGGGTTACAAATACCCGGTGGAAATTACCTGACCAGTGAAGGTAAGACGGGAGACGGCGCCTGGGGAACCCGCGCCCGTTGGTGTATGCTTTATGGAGAACTAAACGGGGAAATGACCAGCATTACTATTTTTGATCATCCCCAAAATCCGGGCTATCCTACCTATTGGCATGCGAGGGGTTATGGTTTATTTGCAGCGAATCCATTGGGAGAAAAAGTTTTCTCAAATGGAAAACAAGCCCTGAATTTTCATTTGGAGGCGGGGCAATCTGCCACTTTTCATTACCAGGTAATTATTAACACCGGAAGCCGGCCTTCTGTCAAAGAATTGAATTCGGAGGCAGATGATTTTGCCGCCCGATCCAATTAATACAGTTTATTATTTTTATATGTGTAGAGTAAATAAAAATTTTATTTTATTGATATGGCTTGTGCTAAACAGCTCTTTAACCTATGCGCAATCCTCAAATCCTTTAATGTTATGGTATGATGAGCCTGCAGCAGACTGGAATGAAGCGCTCCCGATCGGGACCGGGCGTTTGGCGGCTATGGTGTTTGGCGGGGTGGAGAAAGACCGGTTACAGCTGAATGAAGGGACTATTTGGGCGGGCAAACCGGGGAATAATGTGCAGAAACACGTGTTTGATAGTATTCAACTTATTCGCCAGTTGCTCTTTGATGGTAAATATGTCGAAGCCCAGAAGCTTTCTAATAATACCTTTCCCCGGAATGCCCCGCAGGATAATAATTATGGCATGCCTTACCAGACTGCCGGAAGTCTTTTCTTTCATTTTCCCCATCAAAAAGGAGAGATCCGTCATTATAGAAGGCAGTTAGATCTTCGGAATGCAATTGCAAGTGTATCCTTTCAATCGGGGGGAATTCATTACAAGAGAGAATACGTAGCTTCTATTCCCGACCAGGTGATAATGGTGCATTTGACCGCAGACAAACCGGGAAGCATTTCTTTTGACTTAAATCTGAAAACCCCTTTTAAAAATTACCGGATGGATACAAAAAACGGAAAGCTCTCTCTATCCGGGGTGACAAGTTCTATTGATAATAAAAAGGGGGAAATACATTATCAGGTTCAGGTTCTCCCGCGAATTGAAGGCGGGAAAGTGATTACCTCGACCAATAGCCTGAAAATAAGCCATGCGGATGCGGCTACTGTTTATATTTCTATTGCTACAAATTTTATTAACTACAAAGATTTAAGCGGGGATGCTTCCAAAAAGGCTTCCGGTTTTCTGAAGGAGGCTTTGAATAAAACGTATCCGGCAGCAAAATCGGACCAGATTGCCCGCTACCAAAAATATTTCGACCGGGTATCTCTGGATTTAGGAACGACGGATGCCGTAAAAAAGCCGACAAACATTCGTATTGGTAATTTTAATAAAGAAAAGGATCCGGCTCTACCCGCCTTATTTTTCCAGTTTGGACGCTATTTATTAATTACCAGTTCTTATCCGGGTAGCCAGCCGGCCAACCTGCAGGGGAAATGGAATGCGCAACTGAACCCGCCCTGGGACAGTAAATACACGGTCAATATTAATACGGAAATGAATTACTGGCCGGCAGAAATAACAGGCCTGCCTGAAATGCATCGGCCTCTTTTTGAAATGTTGAAGGATCTTTCGATCACCGGCCGGGAGAGCGCCTCTCAAATGTATCATGCCAGAGGCTGGAATATGCATCACAATACGGATATCTGGAGGATTACAGGCCTTGTGGATGGCGGTTATTATGGGATATGGCCCATGGGAGGCGCCTGGCTTACCCAACAAGTTTGGCAACATTATCTGTTTACGGGCGATACGGCTTTCTTGAAAACCTATTATCCGGTCTTAAGAGGTGTTGCGGAATTTTATGTTGATGTATTGCAGGTGGAACCGGAGCATCATTGGCTGGTGGTCAGTCCTTCCATGTCTCCCGAACATAGCTACATGCACAAAGACGGCGTAACGGTAGATATTACTTATGGTACCACCATGGATAACCAATTGGTTTTTGATGTCTTTTCTCATACCATTGCTGCAGCAAAAATTCTTGGAAAGGACCGGTTATTTTCTGACACGCTCCGGAAGAAAAGGGATGCGCTTCCGCCTATGCAGATAGGGCAATATGGGCAGTTACAGGAATGGATAAAAGATTGGGATAATCCCAATGACCATCATCGGCATGTATCTCATTTATATGGCTTGTTTCCGAGCAATCAGATTTCTCCTTTCCATAGTCCGAAATTATTTGAGGCCGCCAGAACTTCCCTTATTCAGCGGGGGGATATATCTACCGGCTGGTCTATGGCCTGGAAAATAAACCTGTGGGCCTGCCTGTTAGACGGCAATCATGCCCTAAAGTTATTAAAGGATCAATTAAGGCTTCCGGAAGATGGGAAAAGCGGGGGAGGAACTTATCCGAATCTTTTTGATGCACATCCGCCTTTTCAAATAGATGGGAACTTCGGAGGTACGGCCGGTATTGCGCATATGCTCTTACAGAGCGATGGCGGAGGCCTGTTTATTCTTCCCGCGTTGCCGGATGAATGGAGCAGCGGAGAAGTAAAGGGCTTGAGAGGCAGAGGGGGATTTATTGTAAATATTACATGGACAAAGGGAAAATTGAAAAAATTAACGATCTATTCCACCCTTGGAGGAAATTGTAGGATCAGGACTTATGATCCGGTCCAGGCGGTGGGCGATTTTTCTCTGGATACCACTTTATTACCTAATCCTTATTTTGACACGCCCGACGTAAAACCCCCTCTCGTATCATCGAAAGCCCATTTAAAAGGATTGAAGCTAAAGAAGACCTATACCTATAGTTTTGAAACAAAACCGGGAAAAGTTTTTGTAATAAAGAGAAAAGAATAATTTTAATTGATGGAGAATCTCGCTCATATTTAACTATTTAATCTATTCGAATGAATAAAAAATTGATATCGATAATTGTTCTTTGTAGCTTATTAAGCGTTGTCCTGCCTGCATATGCCCAGTACAAAGATCAAATTACGGTAGCTAAGGATGGAAGTGGTGATTTTATCAGTATTCAGCAGGCGGTAGAGTCGGCTAAATCTTTTCCCTATGATCGCATTACTATTTTTATTAAAAAGGGAATCTACCGGGAGAAAGTAAGGGTCCCTTCCTGGAACACGAAATTAACTTTCATCGGGGAAAATAAGGACAGTACCATTATTGTTCATGCAGACTATTTTAATAAGATTAATAAAGGGCCTAACAGTACTTTCTACACGGCCACTTTGATGGTGGAGGCTAATGATTTTCATGCGGAAAATCTGACGATTAAAAATGATGCAGGACCCGTCGGACAGGCGCTCGCCCTGGATGTGGAAGGCGATCGTTGCTCTTTTATTAATTGTCGGCTATTGGGCAATCAAGACGTTATCTATGCTGCTGGTGAAAATGCCAGGCAATATTTTAAAAATTGTACCATTGCCGGTACTACTGATTTTATCTTTGGCGAAGCGACCGCTTTATTCGAAAATTGCACCCTTTTCTGCAAGGCCAATTCTTACATAACTGCTGCATCTACACCTGAAGGCGCGGCTTATGGCTTCGTTTTTAAAAATTGTGAGATAAAAGCAGCGCCGGGGGTTGACCAGGTTTTCCTTGGGCGTCCCTGGAGGAGAAATGCGAAAACTGTTTTTATCAATTGCAATATGGGCGCTTTTATCAGGCCGGAAGGCTGGGACAACTGGCGCAATCCGGAAAATGAAAAAACGGTTTTCTATGCGGAGTATCATTCTGCAGGTCCCGGAGCGGCTCCTTCATCACGAGTGAAATGGTCGAAACAACTGACGCGGGAGCAGGTACAGAAGTATGACATGCGAAATATCTTTACAACAAATCAAACTACATGGATGCCAAAAGTAAAATAACAGAACCGGGATCATGGATTAACCGGTCTGTTTTTCTTCTGGCTGTTATAACAGGCTGTTTAACAGGGATACCCTCTATGGCCGGGGCACAACAGTTCATTCCTTTATGGAAGCCGGACCATATTCCCGATTCCAAAGGACTGCATTTGAAGGACAGCATCGTCAATGAGCGTTATTACCAGGTAGGAATGCCGGGGATGTATGTTTTCCATCCTGCTAAAGAGGTGAATACGGGTGCGGCTGTTTTGATTTGTCCCGGCGGAGGATATACTCATATTACTTATAAATTGGGCGGTTTTTTACGGGCCAAATGGCTGAATGTGATGGGGATAACTGCATTTGTACTTATTTATCGCTTACCCAACTCGCCCGATCTGGTGGAGCGGGCGAAGGCACCTTTGCAGGATGCACAGCGGGCCATGCGTATCATTAGGGCTAATGCCGGTAAATGGGGCATCAATTCTCAGAAAGTTGGGGTAATGGGAGCTTCAGCGGGCGGCCACCTCGCTGCCTCCCTGGGAACGAACCGATCCGATGTTTCTGCAATAGGGGATCGCTTAGACCGATTTTCTTTCCGGCCGGATTTTATGATCCTGGTCTCCCCCGTTATCAGTATGGGCCGGTATACACATGAAGGGAGCCGTAAAAGTTTATTAGGCGATTATCCTTCTAAAGCATTGAAAGCGCAATATTCTGTTGAACTTCACGTTACTGCGGCGACACCTCCCTGCTTTATTGCGGATGCTTTTAATGATAAGACGGTAGACCCGCATAACAGCCTGTTGTTTTACCGGGCTTTGCTGGATCATCAGGTCCCCGCAAGTTTTCATGTATTCCCCCAGGGCGGCCATAGCATAAGTATGAGAAACAATCCCGGATCTACAAAATACTGGACCGTTTTATGTGAAAGCTGGCTAAGAGAAATGAACTTTATCGGACCTCCCGTAAAGAAATGATATTCCGAGCTGGGTGATCCGCTTTAAATAAATGTAATAAAAACGCTTATTTTTACATTTTAAAATGCTGAGGCTTAAAAATAGATAATTATGAAGAAAAATGTTGGAATACTGATTGTTATATTGTTGAGTATTGTCTGGCTCCCGTCACAGGCTCAAAACAATAAAACATCATCAACTGATGTTTCCAAAGTTTGGGTTCCTGATTTGAGAAATGGAAAGTATAAAAACCCGGTTATTTTCGCAGATTATTCCGATCCTGACGTCTGCCGGGTAGGAGCGGACTATTACCTGGTGGCCTCCAGCTTTGATGCCGTTCCCGGGTTGCCCATTTTACATTCGAAAGATCTGGTGAACTGGACTATAATCGGGCATGCGCTTCCTCGTCAACCGCCGTATAAACATTTTTCCAAAACACAGCATGGCAATGGCGTTTGGGCTCCGGCCATCCGTTATCATAATGATTCTTTCTATATCTATTATCCCGATCCTGATTTCGGGATTTACCTGGTGAAGGCCAAAGATCCCGCCGGGCCGTGGACAAAACCTTTGCTGGTGCAGGCGGGGGAAGGCCTTATTGATCCTTGTCCGTTCTGGGATGAAGATGGGAAAGCCTATATGGTATATGCTTTCGCAGGCAGCCGGGCCGGTATAAAAAGTGTTATTGCGATCCGTGAAATGAATAAAGCGGGGACTGCATTTTTAGGAAAAGGAGTGATTGTTTATGATGGTCATGGAATAGATAATACTATAGAGGGGCCTAAGCTATATAAACGGAATGGCTATTATTATATCTTTGCTCCTGCAGGTGGAGTAAAGCCGGGATATCAGACGGTATTGCGCTCGAAAGAAATTTACGGTCCTTATGAACGGAGGGTGGTAATGCATCAGGGAAATACGACTATCAACGGCCCGCATCAGGGCGCCTGGATCACGACTCCCGATGGGAAACAGGATTGGTTTATTCACTTCCGGGATATGGATGCTTATGGACGCGTTACTTACCTTGAACCCATGAAGTGGATTAACAATTGGCCGGTAATTGGGACAGATGAAGATGGAGACGGTATAGGTGAACCTGTGAAAACATATACCATGCCTGCTGTGGGTAAGCAATATCCGGTATCCATTCCGCAAACTTCCGATGACTTTAATGAACAAGAATTGGGTTTACAATGGCAGTGGCAAGCCAATCCGAAAATGACCTGGATGTTTATGACAGGAGAGGGCCATTTGCGTTTGTATGCGCAACCGGTGAAAAGCGCCTGGAAAAATTATTGGGATGTTCCCAACATACTGATGCAAAAGTTTCCCGCGGACGAATTTACGGCCACTACTAAAGTAACCTTTCATCCCTTGCAGGATGGCGACCGGGTAGGCTTCATGGTGATGGGAATGGATTATGCCTACCTCTCGTTGACCCGGATCAATAATGAATTACATTTAGCATATCATGTTTGCGAAAATGCCGAAGAAGGCGCCCCGGATCATAATCAGGAAATCAAAACTTTGTCCGATAGTACCCTCTATTTCCGGGTTACCGTAAATAAAGAAGCAATTTGCCATTTTAGTTATAGTTTGGATGGAAAGAAGTTTACTTCAGTAGGTGAGCCGTTTAAGGCTGCCCCCGGAAAATGGATAGGCGCTAAATTGGGGTTGTTCTGTAGCAGTATGAATAAGATCAATGATTCAGGGTATGCTGATTTTGATTGGTTTAGAATAACCCCCGCTGACGGGAAGAAATGAGCTTTTAATGTTGTTTAATTATGTTGACGATCCGACCAGAAATCTGGAGGATTTTAATTCTTAAATTGAAAAGGTGGTAAAAAGATATTTTTTATTCATATTGTTCCTGGTGATATATACTTCTGTCTATGCACAAACCTCCTATAATGTGTTAGACTGGCAATCTCATACCACCCTTTATAAATATATCAACCATATCCTGCATGCTCAGTATGTTGATCGGGACAGCTTGCTTAATAATGCACTCCAACAAAATACATTATCTGATTATCAGGTGTATTGCAAGAAAAGATATTTTAAAATTTTAGGTTCTTTTCCTGAGAAGGCGCCGTTGAATGCCCGGGTGACCGGAACGATTCAACGGGACGGCTATACAATAAAAAAAGTCATTTATGAAAGTTTCTCCAATCACCATGTGACGGCTGATCTGTATATACCGGAAGGGGAGGGGCCTTTCCCGGGCGTACTGCTTTTTAACGGACACGAGGCCACAGCTAAAGCCACCACGACATATCAACAAACGGCTATTCTTTTTGCAGAAAACGGGTTTGTGGTCTTATCGATTGATCCTATTTCACAAGGCGAGCGATATCAGTTAACGGATGCGGGAGGGAAGCCTTTAGCCAGAGGCGGGACTACCGGACATACCTTATTGGCTTCCGGGTCCAATCTGCTGGGAACCAGTGTAGTTGCTTACCAGCTTTGGGATAATGAGCGGGGACTCGACTACCTTTGTTCCCTAAAGGAAGTGGATACTTCTCGCCTGGGATGTCTTGGAAATTCGGGAGGGGGTACTCAAACGGCCTATTTTATTCCTTATGATCATCGTATTAAAGTTGCAGCCGTATCCAGCTATATTACCCGCAGAGAAAGGACGTTGGAATTGTTGGGTCCCCAAGACGGTTGCCAGTGGTTGCCGGATGAAAGCAAAGCCGGATTAGACATTAGTGATTACCTGATCATGTTTGCCCCCAAGCCGGTATTGATATTGGCCGGTCATTATGATTTTGTTGATTTTAACGGTACACGGGATGTGTATAGAGAGCTGAAGGAAGTTTATTATAAACTGAACCACCCCGATAGGGTAAAATTATTTGCCTATGAGAATGGGCATGGAATTCAAAAACCCAAGCAGGAGGTGGCCGTACAGTGGTTTCGCAAGTGGTTATATAAGGACAGTGCTCCAATTATCGAAGAACCCCTTCCTACTTTATCACCGCACCAATTAAATGCAACTCAAACGGGTCAGATTAATACTGATTTTAAAAATGAAGTGAATATCCAGGACCGGAATCTTTACCTGGCAGAGAAATGGAAAGCGGGGAGAGAGGATTTTTTAAAGCAGGCTTCACGGGAAGAGGTCCAAAATAGACTAAGAGAACTTTTACGTATAACACCCAATCCCGCAACGATAGATACACAACAAATGGGATATTTTCGAAAAGCCGGATATCTTTTCAAAAAACTCATTTTGCGGAAAAAGGGCCAACCTCCTTTACCTTGTTATTTGTCTTATAGTGGAAATAAGCTCCCTTCAAAATGGGTCATTATTCTAGATAAAGCGGGGAAACAAGCTGCGTTGCAAAATGACAGCTTGATAAGTTCACACTGTAAAAATGGAGACCTCCTGCTTTTGGCTGATTTGCGGGGAATAGGGGAAACTGCAGACAATCCCGCCGATAATCCTAAAAAATATTACAATTCGGAATATCGGAACGCCATGCTCTCTTTATTTGTTGGCAGACCGTTACCCGGACAGCGGGTGGAGGATATTTTTACCTTATTGGATTATATAAAATCTATCCCTGAACTGCAACAACTTAGGATATATATCAAAGCCTCGGGGCCTGCTGCTGAAGCGGCCATACTGGCTGCCGCCTTAGATCCCCGTATTGATAAGATCCAATTATCCGGAACAGTCCCGTCCTTTTACAGTATGCTGAGGCATCCTGTTATGAAAGAACAATATTCCTATGTCATTCCGGGTGCATTACACTATTTTGATCTCCCGGATTTAGTAAAGTTTATCGGATCGGATACAATACAATAGACTCAGCGGCAACGATTGCGTAAATATTAGTGTTCCTATTCAATAGTTATCTTTATATCCCGTATTTTTGTATAAATAGGACAAAAATATCCAAATTATGAAAATAATAATTGAGTCTGTAGAAGCCCGGGATATCCGGTTCCCTACCAGTAAAAACTTGGATGGGTCGGATGCTATAAATAAAGATCCGGATTATTCGGCTGCTTATGCCATCATCAAAACCAATGATCCTTCTCTGGAGGGTCAGGGATTTACTTTCACGGAAGGACGCGGTAATGAACTATGTGTTGCAGCTATTCGTTCTTTATCCTATTTACTGATCGGTAAATCCCTGAACGAAATTACATCTGATATGCGAAAGTTCTGGCAGATGATCACCGGAGATAGCCAATTACGCTGGCTGGGCCCGGAAAAGGGAATCATACACATGGCTACGGGCGCGCTTGTAAATGCGGTGTGGGATCTGTATGCTAAAAGTGAAGAGAAGCCTCTATGGAAGCTGGTGTCTGATATGACTCCTAAACAGTTAGTTGATTGTATCGATTTTACCTATCTCACGGATGTTATTGTGCCCGACGAAGCTGTAGAAATGCTTTCGAGATTAGAGGATTCCAAGGAGGACCGGGTGAATTACTTGTTAAAAGCCGGTTATCCGGCATACAACACATCTGTAGGATGGTTGGGCTATTCAGAGAATAAGATCCGCCGTTTAAGTCGTCAGGCTAAAAGCGAGGGCTGGACCCATTTAAAGATGAAAGTAGGAGCGAATATTGAGGAAGATGTCAGAAGAGCTCAAATCATCCGGGAGGAAATTGGCGAAGATATGAAGCTGATGATGGATGCCAACCAGATTTGGGAAGTTCATGAAGCTATTGAGAACATTCAACGGCTGGCCAAATTTAATCCCTGGTGGATAGAGGAACCTACCAGTCCCGATGATATTGCAGGTTTTTTGACGATTGCTAAAGCGGTTGCTCCTATAAAAGTAGCCACCGGCGAACACGGACAGAACCGGGTTATTTTTAAGCAATTCCTGCAGAGCGGCGCTATTGGTATTTGTCAGATTGACAGTTGCAGAGTAGGCGGAGTAAATGAAGTTTTGAGTATTATGTTGATGGCGGCAAAATTTAATATACCTATTTGTCCTCATGCAGGAGGGGTAGGTTTATGCGAGTATGTACAACACCTCTCGATGATAGATTACATTTCTATTAGCGGTACGATGGAGAATCGCATTACCGAATATGTAGATCATCTTCATGAACATTTCGTAAACCCGGTAATTATTAAGAATGGAAGATATAGCGTTCCAGCGGCGCCCGGATATAGCGCTACCATGAAGCCGGAATCACTGGAGGCTTATTCTTTTCCTAATGGAAAAATATGGAAAGAAAAAGGGACTTCCCTATCCTGAATATATAGTATGTGCTATTTACTACTATATTTTTCTTCTTGTTTTTCTATCTCCGTTTAAAGAAATAATGAATTGCAATCGTTATCGGGAACGATTGCGTTAAAAAATATAAGAGATACGTATTTATTCCCATTTAATGAGGTAATATTGTCGAAAGTATAGGATTGCATTTGACTTATATTTTATTATTAATTTCCGCTTTTTTGAAAATCTGATTTGTATTCTTTTATTTTTAAATCGTATTTATATGATGCGCAGATTTATCCTTTGTATTTGCCCATTCCCGGAAAATTCGTTTAGGTTCCTGGACAGGTCATGGATCTTTTTACTATTCTTTATTTTAACCAGCCAGATGGCTTTTTCACAGAGCAGGTCTGTGAGCGGCGTGGTTACCGACGGCCAGACGGGTTCGCCTATACCGGGTGTTACAGTCAGAGTGAAGGAGGCGCCCGGCGTTGGAACTACTACTAATGAACAGGGCAGGTATCAACTGGATGTTCCTGAGGAAGGCAAAACTTTGCTGTTTTCATTTGTGGGTTATGAAAGCCGGGAAATGCCTGTTTCAGGAAACACTATTAATATTAAGCTTCAGCCGGGAACAGAACTGGAACAGGTGGTTGTGATCGGGTATGGTACGGTTAAGAAAAAAGACCTGACCGGCTCTGTGGCATCCGTTAGCGGTAAAGACATTGCAGCCGCGCCGGTTGCAGATATAGCCAAGGCTATGCAGGGGAAGCTGCCGGGCGTAAATATTGTTTCCCAGGATGGCCGGCCCGGCGCGGAAGTTTCCATTCGCGTGAGAGGCGGAGGATCCATATCACAAAGCAATCAGCCTTTAGTCCTTATTGACGGCGTGCCGGGTACTCTGAGCGATATTCCTGCAGACCAGGTAGAGAGTATTG
>CAYZGR010000031.1:33392-37245 GCA_964478125.1 uncultured Chitinophagaceae bacterium | reverse complement strand
CTTATCTACTCATATCTTTATCTATATTGACTAATAACTACCCTATTTTGTCATTTTTATAAATTCTTTTATAAAAGAATTTATAAATAAGGTATATTTGAATATTAATTACCTGTTTTAAACGCCAGAATATGCCTTTATCTATTATATCGCCAACCAGAATTTCCTCAAAATTGAATGAGGATATTGAATTTAATAAAAGATTTATCCTGTGGGTGAACTTTGTAGCAGCTTTGAGTGGGTTACTTTTCAGTTATGATAGGGATGACTATTATTTCAGGTACCGTACCTGTCATAGCCTTCTTCTTCCACATAAATGAATATACTTTAGGATGGGCTGTTAACGCTATCTTAATGGATTGTGGTATAGGAGCTCTGCTGGCAGGGGTATCAGCAGAAAAGTCCGGACGCCGTTTTGTATTGATCCTTACCTATACTTTCCTTATTACAATCACAGATATAGGGCCGGCCGAACCTTTATTATATATCCCATATTATACATTATCTTTTTTGTATCCCTACTAACAAAAACACCTAAAACAAAAGACCGATCATCAGAAGATATTGAAGGATCATTATTATGAATCAAAGAATAATTTCCAATGAAAGCGCAATATGAGCCTATTATTCCGTTGGCATCCAATTCATTTAAAGCTGCTTTTCAGGCAAAAAAAGAATTTGGTTATCCCTGGCATTATCATCCAGAATATGAGCTTACTTATATTCTAAGCAGCCGTGGCGTTCGTTATGTGGGCAATAGCATCGAGAATTTCGCAGATGAGGATCTGGTATTATTGGGCCCTGATTTGCCACACTGCTGGAAAAATACAGGGATCCAACATAAGCTTGCCAGGGCAATTGTAATACAATGGAAGGAAGACTTTCTTGGTAAAGGATGGATGGAACGCCGGGAATTTGAAGCGATCAGACATCTTCTTCAATTATCAAATAAAGGATTGAAATTTCATAAAGCGATCGCTTTAAAACTAAGGGAAAAGTTCCACAAATTGCTGGAGCTTCCTGCTTTTGATAAGTTGATCCTCCTCCTGCAGATACTGCAGGAATTAGCCCAGGCAAAGCAGTTTTATGCCCTATGTGAACAAGGCTTTTCTTATAACCTCAATTATACAGATAATGAACGCATCAATACCGTTTATCAATATATAAAAGATCATTATCTGCAGAAAATAACGTTGGCAGACATCGCAAGGGAAGTAAATATGAGCGAGGAATATTTCTCCAGGTTTTTCAGCAAAGTGATGAAGAAATCTTTTTTCACCTTTTTGAATGAATACAGGATCAATGTGGCCTGCAAATTATTAATCGAAACGGATATGCAGGTAGTGCAGGTATGCTATGCGGCGGGATATGAGAGCATTCCCTTTTTTTACAGGCAGTTTAAAAAGTTTAAAGGATTTTCTCCAATGGCTTATAAAACATATTATCAGAAAAACCTGCCTGTCGGCAACTCAGCAGACGCAATGGATATTTAGTTGGACGTTCGTTCAACATTGGCGCCTTATCAACCTATACGCTAGTTAAATCTTCGGCCGCGGCAAAGAAATTTTCCTCAAAGACTCGCTTTTGTTTTTTGCACAGCAGCTATAAACCATTTTAGACATAAGGCACAGGTTACCAAACTAAAAAAATGGAATAGTTACTACTTGATCTAAAGTATTCGATCCTCCTTTCTTTTTCCTAAAATCTGGGGGGCTTGTCTTTTTCGCCCTTCTTCACAACCTGTTTGTTTCTCTACCATTCGATTTCTAAATCAACATATAATAGAATCAGAAGCAGGCTAAAAACCTATTTTTATGACTGATCCGATAGAAACCGACAAAGGTTTCTTATGTCATTCATTTTAGTGCTTCCCGCCTTATGGGCTTCAATTCATCATTCAGAGGGGTCATTTTAGGCATAATCAGATGAATAAAAAATAAACAGATCAAATACATACTGCCGGCTACGAGAAAGGCAAAGAAATAACCTGATTTACCACTGCTATCCAGAACGCTACCGAGGGCAAAATTTGCAATTATACTGGATATCGCACCTATCATTCCACCAATGCCCGTTACGGACGCTGTTGCCTTTTTGGGAAACACATCAGATACCAGTGTAAATGCATTGGCTGACCAGGCCTGGTGACCACCCGCGGCAAGACCGATAAGCAACACGGAAATCCATTGATTATCTGTCTGAGTGGCAAAAACGACGGGCAGAATAAGGCATCCGCAAATGAACAGGGTTGTTTTGCGTGATTTATTGATAGACCAGCCTTTTTTGATGAAAGCAGAAGACAGCCACCCGCCAAATATACTGCCTGCATCTGCTATCAGATAGATAATGATCAATGGTAGAGCCAATCCTTTCAACTCCAATCCAAATTCAGCATGAAGGAACATACCACCCCAGAATAAATAGAACCACCACACGGCATCTGTCAATTTAGCTACCGCAAAAGCCCAGGTTTCTTTAACGGGGAATACCTTTTTCCAGGGGATCCTTTCTTTATTTTCTTTTTCAGAATCGCTTAAAATATATTGAAGTTCCTTTTTAGATACTTTACTGTGATTTTCAGGAAGCTTATAAGTACGCCACCAGAGAATCAGCCAGATGATGCTCAATCCAAAAGTGATAAAAAAGGCAAAATGCCAATGGGTGCCATCGTTAAGCACAAATAAAGGGATGATGAGCGGCATCAGCGTTGCTCCCACATTGGTACCTGCATTAAAGATACCGGTTGCGAGTGCCCTTTCTTTCTTAGGAAACCATTCAGCTACTGTTTTTATACAAGCCGGGAAGTTCCCTGCCTCGCCGATCCCCAACCCAAAACGGGCTATTGCAAAACCAATCCATCCCATGCTCCGGGTTACCAGCGCGTGAGTCATACTAAAGAAACTCCATATAGCGATGGAGATAGTATAGCCGATCTTGGTACCAAATTTATCTATCACCCCTCCCATCACAAGCATCCCGATAGCATAAGCTATCATAAACGCAATATTAATATAACCGTATTCCGTATTAGTCCAATGGAATACATGATCTTGTAAGGTGGGAGCAAGTACACCGATGATGCTCCGATCCATGTAGTTGATGGTGGTAGCCATGAATAACAGGGCTAATATGCGATAGCGGTATTTGCTGGTAAGCGGTCTTTCCATACTGGAATTATTAACGGATTGATTGAATTAAATGATTAGTCTTAATGGTCAAATCTTTTATTGCTTCATAGGATTTCTGTTCCAATAGATCTTTCCGGATCAATTTGCTTCCCATCCCTACCGCACATACGCCCGCCTTAAACCATCCCCGTAAATTTTCTTCTGTAACATCCACTCCTCCCGTCGGCATAAATAACAGATCGGGAAATAAGGACTTGATAGAGCTCACAAACGAGGGTCCCAGCAAACTTCCCGGAAATAACTTGATCATTTTTGCCCCCCTATTTTCCGCCCTGATGATCTCAGAAGGCGTCATGCAACCCGGGATCCAAAGCATCTCTTTTGCTTCCGCCTCCTCTGCAACTTCCTCTATCATTCCCGGGCACACCATAAAATCAGCCCCCGCTGCAATAAAGTCTCGGGCTGCATTCCTATTCTTAATGGTGCCCACCCCAAGGGACATCCCTTTTAATTCAGTATCACAAGCTTCCCGCAATACTTTAAAGTTCTCCAAAGCTGCCTGACCCCGATTGGTATATTCTATAGCCCGTATGCCTGCCGAATGCAACGCACGCAGTACTGCTACGCTTACTTCCGTATCTTTATGGAAGTATAAAGGAAGTACGCCCTGCTCCTGTATGAGCTGAATAAGCTCGTTTTTTGTTGCCATGAATGTAAATGGTTAT
>CAYZGR010000031.1:0-33292 GCA_964478125.1 uncultured Chitinophagaceae bacterium | reverse complement strand
ATGGTTATATGGTTGAATGGTCGCATTCTCCATGTTTAGGATTTGAATTTTGAGATTTATTTGAGACTTATTTGAGATTTATTATTTGAAATCCGGAATTTAATTGGGTTCATTATTTGAAAAGCCTGCCTCCTACTGCTACCTGTCACTGTACCTATCGCTGTACGCGTCCCGATGCATCTCCCCCCATAAGCGCTTTTACCTCTCCCAGCGTTGCGTGGTTAAAGTCTCCCGGGAAGGTATGTTTTAATGCCGAAGCAGCCACCGCAAATTCGGTCGCATCCTTGGTATCCATGCCGGTCGCCAGCGCATAGATCAGTCCACTGGCGAAGGAATCCCCTCCTCCAACCCGGTCTACAATACGAATATCATATTTCCGGCTGTGGTAGAATTCATCCCCATCATATACCAATGCACTCCAGCCATTATCAGAGGCGCTGTAGCTTTCTCTCAAGGTGGATGCAATGTATTTAAAATTAAACCGCTCTTTCATCTGCTTAAACACATCTTTATACCCTTCCAGGTTCAGCTTCCCTTTGGTCACATCCGTTTCTTTGCTCTTAAAGCCCAGGGTCGTCTCCGCATCCTCCTCATTGCCTATACATACATCCACATATTTACAAAGCCGGCTCATCACTTCACGGGCCTTCTCCTTACTCCATAATTTCTTCCTGTAATTTAAATCAATACTCGTGGTAATCCCTTTTGCTTTGGCCGCTTTTAATGCAGCCTCCGTCAGGGCAGAAGCCTTATCACTTAGCGCGGGAGTTATTCCTGTGGTGTGAAACCACACCGCATCTTCAAAAATGGCATCAAAATCGAAAGCACTTAGGTCCGCCTCGGCTATAGCCGAATCCGCACGATCATAAATAACCTGGGACGCACGCATGGAAGCACCCGACTCCAGGAAATAAATACCCAGCCTCTTGCCCCCGCGTGCAATAAAATCTGTATTTACGCCAAAACGACGCAACTGATTCACTGCAGACTGGCCAATAGCATTTTCAGGGATCTTTGATACAAAAGTACCTTGTAATCCATAATTACATAATGCTACAGCCACGTTGGCTTCACCTCCTCCATAGGTTACATCAAACCTGTCCGATTGAACAAAACGCTGGTGTCCGGGGGTGGATAAACGTAACATAATTTCCCCTAACGTTACTACTTTTTTTGGCATAGTTCGATTTTTTTATTCTCGTCCGCCGGACCGTTTATCCGGACGGAATTTATAGATCAATTATTAAATGGTTTCAGAATTCTAATATTCAATCCTTTAGGATTTCGTTCGAGGGCTCCAATACCCTTGTCTACTACCATCTTTTTCAGCCACTGCAACTGCTTCCTTCCCATCCAAAATAGGCTCTGGCATTATTATAAGATATATCTTCTATCATTTTACCAATCCATTTTTCATCATTAGGCAGCAGTCCCGCTTCTATATCTTTTCCAAAGATATTACATAAAAGTCTTCTAAAATAATCATGCCTTGAATATGAAAGAAAACTTCTGGAATCGGTCAGCATGCCGGTAAAACAACTTAATATCCCCATATTGGAAAGCGCATCGATCTGCTTTTCCATCCCGTCCAGTTGATCTAAAAACCACCAGGCGGCACCGTACTGTATTTTTCCCTTTCCGGGCCCCTCATTAAAATTACCGGGCATAGTCGCAAAGAGTTCGTTATCTGCAGGGTTCAGATTATATAAAATGGTTTTGGTCAATTGTCCACCTTGTTCCAGTTTATCCATAAGGGCCGCCAATCCCGGCGCTTGCCGGTAATCACCAATAGAGTCAAATCCGGTATCCGGTCCAAACGTTTTTAATTTACCTTTATTTACATTACGTAAGGCGCCTAAATGGAACTGCTGAACCCAGCCATGCTCATGATACATCTTGCAGAGTTCGTAAAGTACCAGGCTGACATAATCTGCAACAGCCCCTTCGGAAATAGAGTCATGACCTTTTAAGACTTCTTTGAGGGTGTGTGCAACCGATGCGCTATCTCCATTAAAAACAGGAATATAATTTAATCCATGATCTGCCAGTCTCGCTCCTTTGCCATGAAAGTAATCCACTCTTTCTTTTATTGCGGCGATTAATGAATCCAGATCACTGATCCGCACCCCGCTTATATCCGAAAGTTTTCTGATATAGCTCCTAAATGCATCTCCGGTAGTTATTTTTAAAACGTTATCCGGTCGAAAGGCCGGGAGTACTTTAGTGGAAAAATCACTATCTTTAAGGCGATCATGATGTTCCAAAAGATCGCAGGGATCGTCTGTTGTACAAACGGAGGTCACATTATAATGCTTCAGCAGCCCCTGCGTAGTATAGCCTGGCTCTCTTAATAAGGTATTACAATGTTCATAAACAGACTTCGCATTATCCTTATTAAGGTAAGTTTCGATACCAAACGGATCTTTTAGTTCTAAATGGGTCCAATGGAATAAAGGATTACGCAGTGTTTCGGGCACCACTTCCGCCCAATGGATAAACTTCTCTTCATCGGATGCTTCGCCTGTAATGTATTTTTCATCCACACCCAGCGTACGCATGGCGCGCCATTTATAATGATCTCCCCGTAACCAGATATCTGTCAGGTTTTTAAATGCATAATTATCGGCTATTTGCTTGACCGGCAGATGGCAATGAAAATCAATGATAGGCATTTTCTCCGCATAGTTATGATATAAGTGTTTTGCGGTATCATTCTGCAATAAAAAATCTTCGCCAAAAATATAATTGATATTCCGGTCATCAAGATGGGAATTTCCTTCCTGCGGTATGTTTTGCTCACTCATTTTAAGAAATATTGTTTTTATTCAAAGGTCAAATATCAATTATTCATTATGGAATTTCAAAATTATTTACGCAACCGTTCCCGGTTATCGGCTATCGAGTCTTTGAAATCAGTCTTTATGCCTTATAATTCAGGCTCTTAGCTATTCCCATTTCCAAACCGCGCAGTTCTGCCAGCCCCCGCAATCTACCAATCGCAGAATAACCGGGATTTGTTTCCTTCTTGAGATCATCAAGCATCTGATGGCCATGATCCGGACGAAATGGAATAGCCCTACTTCTCTTATTCTGAATGCCAATCAATGTTTTCATGATTTCGTACATATCATTGTCTCCATTCAGATGGTCTGCTTCGTAAAAGCTGTTATCTTCTTCTTTGATTACATTTCTCAAATGAGCAAAGTAAACCCGTTCTCCCACTGCCTTCAAAATTTCCACCAGATCATTTTGCTTTCCGGCGCCCAGGGACCCGGTACAATAGCATATCCCATTAGATTCCCTATCCACCTTCCGGAGTATGTAAGTAAGATCCTCCAATGAGCTGGCAATACGTGGCAATCCCAAAATACCAATAGGCGGATCATCCGGATGAATGGTCAATTTCAGGTCGTTCTCTTCGCAAACTGCCATGACAGATTCCAGAAAATAGGCCAGGTTTTCACGCAATCCTTCACGGCCTATATCTTTATATTGTTCAATACTTTGTAACAATTGAGCAGTAGTAGAAGAAGCTTCTCCGGGAATACCCATCAATATATTATCTGATAAAAGTGTTTTCTTCTTATCATCATACACTCTAAAACGGTCTGCCGCACTTTGAAGAATCTGCGGATCATAATCCTCCTCAGCTCCTTTTCTTTTTAATATATAAATATCAAATACAGCCAGATCTGTCCAATCAAAACGCAAGGCTTTGGAACCATCTGCAACCTCATAATCCAATTGGGTTCGCGTCCAGTCAAGCACCGGCATGAAATTATAACAAATAGTTTTTACCCCGCAGGAAGCCAGGTTTTGCAGTGTTTGCTTATAATTTTCCAATAATTTTTTATAGTTCCCACTGCGGGTTTTTATATTTTCATGTATGCTCACACTTTCAACCACCTCCCAGTGGAGCCCTGCCGCTTCTATGATCTGTTTACGTTTTTGAATATCTTCCAGGGGCCACACTTCACCATGAGGAATGTAGTGTAGCGCCGTGACAATACCTTCGGCCCCTGCTTGCCTGACATCCTTTAAACTTACCGGATCTTCCGGTCCATACCAGCGCCATGTTTGTTGTAATTTCATCATTCAATGGTTCAATAAGCTAAATGGTTAGAAGGTTGAATGCAATCTCCATGAGAAAATTAAGTCCCCCTCTATTATAAATTATCTTCTACTCTTATGCTACACCCCGGCATAGGCATTAAATCCGCCATCCACCATTATGGTCTCTCCGGTTACAAAACCTGAAGCGTCGCTCATGAGATACACCACAGTGCCATCCAGTTCTTCAGGAATCCCAAGTCGGCCAAATGGAGTATTCGTTACAAATTTTTGTGTCCTTTCCGCATAGCTGCCATCAGGGTTCAGCAGCAGATCTTTATTCTGCCGGGTCAGAAATACCCCCGGCGCAATGGCATTGATCCGCATACCGTCTCCATATCGTTGTGCCAGTTCAACGGCCATCCATTGCGTATAGCTTTCTATAGCACATTTGGCCATTCCATATCCCATTACCCGGGTCAATGGCCGTTTCCCCGTCAGGGACGAAACATTCAGGATGACTCCTTTTTTATTTTTAGCCATCTCTTCTGCGTAGATCTGAGTGGGAATAACCGTACCATATATATTAAGATTAACGGCTTTCTTAAGGTCTTCTATTTTCACCGAGAAAAGATCCTGATCCGGAGAAACGACAGAAGCGGGCACGTTTCCTCCGGCAGCATTAATGAGACCGTCAACTTTGTGCCATTCCTTTATCACTGCCTCTTTGGTTCTCCGCACCTGTTCTTCTTCCAATACATCTGCAATAAGCGCCATTGCCGTACCGCCGATCTCTCTTATCGCTTTCACCCTTGCTTCCGCTTTTTCTTTATTTCTTCCCAATATGGCTACTTTGGCTCCCGCCCTGGATAAGGCCATTGCCCAAGAGCCTCCCAATACACCGGTTCCCCCCGATACGACAATTACTTTCCCTTCCAGTGAAAATGCTTTTAATCCTTCCATAAAATACAGTTTGTAACTTTAGTATTGATGCAAAATCATGTAAACGTTTGCATAAAGGTATTATAATTCTACAAAACAACAATAATTTTAAACAAAATTAATAAAAATGGGCATTAAAGCGTTATTTTTTTAAGTAGAAGCCCTTATTATTAAATCTGTGGGAACAATCTTTTCCGGACGTTTCTCGGGTCTTTTCCCGGCTTGGATCAGCTCCAGAATAGAACGGGCAGCCAGGGTTCCCATATCCGAAGGATACTGTTCAATGGTAGTAATAGAGGGAGTTATGATCTCACTACGCGGATCGTTCGAATAACCCACAATCTTAATATCCCTTGGAATGCTTAACCCCAGTTCACGTACATAACGATGTATCTCAATAGCGGTGGTATCATTTGCACAAAAAATAGCATCGGGATAAGGTTCCTTTTTAAAAAGTTTTTTACAGGTTTTTAAAGCATTTTCTCTGGTGAGCAAATGGCTGAAGGTACGGCTTTTTTTTAGTCGTATCTTTTCACTTCTCAATGCATCCTGCAGGCCCTTAAGCCGATCTTGATAAAGATTACAGGTCAATAAGCCGTTGATATATGCAATATCCCTGCATCCGCGTGATGCCAAATAAATTCCGGCCTGAAAGCCCCCGTTGTAATCATCTCCGCGGATAATTTGCGCGGGAAAGTCTCTGGGTACACGATCATAAAAAACAAGGGGAATCTGGTGATCGGAGAACAATTCAAAATGTGAAAAATCAGTGGTATACATGGTAGCTGAAACAATCAGCCCTTCAACCCGGGCATCATACAGCGTACTCACCAATTCTTTCTCCAGCGAAACAGAATCATTTGACTGGCAGATGATGAGGTTAAAGTTGGCCCGCCGGATCGTATTTTGAATAGCAGTAACAAGGGTAGACTGAAAGTACATGGATATCCGGGGAACGATCAGGCCGATGGTATTGGAATGACGGCTACGCAAGCCGGCTGCCAATGTATTGCGCCTGTAACCCAGCTTATCCGCCATCTTTTTAACCTTCTTTTTGGTTTCTTTGCTTATATACGGGTGATCTTGTAATGCCCTGGAGACTGTGGAGGGAGAGACTTTTAAAGCTTTCGCAATGTCGATGATGGTAGTTGAAGACTGTTTTGACATCTTTTTATATAAATAATATCTTTTTCGGGGTTTTCATAATAAAAATAAAAAAGACGGTAAGTCTCAAAAATATAAAAAATTATGAATTCCCTACCGTAATATTGGCTTGTAAACAAAAAAAGCCTACATTTAGGCTTCCTAAAACTAAATTTTATTCCAATGCCTTCTCCAGAGAAAAAGGCTATCTTAAAGCGAATAAGCCAAACCGGAATTATCCCCGAATTCTATCATGATGATCCCGAAGTTTGTAAAAATGTATTGAAGGCCTGCTATGAGGCCGGGGTCCGGGTTATAGAATATCTTGATAATGCTCCCCGGATACAGGAAAACTATATTGTACTTAAAAAATTCGTTCAAAAGGAGTTACCCGATCTGTATTTTGGAATCGGGAACGTGAAAGAAATGGATATGGCTCGCAAGGCGCTTGATTTTAACGCAGACTTTCTGGTCGGCTCCATCATCAATCCGGAAGTAGGTCATTTATGTAAAGAACGTAACGTACTATGGATCCCGGGATGTGCTACCCCCACGGAAATCAATACCGCCTGGAAAGCATCAGCTACCCTCATCAAGTTATTTCCGGCGGAGGCCTTGGGTATGCCTTTTTTAAGGTCGGTAAAACATATCTTTCCCGATATGCAGTTCCTGCCCTCGGGCGGCGTTTTGCCCAATGCAGCCAATATTATTCCTTGGTTGGAATCCGGGGCCACAGCGGTAAATTTGGGACACCATTTAATTTCAGAAGAAATGCTTGCATTAAATGATTTCTCCTATTTACAAGCTCATTTAAGAAGGTTACTCAAAACGGTCCGCCAGTGGCGACGACAAAGTATAGCATAACCCTTTCATACGCCCTGATATTTGCCGTACCTTTGCAGGCTAAATCATTTGTCGGGTGAAACAGGCTGATAGAAAAAAGTTTCTTGACTTTAGCTTGCTCAACAGAATATTACGCTTTGCGCTCCCCTATAAAAAGCAATTTATACTGAGCGTCTTATTGACTATTCTGCTGGCGGTGGTAGCCCCTTTGCGCCCTTATCTTATTCAGGTTACCGTCGATAAATATATCGCCGGCGGACTGATCCGCATGGTGGTATATATTACATTGATACAAATCGCTCTGCTACTTGCCGAGTCGTTCATGCGTTTTGGATTTACCTACCTTTCCCGCTGGTTGGGTCAGGCTATTATAAAGGATCTCAGAAAAGTGGTGTACCAAAAAATCATAGGTCTGAATCTTCGCTATTTTGACAAGACGCCTATCGGAACCCTTACCACCCGGACCATTAACGACATTGAAGCCATCAATGATATCTTTTCCAATGGGCTGATCTCTATTATTGCCGACCTCCTGATGATCCTGGCCATCTTACTGGTCATGATCTTTACCGACTGGCAATTGACGCTCATTAGTTTGAGCGTTTTCCCCATCCTCATCATTGCTACCTATCTCTTCAAAGAAAGTGTAAACAAATCATTCTTCCGGGTACGCAACGCCATTTCTGCCTTAAATGCCTTTGTTCAGGAGCACATCTCGGGAATTTTCGTAGTACAGGCCTTCTCTGCCGAAGAACAGGAACACCGGAAATTTGACCGCATTAATCAAGACCTGCGTAAAGCAAATGTAGATGCTGTTTTTGCCTATGCCGTCTTTTTCCCTGTAGTGGAAATCGTTTCTGCCCTTGCGCTGGGTCTGCTGGTATGGTACGGATCCTCCCAGGTATTATACTATCAGGGCTCCGTGGGTACCATTATTGCATTCGTTCTGTATATTCAAATGCTCTTTCGTCCCCTGCGAAGCCTCGCAGATAAGTTTAATACCCTGCAAATGGGTATGGTTGCGAGCGAAAGGGTATTCCGGGTACTGGATAATACCGACGAAATGCGAGACGAGGGAACTTATGCCCCCCGGCAAGTCAGGGGAGATATTGTTTTTGATGAGGTTTGGTTCGCCTACAAAGCGGATCAATATGTTTTAAAGAACCTTTCTTTTCATCTGAAACCGGGAGAGACGATGGCTGTCGTGGGAGCAACCGGATCGGGTAAGACGACTACCATCAGCATCCTCAACCGACTTTACGAAATTAATAAGGGACGCATTTTGATCGACGGAGTCAATATACAGGATTACAGGCTTGAATCACTACGCGGCCACATCGGCGTGGTACTGCAGGATGTCTTTTTATTTTCCGGTTCTATCTTGGAAAATATTACATTAAGAAATCCCGATATTTCAAAGGATCAAGTAATAGCGGCCGCAAAAATGATAGATCTTCATGATTTTATTATGCAACTGCCCGGAAATTATGACTTTAACGTCATGGAACGGGGCGGAATGCTCTCTATGGGACAACGTCAGCTTATTTCTTTCATACGGGCTCTTCTCCATGATCCGTCTATCCTCGTATTGGATGAGGCCACCTCTTCTATTGACACCGAATCAGAGCGACTCATTCAAAAAGCCACCGAAAAGCTGATCCATAACCGAACGGCTATCGTCATTGCACACCGTCTCTCCACCATCAGCAAAGCAGATAAAATACTGGTTATGGATAAAGGAAAGATTATAGAATCCGGGGATCACGAAAGCCTGCTCCGGCAAAAAGGCCCCTATTATCACCTTTATAAGATGCAATTCAAAGAAAAGGCAGCGGTGAGCGGAGAATAGGCAGCTACCTGCAGTTTACGGCGACAATCATCATTATCATAAAAATCTGCGTTCTATAACAACCCTTCAATTATATAATCTTCCATCATTTATAAGACAAAAATAGGATTGATAGCAGCGTGATCAGCGGTCAACCATCGTTCAGATATTCAGCTTTTGGCGGATAGACTGCGGCACCCCGTTTTTGTTCACCATGAAAGAGGTGGTTTTATATTTCACATAATCTTTTGAAACATACAGGAACCCCTGATAATCGTTGTTTACTCCCCAGGAGTTTTTAACAATATACCACTCTTTGCCGTTTTGATCTTTAGCGATACCGGTAATCTGCATACCATGATCATCCGTTGTAGAATAATTATCAAAAGCCCGCTGACGCATTTCCGGAGTAACCGCCCTTTCCGGTTTCGGCCCGCTGAACAGCTCTTCCCGTTGTTCATCAGTCATGTTCTTAACCTGTAATTCGGGAACATAAGCAATTCCATTCTTCCAGCTGAAATAAGGCTCGCTTACGTCGGTACCCCAGGCTACGCTGTAGCCATTCTTAAGCGCATTGTCGATAACCTTGGTAATATCGTCCATAGGGATATTCCAGTCCCATTGGTAAGCCCAGTTATCCGGCACCATCATCATTGCCTTTCCCCAATAAGGAGTGGACGTTTGGGAGATAAATTCTACATAATCTTTCGGATGAATACCTACGACTTCTTTGGCAAAGGATTTAGGAGTATACGTTTTTCCCTTGTATTGAAAGGTCTTTGGCACCGGACCAAAGTAAGCATCCAGTACATTGTTAAAAGCCCCTTTCCAATTGGGAGTAAGCTTCCCATTTTTGTTTTTGATCACCGCATCCAGCATGCCTTTCAGAATGGCATTCATCTCTCCAAACCGATTGATCTTTGTACCGTAATTAAGCCCGGTATAAACCGATTCGGGAATGGCTCCATATTTTGCATACATATTGATCACATCATGCGGTTCACCACCCTGTCCCCACTTCAGGCCACCGTGCATACGTACATAATTGATGGCCTTCTCCATATAAGCACATCTGACGGTGTAGATTTT
Source organism: uncultured Chitinophagaceae bacterium (assembly GCA_964478125.1). Classification (GTDB taxonomy): domain Bacteria; phylum Bacteroidota; class Bacteroidia; order Chitinophagales; family Chitinophagaceae; genus FW021-bin31. The sequence goes on along the minus strand of CAYZGR010000031.1, from coordinate 23,397 downwards.
TGATAAAGGTACCGGTTGTTTACCGGCTCTGGCCATTTCGGAAGAAAGGAAAGAATTGGCAGAATAGCTCCAGCAGGTGCCCGAAGCGCCCTGATTTTCCACCGGAGTAGTTTCTACATCCACAATTTTGGTAAAATGAAATCCCGCTTTTGCATTTTCACTCTTGTTGTTGATCACCTTGTTGACCAAATCTACCTGTGAAAAGGCGGGAACTGTAATAAAGAGGATAAGCCCCAATAAAATAAACTTGCTTCTCATAGTTTGGTGTTTTTTGTAGGTTCATAAATAAAAAGCGGGTTAAAGTTAGAATTATTTTTACTTTTACCCTTAACCGGGGGCTCGTGCAACCTGAGCTTTACCAATTCGTAAAATCCTAAAAAATTTATTTGAAATGTTTGAAGTAAATCATCTTATCCAGAACGGACTGGAGATCACCGAATTAAAAAACACAAAAAATAATACCAAAGTACAGATACTCCCTTCTACCGGCGCTTTATGGCACGGCTGGATATTAAACCGCAACGAAAAGGAGTTCAATTTAATTGATCATTACCAAAGCCAGGCAGATCTCTCGGACAACTTTTTAGATTCCCATAAGAGCGCCAATTTGAGCCCCTTTGCCTGCCGTATCCCCGATGGCAAGTATTCCTATGAGGGCAGGCAATATGAGTTTAAAAAGAAATTCCATGACGGAAGCGCCATTCACGGACTTCTTAAAGAAAAAACATTTCAGGAAGAAACGGTAATTCAGGATGATGATGCTATCCGGATCAGTTTGATTTATAATTACCGTCATGAAGATGCGGGCTATCCTTTTGATTACAACTGCAAGGTTACCTATGCTTTAAACAAGGATAACCGGGTTACTGTAGAAACACAGATTACCAATGTATCAAACCAGGCCATTCCTGTCGTAGACGGATGGCATCCCTATTTCACCACAGGTTCAAAAATAGATGACTGCCAACTTCAGTTTTCTTCAAAAGAAGTGGTAGAATTTGATGATAAATTGATCCCAACCGGGCGTTTTTTGCCTTACCATGAGTTTGAACAGCTTAAAAAGCTGGAAGATACCCGGCTTGATCATTCTTTTCTCCTAGACCTGGAGAAGCCGCAACCGCTGTGTACGCTTTCGGATCCCCATAATCATTTAAAATTATACATCTATCCTTCCAAAAGTTATCCGATTCTTCAAATTTATACTCCTCCGCATCGGAACAGCATCGCAATAGAAACGTTGAGCGGAGCCCCTGACGCCTTTAATAACGGGATAGGTTTGATTTTACTCGATCCGGAAGAGACCAAAACCTTTTCCGTATTCTATGAAGCGGGATTTTAGCCTGTTATCTCTCTGCTCTAAAGCTGCTGGCCGCCTCCCTGCATATCCTGTCCCTCCTGGTCTCCTTCATTCTTACTTTTGTTATTTAAGCGTTTGAAGAGTTGAAAGTTACGCTTGCCAAAAGTATAACTGATACTTAGTCTCAATTTACGGGAAGCCCTTTTGGAGACACTGTTTTGAACAAAAACATCAGGAATGGTATAGTCATATTCTCTCTTACGGGTGTTAAACAGATCCTGTCCGGTAAGCGTAACCGTAAGATTTTTCTCCTTGAAAAAGCTTTTCTTCAGCCCCAGATTTACATAGCCAAAATGTTTGGTTATACCCTGCGGGGTAGGTATTGGTGCATTATAATTACCCTGTAACTGAATACTGAAATCTGCCGGTAACATGACATCGGACGTGAGTTTTCCAAACCAGCTGAATTTATCATTGGAAAAATCCTGCGATTTCACGTTAGCCGATATATTGGTTTGAAATAAATTAAAATCCGCGGTCAGGTTCCACCATTTGGTCAATTGGGTCTGCATGGTCAGTTCTCCCCCATAAACGTTATTGGAATTTGCATTAATCGCATAACTAATGGTAGTATCTGCAGAGTTGTTAAAAGGCTCCGTGTAGGTCGTAATATTATTATTGGTATTCCTGTAATATAGCGAGGCCATCAGATTGGTCTGGCCAATAAATTTGTTATAGTTCAACTCAAAGGAATTGGTATATTCCGGTTTCAGGTCGGGATTCCCTTTCCGGAGGGCCAACGGGTTGGAATAATCAATATAAGGAAAACGCTGCCAGAACCGGGGGCGTCTCACGCGCCTTGTGTAATTCAACTGGAGCTGATCGTTATCCGAAAATTTATAGGTCAGGTAAACACTGGGATACAATCCTATTTTATCATTTTGCGGATTAAAGTCCAAACCTTCACTGGGGATTGAACCGGAATAAATGTAATCCTCTGCCCGAAGACCTACCTGGTAGCCAAATTTGTTAATTTCGTTAGAATATTGCACATATCCCGCATAAATGGATTCATTATATTTAAAATCCGTTGACAAAAGGTTATTTTTCTCATACTTTCCGCCCTTGTTCAGATCATAAAGATCATAGGTGCTACTGGAATTGTTTACAGAGGCTTTCAGCCCCGCCTCTAACTTTGATTTATCCGTCAGGGGGTTTACGTAATCCAATTGTCCTGAAAAATAGTTCCCCGGGCCGCTTTGAATGGTTTTTTGTACGATCGGGTCCGAAATAGCATTCCCGTCGGGATCAAAATACTGCGTACTGGTACTGCCGATGGCGGGCGGGCTGTTATACCTCCTCAAGCTCACATCTGCGGTTAATTTGTGCCCCTCTTTTTGGAAATCATGTTTATAGCTCAGATCTCCCGAAAGGAATCTGAATTTACGACTGGTCAGAGTTTGACTCCGTCCTGTTGAATCCAGGCTCTTGCTCCCATTCAGATACCTGCTGTATACGGACTGATCCCTGTTAAAATTACCGCCTCCTATTCCGCCGCTAAAGGAAAGGGTATTGCGGTTATCCAAGAGATAATCAATGCCAAGGCGACCCATTTGAAAGGATCCTTTATTTTGTCCTTCTGAAGTCTGGTCAAGGAAAGTGTTATTAAACAAGTTATCCCGGGTTAAATGGGTAGTAGTTGGGCTGTTTCTGTAGTGCCGAAAATAGCTCAGCGAAATATTGAGGGGATTCTGATACATACTGACATTACCTCCAAGGTTATAACCGCCGCGCGTATCCGCTCCGGCCCTGAGCATACCATTAAAACCCGGGGTACGGTTTTTCTTCAGAATCACATTGATAATGCCTGATTGTCCGGATGCGGGATACTTGGATGAAGGATTCGTAATCACCTCAATTCTCGCAATATCTTCTGCGGGGATCTCATCCAGAGATAAGGGAGAGCTTTTCCCGTCTACAAATATGGTGGGCGATCCGTTTCTCAAAGTTACATCCCCATCCATATCCACATTTACACCGGGGACTTCTTTTAACACGTCTGTTGCATCTCCTCCCACACTGGTCAGGCTTTTTGATACATCAAAAACCTTTTTATCCAGCTTCATAGAATAAGCGGGTTTCTGGGCTGTTACATCCACTCCTTTCAAGGTGGTAGACGTGGCTTTTAACGTAAAATTTCCCAGATCTTTAGACATGGACTGCGGGGAAAGAGAAAAAGGTTTATAAATTGCATCGTAGCCCAGGAAATTTACTTTTAAAATATATTTACCGCCGGCCAGGTTTTCAATATTAAAATCGCCGTTTTCTTTGGTTAGCGCCCCCGTAACCGTGCTGGAATCAGATGGTTTAAGAACCGATACCGTTGCGAACCCCACTCCTTTTTGGTTAGCATGGTCCACCACTTTCCCATATACCCGTCCGTTTGCGGATCTGTTTCCACCAAAATGCTGTCTCTGAGCATAAGAAAACAAGGGCATACAACCTATAAATACAAACAGCGCAATCAGCTTTTTCATTTCTTTATGTATGTAACTTTTTATTAATAACTTGAGTCAATAGCTTTCCTACTATTTCTGACCACAAAAGTATTAAGGCTGAATGTTAATCACTGTTAAATTGTGATGGATGGAAATGCTGAAAACGAATATGGGCTCAAGCAGCAGACTTTTTAACGTTCCCTTAACGCTGTAGAAGCATATTAAGCAAGCTGGGTAAGGAGCACTTGTAACAATCCGATTATAAAACCCAATACTCCTCCAATAATTTCAACAAAGCGAAATTCCTTTTTCATAATGCTGTTCAGAATATCTTCCAGTTTATCGGAAGAAAATCCGGATACCTTGGCCGTAACTATTTTTTCCAGGTCCAGCTCATCCCGATGGCTTGTCACATATTTATTGATGAGTTCGGGCAAAAGCGCTTCCATTTCACCAACCAGGACCGTTTTTATCTTTTCTATGGTACCATCTCCAATAAACATGGCGAGTATCGGCATGGCATCGGGCAATTTATAACGTAAATAATCTTCAATACGTTTAGCTATATCGGGTAGTATGGAACGTATCTTTTCAGGATTGGTCAGTTTTTCGGCAATATCTTCGAAGGAGAGCAATTCTTCCGCCACCAGTTTTCCCAGTTTTTCGGCAAATTGTTTTTGCCTTTTTGGGAAAATGCCCTGTAAGGTATAGAACCCCAATTTCAACGGCTTCTTGGGATGAAAAAGCATCTTGATGGCAATCAGGTTGGTGATCCATCCGATAAATGCTGAAATGATGGGAATCAAATAAATAAGCATGCGATCATTATATCCTTTAAATTTGAGCTGCAAAGAAAATAAAAATTGCCATAGCATTTGCTTTTCGAGAAAAAAACAATTTGGAAGATGTAACTGAAATGCTTTATTTTTGCCCCCTGAAACGGTGGCCATAGCTCAGCTGGTTAGAGCACTAGATTGTGGTTCTAGGGGTCGTGGGTTCGAATCCCATTGGCCACCCAAAAGGACAAAGAAAAGTTTTTCCTTTGTCCTTTTTTCATTAATTTGACTCTTAAAAAATTATTACTATGAGAACATCCATCTTTTTGGCTTCCTTATTATTCCTGGGATTAGCCGCATGCAACAACACCGGAAAAAACGGCAACACTTCTTCTGATTCCATGCAGACAGAAAAAATGGATCATGCGCCCGTTTCTCCTTCCCAGGCACAGGCGCTGCCAGAGGTCCCGGCTGATGCGAGGGTATATTTCAAAAACCTGGAAGACGGCCAAACCGTTTCCAGCCCATTCAAAGTGGAAATGGGCGTAGAGCACATGAAAGTAGAGCCCTCCGGAGAGATCAAAGCCGGTTCCGGTCATCATCACCTGTTAATCGATGCCGGAGATTCCATGGCCAGCGGAGCGGTTATTCCTGCCGATACAAACCACTTGCATTTTGGAAAGGGACAAACCGAAACCGAACTGAAGCTGCCGAAAGGGAAGCATCAGCTTACCTTACAATTTGCTGATGGCATTCACCGGTCTTATGGCAGCCAACTGGCTAATTCCATTACCGTTACAGTAGAATAATTTTTGAATAAATAGGTAGAGGTAGAGATGATTCATGAATCGTCTCTACCTCTCTACCTATTTTATTACCTTTTCTACCCGTACCAATTGCCCATTATCCGTAATGCCCTCTACAATAATCCGGATCCGTTTGGTAATATCAGAATTATAAAAGGCTATTCTCAGTTCATGAGCGGTTGAATCGGCTTTTAATTCCGGATTCCAGTATAGTGTAGCCCGTTTATCGGGAAGCTCATTCACTTTTTTCTTTACAGAATAATCAGGAGCATAAAATTGCCGGACAATCGTGTAACCGACCAGTTTTTTCTCTTTAAAACCTGCCCCCGGGCTAAAATGCCGATCTCCACCCTTACGGGTATAAATGGCTATAGCCCCGTTGCTTCCCCCGAAGCCGCCCATGAACGGCGGTCTGTAAACCTTTACCAGGGCTATATCATTTACCGGTATATTCATAATCTGCCCCACATCCACGGGGACCTCATCCAGAAAAAATCCCGGTATTCCGCCACGCCATCTTACGCCCGGCCGCAGCGGGTTGGCACTGATCATCAATCCCGGGACGCGTCCTGTCAGAAATTGAAGTATGTTGGTATAGGACAGCGTTTTATTCGTCAGATCAAAGGTGTAGCCATTGTCGCTCTTAAACATGCCGCTGGTATAACGATCTTCTACACTTTTTTCTTTCGGGATCCGCTTCGCGGTAACCTGCACTTCTTTTAATAAAATACTCCGATTACTGATATAGCGATCTATCTGGTTTCTTTGTCCGGCCAGTTCAAGCGCATTTTTCAAAGCGGTGGAGGATGGTATTTGCGAAGGACGAATTCGCCGATTCAACAGTGCATATGCGGGTCGCTTACCCTCAGAAAACTCCACATGCACGGATCTTCCCTTATGGAGCGTATCCGTTGCTTTATAATACAAGACAGCCGTATCTAAAAAATTCAAATGATTGACCTTGAAAAAACCGGAAGGCTCCGCCGCACCGGATATAAAATAGGTAGTGGAATCAACAGGCGTACGCAGCATCATAGATATACTCCCGGATTTCAGCGGTCCTTTTTTATCATAAATCCGGCCCAGAAAATGTAATTCATGGGGCTCGGGAGCATATTTAATTTCAGGATATTTTTGATGCAGCAGATCTTTCCATCTAAAACGACGCCATCCATTGGTAAGCATCACCAGTTCCAAACCATGCGCAGTGGCACTGTCGTCCGATTTGAAATACCAGGCCGGGTCATAAACGAAACCTTTAATATCCGCCGTTAACAACAGATGTGAGATAATATTATCCTGATCCCTGGCTTGTATGACCTGATCGGCATCTGTTACTGCAACGGAAAAATTTCCCTTCAGGCTGTCGGGTAAATGTATCGTATATACATTTTTCCTCCTGGCCTCCAGAGAAATTGTATCCATTTTCAAACTCAAAGACGCCCGGGCATTTTTATTCTTGACAAATACCAGCCGTTCAGCCAGAGGGATCCCCTCCTTCGTAAATAGCGTCACCTGCAGGATACCGGCAGGAAAACCCTTCAAGGGAATGAGGCCTCCCGTATGTCCGCTCAAGAAATCAATATCAGCGAAATAAACCAAATGTCCTCCATGTTGAGCGGCTAGTTGAAGCCGGCTATTTTCAGACGCGCCCTTTTCTCTCCTTTTAACCTGAAAAAACAATTTTTGGTCGTTCGCTTTTGTAAGATGCAGGACAACCCCGTAGGATTTGGCTGCAGGGAGGTCAAATATTTTTTCTTTCCCATTCTTATCCGTCATGGCGGCTTCATAGCTTCGTCCGGGCAAGGGCATCAAAGAGAAGCTGCCCATACCATCATGAACCGATCGAAAGGAATCAATAATACGACCCCGGTCATCTTTTATAAAGCCTTTAACTGCTATTGGATACCCCTTCTGATTGACCGCCTTAAAAGCAACCAGGCTTTCAATCGAATCCACCAGGTCCCCTCCTTCGGGAAAAAATTGTACCGAAAAATCGGGGCGTAGCGTATCACGGCGTAGCGGTAAAGTATCCTTGCCGCTGATAGGTCTATAGATATGAATATCTTTATTAAACAGGAAGGCGGGATCAAAATTTCGCATCCATTGCGTATAGGCCCGGACACGATAATCCCCGGCAGGCAGATCCGGATCCAGATCAAAATTCCCATAAGCCCCTCCATCTTTTATAGGACGCTTATTGCGCTCCAAAACTCTGCCCTTTTTATCAAGCAACTCTACATATAAAACAGTACTTAACGTCGTAGGCTTTCCGTTCAACGTAACATAGGCTTTATACCATATCGTTCTTCCCGACACATAATAGTCCTTATCAAATTGCAGGTAAATCTTTTCCTGTGGAAAATGTTTGGTGAACATTCCCAGAGCCTCCCGCAACCGATCTTTTAATGGCTTTTGCGGAAGAAAGGCCATACTCCCTCCGATAAGAACAAGAAAAATTGCCGGGAAAAGATACTTCTTCATTTTAAACCTCCTTTATAAGCCGGACCCGCAAAAAGGATGAACTCTTTTTATAACAGGTAAGCTTCGGCGAGGGTTTACCGATTGAAACAAATAGGCCCTTGAACCGTACTAAAGGAGGAAAAATACGGTTGGCTTTTAATCAAAAGGCAGGCTGTTTACCGAATGCATAATGTACTTCGCTGAACACTTCTTCCAGCCGGTCCGGATAGTCGGTAATAATTCCATCCACCTTCATCTGCATCAATTTTTTCATCCTGTCTTTCTTATTGACCGTCCAGACCAGCACTTTCATCCTTTTCTTGTGGCATTCTTTTAAAAATTTCGGATTCACCAGCGAATAATGCGGATTATAAAAGGCAGGCGTAAATCCCATTTCCCGGATACTTTGTTCCACTGTTTTACTTTTATCCCCTGTCAGATATCCCAGGGGAATAGCAGGGTATGTTCTATGCAGGACCTGTAAAGGCCTCTTGTCAAAAGACTGGATGATCAATCGCCCTTCGATCTTTTTGAAGTAAGGTTCCAGGATGTCCATCATGATCTTCATAAATTCTTCGGGAACAGGCTGTTCAAAACCATCCGTATGGGGATTGGATTTTATTTCAAGCAAATACAGAACCGGTGCGTAGTGATTGACCCGTGTAAAGGTCTCTATCGAATCGATCATTTCCGACAACAAAGGCGCATACGATCTTATATGTTTTTGTTTGGGGAAAGCGGGATAATCCTTTTCACCAATGATAAACCTTCTTATATCCGCATAATTCATCTGGTAAAAAGTATATTTTTTTCTTTCCCCGCCGGTGATACCGGATCCATCCGGTTTAGTGGTATAAGAGGGGGTGAATGAATTATCATGATATATCACCACCTTATGATCTTTGGTAATATGCACATCAAATTCGATGGTATTTGCCCCTATCTCAATAGCTTTCTCAAAAGACGGGAGGGTATTCTCTGGCATTAGTCCCCTGCTACCGCGATGCCCTACTTTAAAAAAAGAAACAGAAGCCATATCTTCCTTGGCCGTTTGATGCGTATTTTGAGGAATCGCACACCCGATAACCATTAATAAGGGGAATACAATTTTAAGGAAGGTCCATCCGTGGTTTCTCATAAATTCGTTATTAAAAATTCGGTCAGATAAAGATGTTTTGCCTAAGCCGCTGTATTGCTCTTTTCCAATTCATATCCTCTGGCAAGGCGGGTGAAATCATTTAGTTGTTTTTGTACCCAATGTTCATCTTCATGCAGTTCTTTTTTCATTATTTCAGCTACTGCAGGCGCCATTCTAAGAGCTGCTTTTGAATCAAGAAACAATATCCTGAATCTCCGGCATAAAACGTCTTCCACTTTTCTGGCCATCTCGTTACGCACGGCCCACACCACCTCCGCATAAGTCTGGGGCCATGCCTCGTCCAGCTTCTTACCCCAGTCCGGATGCGCGGTAGTCAGGGATTGAACAGCTTTCCAATCGGCGCCATATATATCCCACTCTGCTGTACTGTTGCCGCTTTGCCATCCATGGATCTTCAATGTGGTCGTGACGCAATTCTTAGAAGGTAAAGCACCTGTTTCTATAGCCTTATCAACCGTATCTTCACCCATTTTTCGATAGGTGGTCCACTTCCCGCCCGTAATAGTAATCAATCCCGAACGGCTTACCTCCAGGCTATGATGCCGTGAAATGTCCTTGCTGGACCGGCTTTCGCCATGCGCGGGCAAAGCCAGCGGACGCAGACCGGCAAATACGCTTAAGACATCCCCTTTGTCCGGCGCTGTTTTTAAATATTTCCCCGCATTCCGAAGGATAAAATCCACCTCTTTCTCCAATGCCCTTGGCTCTAAAGTATGCGTTTCAAGCGGCGTATCGGTAGTTCCCATCAACAAATGACGGTGCCAGGGAACCAAAAACAAGACCCTTCCGTCATCCGTTTTGGGGATCATCATGGCAAATTCGGTGGTATGTAAAAATTCCGGCGGTAATACCAGGTGCACTCCCTGGCTGGGCTGTACCGTCTGTTCTTTCTTTCCCAGATCCATTTCATGAACCTCATCCACGAATACGCCGGTGGCATTAATGACCACTTTTGATTTCAGTTCATAGCTTTTTCCTGTTTCATTATCAACCGCAACCACACCCGTTATCCGATCCAGATCATTTTTTAGCAATTGCTTTACCGTAATATAATTTATTACCGTACCTCCATGGTCCTCACAAGTCTGGGCCAGTGCTATGGCCATTCGTGCATCGTCAAATTGTCCGTCATAATAAAGGATTCCCCCTTTCAATTTATCTTTATCAATGCCGGGCATACTATCCAGCACGCTTTTTCTGGAGAGCCATTTGGAATGACCGATATTTTCTCTTCCGGACATCCAGTCGTACAACTTAAGGCCGGCATAATATTTCATCCGTTCCCAAAGAGAATAAACCGGAATAATAAAAGCCTGCCGGCGGGCAAGATGAGATGCATTCTTTAAAAACAATCCCCGTTCTCTCAGCGCTTCTAAAACCAGTTTTATATTCCCCTGCTCCAGATAACGCACGCCCCCGTGAACCAGCTTGGTGCTCCTGCTGGAAGTCCCTTTGGCAAAATCCGCCTGCTCCAGCAAGAGGGTTTTGTAGCCGCGGGATGCGGCATCAACCGCTACGCCCAGCCCGGTCGCTCCCCCGCCAATGACGACCAGGTCCCACTGATCCGTGCTTTTGAGTTTGTCTATAGATAATGATCTGTCCATTCTTTAAATCTTATCTCCTACGCGTGCAAATATAATTTTATCCGAAACATTTCGAAGGTAAAAGTAAATAAACACACCTAATTAAAAAAATATACATAACATATTATGAAACTTTTTGAAACTTTTATATCATACCTTAACTTTCTCGATCAAAAGCCGTATTATAGCAGATTAAAATCAGATCACATGTCTACCATTGCCAACCGGCACCAGGCCATCCTGGATAAACTGGATAAAGAGGGGTCCGTTCAAGTATTAGAGCTGTGTAAAGAATTGGAGGTTTCTGCCGTCACCATCCGGAAAGACCTCAAACTTCTTGAAGACAAGGGGTTATTATTCCGCTCGCATGGGGGCGCTTCCAGAACAAATCCTTACATCAATGAAAGGCCCGTAAATGAGAAAGAACACATTCGTGCAGATGAAAAGGGACGTATCGGCCAAATGGCTGCACGTCTTATCACCAACGATAATGCCATTATCATAGCTTCAGGCACTACGGTACTGGCTTTAGCCCGGCACATCCAGCCTCAAAAGCCCCTCATTACCATTACCGCTTCCCTAAATGTGGCCCTGGAACTCAATAAACATCCCGAGTTGGAAGTACTCCAATTAGGAGGAACATTACGAAAAAGTTCTTTTTCCATTACAGGACCTTATGGAGAGAACATGCTAAAAAACTTTTCCTGTAATAAATTATTCCTTGGAATTGACGGCCTTGATCTGGAATTTGGAATTACCACAACCAGCCTCCAGGAAGCCCATTTGAATCAAAAAATGATCGAAGCCGCCCAAAAAATAATTGTCCTGGCAGATTCCAGCAAATTCGGGCGAAGGGGTTTTGGCAAAATATGTGATTTAGACGATATAGATCAGGTAATCACCGATATAGAAGCACCAGAGCACTACATTAAAGAGTTGAAGGAAAGAGGAATTGAGGTTACCTTGGTTTGATGGAAAGTTCATTTTTATTCTTAATAAAGACGGCGTACAGAGCCCTTTTTCTACACCCTTTATAATTTTTTTATCATCTTAACATCACATCGGTTATATCCGCCATTTTCAAACTTTTCTTCCACAAAACCATATTTTCTATAAAGATGCATGGCAGGTTTCAAACTTGTATTTGAATACAATACCAACGCCTGTATCCCTTTCCCCTTTGCAAATTCCAAACAATATGCTATAAGCCTTTTTGCCACTCCCCTGCCCTGGGCGCTGGGAGTCACCCCCATTTTACTTAATTCATAGTCCCCATTGGTCCTTTTCATTAACGCTGCCGTTCCAACGATCTCATCCTCTAATCTGGCAAAAAATATATATCCTCCCTTGTCAATAATATACTTCCGGGGATCTGAAAAAATAAGGGTGTCTTTTTCTTCAACCTCAAAATACACCTCCAGCCACTCGGTATTCAGCCTTTTGAAATGCAGTTTCAACTTATCGGAATAAGCAATGATCTTGATCTCCGAATCTTTTCTTATCATAATTTATTGATAGATCTCCATTCTTTAATGATGCAATCAAAAGCCGGTGACCAATGGCTTAAGGGCGGCGACAACGCGATCTACTTCCTCCTCTGTTGTATATCTACCCAGGCTGAACCGCAAACTGTTCCTGGCATATTTTTCTTCCAGCCCCATAGAAAGTAATACATGGGAAGGCTCCGGCCGGGCGGACGTACAGGCCGATCCCGAAGATACGGCTGCCGTACGGTTAACAATTTGTATCAGATCATTGCCTTTATATCCTTTAAACGCCAGGTTGGTGACGTTTGGAAGCCTGTTTCCGGCATCTCCATTAACAGTTATAGTAGCGTTCGACATTAAAGCTTGTTCCAATTTATCTCTCAGGCCGGTCAGCTTGTCATACTCCGTAGCAATATATTTCTCACACAATGCTGCCGCTTTTCCAAAACCTACGATAGCGGGAACGTTCAAAGTCCCGGAACGAAATCCATTTTCATGGCCGCCTCCATCCATCTGGGGTTGTACGCGGGCCCGCGGCTTCTTGCGCCTCATAAACAACGCTCCTATTCCTTTAGGACCATACATTTTATGCCCCGAGAAACTCATGAGATCTATCCCATCAGAAGATATATCCACCGGGATTTTTCCTACCGCCTGGGTGGCATCCGAGAAAAACAGGCAACCATGCTCCCGGGCCAGGCGACTGATCTCCCGAACCGGATGCAACACGCCTGTTTCATTATTTGCATACATCAACGCCACCAGAATGGTTTCCTCTTTAAAAACATCTTTCAATTGCTGCAGATCTATATGCCCTTCCCGATCCGCCTGAAGATATGTAATATCCGCTCCTTTCTTTTCTAACGCCCTACAGGTGTCCAATACGGCTTTATGTTCGGTTTTACATGTGATGATATGATTTCCCTTACGGGCATACAATTCAAATACGCCTTTTAAAGCCAGATTAACCGCTTCGGTAGCCCCGGATGTGAATACAATTTCCTCCGGTTCGGAACCGATCAAACCGGCCACCTGCCTACGGGCTACGGCAACCGCCTCCCGTGCCGTCCATCCGAAAGCATGCGTATGACTGGCCGCATTTCCAAAATGTACATTAAAGTAGGGCCACATCGTTTCCAACACTTGCGGATCACAGGGTGTAGTCGCATTATAATCCATATAAACAGGCCAATCAGACATGGGCAAAGAGATGTAATTTCAAGATAAATATTTACCTGGCGGCTCTCCTCCTTCTGGATGGCATTTTCCTGCATTTATTCTGGGCATCCACAACAGCAACAGCCACCATATTGACGATCTGCCGCACGGTACTGCCAAGCTGCAGAATATGCACCGGCTTGTTCAGTCCCATCAGTACCGGACCGATGGTGTCAAAACCGGCCACTTCCATGAGCAGGTTATAAGCAATATTCCCGGCCGACAGATTGGGGAAGATCAATGTATTCACTCCTCCTTTCACCAAATCACTAAAAGGATAATTGTTTTTCAATACCTCGGTATTAAAGGCCATGGAGGCCTGTACCTCCCCGTCAACCACCAGATGAGGAGCCTTCTGTTTTATAATCTGAACCGCATCCCGGACCATCAGGGCCTCCGGTGTGGCGCTGGATCCAAAATTGGAATAGGAAAGCAACGCGATACGCGGGGTAATGTTAAACTGGCGAACCTCCCTGGCCGTCAATAAGGTAATATCTGCAAGCTCTTCTGCCGTGGGGTTAAAATTGACGGTGGTATCCGCCAGGAATAAGGGGCCTTTCGGCGCAAGTGTAATATACATGCCGGCTACGCGTCTGGCATCACTCTCCATTCCGATAATCTGCAGAGCAGGACGAATGGTATCGGGATACTTTCGTGTAAGCCCGGAGATGAGGGCATCCGCCTCTCCGCATTCCACCATCATACAACCAAAGTAGTTTCGATCACGCATGATCTTACGGGCTTCATACAAATTGAAACCGCGCCTGGCTCTTTTTTCAAAGAACTTTTGTCCAAATTCCCTTCGCTTATCTTTTGTCGCATCACTACGGGTATCAATAATTTGTACCCCTTCCATTTCAATTTTATTTTCCTCCAGCAGCCGATGAATCCTTTTTTCTTCCCCAAGGAGAATGGGAATGGCAATACCTTCATTTCGCGCGACCTGTGCCGCCTTAAGCACCTTAATGTTATCCGCTTCGGCAAAAACAACCTTTCTCGGATCTTTGCGTGCTTTAGTTCCTACCGCCCGGATAATACGGTTACTCAACCCCAGGCGGTTTTCCAGGTCCAAAACATAGGCATCCCAATCCGCAATTTCTTTCTGTGCTACTCCGCTTTTAATAGCCGCCCGGGCCACAGCGGGAGCTACCGTACTGATAAGACGCGGATCCAGGGGCTTGGGAATAATATATTCAGGTCCAAAAACAAGATTTTTCTCATTGTAAGCCATATTAACCATTTCCGGCACCGGCTGCTTTGCCAGTTCAGCAAGGGCCCGTACCGCTGCGAGCTTCATTTCTTCATTTATTTGTGTGGCACGCACATCCAATGCGCCACGGAAAATATACGGAAACCCCAAAACATTGTTCACCTGATTAGGGAAATCGGAACGTCCCGTAGCCATGATAAGATCACTACGTGTTTCCACCGCCGTCTCATAAGCAATTTCCGGATCGGGATTCGCCATGGCAAAAACGATAGGTTTTTTGGCCATGTTTTTAAGCATTTCAGGACTCACCACATTACCCGCACTCAACCCGATAAAAACATCCGCTCCGCTCATGGCCTCTGCAAGCGTGGTACGCTCCCTGATAGCAAAAGGCTTCTGTAAAGGGGATAAATCATCCCGATGTTCAGAGAGGACGCCATATTTATCAAACATGATAATGTTTTTCGGATCCGCTCCTAATGAAACATACAGTTTCACACAGGAGAGCGCTGCCGCCCCCGCCCCGCTTACTACAAACTTTACCTTGTTTATTTTTTTCTTAACCAGTTCTAAAGCATTCAGCAGCGCCGCTGCAGAGATAATGGCAGTCCCGTGCTGATCATCATGCATCACCGGAATATGCAACTCTTTCTTTAAACGTTCTTCAATATCGAAGCATTCCGGACTCTTGATATCTTCCAGATTAATTCCCCCAAAGGTAGGTTCCAGCGCTTTGACGGTTTTTACAAATTCATCCGGCTCTTTGATATTCAACTCAATATCAAAAACGTCAATATCCGCAAAGATTTTAAACAAAACGCCTTTCCCTTCCATCACAGGTTTTCCCGCTTCCGGACCAATATCACCCAGCCCCAATACAGCCGTCCCATTAGTGATAACGGCTACCAGGTTACCCTTCGCAGTATATTTAAATACATCGTCCTTATTCTTTTCAATCTCTTTACAGGGAATAGCGACGCCGGGTGAATAAGCAAGAGAAAGATCCCATTGGGATTTTGTATTTTTTGTGGGAATAACTTCAATCTTGCCGGGTTTTCCTTTGGTGTGATAATCCAATGCATCCTGGGGATTGATCTTTCTTGACATGCGCTTGCAGGTTTGAATTTATACGCAAGTTAAGTAAAGTTGCCAAACCCGTGGATTTATTTAATTTTACACCCAAACAGCGCAACATGATCCAACGTATTCAAACCGTCTATTTGCTTCTGGCAGCAGCTCTCGGCGCCTTCATGGGATTCTATAATCCCCATCTATGGAGAGCCCGATTGGTAAACAATACCTATTCCTATTTTACAGGGCAAAGCGACTACCGGTATTTTGTACTGACCATGATCGTGGTTCTTTTAGCCCTGATTTGTATTTTCTTATTTAAAAAACGCCGTTTGCAATTTCGACTAACGGTACTGAATTTTCTATTTTCCATTGGTTTGATTGTAGTTCAATATTTTTTGATTCAGGCCAAAGAAGCCGCCCTTCTCCATACACAAATGCTGGAATCATCCACTTATCTACCCGCGGCTTTCATCCCGATACCCATTGTCATTCTGCTGTTCCTGGCGGCCCGCGGAATCCGCAAGGACGAAAAGCTGGTCCGTTCGCTTGACCGGTTACGATAAAGAGTAGCCAAGTTATCCGCAAATGCAGCCTGATAAATTTTCCGGAGGAAACATACCATTCTTATTAAAATTTCCTACCTTTGCACACCAAATTTTATCGAAATGCCCAAAGTTAAGACCAATTCCAGCGCCAAAAAGCGTTTTACACTTACCGGAACAGGAAAAGTGAAGAGGAATAAAGCCTATAAAAGTCACTTGCTTACCAAAAAGTCGACCAAAAGGAAACGCAATTTAAGCAAATCGGCTATTGTTCATCCCACCAATGAAAAAATGGTAAAAAGGCTAATGGGCCTTCGTTAATCCAGATCTTTAACTCATATTCGACTCTTAATTTGTAACAGATATGCCACGTTCAGTCAATTCAGTTGCCGCCAAGGCCAGGAGAAAGAAAGTCTTAAAACAGGCAAAAGGTTTTTATGGCAAACGGAAGAATGTATATACCGTCGCCAAAAATATAGTAGAAAAGGGACAGACTTATGCCTACGTGGGCCGCAAGCAAAAGAAACGGGACTATCGCGGGATCTGGATCGTGCGGATCAATGCCGCAGCACGCGCGGAAGGGCTGACCTACTCCACGCTCATGCACAAGTTGAGAGACAATCATATCGACCTCAATCGGAAAGTATTGGCCGACATGGCTATGAATGAGCCGGAAGCTTTCAAGAAGCTGGTAGCCGCGGTCAAGTAATACGATGGCTTTTCGAAAATATACGCCCCTAACTCACACCCTAATTTACAAAGAGCCGGTCTCTTCCCCGAAGACGGCGAAAAGTTTCTTCGATTATATATCAAGATTCTTGTAGAGCTGCTGCGCTCGAAAAAAAGCAATCCGGCCTCCAGGAGGGGTTATAGCGCTTTTCCGATCTGAATTCAGGGCTGTTCCGTTTATTGATAACACTGTAATTCTCATACCGTCCGGTCTCCGGCCCCGTCTTTTCTTTAATAGCGCTATGGAGCCTTTTAATATCTTCATTCTCAAAAAGAAACCATTTTACCGTCCTTCTATATTTTTCAAAAAGATGAATATTTTTTTATAATTTAACCGGCTGTAATTTTTTGGAATATGCGCATTAAAAAATCTGAATTACGGAGCAGGGAATGGTTTGGACGTAGCGGCAAAGACGGTTTTATATATCGGGCATGGATGAAAAATCAGGGGATTCCATCTGAAGAATTCCAGGGCAAGCCCGTCATTGGCATTTGCAATACCTGGTCGGAGCTGACCCCCTGTAATGCCCATTTTCGAGAACTGGCAGAAAGTGTCAAACGGGGGGTATGGGAGGCAGGCGGTTTCCCGGTAGAATTTCCCGTCATGTCGCTTGGGGAGACCTTGATCAAACCCACTGCCATGCTGTATCGAAATCTGGTAAGTATGGATGTGGAAGAATCCATTCGTGCCAATCCTATAGACGGCGTAGTTTTACTTTGCGGTTGTGACAAGACCACACCGGCTCTTGTCATGGGGGCATGCAGCGTCAATCTCCCTACCCTCGTGGTATCCGGCGGCCCCATGCTCACCGGGCGTTTCAGGGGAAAAAAGATCGCTACAAGCGATATCTGGCGTTTTAGCGAGGCCTACCGTTGCGGGCAATTGAGCCGGAGGGATTTTTTTGATGCAGAAGCCGCCATGTGTCGCAGCCGGGGGCACTGTGCGGTAATGGGAACCGCTTCTTCCATGGCCTGCATGGTGGAGGCGCTCGGTCTTTCCCTGCCCACTAATGCCGCTATCCCTGCAGCTGACGCCCGCCGTAAAGTCTTAGCCCAACACTCAGGAATTCAAATTGTGGAAATGGCCAGAGAACAAAGGCGTTTATCTGATATACTGACCAGAAAGTCCTTCGAAAATGCCATTCGGGTAAATGCCGCGGTAGGGGGATCTACCAATTTTGTGATCCACCTGCTGGCCATTGCCGCCCGGATAGGCGTCCCCCTGCAACTAAAAGATTTTGACAAACTCTCGGCAGATATCCCCTTACTGGTCAATCTGCAACCGGCCGGTCAATTTTTTATGGAAGATTTTTATTATGCCGGCGGCCTTCCCGTTGTGATGAAAGAAATGGCATCCGTTTTACACCCGGATGCAATGACCGTATCAGGAAAGCCCATTCGTACTTACTGGGAGAACGCCGCCTGCTATGATGATCAGGTAATAGCCAAATGGGAAACTCCTTTTAAAAAAGAAACTTCTTTCGCCGTATTAAAGGGGAACCTGTGTGAAAAAGGAGCTGTTTTAAAACCAACGGCGGCCTCTGACCATCTCCTCCGGCATCGGGGCACGGCCGTTGTCTTTGAAAATATAGAAGATTATAAATCGCGGATCAATGATCCGGATCTGGAGGTGGACGAAACCAGCATAATGGTACTTAAAAATGCAGGGCCCAAAGGATACCCGGGCATGCCAGAGGTAGGGAACATGGGACTCCCGAAAAAATTATTGGAAAAAGGAGTGAAAGATATGGTACGGATATCCGATGGCCGCATGAGCGGTACCGGCTTCGGCACCGTCATCCTGCATGTGTCTCCCGAAGCAGCAGTTGGCGGTAATCTTGCACTGGTCCAGAATGGAGATCCTATCTTTCTGGATGTGCCCGGTCGTACTTTAACCCTTGAGGTCAGTGAAAAAGAGCTTAACGAAAGAAGAGAAAAATGGCGCCCTCCGGTCATGCAACAACGCGGGTATGTCCAACTATATCAACAACACGTATCCCAGGCACATTTAGGAGCAGATATGGATTTTTTGACCGGAGGATCTGGAGATGTAGTAGCCAGAGATTCCCACTGAATAAGAATAAAAAGATAATCTTCCGGCTTTGCCTGGATAAATACAAATAAATATGCCTGAAAAAGAATACCATCCGATCCATTCAAACAGCCGCTTCGCCGGTGAAGCAGCTATTGTCACCGGTGCAGGCCAGGGGATCGGTTTTGAGATCTGTCGCCGATTGGCTTTACAAGGCTGCTCCGTCTTATTAAATGACTTAGACGAGTCTCTTGCTTCAAAGGCCGCGGCCCGGATCAAAGAAGAAGGAGGGATTTGTAAACCGCTGGCAGGAGATGTGTCGGATATTAATTTCTTAAAAAGGATGGTGGATTATACGGTAGCGCAATTCGGCCAGGTCTCTCTATTGGCTGCCAATGCGGGAATTACCCTGTTCGGTGATTTTTTTGAATATTCGCCCGCCTCTTTTCAACGGGTATTGGATGTAAACCTGAAAGGGACCTTTTTTCTGGTACAAGCTGTAGCCAAACAGATGCGAAAACAAAAAAAAAGTGGACATATTGTATTGACTTCCTCGGTAACCGGACATCAGGCGCATAAAGATCTTGCTACCTACGGCATGACCAAAGCAGCCATTGAGATGCTTGCAAAAAGCTTGGTCATCGAATTATCCCCATGGAAGATCAATATTAATGCGGTCGCTCCGGGTGCTACCCTCACAGAACGCACAATGCACGACGAACCCGATTATGAGCGGGTTTGGTCCCGGATTACGCCTTTGGGACGACCGGCGCACCCTTCAGATATCGCACAGGCCGTACTCTTTTTACTCTCCGCTCACGCGGCGCATATCACAGGACAAAGCCTGATTGTTGACGGCGGCTGGACCGCTGTCAGCCCCCAACCCTAAACCGGAACTGATCAGACAAAATGGTAAAAGATCTCGAAGACCTTCCGGGGCCAAACAGTCATTACAATAATAACATCTCTACAAGCCTGTTCAAACCTTATCTAATTCAAGCCTTGTATTGTATAAATTCTTAGTTTTGAGACCATAAAAAGTAACTAACCATGAAAAATACAACAACCCGTTTCTTTCGGAATCACCAATCCATCCCTTTCCTCTTAAGCCTGATCGTATGGTTTTGCTTGTCCGGTTCATTGTCTTTGAATGCACAGAACAAGATCAGTAAAAAAGAAGCAAAAAACTGGATCAAAAACGGGAACTGGAAAAACGGTCTACAACTCCAACCTCACGCCTCTATCAATGCCGTTGCCTTCGAAACACAGTATAAGGCACATGAAGAATGGTGGAAAAAGGCCCTGGCATTTTTAAATAGAAAAGACCTGGCCACATTGGCAGACGGCACCTATCCCATTGTTGGGAAAGACGTATTTGCCGCGGTAAGCAGTTATGTACCCGTAAATAAAGGGGAAAAGCAATGGGAGGCCCATAGAAATTATGCCGACATACAAATGGTGGTTACCGGCGCCGAAAAGATTGGCAAAACTTCCGTTTCGAAGCTAAAGGTTACAGTTCCATATAATCCGGAAACAGATAATGAAAATTTAAAAGGAAAAGGAAAATTCCATATAGCAAAGCCCGGCACCTTTTTCATATTTTTCCCGGGCGATGCACACAAGCCGGGAATAAAAGCCCATAAAGGGGATACTCAAAAAATAAAGAAGATCGTCATTAAGATGCGGGTAAATTAATGAAACTGCACGGCCTTTACCGGAGAGATCCTGCGAATGATCAAAGAAGGGATCATCAATATTAAAACACAGATGACCAAGGTGGTTATATCAATTCCCACTACCTGCCACCATTCAATTTTTATGGGAGCGGCAGTCATGTAATACGTTTCTTCATCCAGCTTAAAGAACTGCGTTGTTTTTTGCAACCAGGCGATTCCCAGGCCGGCAATATTTCCAATACACAGGCCTGTCAATACAATATAGGCGGTATGAAAAAGAAAGATCTTCTGGATCCGCCAGTTGCTCATGCCAAGCGATTTTAAGACACCCACCATCCGCGTACGTTCCAAAATAAGGATCAATATAGCCGTGATCATATTGATGATGGCCACCACGGCCATAATGACCAGAATAATAAACTCATTCATATTCTGCAAATCCAACCAGTCAAAAATATTGGTATAAATCTGATGTATGGAAACCGCCGAAAGATCTTGAGGAAGTACCTTTTGATATAATTCATCCACCACGGTGTCCATTTTTTTATAGTCCTTTAAAAAAACCTCATAGCCGCCAATAGCTTCTGTATCCCAATTACTCACACTTCTTAAAAGATTCAGGTCTCCTAGGATATAGGTTTTATCGTAATCGCTGATACTGGTTTTATAGATCCCTGAAACGATCAGTTTTCTGGCCCTGGGCGTGGCGGTGCCTTTTTGAATAAAATAGGCTATGATCGGATCTTTTAATTTTACTCTGAGTGCATTTGCCATATCCCGGGACAAGATAATTCCGGAGGTATAACCGCTGTCCGGAAAGGAAAGGATTTTTCCTTCTTTAAGATAGGGTTTCAGATGATCCCACCGATAGGAAGGACCAATGCCTTTAAACATGGCTCCTTCTATTTCTCCCCGGGCCTTAAGGATAACCGAACGGGTGGCATATTCAGAGACTGAAGCTACCTCTGGCAATGCCTTTATAGCATCTTTTAACGAATCAGCATCATCAAAAGGCAAATCTTCCGTTAAAAGGCTGGAATAAGGCTGGAAACGGGTAACGTGAATATGTCCCCAAAAATCAAATACCTTATGGCTAATGACCTGCTGGAAACCATTGACCAGGGCAACCGTCAATATCATCACGGCGACGCTTAGAGCTGTTGCAGCCAGAGCAATGCGAATAATAAACCTGGAGAATGTACGTTCTCGGTTAAAAGCAATTCTTTTGGCAATAAAGTAGGATAATCGCACGGAAAATTCACTAATACAAGCCCAAACCTACGGATTTTACCTAAAAAAGCAGTGGTTTACAGCTCCCTTTATTTTGAATGATAAAATTATTCGTACTTTGAAACTTCATTTTCATCATATGAAAAGATTATTTTTTTTCTTCCTTTTTGCAGGAGGTATTATCCACAGTCTTTTTGCACAGGTGAACAAGATCACCCCCGACCATGTTTACCGGGACCATATAAAGACCGTCATGCTGGCTCCAGCCGGGAATCCGTTACAGCCGCCCGTGATCAACCTGAACAGCGGTCAGAAGTTGGAGTTGAGTTTTGATGATCTGGATGGAGATGTTAAAAACTATTATTATACTTTGATCTTGTGTAATACCGACTGGAAACCCACGACTCTTAATCCATTTAATTATATGGACGGCTTTCTGGAAAATCGCATTAACGACTACCATTACTCCACGCTCTCTCTGCAGCATTATACCCATTACAGCGTTTCCCTTCCGAATGCCAACTGTAAGCCTATCTTGCCGGGAAACTATCTCTTAAAAGTCTACCTGGACGGCGATACTTCCCAAATTGCTTTTACCAGAAGGTTGATGGTAACCACCAATAAGGCTATTATTCACGGAAAAATTGAACAACCGGTAAACCCCCGTATTTTCCGTACCTACCAAAAAGTTGCTTTTGATGTTAGCCTGAAAGGGATTAATGTCAACAACCCCTTATCACAGATCAAAGTTTTTATCCTGCAAAACGGGCGCTGGGATAATGCCATAAAAGACCTAAAGCCTACTTTTATCAGGGGGGATAAGTTAATATACAATACGGAAGATGATTGCATTTTTCCCGCTATGAAAGAATGGCGCTGGGCCGACCTCCGTAGTTTTCGACTGCAAACAGAACGAGTGGCCAATATTGTGAATGCCAAAAATCAGATTGATGTATATTTAAAACAGGATGCCAACAGATCTGTTCAGCGTTACGTCTACCGGAGGGATATCAATGGCAAATATTTTCCGTCTATACTTGAAAGCGGTTACAATCCCGCTTATGAGGGAGACTACGCTTTTGTGCATTTTACTTTTTCGGCCCCTCAGCCTTTTGCCGGAAGCAAAGTCTATGTCTTCGGGGCACTTTCTAATTATGAATGCAACAAAAGCAACCAAATGACTTATAACGGAGACAAAGGAGCCTATGAGGCCACTTTATATTTAAAGCAGGGTTACTACAATTACATCTACGGGTTAATAAATGAGGGAGATCATCAAATACAGACCCAAAACACCGAAGGGAACTGGTGGGAAACCGAAAACAATTATACCATACTCGTTTACTATCGTCCGCTGGGAGGCCGTTCGGACGAACTCATCGGTATCCGGACGCTCAATTCGATGGAAGGAAGAGAATAACATGCCCGAAATGAGATTTTTTGATAAAAAGGAAACGAAGACCTCCTCTTATCCCGGCTTGTCCGCGGCCTTTGTGATTTGAGAAAAACACATTTTGATTATCCGTCACTTAAGCCGTTCTTTTAATAACCTGACCGCACACACTGCATCAAATGTTGCCTATCAGAGCGGTAAAAGCCAGAGAAAGATCTCAGCAA
>CAYZGR010000030.1:0-38737 GCA_964478125.1 uncultured Chitinophagaceae bacterium | reverse complement strand
CAAAAGGAAGTGCAGTACCTGATAAGAGGATAAAGACACTGCTTAATAATGGATTTAATGTCTTAACCCCCGATCTGTTTAAGCAAGGCGAGCATGTATTGCAGGATTCAACATTGACAAGAAGAGATGAACACACGAAGTTTTTTACAACCTATAATCTTACAGACAGGCAGAATCAAATCCAGGACCTGATTACTATTATCAAAGCGCTTAAGGAAAATAAAGATTTATCGGGTTCTATAAATTTGTATGCTACCGGAAATACCGGAATGACAGGCTTGCTTTTAGCGGCGACAACGAAAGACCTGGATCATATTGTCATAGATGGCGACCATTTTGATCCTACGGCTGATAAAGATAGGTTACAATTACAAATACCGGGCATTATGCGAATCGGGGGAATAAAGACGGTGTTAGCACTTGCATCCAATCAACGTTTGTTGATTTATAATGCAAATCCGGATCTAAAAGATGAGCGCCTTAATAAAGTATCCGAACTGGAAAACAATAAAGATCGGTTTTCAATATTTTCTAAACCGTTACCATTCAATAAAATAGTTGCCTTTATGAAACCATAGAGGCGTCTATTGGATTTATAACTCATAATAACAATGAAAAACAATCGCAGATCATTCTTGAAATTATCAGGCCTGACCGGGCTGGGGATATTTGGAGCTCCCGTTATCAAAGGTTTCGCCAAAGAACCTGTGGGTGTGAACACGGTAATCCGACATGGGGAAAAGCCGGGTTCTCAATTGTTTAATATGTGCGGATATGCAGCTCCAAAAATTGATGTGGTAAGGACGGGGTTTATTGGCCTGGGCAACAGGGGACCTGCACACTTAAAAAACATGACCAAATTAGAGGGTGTGGAAATTAAAGGAATATGTGATTTGCGGCCGGAGTATGCCAATCGGGCCAAAAAGCTGGCCAATGACGCAGGACATCATCCGGATGTTTATACCGGGCATGCGGAAGATTGGAAAAAACTCTGTGAGCGACAGGACATCGACCTGATCTTTATTGCCACTCCCTGGGATATGCATACTCCTATGGCATTATACGCGATGAAGCAGGACAAGCATGTATGCATTGAAGTTCCTGCTGCCGTCACGCTGGAGGAGTGTTGGCAATTGGTAGAAACTTCGGAACAGACGAAGAAATATTGTATGATGATGGAAAACTGTTGTTACGACTTTTTTGAGTTGTTGACCCTTAATATGGCGCGGCAAAACTTTTTTGGAGATATCATACATTGTGAAGGGGCTTATATACATCATAATGTTTTTAATGAGAACTTTGATAAAAACCATTATTGGGAAATGTGGCGCCTGAGGCAAAATACACGAAGAAACGGGAATCTGTATCCTACTCACGGACTTGGGCCTTTATGCCAGATTTTGAATATTAACAGGGGAGATAAACTGGAGTATCTTGAATCAAGGTCCGGAAAGGATTTTAGTATGGGCCCTAAGGCGAAAGAAATGGCGGCTAAAGATAGTTTCTTTGCTCCATATGTGAACGCCCAGTTCCGGGGAAACATGAATACCAGCACCATAAGTACCCATAAGGGAAGAACGGTCATGATCCAGCATGATGTGTCTTCTCCAAATGTTTATTCCAGAATACATAAAGTGGTCGGAACGAAGGGTACCGCTTTGAAATACCCGCTTCCACCACGGATCTCCGACGGAGGTGAAAAATGGTTATCGGAAGCGGAGATAAAAAAGATAGAAGAAAAATATCAACCTGCTATTGTTAAAAAAGTGGGAGAACTGGCAAAAGAAGTCGGAGGTCATGGGGGAATGGACTTTCTGATGGACTGGAGGACGATAGATTGCCTTCGAAATGGTTTGCCATTGGATCAGGACGTATATGATGCCGCGCTATGGAGTTCTATCTCACCTTTGAGTGAAATGTCGGTAGCCAATCATTCTAATACGGTTGAAGTCCCTGATTTTACACGCGGTGCCTGGGAAACCAATGAACCGGTAGATATCTTACTGGATAAAGGCGCGACTACTAAGATAAAGTTATAAGTATGGTGTGGTTAATGTTATCATTATTTGAATGTTAGGATTTTATACGGTTGCTACTCCCTTAAGGATCTCTTTTTCGGGATCGTTATCGGTGATTTTTTTGGGGCCTGTATTCTGAAAGTTTAAATTTGTCTATCTGTTGTACTTCTATAGGATAAACAATCAGTCGGATTTTCTTTATTTATGACTTTAAAAAAGAGATAAATTGATTTGATTATCATAAATACAAAGATTATAGAATTGAACTGTTTAAACTAAAATTTTAATATATAATGAAAATAAATATCCAAAAAAATCCGGAATTATTAGGGATAGAAGCAGGAAAAAAAACGGCATCACTCATCAGAAAGTCTATTGAAGAAAAAGATAGTGCAAACCTCATTTTGGCTACGGGCGCTAGCCAGTTCGAGACTTTAAAACAGCTTATCAGAGAAAAAGATATAGCGTGGGATAAAATAACCATGTTCCATTTGGATGAATATATCGGACTACCGGAATCGCATGGAGCCAGTTTCAGAAAATACCTTAAAGAAAGATTTTTGGATAAAGTACCTTCGCTGAAAGCTGCCTATCTGATTAACGGGGAAAACGATCCCGTGGAAGAATGCAGGAAAATGGGCGGCCTCATTGAAAAATATCCCATTGATGTGGCCTTAGTTGGTATCGGGGAGAATGGACACCTGGCGTTTAATGACCCTCCTGCAGATTTTGATACGGAGCAGTCCTACCTGGTTGTAGATCTGGACGAGCAGTGTAGGAACCAGCAGCTTTCAGAGGGGTGGTTTCAATCTGTTGATGAAGTGCCCCGGCAGGCCATCAGTATGTCGGTTCACCAGATTATGAAATCAAAATACATTATTTGTTCCGCTCCTGACAAGAGAAAAGCGCAGGCTATTAAGAATTGTCTGGAACATCCGGTAAGCAATTTATTTCCTGCCAGCATATTGAGAAATCATCCGAACTGTATTTGTTTTCTGGATAATGATTCGGCATCTCTTCTGGATGGTTATCAATAAGTATCAATTTCAAAATCTGTAAAAGTATAATGGAGATGGATGATCTACGCCTAAAAATATATAACGGGAGAATCCTTACTCCTTATCGGATCATTCCCGAGGGAACGGTGGTTATTGATAAGGGTAAAATTATTGAAGTAAGCGAGAAGGACATCGCCATATCAAATGCGAGGGAGATAGATGCGAAAGGGCAGTATATCTCTCCCGGCTTTATTGATATACATGTACACGGCGGCGGAGGATATGATTTTATGGACGGGACAGAGGAAGCCTTTCTTAAAATTGCAGAAGCACATGCAGCATATGGAACTACCGCTATGGTGCCCACTACGTTGACGGCAGAAAAAGAAGATCTGCTTCGTACGCTTGATTCTTATGAAATTGCATTAAGGAATAATACGGCGGGAGCGCAGTTCCTGGGGATACATCTGGAGGGCCCGTATTTTGCCATGAACCAACGAGGGGCGCAGGACCCCCGTTATATCAGGGCTCCTGATCCGGAAGAATACCGGGAGATCATAAATTATTCCAAGAATATAAAACGATGGAGTGCGGCGCCGGAACTAAGGGGTGCGATTGAATTTGGCCGATATCTGCGGTCACGGGGAATATTAGCTGCTGTAGCCCATACGGATGCCATCTATGAAGAGGTGCTGGAAGCTTTTGAAAATGGTTATACACTGGCTACTCATATGTATTCCGGCATGTCGGGCGTTACGCGTCGAGATGCCTTCCGGTATGCGGGAGTGATTGAAAGCGCCTTTATCCTTGATGGAATGAATGTGGAAGTGATAGCAGACGGCGTACATCTTCCCGCTCCTCTTTTAAAGCTGATCTATAAAATTAAGGGCGCCGATCGCATTGCATTGATAACAGATGCCATGCGTGCGGCAGGAATGCCGCCGGGCGAAAGTACATTGGGCAGTCTTAAAAACGGGCTAAAAGTAATTGTAGAGGATGGCGTGGCCAAGTTGCCCGACCGAAGCTCTTTTGCAGGAAGTGTGGCTACTACAGATCGCCTCGTCCGAACAATGATTCGTCTGGCAGATATTCCTTTGTTAAAAGCAGTACAAATGGCCACAATGACACCGGCAAAAATAATGGGAGTGGCAGATGCCAAAGGTTCCCTGGCCGTGGGAAAAGACGCAGATATCATTCTCTTCAATGAGCATATTGAGGTTCAGACCACAATAATACAAGGCCGGATAGTATATTGTAAAAATAAGGAATAACGCGTACTTATAAAAAAATAATATATGAGCGGGAAATATGAAACGGTACAGATGGAAACCATCAGCAAGAGAGATACAACCATTTCTATTTTGATTATAGGTTTTTTGTTTTTCATGTTTGGCTTCATATCCTGGATCAACGCGATCCTTATTCCTTTTTTCAGGATTGCCTGTGAATTGAACAACTTTGAGTCTTATCTCGTGACTTTTGCTTTCTATATTTCCTACCTGGTTTTTTCGGTGCCCTCTTCTTACCTTTTAAAGCGTGTCGGTTTCAAAAGAGGCATTATGATCGGATTCTGGGTCATTGCCGGAGGCGCCTTTATTTTTGTACCGGCCGCATTGTCCCGGACGTACGAATTATTCTTGTTAGGCCTGTTTCTCATAGGAGCGGGCCTTGCGCTGCTCCAGACGACGGCCAACCCTTATATTACTATATTGGGTCCCAAGGAAAGAGCTGCTCAGCGTATCAGTATCATGGGTATTTGCAACAAGGGGGCTGGAATTATCGCTCCGTTGATATTGGCCGCTCTTATATTGAGATCGACAGACAGCGCTTTATTTGATCAGATACCTCACATGAGCGAGGCGGCAAAGAATGCGGCGTTGGATGCGCTCATTCGCCGGGTAATTATACCTTATGCAGTTATGGGAACCGTCTTGGTCATTATCGGGCTGCTTATCCGCTATTCCCCCTTACCAGAAATTGATACCGAACATGAAGATGAAGAAATTGCTAAAGCCAATTCGGGAAAAAAAAGTATTTTCCAATTCCCCCATCTGATATTGGGAGCAATAGCCATTTTTTTGCATGTGGGGACGCAGGTTATTTCTATTGATACGATTATCGGGTATGCGAATTCAATGAACCTTAACCTTTTGGAGGCCAAAGCTTTTCCCTCTTATACGCTGACAGCAACGATATGCGGATATATAATAGGTATAATATGCATTCCCAAATTTATTAAACAAACAAAAGTTTTGAGAATCTGTACCATCCTGGGATTGATCTTAACGGTACTAATCATATATACAAACGGTCAGGTTCACTTTTTGGGGCATCGGGCAGATATTTCTATATGGTTTCTGGTTTTGTTAGGTCTTCCCAATTCATTGATCTGGCCGGGAATCTGGCCGCTGGCGCTTGAGGGCCTGGGCAGGTTTACCAAACTTGGCGCTTCTCTGATGATCATGGGATTATGTGGAAATGCCATTCTCCCTTCTATTTACGGCTACTTTGCAGATATGGTCGGTGTTCATAATGCTTATTGGGTATTGTTTCCCTGTTATCTTTATCTCATTTACTATGCTTTCTTCGGATATCGTACCAGGAGTTGGGTGTTTTCAAAACGGGCTAAGCCCGCAACGCATGCTATAGAATATAAGGACGATATATCCGTAAGTTAAGGAGTCCCGAGATGGATGATAGATTCCGTTCTTCCCCCTATATTATCATCCTTCCTTATTTATCTGCATCCCATGTATGTTTATCGGGTTTTATAGACAAAATCCTTTATTTTTGCGATTCTTCCACCAATTTTGTTTTTATGGACAAATCGGAATTTTTAAGAGAATAATGCTCTCCGCAAAGAATGAAGTGGATAAACAATGAAAGTGATCAATCAGCAATTTAAAATAACCTATCAATATCCGGTTTATTTTACCCGGCATATTTTCCATAACGAAAATAAACTGTTCAGCGACTTTGTAAGGCAGTCTGGTGCACCGGATGAAGAAAAACGGATCTTGTTTGTTATAGACGAAGGAATGCTGAAACATCACCAGAAGCTTCAGGATAATATTAAAGCCTATTTTCGGGCCCATGCTTTTGCACGGCTCATGCCTTTTGTTACGGTGCCGGGAGGGGAGATCGTTAAAAACACTTCAAGCTATCTGAAGGAAATTATATCTGCTATTCATACTCATAAAATTGACAGACATTCTTTTGTAGTTGCTGCGGGAGGCGGGGCCGTGCTGGATTTGGCCGGTTATGCCGCCGCGACAGCCCATCGCGGGATACGGCATATCCGAATGCCCACCACCGTGTTGTCTCAAAATGATTCCGGTGTGGGCGTGAAAAATGGAGTGAATTATTTTGGTAAAAAGAATTTCCTGGGAACTTTTGCCCCGCCTTCTGCCGTATTCAATGATTTCCATTTTTTAACCACGCTGGAGGATCGAGGCTGGAGAAGCGGAATGGCTGAAGCGGTGAAGGTGGCGCTCATAAAAGATGCCGGCTTTTTTGAATGGCTACAGGACCATACCGGACAACTATCCCGGCGAGATGCTGCAGCGATGGAACACCTGATATATCGCTGTGCCGAGCTCCACCTTCAACACATTGCTTCCGGCGACCCTTTTGAGAGCGGTTCTTCCCGCCCCCTGGATTTTGGCCACTGGAGTGCTCATAAACTGGAACAGTTATCAGACTTTTCATTGACTCATGGCGAGGCGGTTGCTATAGGTATTGCGTTAGATACTACTTATTCGGAACGGATCGGCTGGCTAAATACATTAGAAAGGGACCAAATTTTGCAGACTTTAGGGCAATTGGGCTTTGAATATTACCATCCGCTTTTGGAGAAAGAAACATTGAAGAATGGGCTGTCAGAGTTTAGAGAACATCTGGGAGGAAAACTGACCATTATGATGCTAAGAGAAATTGGAAAAGGAGAAAATGTACATGATATGGACCTGCAGGTGGTGAAGGAGTGTATCGCGTTTTTAAAAGCCCGGCAGGTCGTTAAAAATACGTTTTAACCATGGCCCGTTCTACTTTGGTGCCGATGGAGATAAATATCCCGGTAATAGAGGAGAAGTCTTTGCATTACTGATCTTTTAAAAGTAAAATATGGAAACAACATCAGGCCATCTTACTTTCTGTACCAATATTTTTCCCGGGGAATCCTGGGAGGCGCATTTTGACCTGTTAAAAAGTGAAGTGCCGGTTATTAAAAAAAAACTTGCTCCACACCAACCATTTGGTATTGGCCTACGCCTGTCTAATAGGGCCAGTATCGAGCTGGTTAAACCGGAGCGGTTAAAAGAATTCAAAAAATGGTTGCAGGAAAATGAAGCCGTAGTAAAGACCATGAATGGTTTCCCTTATGGCAATTTTCATAAAACACGGGTAAAAGATCAGGTACATAAGCCTGACTGGACTACCTCAGAACGGCTGGATTATACCCTCCGCCTTTTCAAAATACTAAGTGAACTGTTACCTGAGAATACAGAAGGAGGCGTTTCAACCGCTCCCCTCTCGTATAAATATTGGTTTAAGAACAAGAAAAGAGCGGAGATCAAAAGGCAATGTACTAAAAAAGTAGTTGATTTGGTGCTCCGGCTGTTTCAAATACATCAAACTACCGGGCAGCAGCTTCATCTGGATATTGAGCCGGAAGCGGACGGCCTGATTGAAAACAGTGATGAATTTATAATTTGGTATTCGAACGACCTGTTGCCCGAAGGTATGAAGGCGCTGAGCGCCCGATTCTCGCTGAATGATGAAGATGCCGCGGAGGCTGTTCGCAACCATGTGCAGTTATGTTATGATGTTTGTCACTTTGCAGTAGGCTTTGAAGGAATACCGGAAGTGATTAGAAAACTGAATACCGCGGGAATCCGGATCGGAAAGTGGCAGTTGAGTGCAGCACTGAAGGTAAAGTTAACCGAAGATCAAATACGGAAGAAGCAAACATTAAAAGAGTTGAGAAAGTTTGATGAACCTGTTTATCTGCACCAGGTAGTAGCACAAATGAAAGGCGGTATGTTACGCCGCTATAGGGATTTGCCCGATGCATATCATTCGGAGGAAGCTATGAAGGCAGAAGAATGGCGCGCTCATTTTCATGTGCCGTTATTTATAAATGATTACGGATTATTACAATCAACGCGAGATGAAGTCCTTACCGCATTAAAGATGCAAAAAGAGGAGGGTGTATCAAAAATTTTGGAGGTTGAAACCTATACCTGGGATATTTTACCGGAAGAAATAAAGCGGCCGCTTTCAGAATCAATTATCCGTGAAATGGAGTGGGTAATGAATAATATTTAACCTAAACTGTATATGAATAAAACCGTTGTTATTGATATTGTTGGGCTTTCTTCGAATCTTATCGGACAACATACGCCCTTTTTAAAAGAATGGGCGGGAAAAAATAACCTGACTTCCGTTTTTCCCATGTTGCCTGCAGTTACAACCACGGTTCAATCTACTTATCTTACGGGGAAAACCCCTGCGGAACATGGCATTGTGGGGAATGGATGGTATGATCGTACGGATGGAGAAATTAAATTCTGGAAACAATCCAACCGCCTGGTGCAGGCTGAAAAAATCTGGGATCGCGCCAAAAAGCAAGATCCTTCATTTACCTGCGCCAACATGTGCTGGTGGTATAACATGAATTCCAGTGTGGATTTCCTGCTTACGCCGCGGCCGAATTATTTATCTGACGGCCGTAAGATCCCTGATTGTTATACTGTTCCGGCAGAGCTGCGGGACCATTTGCGCGAGGAGCTGGGAGCCTTCCCCTTGTTCCATTACTGGGGCCCCGGTGCGGATATTCACAGCAGCCGGTGGATCGCCGGCGCCTCGATGATTGCAGAAGAAAAATACCACCCGACACTCACCCTGATCTACCTGCCCCATTTGGATTACTGTTTACAGAAATTTGGAAGAGCGGAGCAGGCAATAGCAGGAGATTTAAGGGAAATAGATGCATTGGTGAAAGAGCTTGTGCAATTTTATAAAAAGAAAGACGCTACTGTTGTTCTTCTCTCTGAATATGGTATCACTCCTGTCAGGAATCCGGTACACCTTAACAGGCAATTTAGAGAAAAGGGTTGGCTGAAGGTCCGTGTGGAAAGGGGAAAAGAACTATTGGATCCGCATATCAGCCGGGTATTTGCCGTAGCTGATCACCAGGTCGCACATGTTTATGTGAAGGACAATAAATTATTGGGAGAAGTAAAAGCATTGCTTCAAAAGACAAGCGGAGTAGGACAAGTATTGGATAAGGAGGGGAAACGAGCGGCGGGGATTGATCATGAACGAAGCGGCGACCTGGTAGCGGTAGCGGACGAAAACAGCTGGTTTACCTATTATTATTGGCTGGATGATCAAAAAGCGCCGGACTTTGCGCGCCTGGTGGCCATCCATAACAAGCCGGGCTATGATCCGGTAGAAATGTTTATGACCTCCAAATGGCGGGCGGGTTATAAGCTATTGCGCAAAAAGCTGGGTTTCCGTTACCTGATGGACGTTATTCCGCTAAATGCAGATTTGGTAAGGGGATCACATGGGCGGACCGAAACAGCAGTACAAGATCATCCGGTACTTATTACAGAACATCCTGTTCCGGATCAACGATTGGAGGCTACCGATGTATACGATATTATTTGGGATGTACTTACCCGATAAAATATTTTTTAATTTCGTTTTCTACCGCTTTCCTTAGTATTTTCGCAGCTTTCAAAAATTGAAAAAGGTTCTCATGGCTCAAGATCCGCTACTGAAAGATCCGAATGTTGAGGTCTTACCGGATGATTTTCTGGTGGGGCTGGCCGAAGAATTCGGTACTCCTGTTTATGTTTATCATGCTGAGAAAATAGAAAAGCAGTATCAGCGGTTGAATAACGCATTTAATAAAAAGAACACCCGTTTTTTTTATGCATGTAAAGCGTTGACCAACATCAATATTCTGAAACTCATGAACAGCCTGGGCGCCGGACTGGATACGGTTTCTATCCAGGAGGTTCAGCTTGGCCTGAGAGCCGGCTTTAAGCCCGGGGACATCTTATTTACCCCCAATTGCGTGGGACTGGAAGAAATCATCGCAGCAAAAGATCTGGGTGTGCATATCAATATTGACAATATTTCCTTATTGGAACAGTTTGGTAATCGTTTTGGAGACAGCTATCCTGTCTGTATCCGTCTGAATCCCCATATCATGGCGGGAGGTAATTATAAGATCTCCACCGGTCATGTAGATAGTAAATTCGGTATCTCTATCCATCAGATCCGTCATATTGAGCGGATCATAAAAAGCACCGGCCTCAGGGTAAACGGCCTGCATATGCATACCGGTTCGGAGATCAAGGATACGGAAGTATTTCTGCGTACGGTAGACATCATGTTTGAAATGACCGATCATTTTCCCCATCTGGATTTTGTTGATCTGGGCAGCGGTTTCAAGGTTGCATACAGGGAAGGAGACCCCGAGACCAATGTGGAAGAATTGGGTAAGAAAGTGGCAGCGTCTTTTGATGCTTTTTGCAAGACCTATCCCAATAAAGAGTTGAAATTATTTTTTGAGCCCGGCAAGTTCCTGGTTAGTCAGGCCGGATATTTTCTGGTAAAAGCCAATGTGATTAAGACCACCCCCGCTACTGTTTTTGTAGGGGTGAACTCGGGATTTAATCATCTTATCCGCCCTATGTTTTACGATGCGTACCATCATATCCGGAATATTACGAGCCCTGAAGGAACAGAGCGGATCTATACCGTGGTGGGCAATATTTGTGAAACGGATACTTTCGGCTGGGACCGGAAACTTAACGAGGTGAGAGAAGGAGATTTTCTGGTGTTTTATAATGCAGGCGCCTATTGCTATGAAATGTCCTCCAATTTCAATTCCCGGTTAAAGCCGGCGGAAGTGTTCGTCAAAGACGGGAAGGCCCGCCTGATCCGAAGCAAGTATACCCTCGACGACTTACTCCGGCATCAAATAGAAGTTTTGTAGCTTTATTGCAAAAATTACGGACTCATGAAGATTGCTTTTCACGGTGCAGCCCGTACGGTAACGGGTTCCAAGCATTTATTGACTCTAAACAGCGGCCTGAAGGTCCTCCTTGATTGTGGCATGTTTCAGGGATTGGGCAGTGAAACGGATGGCCTGAATGACCATTTTGGTTTTGAACCTTCGGAGATTGATCTGATGGTGCTCTCTCATGCCCACATTGACCATTCGGGTTTGATACCAAAATTAGTAAAAGAAGGCTTTTCGGGAAACATTTATTGTACGCCGGCTACCGCCGACCTGTCTAATATCATGTTGGAAGATTCTGCCGGCATTCAGGAATATGAGGTAGAAAAGATCAATCGCCAACGGACTGCTTCTGGTCAGCCGCCTTTACAACCTCTTTATACCAAATCTGATGCGAAAAATGCGCTTATGCATTTTAAGGAAGTAGCCTATGAGACACCCACTCAGATACATGAGCAGATAGAACTGACCTACACCGATGCGGGGCACATTCTGGGAAGCGCTTCCGTACACCTTAAAATAACCGAAGAAGGAAGGACGCGTTCTCTCACCTTTAGCGGGGATGTGGGACAATACAATAACCTCATCCTGCGTTCTCCACAGCCTTTTCCGCAGGCCGATTATATTATTATCGAATCGACCTATGGCAACAGCCTGCATAAAGACGCCGAGCCGGCTTATGAAGCATTACTTCGCCATATCAAGGAAACCTGTGTAGCACATAAAGGCAAGCTGGTTATCCCCTCTTTCAGTGTGGGACGTACTCAGCAGCTTTTGTATGACATCAATAAGATGTACCTGGAGAATGACCTGCGCGGAGTGGAAGTGTTCCTGGACAGCCCCTTATCCATAGAGGCCACCGATATAACCGCCCGGCATCCCGAATGTTTCAATAAGAATGTGCATAAACTGATGAAAAAAGATGATAACCCTTTTGATTTTCCCAAATTGACATTCATTAAGACCGTTGATGCATCTAAAGCATTGAATTATAAAAAAGAACCCTGTGTGATTATCTCTGCTTCCGGTATGGCAGATGCAGGAAGGGTAAAACATCATATTGCCAATAACATCAGCAACCCGGCCAATACCATCCTGATGGTGGGTTATTGTGCCCCGGGTACTTTTGGTGCACAGTTGCTTGAGCAGCCGGAGGAAGTGACTATTTACGGGAAGAAATGTCCGGTGCGGGCCTCTATCCATTCTATCCGCAGCATGAGTGCGCATGGAGATTATGAAGATCTATGCCAGTATCTGGCTTGCCAGAATCCCAAAGCGGTGGAAAAGCTCTTTTTGGTACATGGAGAATATGAGGTGCAACGAGACTTCAAAGACCGCCTGATCAAAAAAGGTTTTGCAGATGTGGTCATTCCCGGCATGCATGAAGAAGTTGGATTGGGATAAAAAGGAATATACCTTCTTAAACGGATCGGAAGCTTTAATTCTTGAGTCTTAAAAAAAGGACCATGTCAATAACAAAAGAAACAGAACTGACCGGAATGAGAAAGGCGAGCGAAGCTGTTGCCTGTACTTTTAAAAAAATGAGAGCATATGCCCGACCGGGCATGTCAACAAAGGAATTAGATAATTATGGGGCGCAGATACTTTCGACCTTTGGGGCAAGGTCAGCTCCATACCTGGCCTATGGTTTCCCCGGTTGTACCTGCATATGCGTAAACAACGAATTTTTTCATGGGGTCCCATCCGATAAGCGGATATTACAGGAAGGCGATTTAATAAACATAGATGTTTCTGCCGAGCTTGGCGGTTTTTGGTCTGATAATGGAGGCTCATTTGTATTAGGCGAGGATATTTATCGGCATCGGAATTTGGTGGAAACATCCCGGTTTATTTTAAAAAAAGCCATTGCCCATATCAGAGGAGGAACCCGAATGGCCGATATGGGCTATTTAATAGAATCGGAGGCTAAAAAGCGGGATTATAAAGTTATTAAAAACTTCGGGGGACATGGAGTGGGCAGAGATCTTCATGAGGAACCTCATGATCTGTTGAATTACAAAGTGCGATTCGACAAACGAAGATTCAGGAGAAATATGGTCATTGCCGTTGAAACTTTCATTTCTACGGATTCTACCTATGGAGAAATAACAGAGGACGGTTGGACTGTGGTGGGGGATAAGGGTGGATTTATGGCCCAACATGAACATACGCTGATAGTAACGGGCGATCATCCGATTGTTTTGACGGAAATGAATGGAATATGAAAATAGAGAACCGGGTCGGGCATAAAAAATAAGTTTGTAACTTCGATAGAAAGAAAATAGTGGAGGATTTTATGAGGCTTTATACTATAAACACGGGATATTTTAAATTGGATGGCGGAGCCATGTTTGGCGTTGTCCCCAAAACGCTATGGAATAAAGCACATCCCGCCGATGAAAACAACCGCTGTACCTGGGTCATGCGGTCGCTCCTGATAGCGGAAGGCGACCGGCTTATTTTGATAGATACCGGGTTGGGAAATAAACAGAGTGAAAAATTTTTTAGTCATTATGAACCTCATGGCCCGGATGTGGACGAGTCGTTGAAAGCGCATGGGTTTTCCCGGGAAGATATTACGGACGTATTTCTCACACACCTCCATTTTGATCATTGCGGGGGGTGTATTGAGCGGGTTGGAGACCGGCTCCTGCCGGCATTTAAAAAGGCTACCTATTGGAGCAATAAACGTCATTGGGAATGGGCGACTGTACCTAATGCAAGGGAGAAGGCGTCTTTTTTGAAAGAAAACATTCTGCCCATTGAAGAAAGCGGCCGGTTAAAATTTATTGAAGCGAAGGAGGGGATCTCCTTTATGGAGCATATCAAGGTTCGCTTTTGTGGCGGCCACACCGATGCCATGATGCTGCCGCAGGTTGACTACAAGGGCAAAACGATTGTTTTTATGGCCGATCTGTTGCCGTCCGTTCATCATATTCCGCTGCCTTGGGTGATGGCTTATGATATGTTTCCATTAAAATCTTTGCAGGAGAAAGAAGCCTTTTTGAAGGAGGCATTGGAAAAAGCGTACATCTTGTATTTTGAGCATGACCCGGATAATGAATGTTGTTATTTGAAAGAAACCGAAAAGGGCATCCGGGTAGCCGAAACTTTTACTTTGGCAGATATTTAAAGAACACCTAATTTTGAAGGCTTTAAGAGCTAAAAGTGGTTGATAACGAGACATATACGATTTCCCTCCCCCAGTTTGAGGGGCCGTTTGACCTCCTGCTTTTCTTTATCGAGAGAGATGAGCTGGATATCTATGATATTCCCATCAGCAAACTGATCCACGATTTTACGGATTTTATTCACCGGATGGAATCGCTGAATATTGAACTGGCAAGCGAGTTTATTTTGTTTGTAGCCATTCTTATGCGTATTAAATCGCGTATGTTGTTGCCCCGGAAAGAGGTAGATGAGGAAGGAAATGAAGTAGATCCCCGTCAGGAATTGGTAGAGAAGTTGCTGGAGTA
This sequence comes from uncultured Chitinophagaceae bacterium, assembly GCA_964478125.1. GTDB lineage: Bacteria > Bacteroidota > Bacteroidia > Chitinophagales > Chitinophagaceae > FW021-bin31. The sequence goes on along the minus strand of CAYZGR010000030.1, from coordinate 24,210 downwards.
TAAAAAATACAAACAGGCCGCACAGGAGATGGCTGAAAAAGAGGCCCTGCGTATTCTGCGGCTTAAGAGGGGGAATATCGCCAAAGAACTTAATCATATTGGAGAATCGGAAGGAGAGGGGACAGAAATGCAAACGCTTTCCCTGTATAAGTTGATGAATGCCTTTGAAAAGGTAATGAAGGAAATGGAAGTGCGGAAAGACAAGCCGGAGCATGTGGTCTACCGTTATAATTATACCATGGAGGAATCCAGAGAATATATGATAGACCTGATCCGAAAGGAGCGTTCGGTTTCCTTTGAACGGGTGTTCGGCGCCAGTAAGGACCGTTTACAGGCTATCTTTCTGTTCTTATCCGTTCTGGAACTTGTTCAACAAAACTATATGCGTATCCTGACGGGAGAAGGCCGAAACAATTTCCTGCTGGAATATCGTGAGCCGGAAAAGGAAAAGGTGGAGGATTGAAAGATCATCTCTCTCCCGGCCCTTATCCCTCCCTCTTCTTCCTTGCCCCTTCCTTTACTTTTCGTACCTTTGTATACCTTGAAAACAGACTCAGAACCTTAAAAATTAAATACCTTGAGCACACTCAACCAGTTATCCGTAATAGGAGGTGGGAGTTGGGCAACGGCACTGGTAAAAATATTTTCTGAAAGTGGTGTCCGTGTGAAATGGTTTCTCCGATCGCCGGATTCAGTTGATCATGTTAAAAAAGAAGGCCGAAATCCGAACTATTTGACTTTTTTGCCAATTAATACCGATCGGGTCGAGGCTTGCTCCGACATAAAAGAAGTAGTCCATTATTGTGATAATATATTATTTGTAGTCCCTTCCGCGTATGTAGAAACGACGGCTTCCGCCATAGAAGCGGAGGACATGAAAGGAAAGAACCTCATCTTATCTATAAAAGGCATGATCCCGGGACATAGCATGATCCCTTCCGAATTTCTGGGCAAGGGATTGAACGTCCCTTATGAAAACCAGATGATCATTGGGGGGCCGTGCCATGCGGAAGAAGTGGCCCTGGAACGCAAAACCTATATGACTATTGCCGGGGAAGTGAAAGAAAAAGCGGAGATACTGGCTCGGAGTATAGACCTGGATTACATAAAGGCCATCTCCAGTGACGATCTGCTCGGAGTGGAAATGGCTGCGATCATGAAAAATGTAATAGGTATTGCCTGTGGTATTGCCCATGGACTCAATTATGGGGATAACTTCCAGGCGGTACTGGTATCCAATGCACTTCGTGAAGTACGTCATTTTCTCCTGGCCATGGATGGAAAGGAAAGAGATCTGACACATTCCGGCTATTATGGGGATTTGCTGGTCACTGCCTATTCTCAATTTAGCAGAAATTTGACCTTCGGTCGAATGATCGGCCGTGGTTACACTGTAGACCTGGCCCAAAATCAGATGAAGATGGTAGCGGAAGGCTATTATGCCGTAGAGGGACTTTACCGGATGGCGCGAACCTTAAACCTGGAACTGCCGATCATGTCAATGGTGTACCGTATCCTGTACAATAAAATTTCACCTTATGTAGAATTTAAGTTACTGGAACAGGTTTTGATTTAAAAAGATTAAAAAATATGATGTTATTAGCGACGGATCTGGATGGTACCTTTTTAGGGGGAAAAACACTGGACAAATTAAAACTATATCGACTTATAAGGGAACAACACGATATTCGTCTGGCATTTGTCACCGGCAGAGGTATGGAATCCGTTTTGCCCCTTTTGAATGATTCCATTATCCCCAACCCCGACTATATTATTTGTGATGTGGGGGCGACTATTTTGAACGGTCGCACGCTGGAATTAATACAACCGCTGCAATCTCAGATAGAGAAAAAGTGGCCCGGCAGACTGGCCATTCGTAAAAAACTGCAAAAGGTCAAGGGCCTGAGATATCAAAAAGTGCCTCAACAGCGGCGTTGTTCCTTTTATTTTGAAGAAAATACGGATATAGATAAAATTAAAGACCTGGTGGCGCCTTATGGCTGCGATGTACTTTTGTCTGCCGATCAATACCTGGATATCCTGCCCGGAGGAGTAAACAAAGGCTTTACGCTGGAACATCTTGTAAAACTCATGGAAATGGAAGAAGGTCAGGTATTGGTTGCGGGAGACACCCTTAATGACCTTTCCCTCTATGGGACCGGCTACAAGGGGGTAGTTGTCGGGGGCGCGGAAAAGGCTTTGAGTGAAGCTACCAAAGACATGCCGAATGTCTACCATGCAGAGAAAAGAGGGGCGGGCGGCATCCTTGAAGCCATGGGGCATTTTCATGAATTTAAGACCTTGCATGCACATCAGCGATCCGTGGAGATCCATCCCCATTCGGGAGCGCCGCAGATGGTCATGCTTTACCACCGTCTCCCTTATGAATTAAGAGAAATGAATGGGCGGCAGGAACGTGTACCTCCCAAGAGCCCTAATGGTATTATTCCTACCCTGCTTGGCTTTTTCAATACCGGTCGTTCCGGAGCATGGATAGCCTGGGAGGAGGTGGCCAATAAGAAAAGTCGTGATTTAAAGGATGTTTACATAGATGAGAAGAAATATCCTAATCTGATTGCCAGCCGCGTGGGCCTTACCAAAAAAGAAGTGGAGATCTTTTATAAGGTATTTTCTAAAGAAGCTTTCTGGCCGGTGTTGTTCTCGTTTATCAGCAAGGCTAAATTCAACCACAGCCATTGGGAGCATTATTGCCGCGTAAACAGGGCTTTTGCCGAAAAGGCGGCGGCAGAAGCAGATCAGAATGCCATTGTATGGATACATGAATACAACCTTTGGATGGTGCCGGCCTATCTTCGGCAACTGCGGCCGGATGTAAAGATCGGCTTTTTTCATCATACCGCCTTCCCTCCTGCGGGTATATTTAATGTGATCCCATGGAGAAGAGAGATCATAGGCAGCCTTTTGCAATGTGATTATGTGGGTTTCCATGTACCCCGTTATGTCGAGAATTTTGTGGATGTGGTACGCAGCCATACCCCGGTAAAAGTATTATCGCATGAGAATTGTGCCGGACGTTATCTGACGTATAGTTGCGCACTCGGGGTAGACGAAATGAGTACGGAAATAGAAACCGCATCCGGAAGGGTAAAGTTGGGAGCCAATCCGGTAGGGGTGAATGTGCCCTATATTAAAGAAATATATGAAAACGCCTCTGCTCAAAAAGCCATTAAAGAATTAAGAGAACAAACGGGTGACAAGAGCATCATCCTGTCTATTGAGCGACTGGATTACGTAAAAGGCCCCTTGGAAAAGCTGCTTGCTTTTGAACAGTTTTTAAATGACTATCCCGAATTTCATGGCAAAGTGGAGTTGATCAATATTTGTACCCCGCCCGCAAAGGGTATGGAAGTCTATAAACCCATTCAACGTGAGATGGAACAGGTAGTAGGCAGAATAAACGGGCGCTATTCCAGTTTGAATTGGACGCCGATCCGCTTTTTCTTCCGTTCAGTACCTTTTGAAGAAGTTATTCACTATTATGCCGTGGCAGATGTTTGCTGGATCACGCCGCTGCGCGACGGACTTAACCTGGTTGCCAAAGAATATGTAGCGGTTCAGGGACAGAAAGAACGCCCTGTCGGGAGACTGATTGTTTCTGAGTTCGCGGGTGTCTCCGTCGAATTGCCTTATGCCATTCTCTGCAACCCTTATGATAAGAAAGACCTGAAAGAGGGCCTGCTACAAGCCCTCACGATGGACGAGAACGAGAGTACGCTTCGGATGAAAAGGCTTTATGATATCGTGGACCACTATGATGTGGAGTATTGGAGTACGCACTTTATGGAAATCCTGGAAAAAATGTAGGCCCTTGAACATTAAACGGTCTGTTCCCCCTGAAAATCCTCGGAAGAACGGATCTTCAGAATCCTAAATTAGGAATTGCTTGGCTGAAAACGAAGCTCCTGGAGTACCATATCATCTCCTTTTGAGCGGAAAAAGAAGGTAACCCGGTAGTTGCCCTTAGAAGTCTCTAAATTTCCAATACCGAAGCTGGAACCTTTATCTGATTTTCCTTTATGGATGATTTTAAATCCTTTGGCCTGGTGATGAGAAAAAAAATCTTTGAGGATTACGGATGCCTGTGACTTGCTGTAAGAGTTCGATTTTCCTGCCAATGACAGTTCAACCATATTGTCAAAATATCTGGATAAGGAAGCCACGTCCCCCTTTTCTAAGGCGGCCTTTACAGAGGAAAAGGGGTCGGCGAATGTAAAAGACATGAGCATTCCCGCTATCAGGAAAAGCTTCCCGGTTTTTCCGATATGTAAATGAGCGATCATAATCTATTTGCATTTTTATAAAGATTAGTTAAACTCCCCCTAAAACTGTGCCAATATTAGAATTATTTTTCTTCCGGATTTTTTTCAGAACTTTAAAGCCATGTTGACACCCTATTATAGAGCAAAAGGCATAGAAGCGGGCTGCGATGAGGCTGGCAGGGGCTGCCTTGCCGGTCCCGTTTTCTCGGCAGCGGTTATCCTGCCCCGAACATTTTACCACCCGCTCTTGAACGATTCCAAGAAGCTCAAAGAAAAAGACCGGGATCTTTTAAAGGAAATAATCGAAAAACAGGCCCTTGCCTATGCCGTTGCTATGGTGGACCATAAGCAAATAGACGAGATCAATATTCTTAAAGCTTCCATTAAAGCCATGCATCTGGCCATCGCGAAATTAACAATTGTTCCGGATCTTTTGCTGATTGATGGAAATCGTTTTTCTCCATATGCAGATATTGCTCATGAATGTATAGTAAAAGGGGACGGGAAATATGCTGCCATTGCAGCGGCAAGTATCTTGGCTAAAACATACAGAGATGCCTACATGAAGGAATTACACATTCGTTTTCCGCAATACGGATGGAATAATAATAAGGGCTATCCTACATTCTTCCATAGAGAAGCCATTCGTATCCATGGCGTTTCTCCCTGCCACCGGCAATCCTTTAGGCTATTGCCCGAACAACTCAAGCTTTTTTGATGAAAACGCTGATCTGCTGTATTCTAGATGATCATGTCTAAATTGAACGGGGGATCGTTCTTGTGGTTAAGGTGTTTCGGATCAGATCTTTATAATATATTCTCCACCGGTCCCCGGATAATACCGCTATTGAAATGCTTATCATGCGCACTTTATTCCCTCTGTTTATCACCATATCATGTGCCGGATCTCCATCCCCGCCCTCTGAGTGAAATTGAAGAACTTCTTCGGGGGTTGGACCTGGGTGACTGGAGAGAAAATTCCTGAGCCAGAATTTGCGACGCTTCTGCCAGTGATCTGTATACAATCTGGGAGAGGCCCAGATGTGAGGCATTTCAGAACTGACTTCTCTCTTATGGCGCTTTTGTCCGTCCCGGCTAAAGGTTGTCATTTGGTCATTTCCCACGGAGATCAGTGTAAAAGAATTAACTCCATTAAGGGGATATTCATCATAGAATTTCTCAAGATCAGGATACTTCAGGCTGTCCAATACAACGATTCCCCTGCTTTTTTTAAAAGGACCGGGAGGATCGATCCTGGATACCGGCTAAGTTATCAAATCAGCCGGTTTTTGCTTTATATTGACCTTTCCAATATCCTCAATGCCTGCTATAAGGAAACCGGGGCTGTACCCATGCCTCCGCGGTGGTTTAACCTGGACGTAAAGTTTCAGTAACCGTGTTCTATGGCGTGGTCCGTCTCTTTTTTAGCTCGACAGCCATTTCATTGACCTTTTTTTCTGTCAATGGATAAAAGGCCATTCCTACCAGGGCAAGTAAGCAACAAAAGGCCGGCAGGATACTGATCATTAATTGCTCCCCGAATATTGTTTCAGCGCTTTGCAGAGCAAGGTCATGGTTATAATGAAAGAGGAACAGTATCCACCCGGTTAATGCCGCGCCAAGCGCCCAGCCCAATTTTTGAGACATGGAGGAAGAAGAAAAGATCAAACCCGAAGTTCGGCGATGGGTTTTTAATTCGTGATAATCTACTATGTCTGCAAACATGCTCCACAATAATGGGAAGACATAGCCGGCACAGACAGAAATCACAGATTGTAAAATAAATATCCAGGCGATGTTGTTGGGGATAAAAAAGAAGATAACGCTAAAAATTCCAGCCAGCATCATAGCCACCATATAGGTTCTTTTCTTTCCGAATTTCAGAGATAACCTGGGTGCCAATATCACTCCCAGCAGATTAGCTGCCTGGCCGATAAGAAAATAAATGGTGGTGATATCCCATCCGGTAAAAGACATGGAATAATCCGACTTGACGTAATCTCTGAAATAATAAATGGCTACTCCATCGCGTACTGCATTAAACAACAAGGCTGCCAGCCCGGTAGCAACAAGTATCCACCAGGGCACATTTTTCAACAAAGCTTTCAGGTCCTTTCTTATCATTCCTTTTTCAATGGCCTGTTCTTGTTTAATCTGAATCACCCGTTCTTTAGTCCATTTAAAACAAAAGAAAAATAAAATAGTGCACAGGAGTCCGATGGAGGCAACGGCCAGCGTCCAGCCAATAGGAGCTGTACTGATTGCATGTTCAGCATTTTTAGAAAGCTCGGCTGTTGCTGAATCAAATATTTTAGCATACCCATCTACCAAAGGCTGGAGCAGCATGAAAGTAACAAAGCTGCCAATAAATGCAAAGGACATCCGGTAAGAGGCAAGCACATTACGCTCCTGAGAGTTAGAAGAAATAACGCCAAGTAACGAAGCATAAGGTACATTAATCAGAGAATACACCAACATCATCAATGAATAGGTAACATAGGCGAATACAAGTTTCCCTGTATCTCCGAAGCCGGGAACAGAAAAAGTAATGGCGCCCATCACTGAAAAAGGGATGGCAAACCACAAAAGATAGGGCCGGTATCTTCCCCATCTGGTTTTTGTGCGATCCGCCAGGATGCCAACGGCTACATCAAAAAAGGAATCCCATACCCGGGCGATAAGAAACATTGTGCCTGCGGCAGCTGCCGTAATACCAAGAACATCTGTATAAAAGAACAGGGCATACATGCCAAAGATCTTCCAAAACATGGAAGAAGCAGCATCCCCAAATCCATAACCAATTTTTTCTCTTAGTGTTATATCATTCATGTGGCCGGGTGGTTCATTTAAAAATTATAAGGCATCCATTATAGAGGAATATCATTAGAATGTAGTGACAAATATTCTCTATTTTTTCGGATAATATTCAAAAGGGTGTTGACAGAGGATGCAGACCTTAATCCATCAGGTTCCGTATGCAGGCAATAATCCAGCAAGCGCTCTACTGTGGAAGTAGCCACGTGCATTCTGGTGTCGGAAGAAGCATAATAGATATAGACCGCGCCGTTATCATCTGCGATCCAACCGTTGGAAAACAATACATTTGAAACGTCTCCGATGCGCTCCTCTCCCTCGGGGGCCATAAAATATCCGGCAGGGCTGGCAATGACCTGCCAGGGTTTCCGTAAATCTGTTAAATAGAGATACAAAACATAACGCAATCCTGAAGCACAATTTCTGACCCCATGCGCCAGATGTAACCACCCTTTTTCCGTTTTTATCGGCGCCGGCCCTTCTCCATTTTTAGCTTCTTTAATGGTATGATACACTCTCTTATCTATCAGTGTTTCCGTTAAAACAGTGGCATGAGCTATATCATCAATTAGTGCCCAGCAAATACCGCCGCCCTTTCCTGCATCAATAAAATTATCCTGGGGGCGTGTGTAGAGGGCATATTTACCCTTAATAAACTCCGGATGAAGCACTACGTTACGTTGGTGTTTTTTTGATTGCAGGTTAGGAAGCCGTTCCCAATCAACGAAATTTTTAGTTTTCACAATGCCTGTTGAAGCAATGGCGCTGGAAGTATCTCCGGAATGAACATTTTCATTTTTTCTCTCTGAACAAAAGATACCATAAATCCACCCGTCTTCATGTGCTGTCAGTCGCATGTCATATACATTGGTCTCCCGGCTGTCAACATCAGGCAGTACTATTGGCTCTTTCCAAAAACGAAAGTGATCAATCCCATTGGGACTTTCAGCTATGGCGAAAAAAGATTTCCTGTCTTTTCCTTCCACCCTGGCCAATATCAGATATTTCCCGTTCCATTTTATAGCTCCCGAATTAAATACAGCATTTATGCCGAAACGCTCCAGAAGAAAAGGATTTGTTTCAGGATTAAAGTCATACCGCCAATATAATGGAGTATGATCGGCGGTTAATATGGGTAGCTGATAACGTTGGAGGACCCCATTTGCAGGCCCTTTAGGAGGGTTGGGGGTATTCAACAGATGATTGTGGTCGCGGATACGTTGATTCAGTTTTCCGCTAAACTCTATATTCATAAGATTTTCTCAAGTAAAGGGTTTGTTTTTTAAATATTATCCGGGTATAAAGGCATTCTGGTAACACGGTAAAAAGCAATATTGCTTGAAACCGTTATTTCCATGTCAAATAATTCTTTATTTGTATGCGGGTCTATCTCTACCACTCGTCCTCCTGTTCCTTGCTGTGTAGAAACCCCCATCCCGGGGAAAAAAAGGATATGGCCGGTACTGGGCAGGTATTGGACTCCTGATAAGGCTTCTGAAAAACAACTTTGTCTCCGGCTTTTGCCATAAGACCATAATTGTTGAACGGTGCCTTCCTTTTCATTTACCTGATATTCTACCACTCTGCTATAATTCTGTTCTGGCTGAAGCATATTTGGGATCCAATGCCTGTTATATCCATTGTCAAATACAATAAACCGGTCATCCGATAAGGCTACAGGCGTATGCGGACCCCACGGCCAATCAAATCCATCAATGGATTTGTCTCCCAGAATAACAGCTGAATCTGTAATTTTTTTACCTGATTCATCTACCGGCTGCAGCAAATAAGGTTGATATTTTTTTCCCCAATATTTATGTGGAGAAATAATCCACCTCAGATGCCCCGGGTAATCAAAAGAAATAATTCCCTGATAGCGCATGGTTGCTAATATGTCCTTTCCAAACTCAATAATTGAATTATTATGCGCCCAATTGGTGGGAGACTGAGCAAGCCCCGGAGGCGTTTCCCCATCCGGACCAAAATAACGCGAGGTATCTATCATATTGGCCAGGTCCCATTCATGCACAACCGTTCCTCCCTGAGGATCCAATTCAATAATATGATCCATCACCCGGGGTCTGCCATTCGTTAACCGGGCGCTATTTTTAGTAACGGTTATCAAAAAATTTCCATTAGAAGCCACGGTTATATCATGATGAAAAGAATAGCCTAAATGTTTCAGGTCCCACTGCTTAACAAGATTTCCAAACATATCGAAAACAACCACCCGTTGTTGATTCTGGTCTCCGGCAATAAAGTTACCGTCTTTCATCCTTTTAAGCCCTAAGGAGAATGAAACATTTCCTAAATCCGGTGATTTTTTAAAAAATAAAATCCAGCGGATCTCCCCTTCTTTATCTACCATGTAAGGCATGGAGACGTCCAGGATGCTAGCACCGGGATAGTTCACCAGATTAACTCCGGGTTCAAGTTTATCAGGTTCCGATTTCAACACTTGGATTTTAGGAACATTCGGATTGTCTAAAGCTTTCGTCTGTATCGTTAAAAGAATAGCACCTCTTTTATTCCCCTCTTTATCGGTATAGGTTAGCTCTACTTTATTTTTATAGTCAGGGTACAATCCGAAGATCGGAACTTGCTGGCGGGGAGTTAAGGTATGGCAAAGGTGAGAAATGTCTCCCTGAGCGCCATGCTTCCCTTTTACGGTCACTCTCATTCTCCCGTAGGTTGGCAGGTGTACATCTACGAGGGCGGAAAGAGGGCTGTAGCCGGAAGGATTGACCTGAATCCTTTCAATAAAAGGCGCTAAAGAGCCTCCTTTTGAAGGAATAACGATGTTCGTATAGTCGGTAAATACAATCTTTGTCTTCCAAAGTACAGAATCCCGGACTATGTTACTGACTTCCGATTTCGGGAGGGTATAATCTTCATTTTCAAAATGAAATACATAATTTTCATCCTGGATTTCTACGCTATTTAACAGTATGCCACTATCTGCAATGCTTTGCAAGTTTTCCCTGTCCCCATAATCAGGCACAACCTTAATACCCCCCCGCTTACAGGAGGCAAACAAAACCAGCAGTCCTAAAAGAAGGGCTGCCGGTTTCAGAAAAAGCCATTTATCAGGCTGGACTTTTATTGCCATAATGGATTTTGTTTCATGGCTTTGTTGGTTTTTAATTCACTCTCAGGGATAGGCAGGACATAATGTTTGGGTTGAAAATTTTCAGCTCCTTGTTTTTTATTAGCTACAAGGATTTGTTTCATTTGATCATAATCGAACCAGCGTTTCAGGTCAAAGAAACGATGTCCTTCAAAGAAGAATTCAAGTTCATTCTGATGTCTTACTTCTGCCATTAAATCATCGGGAGAATAAGCGGACCAATCCTTCTTTGCCAGGCCGGCTCTATCCCTAATACGGTCTAAATCGGACTCGGCAGCAGGCAGATTGCCATTGTGAATGCAGGCTTCTGCGTGCAACAGCAAGACTTCTGCAAAGCGCATTATGCGAAGATTATTGCTCTGATTAGCCTGAGTGTACATACTATTAGCGTCCGGTTTATTAATAAAGAAATTCGTAAATTTCTTAGTCAGAAAACGTCCGGTAACACCATCTATTACCGGATATTTCGGTGCTCCCCGGGATATTTTCCCTGCTTCCCCATTGGCCCACATCACATCAAAAGTTTGATTGCCAAACCAGTTTCCATCAGGCTTGTTCTCTGGTATGGCGGTCGTGTTGTAATCTGAATATTTCCAGAAGAAACTGGTGTACATCCTCTTATCAAAGCGGGTATCAGAACCCACAGGTCTTTGTTCTTTCATAAAATCCCGTACAATAGAGGCACTTGGCATAAATTTGAACCAGCCACCGGTTCCATCAGAGCCGACAAAATTGGGTAATACCATTCCCATAGTAGCAGTAGAAGTTTCAGCCCCCCAGGAACCGCTTCCAAACCCTCCATCATAATTAAGTTCAAAAACAGATTCCTTGTTGAACTCTGTATTGGCATTAAAATTATCATCGGGGTTATCTACTAAATCATAAGTATAAGGCGGATTAAGCAAGGCGGACAATTCTGTTTCTGCATCTTTATAATCCTTTGTATAAACGAGTGCTTTTCCTAAATAAGCGATAGCAGCGCCTTTAGTAGCTCTTCCTGTTTCTGGGGAAGGCCGGAGGACGGGCAAATTGTTCTTGGCAAAAGTAAAATCAGAAATCACCAGCTTCCAGATTGTGTCGGCAGGAGAAGAGGGCTTATTTATCCCATCCGGATCATCCCCGGCAGGGATTAATCGCAGCGGAACATCTCCCCAATTTGTCACCAAAAGAAAGTAGTAAATCCCTCTCAAAAACCGGACCTCGCCAATAAGCGCATTTTTTTTGTCGTTGTCCATCTTCACCTGTTTGATGTTCTTAAGAAACACATTGGCCCTGTTAACTCCTTCATACAGGCTTCCGAAATCACTATTTTGGGTGCCCGGATCATTGTGATAGGTTCCATAATCCCAGTTAAACACTTCCTCTCCCAATATAAACCAGGTATCATCTGCCCGATTCATGGTCTGAAATCCGGTATAGGCTCCATAGTATCCATACATCTGGCTGCGCAACGGTGAATAAATGGTCGGAATCGCGTTTTCTGCATTTTCTTCGGACGTCCAGAAAGTCTGTTCCACCGGTTCATTCCGGTTTATTTTGTTCAAAAAATCTTTTTTACAGCCGCTAAACAACAGGCTGACTACTGCAAGAGCCGAAATTGTTTTTATTATCGTTTTCATAAATTTTCTTTTTTTAAAATTAATTTTCTATTGGATTAAAAGTTCATTTGCAATCCAATTGTTAAAGCTCTGGCCAATGGGAAACGGCCATGATCAGTGCCTGCAGTCAGAGTGCCTGATCCTCCTCCGTTCTGCCCGTTGTTTTGACCCAAATCGGGAGTATATCCGGTGTATTTAGTTATGGTAAACAAATTATCGGCTGCTAAATAAACTCTGCCGGAAGAGATACCGGCTTTTTGTACTAAACCGCCTTGAAGGGTATATCCCAATTCGACTGTTTTCAAACGGAGGTAAGAGCCACTCTCCATCCAACGGCTGCTAACGCGACGCCAGTTTTTGTTCGGATCGGTGGGGGCAAAACGAGGAATACTGGTATTCGTATTGGTTGGTGTCCAGGAATTCAGCAACTTGGTTGAAAAGTTAATGAGTTCATTGGTGGATTCCATTCTTGCACGGGTATAATTATAAATTTTATTCCCATACATCCCATCAAAGAAGAAGGAAAAATCAAAGGCCTCATAATTTAATCCGCCTCTGATTCCGTAGGCTAATTTAGGGAATGGACTTCCTACATACTGGCGGTCATCATCAGAGATTTGGCCATCTCCATTGTAATCAATGAATTTGATATCCCCGGCTTTAGCATCCGGTTGGATAACATCCCCCTTGGAATCCTTGTAATCCTGAGCTTCCTGGTCGGTCTGGAAGATGCCATCTGTTTTGGTTACCCAGAAACCACCGATAGGATACCCAACTTTGGCCCAGGTAATTATTCCTTCCCCTTGTGGATTGTAGCCGCCAAATTCTTGTTGGTCGCCAACGGTGACCGCCTTTACCTCGTTTTTTACGCTGGAAGCATTTATGGACACATTGTAGTGTAGCTTTCCCGCAGAATTTTGATAATTTACCAGGACTTCAAATCCTTTATTTTCGATCGTGCCTGCATTTAAAGTAGGGGTACCGGTCAATCCTGTGGATGGAGGCATATTGATACCGAGCAAGACATTCCTGGTTTTCCGATTATAATAATCGGCGCTCAAAGTCAATTTGCTATTAAACAAAGCAACATCTAACCCGATATTACTGGTGCTGGTTTCCTCCCAGGTCAGATTTAAAGGAGAAACCCAGGCGATTCCTGTCATGGCGCCCTGCCACCAGGTTTCATTACTTCCACTTCCTTCGATATAATTAATTCCGGAGGTTACCGTACTCTGGGTCGCATAGTTTCCGATCTCCTGGTTTCCAAGCTTTCCGTAGCTTAAGCGAAGTTTCAACTCATCAACCCGATTTTTAAAAGGCTCGAAGAATTTTTCATTCATGATGTTCCACCCCACAGCTACGGAAGGAAAAACACCATAACGATGTCCTTCTGCAAAGCGGGAAGACCCATCCCTACGAACCGAAGCGGTAAGCAAATACCGGGAATCATAGCTATACATCAACCTGGAAAACTCGGATACTAAGGAATATTCCTGAAGCCCTCCTGATGTATTCTGTTCTGTTGGCGAAGCTGCGCCTATGGTATTCGTCCCCTTGGGGAGGTTGTTTCTGTTGGCGCCAAAGGATCGGTTAGAATTGGCCTGTGCAGAGTAACCGGCTAAGAAGGAGACCGTGTGCCTGCCAAAAGTATTGTGGTAGTTAATTGTATTTTCAGCCAGCCACTCATTATTAAAGAAAGCATCTTCTCCGATATAGGATTTAATCACCCCATTACCAAAATTATAGGTGTCATTATATTTATAATAACGGCCATGGGTTCTGTTGAGACCAAGATTAAATTTATAATATAGCCCTTTAATCCCCAAATCTACTTCAGCAAAAGCATTCAGGAAAACATCCGTTTGGTAAGTATGCCAATTGTGCAGCATCAGATAGCCAACGGGGTTATCCAGATTTTTCATCCATGGGGCAAAAGGTGCATACCCTCCTAACTGGTTTGAGTCATATACCGGGATCATCGGATTCTGACGTAAAGCATCCGTAATGGTGAAGTCGGAGGTCCTGCTGTTGCTGGAGCGTACAAGAAGCGTATTCCCAACCCGGAAATGATTATTAAAGAAACTAAAGGTGTTTTTATTTCTTAAATTTAATGCTTTATAGCCGGTATTTAGAAGAATTCCATCCTGGTCAATATAGCCTGCCGAGAAATCATAAGTGGAATTCTTTCCGCCGCCTGAAATGCTTGCATTTATTTTGCTTATGGGAGCAGTGCGGTAAATTTCATCCTGCCAATTGGTGCTGTGGCCCTTGTAGTATGTCTGGGCGGGAGCCGGAAGAGCCCCGGCATCGCTCATCGTTTTCATCCACTGTTTGGCATTCATCACACTGAGTTTCCGGGTAATGGTTTGAACGCCCGTATAGGCATTCAAAGTGATTCTGGCCGGAGAATCTTTTTTACCGCTTTTGGTGGTGATCAGCACCACTCCATTAGCGGCACGGGAACCGTAAATGGCTGCTGCAGAAGCATCTTTCAGTACCTCAATAGAAGCGATATCATCCGGATCGACCAGGTTAATGTCCCCATACACTCCATCGATGACGTACAGTGGAGTGTTGGACCCCAGGGAACTCAAACCGCGAATATGAATGCTCATTCCGGAACCCGGCTGACCTCCTACATTGGAGACGGAAACCCCGGCGATTCTGCCCTGGATTGCTCCTGCCGCCGTTTGCGCCAGATTGGCCTGAATATCTTTACCTGTTACGGAAGCTACAGCGCCGGTGAGGTCTTTTTTCTTCACTGTACCATATCCGATAACGACCACTTCATCCAGCTGCCCGCTTTTTTTCTGCATGGTAATGATCAGGTTTTTGTCGTTTTTGATCACTACTTCCTTTGTTTCCATGCCGATATAAGAAAAAGTAAGGGTCTCCCCACTGGAGACCGTCAGATGGAAATGACCGCTCGGATCGGTTACTGTTGCGGTATTGGCCCCTTTTACAGCTACGGTTGCACCAACTAGCGGGTTGTTGCTCTTGTCTTTAACCGTTCCCTTAATTTGAAATTCCTGCTGTGCCCAGGCCAATTGGCCCATAACCGAAAACAGCAGAAAAAGTACTACATTCTTCATACGTTTGTGATTTAGATCATGAAATAACAGGCCACAAACGTATGGGAATCTATTTCAATAATAGCTAAATATTAGTTCAAACATAATGAATTAATCACTCAAATTTCAATTAAGTTTAATTTATCCATATTATCTATTTAGGTAATTGGTAATAAATATCGTACATATGTTATTTATTTAAATTATATATTGTTTCAATTAAAATATAATCTATTAAATAGAATATAATAGTACAATTAGCTCATTAAAATTGAACTATCCACTCACCGATTTTGATTTTTTTATACGATTACCTGTTGTTTCCTACAATTATTTCTAAATTCAGTGGGATTAACGCCCATTGCGCGTTTGAATACCCGGTAAAAGTAGGAAAGGCTGTTAAAACCGCATTGTACGGCTACTTCACTATTAGTGAGGCCTGATTTGAGTTTAACAATGGCAGTCTTGATCCTGCGGTCTAAGAGGAAATCTGTAAAATTCATTTGGATTTGCGTATTTAAAAACCGGGCAAAAGTGGAACGGCTCATATTCAATTCGGCGGCAACCTCTTCGAGATGGATTGGCTCTGCAAGGTGGATAGAAGTGTATTCATAAAGACGGTTGAGCAGTGCCGTGTTCCGGTTGACTTCGGGGGTTACGCCGGTGGAGAGTTCTTTGTAATCGGTACATTTTGATAATTCATAAACCAGGGTCCAAAGTCGCATGACGGCATAAAAACTGTCTTTTTCCATAGAAATAACCTGAAGGAGGGGTTGTATTTTTTCTATGGTAGCCGCGCTGAAAGAAACCCCTTTTGCAGCACATTCAAATAACCTCTTTATAGATTGAAACTGATTTTTATACAAATAGTTTTCAAATAAAGAAGGATGAAACTGGATGGTGATTTCATGAATGTTTTTTGAGGTGCATTCTCCGTCCATCCAGGCATGCCTTAGCTGGCGATTGGCAATAAACACCAAATCTTTTTCTTTTATAGTTTCCTGAGAATCACCAATAATACGCAGCGCCCCCGAAGCGCCGGAGACAAAGTTAATTTCATATTCCGGATGAATATGGAGTGGGAAGGTAAAATTAGTCTTGCGCCGTTCAAATACCACAAAGCAATCTCTTTCTGAAAGGGGCGTGTTTTCTCTATAGACTTCCGGCAGGATCATATCTGGGCTTTTTTGAAACAACAGAATAAAAATTAAGGATGGTTAACAGGAAATTATCCGTTCGGTAACGGTATTTTGGATTAAATCTTTATGTAGGATTTTGCAAATCCCATTCCGGTATTCCATCCCCGAAATACTTACGGTACAGACCTTGTTCTCCCGGTTCATGACCATGTCGTTCTCCCGATTTCCATCGCCTCCCTGCGATTGAAACCGAAAAAGCTCATCCAGCGTGGGTCCCGGCTTTTTTATCAGAAAATCCGCTAACCAGGCTTTTCGGCGTTCATACCAATAATCAGTATATAACCAGGGGGAAGCCCAAATATAAGGATTTTGGGGATTAACCGTGGCACTATTCTCTTTTTCCCCATCCCAGTCCAGCAGGAATATTTTATCTTTTTCGAGTGCAACCAGCATAAATGCGTTGATTCTTTCAAAAGAATAATCTTTAAAAAAGGCTTCCATTGTGTGGTATTCAAAACTGTCCAGCACGACCCAGCCCCTGCTTTTTCTAAACGGACCTTTGGGATGGGCTCTGTTTTGAGAACCATTGAGCAGGCAGACCAGCCGGCCTTTGTCGTTCAAACATAAATTGGTCCCTCCCAAACGGGGTTCTCTCACATACCAGCGTGTTCCGTCTGCTTTTTTTTCTACCACTTCTTTTCCTGCCCGGGAAGGGTCTTCATCCCGGTTTGCAGCAAATAAAAAGCCGCCCTTTGTAGGAATATAAGTACAGGTACACATTATTCTCTTGTTTCACACATAGGCTTCTACCGGCTCGCAGGTACAGATCAGGTTGCGGTCGCCCAGGGTATTATTTACCCTGGAAACCGCAGGCCAGAATTTATGATCCCTGATAAAGTCCAGAGGGAAAACCGCTTCCTGGCGACTGTATGGGTGATCCCACTTGTCGGATATGACCATTTCCTGCGTGTGGGGCGCATTTTTTAACAGGTTGTCTTTTGGATCGGCCTGCCCTTTCTCAATGGATTCTATTTCTTTTCGAATGGCGATCAGTGCATCGCAAAAGCGGTCCAGTTCTTTTTTGTCCTCACTTTCCGTAGGTTCTGTCATCAATGTTCCGGGAACGGGAAAAGAGAGGGTGGGAGCATGAAAGCCATAATCCATCAACCGCTTGGCCACATCTTCAGCTTCTATACCAAAAGCTTTGAAGGTGCGAAGATCTATTATAAATTCATGCGCACAGGTATGATTATGTCCGCTGTATAAAATGGGATAATAAGGTTCCAGCCGGGTTTTCATATAGTTGGCATTCAATACGGCAAATTCGGTAGCCTTTTTCAGCCCCGCGGCTCCCAGCATTTTCAAATAACCATAAGAAATGAGTAAGATGCTTGCACTACCGTAGGCAGCCGCTGAAACAGCATGGATATGCTTACCTTTTGCATTTTCTTCGGTGGGATTTCCCGGCAGATAGGGCTTGAGTTTATCGTTGACACAGATGGGACCTGCTCCCGGCCCGCCTCCCCCGTGTGGGATGGCAAAAGTCTTGTGCAGATTTAAGTGACAAACATCCGCACCAATGTGGCCGGGGCTGGTATATCCGGCCTGTGCGTTCATGTTGGCCCCGTCCAGGTAAACCAGTCCCCCGTTTTCATGAACAATGCGGCATATCTCCCGGATGGCCAGTTCAAATACACCGTAAGTAGAAGGATAGGTAACCATCACCGCTGCCAGGTTTTCTTTATGGGCTTCTGCTTTTTCCCTCAGGTCGTTTACATCAATACTGCCCTTTTCATCACATTTTACGACTACCACTTTCATTCCGGCCATCACTGCCGAAGCCGGGTTGGTGCCGTGGGCGGAAATAGGAATGATCACCACATTGCGGTTTTCTTCTCCCCGATCCTTGTGATAAGCACGTATAGTCATAAGTCCGGTAAATTCGCCCTGTGCACCGGAGTTGGGCTGTAAAGAACAAGCCGCAAGACCCGTTATGCTGCATAACATATCTGACAATTCCTGCAATACCATTTCATAGCCTTCGGCCTGTTTTTTCGGTACGTAGGGATGCAGCCGGGAAAACTCCGGCCAGCTTAGCGGAATAAGTTCCGAAGCGGCATTCAGTTTCATCGTACAGGACCCCAGCGGGATCATGGAGCGGTCTAAAGCCAGGTCTTTATTTTCCAGTTTTTTCAAATAACGCATCATGCGCGTTTCGGAATGAAAAGCATGAAAGACCGGATGGGTTAAAAAGGGGCTTTTCCGGATCAGCGAGGTGGGAAGAGAAGGCGCGGCATCTTCGTTAAGGTATTTTTCAAGGGTGCCTTTTTCATCCGTTCTGGTAAAGACGCGGATTATTGCCGCGAGATCGTCTATAGAAGTCGTTTCATCCAGGGCGATACCTGTATATCCGTTGCCATAGTAGAAATTTATTCCTGCCTGCTCAGCTTTTTCCTTTAAGGCAACTAAGGCAACAGTGTCTTCTACTTTTATTTTAAGGGTATCAAAATAATGTTCATTTTCCTGTTGGAAACCCCTTTCTTCGAGGGTCTTGCTTAAAGCTCCGGCGAGTAAAGTAATTCTTTGGGCAATTTGTTTTAATCCTTCCGGACCGTGATAAACCGCATACAGGGCAGCCATATTGGCCAGCAGCGCCTGTGCGGTACAAATATTGGAAGTTGCTTTTTCCCTGCGAATATGTTGTTCACGCGTTTGCAGCGCCATCCGCAAAGCGCTTTTCCCCGCGGCGTCTTCCGATATCCCGATGATGCGGCCGGGGATCAGTCGTTTATACGTCTCTTTTGCAGCAAAGAAAGCGGAATGGGGGCCGCCGTATCCTAAAGGAACTCCAAATCGCTGTGCCGATCCGACGGCAATATCCGCTCCCAGCTTGCCGGGAGCCTCTAACAGGCAAAGAGCCAGTAGGTCCGTGGCCATAATAACGGGTATTTGTTTTGCCCGGGCCATGGCGGTAAATTCGCGGTAATCGGGCACGGCTCCTTCGCTATTGGGATATTGCAACAGGGCGCCGCAAAATTCCGTTGATAGTTCTGTTTCTCTGAAGTCGCCGAATTCCAAATGGATAGCAAGAGGCTCTGCCCTTGCACGTAATACCTCTTTGGTTTGAGCAAAAGTTTTTTCGTCTACAAAAAAGTGTGCTGCAGTGGGGGTTCGTTTATTCTTCATCCCGTATACCAGGTGCATCGCTTCTGCTGCTGCGGTAGCCTCATCCAGTAATCCCGCATTAGCAATAGGAAGGCCGGTGAGGTCGCTGACCATAGTCTGGAAATTCAGCAAGCATTCCAGGCGCCCCTGCGAAATCTCTGCCTGGTATGGCGTGTATTGGGTATACCAGCCCGGATTCTCAAACACATTACGCTGAATAACCGAGGGGGTAATGGTGTCATAATATCCCTGACCGATATAGGTTTTAAAAAGCTTATTCCGGCCGGCCTTTTTTTTCAGATTTTGCAGGTATTGATATTCACTTTCGGCTATCGGCAGATCAGGCTCTTGCGGCAAACGAATGTCTGGGGGAACCGTCAGTTCCATTAATGCCGCGGGGCTTTCTACACCCACAGTTTTCAAAATAGATTGTGTATCCGCTTCATCGGGGCCAATATGCCGATGACGGAAAGCAGACCGTTGCAGCTCAAATAAGTCCATAATTATTGCGTGCTTTGAATCTTTCACCATTCACCTGCAAAACTACGGGAGTTTATTTGATTTAATTGCCAAAAACGTTACCGGAATTAAACGCTTATTGTGGAACCGGACATGGCAACGCCAAACATACCTCCTACGATAACGGCAATAACTGCTAAGGCCATGAAGATCAGGTATATGAGGGTCAATATGCCTACAAATTTAAAAAAGCGGTTCAGATGATCAAATCCGCTGAGCAGTTGTTCCTGGGAATTACTATCTACAGCTCCCTGTGTTCTTCTTGCAAAGCGGTAAAGAAAAAGACAGGGAATAAAATAAAGTATGGCTATAATGAGATAAAAAATGGTGATCATGGCGCTGCCGCCAAACCTGGGGAAATTTTCCACCTGGGAGAGGGTGGAAATAAGCGTACCCACCGAAAAAGCCATAATGAGGATGAAAGCAGTGATGACAAAGCCCACGATAGCCAGAAATTTAGCCCATTTAACGGTGTTTCGTATGTAATACTTCAACTGTTCATCAACGACCAGTTGGGGCTGAGGAGGGATTTGAGGTTCCATATCCTGAATGTTTTAATATCTAAAGTAAAATAAATTTCTTTACTTTCATCATTCTGATTAAAAAAAATACAAAATATGGATTTGATTGTCAATAAAGAAGCAGAGCCCCATGTGGCGCATATTCAACTCAACCGCCCGAAAGCGCTGAATGCCCTCAGCCCTTCCCTGATGAGCGATCTGAAAAAGACTCTCAAGATGCTGGATGAAGATGAAAATATACGTGTAATTATTCTTTCAGGTAATGAAAAGGCATTTGCTGCCGGGGCAGATATCAAACAAATGGCAGATAAGACGACTATTGAAATGTATCAATTGGACCCTTTTGCCGCCTGGGATGAGATTCCGCACGTAAAAAAGCCGCTTATCGCTGCAGTAAGTGGCTTTGCCCTGGGAGGCGGGTGCGAGTTGGCCATGATGTGTGATATGATCATTGCCAGCGATACGGCCCGGTTCGGACAACCGGAGCTTAAACTGGGGGTGATCCCAGGAGCGGGAGGAACACAGCGATTGACCCGTGCACTTGGAAAAGCGCGCGCTATGGAATGGATCTTAACAGGCACTTTTATAGATGCCCGGGAAGCCTTACAGGCCGGCCTGATTAATAAGATTGTGCCGGTTGAGCGGTATTTGCAGGAGGCGTTGAAAGTGGCGGTACAGATCGCCGCACTCCCTCCCCTGGCGGTGCGGATGGCCAAGGAATCTATCTTAAATGCTTTTGAAATGCCGCTCAAAGAAGGCCTGCGCATGGAGCGTAAAAATTTTTATATGCTCTTTGACAGCGGTGATCAAAAGGAAGGAATGGCGGCCTTTATTGAAAAGAGGGAAGCAAAATTTAAAGGGAAATGAATGCAGCATTTTGAATATTTATCAGTGATTTTTTGACTTTTCCCGGCAAAACTCCAGAATACAAATGGCAATAACAAACCTTTCGGGCTGGATGAAAGGGCTCCTTCTCCCGTCCTCCTCACCGAAAAAAGAGGGTGTAGCGAAGCAAATCTTTGAGATGGGGGATCTTATAAATAATGATGTGCCGGAAGTTACGTCATTGTGCTGCATGAGGGAGATTCCTCCGCTCCTTGATTTTCATTTCGCCCTGCTATAGTTCAATCCATTCAATGGAAGCGACGGCCGGGCGAGATCCATTTTGTTTCGAAATTTTAGTCAATAATCAATTTCCAAATTCAAAATTCCCCGTGCAGAATAGGCGGGTTCCGGATGAAGTTTTTATATTTGAAGTTGTAGTTATTGGGGTTTATTTGTGATTTGTCATTTGATTTTTCTGTTCTGGTTCTGGGGCTGCCGGATGAGGTCAAACGACTGCCGTTTAAATCCCACGGGATTTGGTTCAATCGTTGCAGGACGGCGGAATTTGTTTAATTTCGCGCAAAATTCATTATGGGATTGACGATGGCGAAGCCGTGCCCGGTTATTAAATTTAGGTTTCTTTCTATGAAATTATTTTTTTGGGGTTTCTGTGTGCTTATGCTGCCTTTTCTGGTGTCTGTGGAAACTCAGGCTCAGGATATCAGCAAACAGGATATCAGCAGTATGAACTTCAGCAACATTCATGTGGATGATCTGAGTGATCAGCAGATACGTCAATTTATGCTGAAAGTACAAAAAACGGGACTGGGTGAAAATAAGCTGGACCAAATTGCCTTGGCAAAAGGACTTCCACCGTCGGAGCTGCAAAAGCTCAAAGCCCGCATTGCCAAAATCCGGGCGGAGGATGCCCAGGAAGCACAATCAAAAGGAATTCCATTAAACGGACTCGATACCACTCAGATGAAGCCTGCCTTCGGGGCTGCGAATGATACCCTGATCAGTAGGGTCACCCGGATGGAAGAAGCGCTGGAGGCCCTGAAGCCCAAAATTTTTGGCGCAGAGCTGTTTAACAACCCCCACATGACCTTTGAGCCTGATCTCAACATGCCCACTCCTCCAAATTACCAGATCGGTCCGGAGGATCAGATTGTAATCGATGTTTATGGTTACTCGGAGGCCAATTATAACCTGACCGTATCCAAAGAAGGAGCTGTTAACATTCCTTATATTGGATTGGTATACGTGAATGGGCTGACGGTTCAGGAAGCGGCCAAAAAGATCAGGGCCAAACTGGCCAATGTGTATTCCGGAATAGAAACAGGTAAAACTTCTGTTGCAGTAAACATTGGAAAAATCCGCAGTATTAAAGTGACGCTTATGGGCGCTATAACCGCTCCCGGCACTTATACGCTCCCCTCCCTTGCAACTGTTTTTAACGCTTTATACGCTTCCGGTGGTCCGAATGAAAATGGCTCTTATCGTGATATCCAATTGATCCGCGACAATAAAGTTATTGCCCATTTGGACGTGTATGATTTTTTGATGAGGGGGGAACAAAGTAACAATGTACATCTTCATGATCAGGATGTGATCCGGATTCCTACTTACAACGACCGGGTAGAGATCACCGGAGAGGTTAAACGCCCCGGGCTATATGAGATGAAGCCGGGAGAGACGATGGAAGATCTGCTTCGGTATGCCGGCGGATTTGCTAACGGGGCCTATACCGCGAATATCAAAGCAGTAAGGCAAACGCCCACGCAGAAATCCGTTTCGGATATTTCTGCCTCGGAATTTGATACGTTTCATCCCCGGAATGGGGATAAGTTTTCTGTCTCTGCTATCCTAAACCGCTTTACCAACCGTGTTATCATTGATGGGGCCGTATATCGTCCGGGACAGTTTGAACTGACTTCCGGTTTAACCTTAAGCCAATTGATAAAAGAGGCGGACGGCCTGAAAGAAGATGCTTTTCTGCCGCGGGGCTACATTGTCAGACAAAATCCCGACATGACCACTTCCACGCTGCAGTTTAATCTGTCTAAAATTATGCAGGGTACGGCAGCCGATATCCCACTTCAAAGGGAAGATGTGGTACACATTTATTCCATCTTTGATTTGAGAGATCAATATACCGTCTCTATCAGGGGGGAAGTAAGAGACTCCGGTATTTACCAATACTCAGACGGGATGACCCTCGAAGACCTGATCATGATGGCGGGGGGATTTGCAGAGGGCGCCTCGCCAAGGCGCATAGAGGTCTCCCGGCGCTTAATAGATACCGCGAATGCGGGATCCGCCTCGGTTCATATCGCAAAGATATTTCAGGAAAATGTAGGCAAAGATCTGCAATTGCAGGCTTCTCACTTTGAACTGGAGCCTTTTGATATTGTGGTAGTTCGCAGTTTGCCCGGATTTTCCACCCAAAAGCAGGTACGCATACAGGGGGAGGTCATGTACCCCGGGATCTATACCCTTACTACCAAAGAGGAGCGGATTTCAGATCTGATCAAGCGGGCGGGCGGACTTACCCAGTTGGCCTATCCGGAAGGGGCTTCCCTAAGAAGAACAATAAACCTGGACAGCTCCGGGCTGGCCAGGATCAAACAGCAGAAATTTAACCAGCTCCAGTCAAATGTGGAGGGCGATTCAGCCCAGTTGGAACAATTAAATGCGCAGATGGTCCATAACGATTTTGTGGGTATCCATTTGGAAAAAATATTAAAAAGCCCCGGTTCGCCTAGCGACCTCTTTTTGGAACAGGGAGATGTGATCAACATTCCGCGGAGATTGCAAACAGTTAAGGTCAACGGGGAAGTGCTTTTCCCGGTTACCACCCGCTATCAGCCCGGCAGGTCCATGCGCTATTATATATCCCAGGCGGGCGGATTTTCCGAAGATGCTAAAAAAGGGCGGGTGTATGTCATATACGCCAATGGATTTGTGAAAAGTACAAGCCATTTTCTTTTCTTTAAGAACTATCCTGAGCTGGAGCCCGGAGCGGAGGTGTTTGTACCTTATAAAAAGCCGAAGCCCACGAGCACAAGGGAGATATTGGGCGTGACCTCTGCGGTTTCCAGCCTGGCCTTGTCGGTGTTGGCGATCATGAATCTGTTGAAAAAGTGATCGG
>CAYZGR010000029.1:38025-39631 GCA_964478125.1 uncultured Chitinophagaceae bacterium | reverse complement strand
TTCCTTTTAAGGTAAAAGTTTAATAACAATCAGCTAATCTCTTTTATTCTTTTTTGACTTCTAAGAAGTTACAAAATTTGTCCATTTTAATAGAAATATTATTAGAATTGTACCTCCAGTAGCAGCGAATATTGCACCTTGCCAAAAATAAAGCTTCATTTTCCATGTTTTCCACATAGTTTTACCAAATTCTTTTTTATAATAACCATTAAGAATTTTGTAATAAATAAAATTAATTATTAAAAAAATGATTATCGCTATTGTTATTATCAAAATATTATCCATTTATCAAGTTTTTTAATATTGATACTTTATAATTTGGTCGAAACATCCAATTTTAAACTAAATTTTTAGTCTACCGTTCTCCTCTTTTTATAAATTTATAGGACAGTCTAAATACCTTCCATCAATTTGAAAAACTTAAGCCCAATGTTTAGCACTTTCGCCCAATTGAAAAACTTTCGCTGAGGACTGTCCAATTAATTTATTCTTCAAATTGTCAGTCAAGATTTCTCGTTTCGGTTTGCACTATCGTTTGGAAATATAGCTGTCAACACCTTATTAGAATCATACAACCCATTCAGAATCTTTCAATAAAGGTACAATATTTTATTTTTTTCACTATTGGCCAAGAAAAATTTTTAGATGCATTTGCGCTGATGACTTAAAGGGAAGCCATCTACCTACAGATAGGATGGCTTTTTTGGAGATGTGAAAACCCGTGAAATATCCTGTTGAGAAGTATAAAGTACGCCTTTTCATACTTGAATATCCGCTAAGGATGAATAATTTATAGGTTACTACTTACTACTGGTAAATATTATATTAAATAGAAAAGCCTGATTAGGCATTGAGATTTCAATAAAATGAATGCCACGGTGTTAAGAAATGAGCGTAGGGGGGCTTCTGAGCAGTTTTATGTAAATTAGCACACTATTATTCAATAACTTACGACTTATGGACCTTCAACAATATTATTCATGTTTCAATATTCCGTAGCTATATCGCCGCCTGATGCTGTAATTCAGCAGATAAAGAAGTTGAAACAAAAGTTGCAGGCTATTATTGGTTGGTACAGCAGCGCCAATGCACCCGCTCATATTACTTTTAATTTATTCCAAAGCGATGCTTGTCCTGATCTCCGTTGGGAGACTTATATAGATAGATTTGCTTTGCAACAGCCGCCCGTATCCTTAAGATTCGATCGTACAGGTTCTTTTGAAAACGGCGCTTTCTTCTTGGCGCCGGATGAACCCTCTAGACAATTGCTGGTAAACCTGATGAAAAGATTCCACCGGATGTCGCCGTTATCAAGGTATCAATCGACAACTCCACATATTTCCATTGGTAGAAGGCTGACTTCAAATCAATTGTCTGTAGCCCGATTATTGATACGGGAGGTGGATATTCAATTTATATGCAGGGATATCGTATTGCGTCGTTTCAATGAAAGCCGAAAGCAATACGATCTCTATCAACGGTTTCCATTTGGTCAAAATGGATAAGCCGGAATTTTTTTCAAAAATTCACCATTGAGCCGAAGGCGTCCTTTACTTTACCCGCAGGGCAAGCGTAGTGCAACGGAGCGCAGACATAATATAACATT